>WLJH01000060.1 GCA_009701885.1 Actinomycetota bacterium
CACCCGAGGAAGGGGCCTCAACCGCGGACCGCGGCAAGGCAGACGACGTCGTGTCGGGCAGATCCCATGACCGTCAGTGGGCAGTTCTCATGACCGCCAGCGGGCAGCTTCGTGGCCGTCTCCGGGCAGTTTCTCGCGGCCGCCGACAATCGTCACGACCAATGTCGAGTGACGCAGTGTTGAAAAGATCATCAAGCCTGTTTGGAAAAGTTCGCTGCATCTCGACACAGGTCCTGTCGAGATGCAGAAATGATTGACGAGCTCGCCGTGTGGAACGTTGACGAACCAGGCCCGATGACGCGAACTCTTCAAAGTAGGTGGCGATGGTGTGCCGGCGGAGGCTCCCTTCCCGGGATCTCCTACCGGACGGGTCTAACGGCGACGTCGTGCGCGTGCTCGCCGTGGACGAGGTCGATCACGCGGAGCGTCGTCGGTTGGGGTTCGCTGATCGGGCGGCGTCCCCGGGGTAAGGGAGTCCGCGCGGGGCCTTCCCGGTTGCGGGCGCCGCTCCCCGGTCTCAATCTCCCCGTGTCCATCACCCACCTACGTGAAGCCTCGTTCCCTGAGGTGGGAGAACCAACCTGGCAGCCCTCGTGGCCTGGGAGCCCGGACAGCTCAATCGGATGACGTGAGGCCCCGGATGTTGGCACCGGGCGGTTGTCTTGCAGTCCGCTCACGCAACCACCTAGTGGTGCCAGCAGCCATGCCCCGCGACTTGGGCGTCTGGTGCACGGGGACCACGATCAGCGAAGCCTCACCCTCCAGGGACCACTTGATGGCGTGATAGACCGCTGACAGCGATTCGGTGCTGTCCACGGCGACCAGCCCGGGCGCCACAAGCCGAGCCTCGTGCCACGGCCCCTCCAGGTCAGGCAGGTCCTCCGAGGTCCAAGCGAGATACACAGTCATGCCTTCATCTTTCATGACATGTACGGATTCTTCTTGGCGTGATGCCTCCGCGCCCGCGCGGCAGCCTGACGGCACACCGGCCGCCCGCACCCAGCTCATGTCCGCTCGAGCCGCCGCGAGAGGTAGGGCGCGGTCGCGCTGCCCTCGGCCCTGGCGATGTCGGCCGGCGTGCCGGTCGCGACAACCCGACCGCCGGCATCTCCTCCGCCCGGACCGAGATCGATGACCCAGTCCGCGGTGGCGATCGCGTCGAGGTCGTGCTCGACGAGGACCACCGTGTTGCCGGCGTCGACGAGCCGGTGCAGCTGGCGCAGCAGCAGAGCGATGTCTGCGGGGTGGAGTCCGGAGGTCGGCTCGTCGAGCAGGTAGAGGGCATGGCCGCGGTGAGCGCGCTGGAGCTCGGTGGCGAGCTTGATACGCTGTGCCTCCCCGCCGCTGAGCTCGGTCGCCGGCTGTCCAAGTCGCAGATAGCCCAGACCCACCTCGCGAAGCGTCTGGAGGCTGCGTGCGGCGGCCGGTACGTCGGCCAGGAACGTGGCGGCGTCGTCGACGGACAGGTCGAGGACCTCCGCGATGCTCTTGCCGCGGTAGGTGATCTGGAGCGTCTCGGGGTTGTAGCGATCGCCGTGGCACGTCGGGCAGGGAGCGTAGGTGCCAGGCAGAAACAGTAGCTCGACGGAGACGAATCCCTCGCCCTGACAGGTCTCGCAGCGGCCCCCGGCGACGTTGAAGGAGAAGCGGCCGGCGCCGTAGCCGCGGGCCCGGGCCGCGTCCGTGGCGGCGTACAACTTCCGCACGGCATCGAACATCCCCGTGTACGTCGCGAGGTTGGACCGCGGCGTCCGGCCGATCGGGCGCTGGTCGACCAATACCAGTCGGTCGAACGACTCACGAGCAGTCGGGTCCTCGGCCAGGACCTGGGTGACCAGGGTCGACTTGCCGGACCCGGACACCCCGGTGACGGCGGTCAGCACGCACAGCGGGATATCGACAGACATGTCGCGCAGGTTGTGGCGATGTACGCCGGTCAGTCGCAGCCAGCCCTGCGGGGCCCGCGCATCGTGCACGAGCCGCTCGGCGCGACCGAACAGGTAGGCGCTGGTTGCCGACTCAGTCACGTCCTCCAGGCCCGCGACAGGGCCGCTGTGAAGCACTCGACCTCCGGCCTCGCCCGCACCCGGGCCGATATCGACGACCCAATCTGCTCGTCGTACGACGTCGAGGTCGTGCTCCACGACGAACAGTGTGTTGCCGGACGCCTTGAGGCGGTCCAGGACATCCAGCAGCGGCTCCGCGTCGGCCGGGTGCAGGCCGGCGAACGGCTCGTCCAGGACGTAGACGACTCCGAACAGGCCCGAGCGCAGCTGGGTGGCGATCCGCAGGCGCTGCGCCTCTCCGGGCGACAGCGTCGTCGAGCTCCGTCCCAGGCTGAGATAACCCAGGCCCAGATCGAGGAGCACCTCGACGCGCGTGACCAGGTCAGTGCAGATCCGCGCCGCGACCTCGTCGGCACCCGCGGGCCGCTCAGCGACCGGACGCAGCAGAGCCACCAGCGCTGTGAAGGGCAGGTCGTTGACCTCGGCGATCGAACGCCCGAGAAAGGTCACCGCGAGGGCCTCGGGCCGTAGTCCACTGCCCTGGCAATCCGGGCAGGGCGCTTCCTCCACGAACCGCATGGCCCGCTCGCGCATCCGCTCGCTCGTGGAGTCGGCCAGCACGTGCATGACGTGGCTGCGCGCGCTCCAGAACTTCCCGTAGTAGCCGTGGTCGACGCGACCTGGTTCCGGCTCGATGAGCACCGAGGGCTGCTCGTCGGTGAACAGCAGCCAGTCGCGGTCCCGCTTCCTGAGACTGTGCCACGGCTTGTCGACGTCGATGCCGAGCCCCATCACGATGCTGCGCAGGTTGGCGCCCTGCCACGCGCCCGGCCAGGCGGCGATCGCCCCTTCACGGATGCTCAGTGACGGGTCCGGGACAAGCAGCTCCTCGGTGACGTCGTGGACGACGCCCAGGCCGTGGCAGCGCGGGCACGCGCCCGCGCTGGTGTTGGGCGAGAACGCCTCGGCCGCGAGGTGATCGGCACCAGCCGGGTAATCGCCGGCCCGCGAGTAGAGGATCCGCAGCAGGTTGGACAGCGTGGTGATGGTGCCGACCGACGAGCGTGAGGTGGCCGCGCCCCGGCGCTGCTGAAGCGCGACCGCAGGCGGCAGGCCGGTGATCTCCTGGACGTGCGGGGCACCGACTTGCTGCAGCAGCCGGCGCGCGTAGGGCGCGACCGACTCGAAGTAGCGGCGCTGCGCCTCGGCGTACAGCGTTCCGAAGGCCAGCGACGACTTCCCCGACCCAGAGATCCCGGTGAACGCCACCATCACGTTGCGAGGAATGTCCACGTCAATGTTGCGCAGGTTGTTCTCATTGGCACCGCGGACACGCACAAAGCCATCGGTCGCATCGGTGGTCACGTGCTGCCCCTGTCGGTCGCTCTCGGTTTGCTCTACAACAAAGTATTGCGTTCCCCGAAGAGTGCTTGAGACCCCCACGGCGAAACGGGCCCGCCCTCCGAAGCCCACTGTGAGTTGGCGTACGCAAGCATCAAGGTCGGCGAGTGGGTGAGGAGCACCGTATGCGCGACGATGATCTCGGCAATGCGGATGAGCAAGCAGCCGAAGACACAGCAGATCGGTCGGTCGGAACGCTGGAGTTGTTCTTCGACCTGGTCTTCGTCTACGCGATGTTGCAGGTCACTGTCCTGATGCTCGCGGACATCTCCTGGGCGGGGTTCGGCCGCGGGATTCTGGCGCTCGCTGCTGTGTGGTGGGCGTGGGCCTGCTACGCCTGGCTGACGAACACCTCCGACCACGACGGACCCGGGCCTCGCCTGCTGCTGTTTCTCGCGATGGCGGCCATGCTGATGGCCGCGGTCGCGCTGCCGCAGGCGTTCGGCGCGCGGGCGCTGGTCTTTGCGCTTGCATTCCTGGCGGTCCGACTGATCCACGTCGTGCTGCTGGCTCTTGACGTGCGGGGCGAGGCGGACGTGGGTTCGGCCGCGCTGCGACTAGTCGAGCTCAGTCCCGGTCGTGGATAGTCGGGCGAACTCCTGCAGCACCGCCTCACGGTGCTGCAGCGCCGCGACGGTGCGCGCCATCTCGTTATTGGCTGCATAGAGTTCGTGGGCGCGTCGGCGGTGGCGCTCGTGCACCTGCGCGTCCGCGAGCGCCATCCCGAGGAGGTCGCCCAACCGTTCGATGACGAACAGTTGTTCGGGGTCGGGTCGGGTGGAGCTGCGAAGGACCAGTTGGCCGGGTACGCCGTTCGCGACCGTGACAGAGGTCGTAGACGTCCAGGAGTCGCCGTGGTCCTGCACGAACACCCGTTCACCGGTTGGGGGGATCGGTTCCGCCGGTCTCGTTGGCTCCCCGGGGAGCAGGGTGGTCCACTCCTGGTGACGCTGGAAGTCGACGTGAACCAAGGTGCAGCCGGTCGCCGACTCGACCCGACGCGCCAGGACGTCGATGACCCCGTCCACGTCATGACGTTGCAGCATCGTCAGCGACATCACCAGCAACTCATGGAGGCCGGTGAGGGCATGTTCCAGATCCAGCCCGTCGATGTCCGCAACAGTTCGGGTCGAGGCAGGCTCCAAGACACTCATCTCGCGATCCCTCGCCGACCCACCCCGGGTCCCTCCGTGACGTAGGGACCCGACAGGTCGTCGCGCTGAGCGGCGACACCTCGGTGCCTGCAGCACGGATGCATCCCGGGATCCAGTCCGAGTCCGTGAGAGCTCATCGGTCCTCGTCAACTCTCGGGGGCGGCGTTACGCCCGGCCTACGCGCTGCACCTCGCCGGGGACACCGGCGCGGGCGTCGCCGACCACGAGTGGCCTGACCTCGTGCTGTTCCTCGGCGACCAGGTCTACGCCGACGACACCAGCGACGAGATGAAGGCCTTCATCGAGCAGCGGCGCCACCCGTCGGAGGCGCCGTGGTACGAGCTCCAGGACTACGAGGAGTACGCCCACCTCTATCGCCTGGCGTGGGACGACCCCGCCAACCGCTGGCTCCTCTCCACGCTGCCGAGCGCGATGATCTTCGACGACCACGACATCCGCGACGACTGGAACACCAGCGCGACGTGGCGGGCCCAGATGGAGGCCACCGACTGGTGGCACGACCGCGTCGTCGGCGGCCTCGCGTCGTACTGGGTGCACCAGCACCTGGGCAACCTCAGCCCGGCCGAACGCGCCGCCGACCCGCTGTGGCAGCAGGTCACGGCGCACGACGGGCCCGGCGAGCTCGACCTGACCGCCGAGGTCGACGCGCTCGCCGAGCGCGCGGACCAGGAGCCGGACAGCTACCGCTGGAGCTTCTGCCGCGACTTCGACACCCAGGCCCGGCTCGTCGTGATCGACTCCCGCGCCGCGCGCGTGCTGACGCCCGAGCTGCGCTGCATGCTCGAGGACGCGGAGATGGCCTGGCTCGACGAGCGGATGGTCGGCGACGTCGACCACCTGATCGTCGGCACCTCGCTGCCGTTCCTCCTCGCGCCGGCGCTGCACCACGTGGAGGCGTTCAGCGAGGCCCTGGCCCAGGGCCGGCTGGGCCGGTTGTTCAAGCCGCTCGGCGAGCGGGCGCGCCAGGGCGCGGACCTCGAGCACTGGGCGGCGTTCCAGGACGGCTTCCAGAAGGTCGGCCGGATGGTCGTCGAGGTGGCCGCGGGGGAGCGGGGGAGGGCGCCCCGGACGGTGACGTTCCTCTCCGGCGACGTCCACCACAGCTACGTCGCGCTGGCCGAGCCCGACCCGGCCAGCGGTCGCACGGCGCACAGCGCGATCGTGCAGGCGGTGCGCTCGCCGATCCGCAACCCGCTGCCGCGCGTGATGCGGGCGGCGACCGCGCTGGCGGCGTACGGCCGGACCCGCCCGACGGGCCGGCTGCTGGGCGGGAGGGTCCCGCGGAGCCCGTTGCGGTGGCGCCTGCCGCAGGGACCCCGGTACGACAACAACCTCGCCGTCCTCGAGCTGCGCGAGACCGAGCTGCACATGGCGTGGTCCCGCGGCGTCACCGACGGCGCGCCCGACCGCCCGACGCTCGAGCAGGTGGCGAGCGTGGACGTCCCGTTCCGGGAGTGAGGCCGGAGGGGAGCCGAGGCTGCTGGTCAGGTGTGGACGAGGTCCCGCGCCGGCTCGCAGTCGCAGGTCTCGGAGCAGGCGAGGTAGGTGTGCGCGGCGTGGCCGCAGCGGCCGCACGGCAGGTCGTGCGAGATCGGGCGGGCGTTGGTCTGGACGGTGTCCCACATGGCGATGACCCCCAAAGTCGTCTGCTCGACCGTAGGCGCCCGGGGCCGGGTGTGGGCTGCAACACACCGCGGATGACCCGGACGGGTCAGGGAGCCGGACCGCTCGGACGACGCGGCGGCCCCTAGGCTGCGGGCGTGAGCAGCCAGCCGGACCGCGCGATCCACGACGCCGAGATCGGCGGTCCCGGGGGAGCCCGGACGGTCTTCCTGCACGGTCTCTCCGGCCAGGGCAAGAACTTCACCCAGGTCGCCAAGGCGCTCGAGCCCGACCTGCACTCGCTCCTGGTGGACCTGCCCAACCACGGGCGCTCGGCGTGGACCGACTCGGTCGACTACGTCGACGTCGCCGACGCGGTCGCCGCGCACCTGCGCGAGGGGTTCGCAGCCGACGGACCGGTGCACGTCGTCGGCCACTCGATGGGCGGGAAGGTCGCGATGGTGCTCGCGCTCCGGCACCCCGAGCTCGTCGACCGGCTCGTCGTCGTCGACATCTCGCCGACCGCGAAAGCCGGCACGGGGGAGTTCGAGCACCTCCTCGACAGCCTCGCGCGGCTCGACCTCGACGCCGTCGACCGCCGGGCCGACGCCGACCGGCTGCTGACCGCCGACATCCCCGACGACCGGGTCCGCCTCTTCCTGCTCCAGAACCTCCGCTCCACCGACACGGGCTTCCGGTGGCAGCCCCACCTGGCACTGCTGCGGGCCGAGCTCCCGACCATCGGCGACTTCCCGGACAACTCCGACCTCGGCGACGGCACCTTCGACCACCCGGTGCTGTGGCTCGCCGGCGAGCGGTCGCCGTACATCCGTCCCGAGCACGACGCCACGATGCGCCGGCTCTTCCCACGCACCCGCCTCGTCACAATCAAGGGCGCCGGCCACTGGGTGCACTCCGAGCAGCCCGAGGCGTTCGTGTCCGCGCTGCGGGTGTTCCTCACCGCCTGACCTGACGGACGGCCGCCGGGTAGCGGGAACCCTCGAGGAGGGGGTCGTCCAGACCGCCGACGATTCGCCTGCGGCCCCCGCCCGCGCCGCCGTGACCGACGACGCCAACTGCGACGCGCTGCACCAGGACCTCACGTACGGCGTCGCGCGCTCGAAGAAGGCGGCCGACGCCCAGGCGTGGTGGACTGAACCGCGTGGACGACGACGCACGTGCTCGTTCCGGCCGCGCGCTGGTCCGGCCGTACGTGCTCGCCGTCCCCTGGACCTGGGCGCCGGTGGTGCTCGGTGTCGCGGTCCTGCGACTGCTCGCGCCGCTCGAGTGGGCCCCCGAGTGGGCCGGCGTCGCGTGGCTGCTCTCCCTGCTGCTCGCCGTCGTCGTGACGGGGGTGGCCTTCGCGCTCATCGCGCTGGGCCAGGCCTCCGACGCGGCGGACCGCTGGTGGGACCGCCGCAGGAGCCGTCCGGGCGCAACCGACGGGCACCGCAGGTAGGGGATCCGGTCGATCGGGAGTCCGGGCGCGCCCCGCGGTCGCGCGGCGCGCCCGGACTGCTCCGGCCGGTGCGGTCAGGGCTGGAAGACCACCTTGACCATGCCCTCCTCCTTCTTCTGGAAGTGCTCGTAGGCCTGCGGGGCCTCGGCGAGCGGGAGGTGGTGGGTGGCGAACGCGTCGACCCCGAACGGGTCGTCCTCGACCAGCATCGCGAGCAGCTCGCCGGTGTGGGCGCGGACGTTGGCCTGGCCCATCCGCACCTGGACCTGCTTGTCGAAGAGCTGGAACATCGGCATCGGGTCGACCGCCCCGCCGTACACGCCGGAGATCGACACGGTGCCGCCGCGGCGGACGGCCTCGATGGCGGTGTGCAGCGCGGCCAGCCGGTCGATGCCGGCCTTCTTGAGCATCGGCTCGGCGATCACGTCGGGCATCAGGCCCACGAACTTCTGGACGCCCTGGGCGCCGGGCGAGCCGTGCGCCTCCATGCCGACGGCGTCGATGACCGAGTCCGCGCCGCGTCCGCCGGTCAGCTCCTGGACGACCGAGGCGACCCCGCCGACCTGGGCGGCCTCGTCGAGGTTCAGCGGCTCGGCGCCGAACGCCGCGACCCGGGCGAGCCGCTCGGGCACCCGGTCCACGCTGATGACGCGGTAGCCGGCGCGCACACCCATCCGCGCGGCCATGTCGCCGATGGGACCCGCGCCCATGACCAGCAGGGTGCCGCCGTCGGGGACGTCGGCGTACTTCAGGCCCTGCCAGGCGGTCGGCAGGACGTCGGAGAGGAACAGGAACCGGTCGTCGGCGTGCTCGTGCGGCACCTTGACCGGCAGGAAGTTGCCGAACGGCACCCGCATGTACTCCGCCTGGCCGCCCGGGACCTGGCCGTAGAGCTTGGAGTAGCCGAAGAAACTCGCGCCGGTGCCGTGCTCGGGGTTCTGCGTGGTCTCGCACTGGCTGTAGAGGTGCCGGTCACACATCCAGCACGAGCCGCACGAGACGTTGAACGGCACGACGACGCGGTCGCCGACCGCGAGCTCGGTGACGCCCGGGCCGACCTCCTCGACGATGCCCATCGGCTCGTGGCCCACGATGTCGCCGGGTTCCATGAACGCCGCCAGCGTCTCGTAGAGGTGGAGGTCGGATCCGCACAGACCGGTCGAGGTGACCCGGATGATGATGTCGGTCGGTTCCTCGATCCGCGGGTCCGGCACCTCGGTGACCTGCATGTCGTGCGTGCCCTGCCACGTGACTGCCTTCATGGAACGACCTGCTTCCCAGTTGCTCGATCTCAGATTCCGGTGCGGTGGCCGGACGGTGTCCGGCCACCCGGGTCCGGTACCCGTCATCACGCTTCGATAAACGCCGATAACTGACCGTACCCCTTGCGCTGTGCACGCGACGTAGCGAGTTGTGCACTCGACCCAAGTGGGCCCCGGGGTTTGGACCTGGCGTGCCCATGACTTCCTGCTGGTCGGCCGCGAGCGTGGAGGGGTCAGAGTGCCCCCACAACGATTGGAGATTCGCATGAAGGCTGTCGTGTATCAGGGACCCCGAGACGTCGCAGTCACCGATGTTCCGGACGCGAAGATCGAGCGACCCACTGACGTGCTGGTCAAGATCACAACCACCAACATCTGCGGCTCGGACCTGCACATGTACGAGGGGCGGACCTCCTTCGAGGAAGGCCGGACGTTCGGCCACGAGAACATGGGAGAGGTGGTGGAGGTCGGTCAGGGCGTGGAGAAGGTCAAGGTCGGTGACCGGGTCGTGCTGCCGTTCAACATCTCGTGCGGGTTCTGCAAGAACTGCGAGCGCGGGCTCACGAACTACTGCCTGACGACGCAGCCTGACCCGTCTGCCGCTGGTGCGGCCTACGGATTTGCAGACATGGGCCCGTACGGCGGCGGGCAGGCAGAGCTGCTCCGGGTGCCCTTCGGCGACCACAACGCGCTGCGCCTGGGCGAGGACGCGGACGACAAGGAGAACGACTACGTCATGCTCTCCGACATCTTCCCCACCGGTTACCACGCCACCGAGATGGCTGGCGTGATCCCGGGGCGACAGCGTCGTGATCGCCGGGGCCGGTCCGGTGGGTCTGATGGCTGCGTTGTCCGCGGCGATCAAGGGCGCCGCGAAGGTCATGGTGGTCGATCGCCACCCCGACCGGCTCGCGCTGGCCGAGCAGATCGGAGCGATCGCCATCGACGACTCCAAGGTCGACCCCGTGCAGGCTGTGCTGGACGAGACCATGGGGCTCGGAGCCGACCGTGGCTGCGAGTGCGTGGGCTACCAGGCCCACGACCCGCAGGGGAACGAAGACCCGGCTGCCACCTTGAACATGCTCATCAACTCGGTGCGTTTTACCGGCGGGATCGGCACCGTCGGCGTGTTCGTCCCCGAGGACCCGGGGGCCAAGGGCGAATTGGCCAAGCAGGGCAAGGCGGCCATCGACTTCGGCACCCACTGGTTCAAGGGACAGACCATGGGCAACGGTCAGTGCCCGGTCAAGAGGTACAACCGCCGGCTGCGTGACCTGATCGCGGCTGACAAGGCGAAGCCGTCCTGGATCGTCTCCCACGAGATCTCGCTGGATCAGGCTGCCGACGCCTACAGGAACTTCGACTCCAGGTCCGAGGGTTGGACCAAGGTCGTCATCAAGCCCGGTATGTCAAACGGAAAGAAGGCAAACTGATATGGCAGCAGATCTTCAGGGCAAGAGGGTCGCGATCCTCGCCGCCGACGGCGTCGAGCGCGTTGAGCTCGAGCAACCCCGCGAAGTACTGGACCGCGCGGGCGCTCAGACCGAGGTCCTCTCGATCCACGACGGCGAGATCAAGGCCCGTAAGAACGACCTGGATGAAGCGGGCACGTTCACCGTCGACGGGCTGGTCGCCGACGCCTCGGTGGGCGACTACGACGCCCTGCTGCTTCCCGGCGGTACGGTGAACCCCGACCAGCTCCGGGTCGACGAGGGCGCCGTTTCCTTCGTCCGCGACTTCGTCGAGAGCGGCAAGCCAGTGGCGGCGATCTGTCACGGGCCGTGGACGTTGATCGAGGCCGGCGTGGCCATCGGTCGCACTCTGACGTCGTACCCGAGCATTCGCACCGACCTGCGCAATGCCGGCGCGAACGTCGTTGACCAGGACGTGGTGGTCGACAAGAATCTCATCACCAGCCGCTCGCCGGAGGACCTGCCGGCGTTCTCCGAGGCGATCGTTTCCCAACTCGCGGGCACCACGACAAAGGAAGAGGAGAAGTCATGAGTGTGACCAAGGGATTGCTGGTCAGGTTTGACGCGTTGCCCGGCAAGGAGGACGACGTGGAGGAGTTCCTTGACAGCGGCCGTGCGCTTGTTGAGGAAGAGCCGGCGACCACCGCGTGGTTCGCCATCCGCCTCGGGTCGACCTCGTTCGGGATCTTCGACGTGTTCCCCGATGACGCCGGACGTGACGCTCACCTGTCCGGCCCTGTGGCGGTAGCTCTCGGCGAGCAGACCGGTGCGTTGTTCTCCGAACCGACGATCGAGAAGCTCGACGTACTGGGCTCCAAACTCCCCGCCTGACACCAACAGAGCGGGAGTACTGACCCAGACATGAGGGGTCGCTGCGCGCGGTGACTTCGGGCTGACACAGTCCGTTGACGTCGTGGCAGCGGCCCCTTGTCTTGCGGCCTATCGCACATCCCTAACAGATCGAGGAACCGCGATGACAGGAACTGACGACGACGTTGCCACGACGCGTTCACCCGAGGTAGCAGTGATCGGGGGCGGGATCGTCGGTCTGTCGACGGCGTACGCGCTGCGGGAGCAGGGCGTACCGGTGCGGTTGTACGAGGCCGGTGTGCCCGGGTCGGGTCAGTCCTCGGGCGAGTCGCGGATCTTCCGGCATGCCCACGACGACCCGCGACTCGTCGCTTTCGCGCGCGAAAGCCGCGGCGTATGGGATGAGTGGGCCGAACACTTCGACGTCGAGCTGGTCTCATCAGACGGTGTCGTGGCGATCGGCGACAGCGCCCTGGCGCGGCTGCGGGTGCTCCACCAGGTCGGCGGCGTGGCAGCGCGTGAGATCGATGCAGCCGAGCTCGCCCAACGGATGCCGCTGCTCGCTGGGTACTCGGGGCCAGCGGTGCTCGACGAGTCGGGAGGCGCGATCCGCACTCGCACCGCGATCACGGCACTCGCGGGTGCCCTCGCAGATGCCGTCACCACCGCAGAGGTCATCTCCATCGATCCCCGCGCCGATGGGACGGTCGAGGTGCGCAGCGTCACCGACCGGGCTGTCTACTCCAAGGTGGTCGTGTGCGCCGGCCGCGAAACCGCCCGCCTGGCCCGCAGCGTCGGCCTGTCGCTGCCGGTTCGCCTTGCCGCACACGTCCGGCTGACCTTCGACGTGAAAGCCGCCGCCCCGGCACGAGTCGCGTGCCTGCAGGACAGCAGCGGCGTCTTCGGTGAAGTCGGCGTGTACGCGACGCCGCTACCGGGCAACAGCAGCTATTCGGTCGGACTCAGCGAGACCGTCGGCGTCCGCGACGACGGAACGTTCATCGACCCTGCGGCGATTCGATCGCTGGACGAACGCGCGCGCGAATACGTGACACGGGCGCTGCCCGGTCTCCACCCAGAGCCGCGCGACTTTCTTCACTGCTGGGTGACCGACCTCCCATGGAGCGAGGACGGCGTGGCCGTGTGGGAGGCAGGCCCTGTCATTTTTGTGGCCGGTCACAATCTGTTCAAGCAGGCACCTGCGCTGGGTCGCGCTCTTGCCCGGGCTGCGACAGGTGAAGGTCTCGCCGCCGAGCTCGAGCAGGGGGCTCGCCTGGGTGAACCACAGTAATAGGCTCCCGATCCATTCGACGTAGCATCCACGGGTCCTTCTGTGCGCGGCAGCCGACTGGCAAGGGCAAGCGTAGGTTGAGGTATGGATCAAACAGGCTCATCCCAATCGGGGGTGTAGGAGTTGGGGTCTGAAGCCGCCGGTCTCGAGCAGGCTTCGGGCGATGTAGTTGGTCAGGTTGCGGAACCCGAGTGCGGAGCCGCGCAGGTGTTCGAGCCGTCCGTTGAGCGCCTCGGTCGGCCCGTTGCTGGTGCCGGGTCGTTCGAAGTAGGCGAGCACGTCAGCGGCTCGCTTCTTTAGGGTCCGGCCCAGGGTGGTGAGCTCGGTGAGCACCTTGGGGACGCCGGCGCTGAGGTCGGTGATCAGCTTCTTCATGAGCTCGCGGCCACGTTGCCGGTCCTCGTGGCGATAGGCGGCGATCATGCGCTGGTAGACACCCCAGGTCGCCTCGACCTCGACGTGAGCGTCATCAACGAACAGCGCGCGTAGCCTGTCGCTCTGCTTGTCGGTTAGCAGGTCCGCGCCGGTGTGCAGCGTGCGCCGCGACTTGTAGGGCGGGTCGTCCCTGGACCCACGGTGCCCGTGGATCGCGAGTTGGACCCGGCGCCGGCACCTGTCGAGGGCGTCACCGGCCAGGCGCACGACGTGGAAGGGATCCATCACCGTGACCGCGTCCGGGATCTCCTCTGCAGCGGCGGTCTTGAACCCGGTGAAGCCGTCCATCGCGACCACCTCGACCGCGTCGCGGAAGGCGTCGTCGCGGTCGGCGAGCCAGGTCTTGAACGCCGCCTTCGACCGGCCCTCGACCATGTCCAGCAGCCTTGCTGGGCCGGCGCCATCGCGGACCGGGGTGAGGTCGATGATCACGGTGACGTAATTGTCGCCACGCCTGGTGTGGCGCCAGACGTGCTCATCGACGCCCATGACCTTCACGCCCTCAAACCGCGTGGGGTCGTTGATCAGCAGCCGCTTGCCTTCAGCCAGGACCGCGTTGTTGGCGGTGTCCCACGCGACCCCGAGTCCCTCGGCGACACGGGCGACGGTGAGGTGTGCGACCACGATCCCTTCCAGCGCCCACCGCAGCCCGGTGCGCGAGAGCTTCGCGCGTGGCTCCGCCGCGGCGCTGGTGTCTTGGCGCCACACGTGTCCGCAGTCGGCACAGCGGTAGCGGCGCACTACAACTTCCAGCACGGTCGGTCGCCAGCCCAGCGGCTCGTGGGCCAACCGCCCGATCACGGTGTCACGAGCAGCGCCTTCGCTGCCGCACCGTCGGCACCACTGATCTGGTTCCACCACGCGGCACGCGAGGACCGCACGATCCGGTTCAAGTCGTTGTCCGGTCACGCTCAGACCGAGGCCGTCGGGTCGAGCGAAGGCGGTCAGGTCAGGGCGGCCGAAGCCGGCCGGCGGGGTAGCGTCGGACACGTCGAGGTCTTTCGGATGGATGGCGTAGGAACCTCCGTCGTCGGGAGACCTCGACGTCTATCTGCGGACCGACGCGCCCGGCCGACCTACACCGTCATCTGAGAAGACCCCTGAAACGTCTTCGACGACGACGGGACCGGCGAGGAGGAGGACGCGGTGAGCTAAAGGAATGGAGCTTGCTCGGCTTCGACGCCGCCGCAAGCTCCGGTGAAACGGTCGGTACTGGTCGGTCGTCGTCGGTCACCACCGGATGGCGGCGTCCCCCACGCTCGGCGTTTGCGCAGGTCAGCGGCTCGTTCGCCCAGTGGGCGCATCAAGCGATAGACGCAAAGCCGACGTGATTAGGTCGTCGGTTCGATTCCGACAGGCGGCTCCGGCGAACAGCCCCTGACCTGCGCAAACGCAGGGCAGGGGCGGTTCGGTTCTGGTGGTCGCGCGATGCGCTGGCCTCACGGCTCTGCCCGACACCGACGTCGCTCTCCTCTGCGACGGACCCCTCGCCGGCTGAGCGCTCGCGGCCGGCATCCTGTCCGTGTGCCGATAGGCCTCACACCGCTCGGCAACGCAGCGTGGCGTTGCGTCGCGACCTGGCGACGGCTCGGGCGGGCGCGATGATCTCGTGCGTTGGCGGACTACGGGAGCTTGGACGCGAGGACGTCGGCCGCCAGGATCTCGGGTGCTGCGCCGAGGAGGTGCTGGTTGGCCATCAGGGCTGCGACGATGGCGCCGTTGGCGTGGGCGTCGCGAGCGGCCTCGTCGGGGAATGCATCGAAGATCCAAAAGGTGTCGGCGTGGGTTCTAGCCGCGAACCAGACAATCGTTCCCACTTCTTCGTTGGCGAGTGCGACAGCGCCGGCGAGCAGATCGGCGAGCGCGTCGTGCTGTCCATCGGCCGCGACGATCTTGGCGACGAAGGCATACGGAAGTGATGCGGGCGTGGACATGAGGGGTTCTCCTAGGTGTCGGGGTCTCTTGGTGAAGCGAGTTCAGCGTATGACGAGCAGGAGCCGGTGGGGAGTGGCGTATACGACAGTATTGCTATTGTTCGCGCCATGCGTATCGGGCTGATCGCGATCGACGGCTGCTTCGGTTCGGCGGTCGCGTCGGTCATCGACATCCTGCGGGTGGCCGACGGGGCCCGCGGCGATGTCGACCCGCGGATCGACCCGATCGAACTCGCCATCCTCGGACCGAAACGGCGCGTGACCACGACAGCATCGATGACCCTGTCAGTGGACCACCCGCTGTCGGAGTCCGGAGAGTTCGACGTGGTCGTCGTCCCTGCGCTCGGAACCCTCACTGCCGCCGCGACCGACGACGCCCTCCAGAGCCGAGATGCTCGTTCGGTGATCGCCTCACTCGCGCGCCTCGACGACGCGACCACCCAGATCGCCGCGGCGTGCACCGGCGTGTTCGCCGTCGCCGAGACCGGACGGATGCACCATCGGCGCGCGACGACCAGCTGGTTCCTGGGGCCGGAGTTCCTGAAGCGCTATCCGACCGTCGCCCTCGATCTCGACACCATGGTCGTGGTCGACGGAAACCTCGTCACCGCCGGCGCCGCCTTCGCCCACATCGACCTCGCACTCTCACTCGTGCGATCGATCAGCCCCGACCTGGCCCAACATGTCGCCAAACTCCTCATCATCGACGAGCGCCCGTCGCAGGCGGCCTTCATCGCCTACGAACATCTCCGGCACGAGGACCCGATCGTCGTCGAGTTCGAACGCTTCGTGCGCGCCCGCCTGGACGAACCGTTCAACGTC
>WLJH01000061.1 GCA_009701885.1 Actinomycetota bacterium
AGCTTGAGGCCGACCTCCTCGGAGATGACCTGGCCGCCGGTGAGGATCGCGATGTCCTGCAGCATGGCCTTGCGGCGGTCACCGAAGCCCGGGGCCTTGACGGCGACGGACTTGAAGGTGCCGCGGATCTTGTTGACGACCAGGGTCGACAGCGCCTCGCCGTCGGTGTCCTCGGCGATGATCAGCAGCGGCTTGCCCGACTGCATGACCTTCTCGAGGATCGGCAGCAGGTCCTTGACGTTGGAGACCTTCTGGTTGGCGATGAGGATGTAGGGGTCCTCGAGGACGGCCTCCATGCGCTCCATGTCGGTCGCGAAGTACGCCGAGATGTAGCCCTTGTCGAAGCGCATGCCCTCGGTGAGCTCGAGGTCGATGCCGAAGGTGTTCGACTCCTCGACCGTGATCACGCCCTCCTTGCCGACCTTGTCCATCGCCTCGGCGATGGCGTCACCGACGGTGGTGTCGCCACCGGCGGAGATGGTCGCGGTGGCCGCGATCTGCTCACGGGTCTCGATGTCGGTCGCCATCCCGAGGAGCTTCTCGGAGACGGCGGCCACGGCGGCCTCGATGCCGCGCTTGAGCCCCATCGGGTTCGCGCCGGCGGCCACGTTGCGCAGGCCCTCACGGACCATCGCCTGGGCCAGCACGGTGGCGGTGGTGGTGCCGTCGCCCGCGACGTCGTCGGTCTTCTTGGCGACCTCCTTGACGAGCTCGGCGCCGATCTTCTCGTAGGGGTCCTCGAGCTCGATCTCCTTGGCGATGGACACACCGTCGTTGGTGATCGTGGGGGCGCCCCACTTCTTCTCCAGCACGACGTTGCGGCCCTTGGGACCGAGGGTCACCTTGACGGCGTCGGCGAGGGTGTTCATGCCCCGCTCGAGGCCGCGACGGGCCTCCTCGTCGAATGCAATCAGCTTCGGCATAACTCCTGCGATCTCCTCGCAACATAAGAGTTGTGGAGGTCCGGTCAGTCGCCCGCGACGGACGGCCGCGCCACCGACGGACCCTTCCCGCCGATGGGGTGCGACCTCGACTCCCCGGACCGGGGTGTCTTGGCACTCTCATGAGGAGAGTGCCACCGTTATGTTTAGCACTCGCACCCAGCGAGTGCAAACGGCTCCCGGCTGCTCAGCGCCCCTCGAGCACGCCGGCGACCGTGGCGGCGAAGTGCCCGGCGTTGGCGGGGTGCACGTCCAGGTAGAGCCCGGGCTCGATCAGCTCGAGCTCGCTGACCGCGAGCGTGCCGTCGGCCAGCCGCATCAGGTCGACCCGGGCGTAGGGCAGCTCCCGCCCCAGCCGACGTACGACGGCCTCGACCGCCGCGAGGGAGACCTCGACCGCCTCGGCGCGCAGCTCGACCGGGCGCGAGCGTCCCCCGAAGTGCTCGTGCACCCGCACCTCGCCGGTGGCCGGCACCTTGTCCACCTGGCTGGTCGGGCGGCCGCCGAGCACGAAGACCGACGTCTCCCCCTCGGTCCGCACCGACTCGACCACCGGCTGCACGACCCACGGCCCGGCCGCGAGGTGCTCCAGGCGCGGGTCGGTGAGGGAGTCCGCGAGCACCACCCCGACCCCGCCCGCCCCGGTGCGCGGCTTGACCAGCACGGTCCCGAGCTCCTCGATCGCCGCCCGCAGCGTCGGCACCAGGTCGCGGTCCTCGAGCAGCCGGGTGGGCACGACCGGCACCGCCGGATCACCGTGCGCGAGCTCGAGCAGGTAGGACTTGTCGGCGTTCCAGGCGAAGACCTCGGCGCCGTTGAGCAGCGGCACCCGCGCCTCGACCGACCGGGCCCAGCCCAGGAACTCCGGCAGCCGCCGGTGGTAGTCCCACGTCGAGCGCACCGCCACGAGGTCGGCGGCCGCCCAGTCCACGGCCGGGTCGTCCCAGACCACCCACCTCGCACCGACGCCCCGCTCCGCCAGCGCGGCCGGCAGCAGGTGGCCGGCCTCCTCGCCGTCGGGCAGCAGCGCGCAGGTGACCAGCAGCACGGTGGGCATGCGCGCCACCCTAGGAGGGGGCGCCGGCCGGGCCGGAGGTCCCGTCGACCTGAGCACGTCGACTCACGCAGGAACAGGCCCGACGGCGTCATGCTGTCCCCATGAGCACCATTCCTCCTGCGCGCCTGGAGTGGCTCGGCGAGCAGGTCCGGCTGTGGCAGGGCGACGGGACCATCGACGCGCGGCAGGCCGAGACGATCCTCGGGCGGTACGCCGCCTCGACCCGCCGGCTCCCCCTGGTGCGCCTGCTGACCGCGGTCGGCGGCCTCTTCCTGGGGGTCGGCGTCATCTGGCTGGTCGCGGCGAACATCGAGTCGCTCTCCCCCACCGTCCGGGTCGCCGCGGTGGCCGCGGTGTGGCTGCTCGCGGCGCTGCTCATCGGCGCCCTGGTCTTCCAGGCCGCGCAGACGCTGCAGGTGCCGGCGTACGAGCCGCTGCTGCTGGCGTGCTGGGCGGTCGCCGCGCTCGTGCACGCGTACGCCGTGGAGGCACTGCTCCCGCTGCTGGTCGCCGTCTCGATCGGCACGGTCTACGTGCTGTGGGCGAGCCTGGAGACCGCCTGGTCCGGGCTGGCCTTCGTGGTCTCGCTGGGCGGTTACGGCCTGGCGGCGCTGGCCGTCGCCGCGCTGCACGCCCGGTGGTTGCCGACCTTCGCGACCGCCTGGCGCGAGGTCGGCGCCCTGCTGGTGCTGGTCGCCGTGACCGTGGGCGCCTTCCCGCCGGTCGTGGCCGAGGACTGGGAACCCGGCACCGGCACCTGGGTGCTCCTCGCGGCGGCGGGGCTGCTGGGTGCCACGGGTCTGGTGCGCGGCACGGCCCTGGACCGGGCCGAGCTGGGCGTCGGCGCCGCAGCGCTCGCCGGAGCGGCCGGGCTGGTGCTGTGGGAGGCCGGGGCCGACGGGGCGGCGGACCTCAGCGGTGCCGACGTCACCCACGCCGTCCTGGGCATCACGCTGTGCGCCGGGGCCGCGATCGCCCTGGCCGTCGACGGGACGCTGCGCCCCAGCGGCCGCCTGACCGTCCTGGCGACCGCCGCGCTCGTGGTCGTGACGACGCTGCAGGCGTTCACCGTCTTCGCACCGGTGCTCGAGGGCGCCTGGCTGTTCCTGGTGCTGGGGGTGGTCCTGGTCGGCACGGGCCTGGCCGTCGACCGTGGCCGGCGCCGCCTGGCCGAGGCTCTCTGAGGAAGGTGGGGACCACCATGACCAAGCGCACCCGTACCCGCATCGCCCTCGTGGCGGCGGTCCAGCTCGTGCTCGTCGGGGTCGCCGTCGCCCCGCGGCTCTCGGCGTACGCCACCGGGGAGGAGTACCTCCTGCAGGTCGCCGGGCTGGACCCGATCGACCCGTTCCGCGGCGCCTACACCCAGCTGGACTACCCCGACCTGCAGCTGGAGACCCGCCGCACGGTCGAGGGCGAGGTCTTCCTGCCGCTCGAGCAGCAGGACGACGGCACCTGGCGCTCCACCGCGGTGGTGACCGACCGCCCCGACGAAGGGCCGTACCTCGCGTGCGAGGGCGGTTGGCGCCTCTCCTGCGGGATCGAGTCGTGGTTCACCTCCGACGACGAGGCCCGGCGGCTCGAAGGAGCGCTGGCCGCGTGCACCGGGACCGCCACGGTGAAGATCGACTCCCGGGGGCACGCCGCGCTGGTCGACCTCGACGCTGGATGAGCGCCGGCGCCACTCCGATCGGCCCGGAGCTCGTCGGGCAGGAGCTGGGGCCGGGCCCGTCGGCCGGTGAGGTCGTGCCCGGCCCTCAGCCCTGGGCGGTGAGCGCGCGCAGCCGACGCAGGAACCAGGCGAAGGTCTGGTCGAGCACGGGGCGACCGAGCCGCACGCTCCAGCGCTGGGCGCCGGTCGGCCACATGGCCAGCGTCCAGGTCAGCCGGCACCCGGTCGCCGTGGGCTCCACCTCGTAGAGCTCGCCGAAGGCCTCCTGACCGGGGGCGTTGGTGGCGGTGAAGCAGAACGCCATCGCCCGCGGCGGGTCCCACAGGAGGAACTCCTCCTCACCGACGATGCCGCCGCGCATGTGGACGGTGCGGGTGGTCCCGACACCGATGTCGCCGCGGTCGGCCCCCGGGCTGGTCCACTCCACCCGGGTGATGGCCTTGGCCCACCGCGGCCAGGCGGAGGCGTCGGCCAGGACCTCGAACAGCCGCTCCGGGCTGGTGGTGAGCTCGACGCTGTTGGTGAAGCGCACCGGGGCGGTGCGGATCTCCTCGACCGTGACGCTGCGACAGGGGGTGAGCTCCTTCGACAGCCCCGGCACGGCTCAGCCGCCCGCGACCGCGGGGATGACCGAGACCTTGGCGCCGGCCGGGGTCGGGGTCGCGAGGTCGTCGAGGAAGCGCACGTCCTCGTCGCCGACGTAGACGTTGACGAACCGGCGCAGCGCCCCGTTGTCGTCGAGGATCCGCGCCTTGATGCCGGGGTAGGAGGCGTCGAGGTCGTCGAGCACCTCGGCCAGGGTCGCGCCGGCGGCGCTCACCTCGGACTCACCACCGGTGTAGGTGCGCAGGATGGTGGGGACGCGGACGGAGACGCTCACGGCGACAGTGCTCCTGGGTCGGGCTGGGACGGGTCAGACGATGCCAGCGTCGGTGAACGCGGCGTACGTCGGCTTGATGGTGGCGGCGGCACCGACGTGGTCGGCGACCGCGTCGAGGGTCTTCAGCCCCATGCCGGTGTTGATGACGACGGTCTCGAGCGAGGTGTCGAGCTGGCCGGTCTCGACGAGCTTCTTCAGCACGCCGACCGTGGTGCCGCCGGCGGTCTCGGTGAAGATCCCCTCGGTGCGGGCGAGCAGCAGGATGCCCTCGCGCACCTCCTCGTCGGTGATGTCCTCGACCGCGCCACCGGTCTCACGGCAGATGTCGAGCACGTAGATGCCGTCGGCGGGGTTGCCGATGGCCAACGACTTGGCGATGGTGTCGGGCTTGACCGGGCGGATCGCGTCGACGCCGGCCTTGTAGGCGGCCGACACCGGCGAGCAACCGGTGGCCTGGGCGCCGAAGATCTTGACCGGCTTGTCCTCGACCAGGCCGAGCTCGACCAGCTCGCGGAAGGCCTTGTGCACCTTGGTGAGCTGGGAGCCGGAGGCGACGGGGATGACGACCTGGTCGGGCAGGCGCCAGCCGAGCTGCTCGGCGATCTCGTAGCCGAGGGTCTTGGAGCCCTCGGCGTAGAACGGGCGGACGTTGACGTTGACGAACGCCCAGCCGTCCTCCTCGCCGGCGATCTCGGAGGCCAGCTTGTTGACGTCGTCGTAGTTGCCGTCGACGGCGACGAGGGAGTCGGTGTAGACCGCGGAGTTGACCTGCTTGGGCTTCTCGAGGTTGCTCGGGATGAAGACCACCGTCTTGATGCCGGCGCGCGCGCCCGCGGCGGCCACGGCGTTCGCGAGGTTGCCGGTCGAGGGGCAGGCGAAGACCTTGGCCTTCATCTCCACCGCCGCGCTGAGCGCGCAGGCCACCACGCGGTCCTTGAAGGAGTTCGTGGGGTTGGTGGAGTCGTCCTTGACCCACAGGCGCTCGATGCCGAGCTGCTTGCCGAGGTTGTGGGCCTGCAGCAGGCGGGTGAACCCGGGCTCGGTGTTGGGGCTCTGCTCGATGTCCTCGGGCACCGGCAGCAGCGCCTTGTAGCGCCAGATGTTGCGCGGGCCAGCCTCGATCTCCTCGCGGGTGATCGTCGGGAAGACGTAGGAGACCTCGAGCGGGCCGAAGCACTCCGGACACGCGTAGTGCGGGCCGAGCTCGACCTCGTGGCCGCACTCACGGCACGAGAGGCAGCGGGCGTTGCCGAAGGCGCCCTCGCGCAGCAGCGTGCCGGTGGCCGCCTCGGACACGGTCGGGTCGATGGTCGCAGTGCTCACTGAGTCCTCCTCCTCATCTTCCCCGGTCGCGTCTCTCGCGCCGGGCCGGAATTAGCACCGTTTCCACGAACCGCATCCGACCGGCTGGTCGGGGGCGGAGACTCGTGGCGGTTGCCGGGACTTCGTCGGGCCGTTCCCTCAGTCCCTCTCGATGAGCTGGTCAGAACTGTACGGGCGGGCCCTCGGGACCGACGAACCGCTAGTCCGGGATGTGGACTCTCTGTCCGCGATGCGGGACGAGGATGTGCGACTCAGGCGCAGGGCTCGCCGCAGAAGAGGCGGACAGGGGCGCTCGTCACACCGTCGACGCGCAGCCGGGCCGTGCCGGAGTCGGTGAGGATCGCGAAGTAGCGGTCGATCACGCCCCGACCCTCGGGGCCGATCTCGACACGGCGGCAGAACTGCGGACCGATCGCCGGGTCCTCGCACCACGGGCGTGCCCCCACCGGCAGCACCTCCGCGCGCGGGGTCGTCCCGGGGGCCAGCCCCGCCACCCGCACGGCGTAGTAGGTGCAGGGGAAGACGGTCCCGTCGATCGTGCGGCTGCACGGGCGCTGCTCGCGCACCAGCGAGACGGTCGGCGGCTGCGAGCGTGCGCAGCGTCGTACGCCGTCGCCGGCGGAGCCGACGACCCGGACCTGCGCGCACGCGCGCTCCCCGCCACGGGTGGTCGGCACGGCGAGGATCCCCGGCTGCACGGAGCGCCAGCCCGCGCCGGTGTCGACCTCGAGCGGCACGTCCTCGACCGGCTCGCCGTCGACCTCGACGGCGACCTCGAAGCGCACCGAGCGGTACGCCGGCTCGGCGGCGACCACGGGGCGCGCACCGGCCGGCGGGCTGCCCGCCTCGGCACTGCCGGCCGCGGTCGGACTGCCGCTGGTGCTGGGGTCGGGGTCCGCGAGCGGCTCGCCGTCCTCGCCCCCCGCCAGGCCGAGCGCGGCGAGGCCGCCGACCAGCACCAGGGCCAGGACGGCCACCGCGACCAGGAGGAGGCTGCGACGGCCACCCCGCTCGGCGCCGTCGTCCGCGCCGGGGGCGCCGGACGGGGCCCCGGGGGTCACCGGCGGCGCGGTCGGCGGCACGGTGGTGCTCGAGCCGCTGCCGGCGGCAGCGGCCGCAGCAGCACCCGGGCGGATCACCGTGCCGTGGTCGGCGAGGTCGCCGGACGGGCTCTCGGCGGCTCCGCTCGGCGCCGCGGGAGCAGCAGGAGGGAGCGAGGAGGCGGCGGGAGGAGGCGGAGCGGGGGTCGCCGGGCGCACGGGGCCGGGGACCATCCGGGTCGCACCGCCCCCGTCGGTGCCGGTGCCGGTGCCGGTCGGGACTCCGCCTGCGCCCGTCCCACCCGGAGGGCCCGGGGCGGGCGGGACAGGACCGAGCCGGCCGGCGTCGAGGTCGCGCAGGATCGAGGCGACCTCCTCCCCCATCGCCTGCACGGAGGCGAAGCGGCGGGCGGGGTCCTTGTCCATCGCGCGCTGCAGCAGCGCGTCGATCCGCTCGTCCAGCGGCGTACCCGTGCCGAGCCGGGGGACGGCGTCCTGCACGTGGGAGGTGATGACCTGGAAGTCGGTGCCGGAGTAGGGGGCGTTGCCGGTGAGCGCGGCCCACAGCACGCAGCCGAGGCTGTAGAGGTCGCCGCGCTCGTCGGCGTCCGCGCCGAGGTGCCGCTCGGGGGCCATGTACGCCGGGCTGCCGACGATCCCGCCGGTGCGGGTCAGGCCGGTGCCGTCGGCGGAGCCGTCGACGGCGATGCCGAAGTCGCAGAGGTAGGCCAGCAGGCGCCCCGAGCGCTCCCAGAGCAGCACGTTGGCCGGCTTGACGTCGCGGTGCACCACGCCGACGTCGTGGGCGTCGCCGAGCGCCTCGCAGAGCTGGGCGGCGACGCTGAGGGCCTCGCGCCGGTCGAGGGCGCCGCGCAGGGCCAGCCGGTTGCGCAGGTCACCGTCGGGGAAGAGCTCGGTGGTGAGGTAGACGGTGTCCTCGACCTGGCCGTACTCGTGGATGTGCACGATGTGCCGCGAGCGCACCCGGGCCAGCAGCGCGGCCTCGCGGGCGAACCGCTCCCGGTAGGCGTCGCGGTCGACCAGGGCGGGCGAGACGACCTTGAGCGCGATCCGGCGGTCCAGCGTGGTGTCGAGGGCCTCGAAGACCGTGCCCATGCCGCCCTCGCCGAGCCGGCGCAGGACGCGGTAGCGCCCCGCGTACACCTCGCCGATCGTGGGGACCACGCCGCTGCCCACCCCTCCTCGAGCTCTGCCGGAGCGGACCACCCGCACCGGCGGAGGACTACCCCGTCCTCGACCGGGCCACGCCACCCCGGTGTGGTGGACCAGAACGCCGGCGCGGCAAGGTTAAGCCAGGTGGTCGCGAGGGTAGGAAGCCGCGCGACACCGCGCGCGGGCAGACGCGCACGGGGAGCGGGACGAGGAGCGGCACGTGAAGACTTCGGCACGGAGCACCGGGCGGGTGGCGACGGCGACGGCCGCGCTGTCGACCGCACTGGTGACAGGACTGGCATCGGTGCTGGCGGTGGGCCTCGCGGTTGGCACGGCACCGAGCGCGTCGGCAGCGACCACGGTGGCCGTGGACGGCAGCCGCTTCGGCTCCGCCGGGCTGGACGAGGTCCGCCTGGACTGCAACGCCCCGGAGGTCGCCACGACCGGCCGCGCCACGCTGCGCCACGTCATCGGCAACGGCACCCCGCTCGGCCTGCGGGCCGCGCGCTACGAGCGCACCGACGCCACCGGCGGCGTCGGTCCGGTCGCCGAGGTCGACGACCCGACGACGATCACGTCGCTGCGCATCCAGCTCCGCCCGACGTCGGTGCCCTACTCCGTGGCCGGCGTCGTGCGCTACCGCCCCGACGACACCGACACGACGTGGTGGGGCGTGACGACCTTCGCCCCCGACTACGACACCGCCTGGCACACCGTCGAGGC
Organism: Actinomycetota bacterium; assembly: GCA_009701885.1. Classification (GTDB taxonomy): domain Bacteria; phylum Actinomycetota; class Actinomycetes; order Propionibacteriales; family Nocardioidaceae; genus Nocardioides. The sequence continues at coordinate 8,810 of WLJH01000061.1, forward strand.
AGCGCAGCGCGCCTTCGAGTGGACCGAGGTGGGTCCCGACGGCCGCGAGGTCTCCTCCGCCGGCGTGCAGACGCTCTCCTCGTTCTTCGCCACGCGCACCGCGCCCGGCAGCCACGAGGTCGGCTTCCTCCTGGGCTGCAGCGGCGGGGAGGCCCTCTTCGACGGCCTCTCCGTGACCGACGCCTCCGGCGAGCGGGTCTTCGACTTCGAGGGCGGCTCGACCTCGGCCGACCTCAGCCTGTCGACCAAGACCGCCCGCTACGGCAGCCGGGTCAAGGCGCGCACCACGGTCCGCACCCAGCAGTCCGGCGAGCAGCTGGTCATCCTGGAGCGCCGAGCCTTCGACGGCACGGTCAGCCAGGTCAAGGGCGAGTTCGTCGACCAGGGCAAGGACGTCATCCGGTTCAAGGCCAAGGCCGGCGGCTCCTACCGGCTCCGGGTCCCCGACAGCGACGACAACGACGGCAGCACCTCGGCGTGGAAGCGGCTGCGGGTGCCCTCGAAGGTCACGGCGTCCCCCTCGACCCGCTCGGTCCAGAAGGGCCGCACCTTCAAGGTGTCGGGCAGCATCGCCCCGTCGGCCAGCGGCACGGTGACCGTGTGGCGCAAGGCCGGCGGCCGCTGGGTCAAGGCCGCCTCGAGCCGGTGGTCGGGCGGTCGGTTCGCCCTCGCGGTGAAGGCCACGACCACCGGGTCGCAGGTCTACCGCGTCCGCACCTCCAAGACCGACCGCAACGACCCCGGCACCTCCGGCACGTTCGGCGTCCGCGTCACCGCGCCACCGACCAGCGGAGGCGGCGGTGGCAGCACCGGAGGCGGGGGCGGTGGCGGAGGCGGCACCGGAGGCGGTGACGGTGGCGGTGGCGGTGGCGGCAACAACCCGCCCGAAGGCCCGCAACGGCCCCTGGGCTGACCCGCCCCGGCCGCCTCAGCGGGGACGGTGGTCCAGCGTCACCGACAGGCTCTCCCCGAAGACCTCCCCGGTGTCGGGCCTCTGCGTCGTGCGGCTCGAGGTGAGCTGCAGCATCCGCGCACCCTCGGCCTCGTCGGCGAACAGCGGGATCCGCAGGAACCCGGAGTCGTCCGCCCGCGCGGGATCCGTGACCCGGAGCTCGAAGAAGGCCTCCGCCCATCCGAGCTCCGGCTCGGAGACGTCCTGGCCCGGTCCGTAGCAGGACTCGATCCGGCCCGTCGAGGTACCGATCGGGGGCTGCTGGACGGCGATCTCGAGGAACCCAGCCTCGCTCAGCGGGTCGCGCTGAGCCGGGTCGTAGAGGTCCACCGCGATGTCGAGCCGCACGAGCGCCTGCCCTGCGGAGTAGGCGTCGTTGCGGACGTCGCTCTCGTATCCCGGCCCGTCCGGACAGACGTCGCTCTCGGTGAAGCGGTAGGACACCGATCGCGGCACGAGTGCGGGGCTGGCGCTGATGAAGGGATTGTCGAGGGCCACCGCGAGCACGGTCGGCGGAAGCTCCACCGTCCAGTCACCATCGATGACCCTGCTGTAGGTGCCGTCCCGCTCTGCCAGGTCGAGCCGCTCGGTCGCGGTCATGGCCACCTCGAAGCGACCGCACCGCACCGCCGCCTGGGCCGCGCGCTCGCTCGCTGCGTCCTCCCCGAACAGCGCAAGCATGCGGGCGATGCGGAGCAGGTCGCGGAAGGCGGACAGGTCGTGGTCGGCACAGCGGGCCTCCGCCCGGTCGATCTGACGCACGAGGATCCGCACCACCTGCGGGACGAGTGTTGCGCTGGCGGCGTCGAGGTACGCCGACGACAGACCCAGCACGGCCACGTGGTGCCCCCACGAGAGCGCGGTGGCCACGCCGGCCAGCGCCGCGTCGAGCGAGGTGGCGCGCTCGGCAGCGTCCAGTGCCGGCTGGACCACGTCGTGGTGGTGGGCCTCGGCGAGAGCGACCTGGTCGCTCGACGGGGCCGTGCTCAGGGCGCTCTCCAGCTGCGCGGTGTCGCCGGAGGGTGCGGCCGCGGCGAGGGCCTGCTGCTGGGCCGGGGTCGCCTCGGCCACGCCCACCGTCGAGAAGTGGGCGATCGGGACCTCGTACGCCGATCCGTCCGTCGGCAGCATGCGCAGGTCGCCGCCGTCACCGTCCGCGGTGAAGGCGACGACTCCCCCAGGAGCCGCCCCGGCCGGGTCGACCCGCAGCGTGGCGGGCTCGAGCAGCACCAGCCCGTGCGGCTCCAGCTGCACCCCGCCGACCAGTCCCCCGAGCGGCGAGCCCGACACCGACTCGACCACGGTCATCGTGAGTGTCGTCCACGGGGAGCCGAGCGTCGCCCCGGCCGGCACCGACAGCGTGTAGGTCGTGCCGTCGGGTCCGGTGACGGACTCCTCGGTCGCGCCTGCCCCGAACCCCGGACCGGGCACGAGCAGCTGTACCGTCTCGGAGGTCGCGCGGGTGGTGACCGCGACGGGATCCGGGTCGAGGGGGAAGACCCCGGTCAGCGCGGGATCGGGAAGCTGGGTGACGACACCGGTGCCCCTCACGCTGGAGCCGGAGACGCGGCAGTTGTTGCCCTCCTTGCTCTCCCGGACCGCCTTGTTGGCATCGGCACAGGCCACGAGGTGGTAGTCACCCGCAGCGAGGCCGCCGGGCACCTTGACCGAGCCCGAGAGGGGAGCGCCGCTTCGCGCCGGGACCGCCGCGGTGCGCAGCAGCCCGAGCCGGACGTCCTTGCCCGGCCGCGCGTCCGCGGACAGGGAGACCGAGACCCTGGAGGCGGCGGCCTTGCCGCGTCCACGGTTCAGGACCGCACCGGCGACCTTGAGCTTCTCGCCTGGCTCGACCGCGGAGGTGGTCGCCTCGATCGCGCCGACCACCAGGTCGGGGCGGGAGGCGGAGGCGGCCGGTGTCGCGGTCGCGAGCAGGCCGCTCACGAGCACGACGGCCATGAGGGCGGGCAGGGGACAAGGACGGGGCACGGCGACCTCCTGGCACGCGGTCCGAGTCCCGGGCTGGCACCCGACGATCCAGACCGGAACCTAGGTCTGCCGACCGGCTCCGGGCGATGAGTAGGATCTACCTAGCCGCGCGGTCGCCGCTCGCGGGCGTCCTCGGTGAGCCGGGTGAGCAGCCCGAGCACCCCGTCGGGCCCGGGCACGACCAGGTCGGCGAGCTCCTGGAGCGCGGACTCCTCCTGCGAGGCCGAGCAGACGCGCAAGGTGGCGATGCCCTCCGTCGCCAGCTCGCCGAGCGCCTCGAAGGCCTGCAGGTCCCCGAGGTCGTCGCCGGCGAAGAGGAACCCCCCGGCCTGGAGCTCCTCGGCAAGGGTCCGCACCGCCACGCCCTTGTGCATCCCCGGGGAGCGCACCTCGACCACGTTGCGGCCGGGCTCGACGACCAGGTCGTGCCGCTCGGCCAGCCCGGTCAGGGCGGGCAGGAGCGCGGCAAAGCTCTCCTCCGGCTCCGGCAGCCGGCGGGTGTGGACCGCGACCGCGAGGCCCTTGTCCTCGACGTACGCCGCGGACGCGTCGTGCTCGCGCAGCAGCCGCGGCAGCTCGCGCTCGAAGGTGGCCAGGCCGCGCGGCGGTCGCGGCGAGAGGATGCGGCGCCGGGTGGAGGACCACCGCTCGTTGCCGTACTGCCCGAAGACGTGCAGCTCGCTGCCTGCCTCGGCCATCGCCGTGCCGACCTCCTCCAGACCGCCGAGGTCGAGCGCCTGGCGCGCAGGCCGTCCGGTGATCACCGCGACGGCGCGCACCTCGCGCGAGAGGGCGACCAGCACGTCGCGCGCGTCGGGGTGGATGTGCGCCTGCTCGGGGTCGTCGACGATCGGCGAGAGCGTCCCGTCGAAGTCCAGCCCGACGACGGTCGTGGCGGCGGCGCGGACGAGGGCGGCGTACCGCTGCTCACCCTCCGGCGAGGTCACGTCCATGGGAGGAGTCCATCACGACCCGGTCCCTCCCGAACGGGTGGTGGCCGCGGGCAGCGACTCGACCTAGTCCAGCTCGCCGGTGAGGATCAGCGTGAGCCGGTCCATCCGCATGGGGGCGACGGCCGCCGCGGTGCGCTGCACGCCCAGGTCGAGGGCGAGCATCTTCGCGGCCTGCTCGAGACGGGGCGGGAAGTAGACGGTGGTGCTGGGGATCGTGCCGTACCAGTTGTCGGTGCCGACGACCTGCCAGCCGGCGCCGGTGGCGCGGGTGGCGACGCGGGAGGCCAGGCCGGTGACGGGAGAGTTGTTGTAGACCTCCACGATCACCTCGCCCCGCTCGACGGCGGGCTCGGGCTCCTCGGTCTTCCTCGGCTTCGGCTTCGACGTCTCGGTGGGCGTGGCCGACGGGGTCGCGGCGTCGCGGGCGGCCGGGGTGATCTCGCGCTCGGTCGGCTCCCCGCCCCGGGTGGCGACGAAGGCGATGGCGGCCATCGCCACCGCGATGACCGAGAGCATCACCAGCGGGGAGGGCAGGACCACGCCCCGCTGGTCGCGTGCGCGGCGGGAGGCCACGGCCTCAGACCTCGAAGCCGAGACGGCGGGCGGAGCGCTGGCGCTGGCGTGCGGCGCGCAGCCGGCGAAGCCGGCGGACCAGCAGCGGGTCGGCCTCGAGCGCCTCGGGACGGTCGATGAGGGCGTTGAGGACCTGGTAGTAGCGCGTGGAGCTCATGTCGAACTTCTCGCGGACCGCGGTCTCCTTGGCGCCGGCGTACTTCCACCACTGGCGCTCGAACTCCAGGATGTCGCGGTCGCGCTCCGACAGCGCGTCGGAGCCGGCGGGCGTCTCGAGGCTGGGTGCGTGGGCCTGTGGCTCCATGGCGACTTCTCCGCAGGTGGGGTTGGGGTGGTCTCCCCGTACTGTAGAGCACGGAATCACACCTGTGTGATTAGACCGCCGCACGCGCCGGGACCGGTCCGGACCGCCCGTAGGGTGCTGGGGTGCCGACGTCCGCCCAGCCCCCTCCGCCGACCCCGTCCGACGGCTCTCCGGAGCCCGTGCGCTGGGGCTTCCTGGCGACCGGGAAGATCGCCCGCTCGGTGGCCGCCGACCTGGCCCTGGTCCCCTCGTCCCGGCTGGTCGCCGTCGGTGCCCGCCGCCAGGAGTCCGCCGACGCCTTCGTCGCCGAGCACGCGCCGGGCGCCCGCGCCCACGGCTCGTACGCCGACCTCGTGACCGACCCCGACGTGGAGGTCGTCTACGTCGCCTCGCCCCACGCCCTGCACCTCGAGCACGCCCGGATGGCGATCGAGGCCGGCAAGCACGTGCTGTGCGAGAAGCCGCTGACCCTGGACCTCCCCACGGCCACCGAGATGGTCCGGCTGGCCCGCGAGCACGACGTCTTCCTCATGGAGGCGATGTGGACCGCCTGCCACCCGGTCGTCCTCGAGGTCCGCCGCCGCCTGCTGGCGCGCGAGCTCGGGACCCCGCGCCAGCTGCGCGCCGAGCTCGGCTTCGTCGTCGCCGCCGACCCCGACGACCGGCTCCTTGACCCCGCCCTGGGCGCCGGCGCCCTGCTCGACATGGGCATCTACCCCTTGACCCTCGCCCACCTCCTCCTCGGCGAGCCCGAGCATCTGGTCGCCACCGCAGCCCTCTCCGACCGCGGCGTCGACCTCGACGTCGCCATCGCCGGCCGCTACCCCGGCGGCGCCCTCGCCACCCTCTCGGCCTCGATGACCTCCTGGTCCGACCGCTCCGCCGCGCTGGCCACGGACCGCGGCCGCCTCGAGCTCCACGGCCAGTTCCACCACCCGGAGAAGGCGGTCTTCCGCCCCTTCCGCGCCGGCTCCACCAACGACGCCAGCGGCTACGACGAGCCGTTCGAGATCCACGGCTCCGAGCCGGTGGTGGGCCGGGGCTACGCCCACGAGGTCGCCGAGGTTGACCGCTGCGTCCGCGCCGGCCTGCGCGAGAGCCCCCTGGTCCCGCACGCCCAGACCCTCGCGATCATGGCCCAGCTCGACGACGTACGCCGCCAGGTCGGCGTCACCTACGACGCGACCTGATCGGTCCCCGTCGCACCGGGGCCGAGTCACCCTCGAACCGGTACTGACTCACCCTCGAATCAGTGCCGAGTCACCCTCGAACCAGCGCCGAGTCACCGAACCCCGGGACCGGGGAGGTGGGGCGCGCGGCGTGGCGGTCGGACGGGGGCGCCCCCGGAGGAGCGTGGATGGGCCTGGCCCCCTTCTCGTGAGGGACGAACGAGAAGGGTGGTTGCGACGAAG
>WLJH01000062.1 GCA_009701885.1 Actinomycetota bacterium
ACCCCGCCTGGGACGTCGAGCGGCTCGCCGACGTCGTACGCCGCCGCGCGGACGCCGAGCGGACCCTGCGCCGCACGCAGGTCGAGCGGGTGCGGGAGTACGCCGACTCGACGCACTGCTACGACCTGGTCCTGCGCCACCACTTCGGCGACCGGGCCGAGGACCCGTGCGGCCGGTGCGGGACCTGCGCCAGCGAGAGCGGCGCGACACCGCTGCGCGTCCTCGCCGACCTCGACGGGATCGCAGCGGAGAGCGACGTGCGACACCGGCGGTTCGGACGCGGGACCGTCACCGACCTGACCCGGGACACCGTGACGGTGCTCTTCGACCGGGTCGGCTACCGAACGCTGTCGACGGCACTGGTTCGGGAGCGCGCGCTGTTGCGGCCGGCCTGAGCCCGATGCGGGTGCCCCGCAGCAGATCTGTGACGCGTTCGGCTCCATCCCCGTCCCGCCCGGTGGCGGTGGCGACGGCACGAGCCCGATCCAGCCCCTGTGCGACGCCGGCCTGCCCCAGGCCATCTGCGACGCGGCGGCCGGTGGCCCCTCCATCCCGGGTCTCCCCGAGATCCCGGGCGCTCCCGGCGGCGGTGACGGCGACTCCAGCCCGATCCAGCCTCTGTGCGACGCCGGCCTCCCGCAGGCCATCTGCGACGCGATCGGTGGCGGCCTGCCGAGCATCCCGGGCATTCCCGGCCTGCCCGAGCTCCCGTTCCCCGGGATCGCTGCCTGACACCTGCACCGCCAAGGCCCGGGCCCGCCAGGGCCTGACCTGATCGCCACGGCCGGTCCCCGCCTCGCGGGGGCCGGCCGTCGGCGTACCACCCACGCGACCCGATCGGCACTTGACAGATCACAAGATTTTGTCAAGCATGACGGGACCCCCGACGACCGGAGCCCTCCCCATGTCCGACGCCGCCACGTCCGCTCCTGCACGCACCGACGCCGTCTCCCCGCAGCCGGTCTCCGGACTGCCGGACCCCGGCGAGCGGGTGCCGCCTGTCGCCTGGCCGACCCTGGCGCTGTACGTCGCCACGCTGGCGCTCTTCGCCCTCGAGCTCTACGGCGTGCTGGTCGCCGGGTGGTCGCCGTGGGTGACCGTCCCGATGGGCACGGCGGTGACGTTCCTGATGTTCAGCGTCCTGCACGAGGCGACCCACCACGCCGTCAGCACCAGCGACCGCCTCAACAACCTGATGGGGCACCTGTCGGTGCCGTTCGTGGCGCCGTACGGCACGTTCCCGATGATCGGGTTCATCCACATCGAGCACCACCGCAACACCAACGAGCAGAAGTCGGTCGACCCGGACGCGTGGACCAGCGAGGGCCCGTGGTGGCAGCTGCCGTTCCGGTGGATGACGATCGACCTCTGGTACTTCGTCTTCTACCTGCGCCGCATCCCCCAGCGTCCCCGCGGAGAGGTGCTGGCGACCTCGATCATGTTCCTCGGCGTCGTCGGCGGGTTCGCGGCGCTGTTCCTCACCGGCCACGGCACGGCGCTGGCGGTCGCGTTCCTGGTCCCGCAGCGGCTGGGCCTGATGGTGCTCGCGTGGTGGTTCGACTACCTGCCGCACCACGGGCTGCCGTTCACCGGGCGCCAGGACAAGTACCGCGCGACCCGCGTGCGCGTCGGCGGCGAGGGGTGGATGACGCCGCTGTTCGTCTACCAGAACTACCACCTGGTCCACCACCTGCACCCCAGCATCCCCTTCTACCGCTACGTGCGGGCGTGGCGGCGCAACGAGCAGGCCTACCTCGACCGCAACGCCGCGATCTCGACGGTCTTCGGTCGCTCCCTGACGCCCTCGGAGTACCGCACCTGGCGGCGCCTCACCGATGCGTACGACGCCGAGCCGGCCGCCCTCGCTGCGACCCCCGCGGGCGGCTCGGCCCGGCCGCGCTTCCACCCGCTGCGCGTGCGCTCGGTCGAGCGGCTGACCGCCGACAGCACGGCCGTGACGTTCACCGTCCCCGAGGACCTGCGCGCGGCGTACCAGCACCGTGCGGGTCAGCACGTCACCCTGCGCGCCATGGTCGACGGCCAGGACCTGCGCCGCTCCTACTCCCTGCTCCCCTCCCCCGAGGGCACGCTCCGGGTGGCCGTGCGCAGGATCGAGGACGGCGTGTTCTCCGGCTACGTCCACGAACGGCTGGCCGCCGACGACATCCTCGACGTGATGACCCCGGCCGGCCGCTTCGGCCACGACACCGACCCCGCGGCCTGCGGCTCCTACGTCGGTGTCGCCGCCGGCTCCGGCATCACGCCGGTCCTCGCGATCCTCGCCGACACCCTCGAGGCCGAGCCGGGCAGCACCGCGACGCTTGTCTACGGCAACCGCACAGCCTCCTCCACCATGCTGCGCGAGGAGGTCGACGCCCTCGCCGCGACGTACGCCGACCGGCTGGTCGTCCACCACGTGCTCTCCCGCGAGGACGGCGGCTCCCACCGCGGCCGCATCGACGCCGCCCTCCTGGCCACCCTCGCGCCGGAGCGGGTGGACGCCTGGTTCCTCTGCGGCCCGACGGCACTGGTCGAGCAGCTCGGGGCCGAGCTCGACCCGCGTGGCGGCCGCGTCGCCTCCGAGGTCTTCCACACCGAGGAGACCCACGCCGACCTCGAGCTCGACGTCGAGAGCCAGGTGACCGTGACGCTGGGCGGCCAGGAGACCTCCTTCGCCCTGCGCTCCTCCGGCGACACCGTGCTCGACGCCGTCCTCTCGCGCGGCCTGGATGCGCCGTACTCCTGCGCCGGCGGCGCCTGCGGCACCTGCCGCGCCAAGGTGCTGCTCGGCCGCGCCGTCATGGACCAGGACCACGCCCTCGACGACGCCGAGCGCGCGGCCGGCTACGTGCTCACCTGCCAGGCGCACCCCGTCACCGAGGAGCTCCGGGTCAGCTACGACGACTGACTCCGCCTCCGGCGGGTACCTGTGCGGCTCCTGACCACCGAGCAGAGGAGTCGCACATGTCCGACGACGCGAAGGCCGCCAAGGAACTGGTGGAGACCCTGAGGGACGGCGAGAAGGGCTACACCCAGGCCGCCGACCGGGTCCGCGACGGTGACCACGCCGAGTGGGCCGGCACGCTGGAGCGCCTGGCCGCGCAGCGCCGGGAGTTCCGCGCCGAGATCGTCGCCCTGGGCCACGAGTACGGCGACGACGTCGACGAGAGCGGCACCGCCACGGCAGCGCTCCACCGCGGGTGGATGGCGCTCAAGGACGCGCTCACCGGGGACGACCCGCAGGGCGTCCTCGGCGCGGCCCTCACGGGCGAGGACCACGCGATCAGCGAGTACGACAGGGCGCTCGAGCAGGACCTCAGCGAGGGCTTCCGCAGCGTGGTGGAGCGCCAGCGCAGCGCCGTCCAGGCGGCGCGCGACGAGGTGAAGGCGCTGCAGCAGGCTTCCTGACCTCCCCTGCAGACCGCCAGGGGCCCGGACCGGTCGGTCCGGGCCCCTCGTGCCGCGTGCGGACTACCTCGGGTGCCGCAGCGGAGACCAGGGCGGCGTGCTCCTCGAGGTCGATCTCGCCCCGCGCCAGCCGCTCGTCGAGCAGCGAGCGCGGATCGGCCACCGCGCTCGGCGGCACGTCCTGCCGCGAGGCCGCACCGCCCGACGTCGTCACCCGCACCAGGAGCGCGACGAGCAGCGCGAGCAGCAGGAGCCCGCCCAGCATCCCGAGGCCCATCATCGTCCAGCCGGCCCAGCCCCAGCCGTGGCCCCACCTGTCGTCGAGCATCATCACGGACCTCCTCGGGCCAGGACCCAGGCAGTGAGGCCTCTACCCCCACGGTGCGCCCCTGGGCAGCAGCCGCGGCCGTCATCGCCCTCGCCACCGCGGCCGCCGCACTGGGCGCCTCGGCACCGGCCGGGGCGGCCGCGCGACAGGCCGCAGCCGCACCCGCTGTGGCGAGCGAAATGCCGACGTGCACCCAGCTCCCCGCCGCCGACGACGACGAACCCCTGTGCAACCCCTTCCTCGCCGACTCGATGTGGCCGGGCGCCCAGCGCAACTCCTACGCCCAGGGCTCCTCCCCCCTCCCGGGCCCGACCGGACCGGCGGACCGCGTCGGCGCCACCGGAGCGCCGGTCTTCACCGCCTACTCCTCGCAGTACGCCGACGGCGGCCGCGCCATCTGGGCCTCCACCGTCGGCGTCACCGGGGAGATCCTGAAGCTGGACGCCGACACCCACCAGCTCATCGACAAGTACGTCCCCGGGCTCGAGGGCGGAGAAACGTTCACGGCCCCGACCGTCTCGGGCGCCTACAACCTCCTCGACGCCGACGACCGGCTGATCGTGGGGACCGGTGACGCCCTCCAGGTCTTCGGCGACGCCGCGCCCGGCGTGCGCACCTCGGCCATCGAGCGGCTGCACGTGCTGGAGCTGCCCGAGGAGGCGGTCTGCGGCGACGACGCCCCCGTGGGCATCACGATGACCTACCGCGGTCGGGTGGCGTTCGCGACCCAGAACGGCGTCGTCGGGACCGTGCCCCGCTCGCCCCGACGGATGACCGCCGACCGCCTGCGCCTGCTCTCCCTCAACGGGCCCGACTGCGACAGCGTGCCGGCCGACTCCCTCGAGCAGGTCTCGAACTCCATCGCCGCCGACGAGGACGGCGGGATCTACGTCGTCACCAGCGAGGCGCTCTACCGCCTCGAGGAGACGCGGCGCGGGCCGCGGAAGGTCTGGCGCTCGACGTACGGCGGCGCAGGCCAGAGCGGCGCCGGCCGGATCGGCGCCGGCTCCGGCTCGACCCCCTCCCTCATGGGCACCGGCCCCCGCGACGACAAGTTCGTGGTCATCACCGACGGTCAGGAGCAGGTGCACCTGGACCTCATGTGGCGCGACCGGATCCCGCGCGACTGGGAGCCGGTCCGGCCGGGCGCGAGCCGCCGGATCGCCTGCGAGGTCCCGATCACCTACGGCCAGGAGCCGGGCGCCCCGTCGGCCAACGAGCAGTCGGTGCTGGTCCGCGGCTACAGCTCGGTGGTCGTCAACAACCTCCAGGGCCTCGACGACATCCTGAGCCTGCTGCCGGGCCAGGTCCAGACCCTCACCCAGCTGCTCAGCGGCCTGCCGGGCAACGTGCCGCGGGGTGTCCAGCGCGTCGACTGGGACCCGAGGACGCGCTCGTGCGAGGTGGTCTGGGAGAACCCGGACGTCTCGATCCCCAACGGCATCCCGACGATGAGCGGCGCGACGAACATGTTCTACGGCATCGGAGCCCGCGACGGGATGTGGACCCTCGAGGGCCTCGACTTCGACACCGGTGAGGTCCTGCTGACGGTGCCGACCAGCCCGCTGCCGACCTCGAACAGCTTCTACGCCGCGACCACGATCGGCCCCGACGGCTCGATCATCACCGGCACCTTCGGCGGGCTGATGCGCTTCCGGCAGTGCGCCGCCGACGAGGAGTGCGAGCGGCTCGACCCGCTCGAGGCGGCCGTCGGCCAGCCGCCCAGCGACCCCGAGGGCCTGGTCAACTACCTGACCGGCCTGCCGAACCCGGACCCGGCCGGCTGAGCAGCGCACACCTCCGGAGGTCCGCCTTACAGTGCAGACGAGGCCACGCGGGACGTGCTGGCCGCAAGGAGGACAAGGAGAGCCGTGCCGACTGACGACCCGACAGCCGCACTGTCACCGGAGGCAAGCCAGGTGCTCGACCAGCTGGTCGACATCGCCCACGACGAGGCACGACCGGAGGACGCCGCCATCGAGTGGTACACCCCGGACGAGGACCCACCCGCCGTCGCCCTGGGTGAGCTGCAGCGGGCAGGCATCGTCCAGCATCGCAAGGACGGCCGGTCGGTGGTCGTTTCCCTGACTGCCGACGGGATCCGCAGGTACGTGTGACCGACGTGAGGCACGCGGCAGTCGACGTACGACGAAGGGCCCGGACCAGTTGGTCCGGGCCCTTCGTCTGTTCTGGTAGCGGGGGGAGTGCCCCGGGCTGCGCCCGCTCCTGTGCTGCGAACCGAGTTGCACGGCCGTCCTGCGCCTGCCCTGGCATTTGCCACCTCCTGTCGGCTACCAGCAGACCATGAACCACCCGTGCGCTGCGGGGGGGACTGCTGCACGATCAGGTGACAGGTCGGGAACATGGAGCGCCGCTGGCGGGCGGTCCGCAAGGACGCCGGCCTCGACTGGGTCAAGCCCCACATGTTCCGCAAGACCGTCGCCACGCTGATCGACCGGCTCGCCGACAAGGAGATCGCAGCGCGCCAACTCGGCCACTCTTCGTCGGCCATCACGGCGGAGTTCTACATCGAGAAGGACTGGTCGGCGCCGGCCGTCGGCCACATCTTGGAGGCTTTCGCGGGCCCGCGTCGGCACCCGGAGCCCGACAAATACGACCAGTAAAGCGCCAACAGCGTTGATCGACTCAAACAGCAGACAGCCCCTGACTTGCGTTTCCGCAGGTCAGGGGCTGTTTCTTTGTAGCGGGGCAGGATTTGAACCTGCGACCTCTGGACCTCCAGCGCGTGTGCGTTCCGCCGCTGGCGCTTTTGACCCCACTTGCCGATGTGTGCTCTGACCTGCACAGATGCGCACAACCCGCCGTGTCGGCTCCAGATCATCTTGACGTTTTCTGCTCGGATCAGGCGGCTTGTGCTGGCGTTTTCGGGACATAAGCGCGGCGTGACTCGAATCGCAGTCGGCTCGGAGGATGAGCCACGATTCGTGCCTGTTCGTGCCCAACTAGGATCGGCGGCATGCGGGACCTCCGAGCACCGGCCGGGACACGCGGCGCGCGCTACGCGCTGGCCGCCGTGGCCGTCGCGCTGTTCGGTCTTCTGTCGATGCATGGTTGGGGATCTCACACCGGCGCCCACACCATGGGGGCAACATCCCCGAGTGCGAATGTCATGATCGCCGCAAGCGGCCCCCTCAGTCATGACCACTCCGGGCCAGCGGCCAGTGAGCCGGATACCTCCGAACCGATCGTCGCGGGTCATCCAGTGGGAATGAGCTCTGAGGAGCCCATCGGCGAGAACGGTGCGGGGCTTCTTGGCCTCTGCCTAGCCGTGCTGGCCGGCCTGGTGCTCGGGATCGCACTCCTGCTGGTGCGTCGGGGTGTCCGCATCCCCCGGACCCTGCTGCCGGCATGGCAGCCCCGACTGTTCATCGGGCGTGACCGCGACCCGCCCAGCCTCGGCATGCTCTGCGTGATCCGCTGCTGACAGGCATCCGCCACGAGGCGCCCACGGTTGCGGCTCGTGGTCTCGCCTGCCCAGACCCGATCACACAGATGGAGCAACACTCATGCGCAAGTCGCTGATCACCGCCATTGTGGCGGCCTCGCTGTTCACCCTCGCCGCCTGCAGCAACGACGACGACACTGACACCGCGGCCAGCCATAACGGGGCCGACGTCACCTTCGCCCAGGAGATGATCCCCCACCACCAGCAGGCCATCGAGATGGCCGACCTCGCCGAATCACGCGCTGAAAGCCAGGAGGTCAAGGACCTCGCCACCGACATCGAAGCAGCCCAAGGCCCCGAGATCGAGACCTTGACCGGCTGGCTGGAGTCATGGGGCGAGGACGTCCCGGAGGAGGGCATGTCGGGCATGGATCACGGCGACATGTCCTCCGACGACATGGGCGGAATGATGACCGAGGACGAGATGGCCGACCTCGAAGCGGCCTCCGGCGCGGAGTTCGACCAGATGTTCCTCACCATGATGATCGAGCACCACGAGGGTGCGATCGAGATGGCCAAGACGGAGCAGTCCGAGGGCGAGTTCCCCGAGGCCGTCGACATGGCCAAGGAGATCGAGACGACGCAGGCGGAGGAGATCCAGAAGATGCAGGACCTGCTGAAGTCCTGATCTCGTTCCTGGTGCCGGGCAGGACGGAGCTCCTCCGCCAGCCCGGCGCCATCCTCACCTCGGAGCCACTGTTATGTACCGACCCCATGTCGCCCTCACAGGCATCCTCCTCGGTGCCGTCCTCATCTCGGGCGGTTGCGCCAAGGACACCCCAGCGACAGCGCCGCCCGCCGATGAGGACACGAGCGTCGGCCACATCCACGGTCTCGGCGTCGATCCGGCCGACGACAGCCTCTACGTCGCCACCCACTTCGGCCTCTTCCACGTCGACGAGAGCGGCCGGCCGAGCCGCGTCGCAGACCGGTATCAGGACACGATGGCGTTCACCGTTGTCGGCCCTGGCCACTTCCTGGGAAGCGGGCACCCGGACCCCCGCGAGGACCTGCCCGCCCACCTGGGCCTGATCGAATCCACCGACGCCGGAGAGACCTGGACCCCCCTCGCCCTCCAGGGCGAGGCGGACTTCCACATCCTCGAACCCGCCGGCGACGCCCTCTACGCATACGACGCGACCTCTGGCCGCCTGCTGCGAACGGAGGACCGGAAGAGCTTCGACGAGGTGTTCCAAGGCCCGCTGATCAGCGTCGCGGCGGTCGAGGAGAGCGTCCCGCTGATCGCTACCGACGGCAAAGGCCAGCTCGTCAGCATCGACGCCATATCCGGGGAGTCCCGTGAGCTCGGCGGTCCGAGCATGATGTACCTCGACACCACTCCGGACGGCACCCTGGCCGGAATCGACCCCGACGGCGTGGTTCGGGTCAGCACCGACACCGCTCGAACCTGGCGCGAGGTCGGCTCAATCGATGGCCAACCGGCCGCATTCACCATCAGCGACCAGGGCTGGTACGCCGCGACCGAGACGGCCGTCTACCAGTCCACCGATGGCGGCGACACCTGGTCCCGCGTGCTGTGACGGTGCAGGGACGATGAGCAAGCGCAAAGCCACGCATCGACGCGCGGGTTCCCATCGCGCGCCGCGTCGGCGTGCCACGGCAGGGCTCACCGGCCTGGCGGTGCTGGCGACGACTGCCGCCGTGGCTGTACCCGTCGCGTTTCTCATCCCCCGCTAGACGGACACCGAAGACGCGGGCCGCCGCACTGCAATTGCCGCATCTCCTTCCGCTGAACAGGCTGTCAGGCGCGAGCGGACCGACGGCGAGGTGGAGGTCCGTCGAGATCGTGACCCAGATCCGAGTGGGCCCCCCTCCCCCGCCACTCGCATTCCGGAGCGCGGCCCCGGCACCTTCGCTGTCGCCGCCGCCGCGCCGCGCGGCTCGCAGAACGGGGTGACGTACCGGGTCGAGGTCGAGCAGGGCCTGCCCTTCAACACGGCGGATGTGGCGCGGCTGGTCGAAGAGACCCTGTCTGATCAGCGGGGCTGGGCGACGCGACACACGCTCGTCCGCGTCGATGGCCATGCCGACCTCCGCATCGTCCTGGCCACCCCAGAGACGGCCGATGAACTCTGCGCACCGCTCGACACCGGCGGTCGGCTGTCCTGCCGCAACGGCGACGACGTCGTCCTCAACGCCTGGCGCTGGCAGTTCGGCGCAGACGGATACACCGGTGACCTGCGGGCATACCGGCGCTACGTCATCAACCACGAGACAGGCCACGCCCTGGGCTATCCCCACGTCGGGTGTCCCGGTCCGGGAAGGCTCGCGCCAGTGATGTTGCAGCAGACCAAGGGCTTGGCCGGTTGTCGGCCGAACCCGTGGCCGTCACGGGTAGATCTCGTCCACTGACGGCACCATGGTTCGGACGGCCGACAGCAGCTTGCGTATGACCTCAGCGCCATAGGGGTACAGGTGATGTGATGGACCGCCGCCAGCGACCGCCCTTCAGCCGAGCTCGAACGCTCGCCGGGTGTGTCCTGGCCGCTCTCTTCGTGCTCGCCGGTGCCTCAGGCGACAACCTGTTCGCCCGACACGTGGGCATGACCACGGTCGCGCCGGCGGGAGCCTCCGCCGCGACAGGAGAAGCCATGCAGGCGGCTTCCGTCGGGTCTGGCAGGGACGGCGAGGGTCTGCGCGATGCCGGCTCTGACCACGGGCCTGGTAGCGAGAACGGAAGTGCACAGCTCCTGCACCTGCTGGGCGCCTGTCTCTCCATCCTTGCCGTCGGCATTCTGCTGTTACGCCGGGGCGGAATGTGGCGTGAACCGACCCACCTGCTGACGGCATTGCCCTCGCGGCGGCTCCTCGTCGCCCACTGGAGGGCAACCGCCCGCGGAAGTCCCCCGCCCCTCTCGCCGCCACGCGCGTCTCCGGTGATCCGGACCTGAGGGCTCTGTGCAGCCTGCGACACCACCACGGTGCCCGCTGCTGCGCACTCGATAGCCCACAGGACCACATCACAACGATACGGAGAAGCTCATGACCAGCACGATCAGCGACATGATGAAGACCTACCCGGCGCAGATCAACACCGACCGCGAGCTCTTGGCGCAATGCGTAGAAGCATGCGTGGAGTGCGCTCAGGCGTGCACGGCGTGCGCCGACGCGTGCCTGAGCGAGGAAATGGTCGCCGAACTGACCAAGTGCATCCGCACGAACTCAGACTGCGCCGACATCTGCGAGGCCACTGGCCGGGTGCTGTCACGCCACACGGGCTACGACGCCAACATCACCCGCGCAGTGCTGCAGGCGTGCGCTCAAGCCTGCAGGTCCTGCGCGGAGGAGTGCGAGAAGCACGCCGAGATGCATGAGCACTGCCGCATCTGCGCGGAGGCGTGCCGCCGGTGCGAGGACGCCTGCAACCGCGTCCTGAGCGCCATCGGTTAACGCGGCCGCTTGGGATGACCGGATCCGAGAGGTTCGGTCATCCCATGCCGCCTGCACGCACCGACTTCGACCTTGAAGGACAACGAGATGAACCAGCGTCAGCAGAACGAACAGCAGCATGCCACCCACCCCGAGCCGGACGAACATTCCGAGCACAACAGCGACAACGGAGCTCACGACGGCAACTCCAGCGGACACCACGAGGCGAAGATGTATCTGCGTTTCGGACTGATGATCGCGACGTCGACTGTCGTCATGTTCGGGCTCACCTACACCAACGCGTTCAGCGCCGATCATGTCCGCTTCAGCGAGGAGCGCGTGTACATGGCACTCCTCATGGGCGCGGCGATGGCCCTCATCATGCTGGCGTTCATGTGGGGGATGATGTACCGGAACCGTGTGGTGAACGTCGGCATCGTCCTGGGCGCGATCGTGCTTGGCGGTACAGCTTTGTACCTGTCGCGCTCGCAGGTCCTCGTCGATGACGAGAGCTACATGAAGGCGATGATCCCCCACCACTCGATCGCCATCTTGACCAGCGAGAGAGCCGGAATCGAGGACGTCCGGGTCCGCGAGCTAGCGGACGGCATCGCGGCGACGCAGCGCAAGGAGATCAAGGAGATGGACTGGCTGGTCCAGGACATCGAGGAGAACGGACCGGCTACGACGAAGGAAGAAGCCGACGCACGACCCGTCCCCGATTTCCAAGGCTCGGCCTCGAGCCTCCAGGATGCTCAATGGAGTGCCCGAGAGTTCCTGCGGGCGCTCTTGGCCCTGCCACTGCCAAAGGAGCTGGGTCAGCAGTGACTACAAGCGAGGGCTTGCCGGCACACAGTTCGACAAGCCCTCGCAGGGGATGAGTGTCAGCCCACGGGCTGAAGGCGTTCGTCTCTTACCGGCTCAGCCATCCGCGGGCTGTGCAGGCAACCGCAGGCGCTTGAGCAGGAGCGCGTTGACCGCGACCAGGAAGCTGGACCCGGACATCGACAAGGCGGCAACCTCCGGTCGGAGCACCAGCCCGAAGGCGGGCTCGAACACGCCCGCCGCGATCGGTAGGGCGATCGCGTTGTAGCCCACCGCCCAGCCGAGGTTCTGGCGCATCTTGCGCAGCGTGCCCCGGCCGATCGTCAGCGCCACTGGGACGTCCAGCGGGTCGGACCGCATGAGCACGACGTCTGCAGCCTCGATCGCGACGTCAGTGCCCGCGCCCACGGCGATGCCGACATCGGCCTGTACCAGCGAGGGAGAGTCATTGACGCCGTCGCCCACCATCGCGACGGTGCGTCCCTGAGCCTGCAGCTGCTGGACCTGGTGCGCCTTGTCCTCGGGCAGCACCTCGGCGATGACGTCGTCGATCCCCAGCTCCTCGGCGATCCGCTCGGCCGTTGCCCGGTTGTCACCGGTCAGCATGGCCACCCTGATGCCCGCCTGGTGGAGCGCGGCGATAGCCGCGGCGGAGGTCTCACGGACCGCGTCGGCAATGCCGATCACGGCGACGGCTCGGCCGTCGACGGCGACGAACACCGCTGTGCGGCCTCCGGAGGCGATCTCGTCGCGCCGCGCGCCTAGTTCGCCGATCGTGACGCCTTCGGACTCCATCAGGCGTCGGTTGCCGATGGCGACCTGGTGGCCGTCGACCTCGGCGAGGGCGCCGATGCCGGTGACGTTGCGGAAGCGGGTGGCGCGCAGCCGCGGGACGTCGGTGGCGTCGACGTATCGCACGACGGCGTCTGCGAGCGGGTGCTCGGACTCGCGTTCGAGTGCGCCGGCGAGGGCCAGCACCCGGTCGTGATCGAAGTCGTCGACCACCACCTCGGTGACCTCGGGCTCTCCCTTGGTGAGGGTGCCGGTCTTGTCGAACACGACGGTGTCGATGCGGGCGGAGGACTCGATCGCGGTGGCGTTCTTGAACAGGATTCCGCGCTTCGCCCCGAGACCGGAGCCGACCATGATCGCTGTCGGCGTGGCCAGACCGAGGGCGTCGGGGCAGGTGATGACGACGACGGTGATGGCGAACAGCAGGGCGGTCTGCACGCTGGCGCCTGCCGCGAGCCAGACCAGGAAGGTGCCGACTCCTCCGACGAGGGCGACGAGGACCAGCCAGAACGCGGCCTTGTCGGCGAGCCGCTGTCCGGGGGCCTTGGAGTTCTGTGCCTGCTGCACCAGGGCGACGATCTGGGCCAGGGCGGTGTCGGAGCCCACCTTGGTGGCGCGCACTCGAAGCGTGCCGCTGGCGTTGACGGTGGCGCCGATGACCTGGTCGCCCGGCGCCTTGTGCACCGGGAGGCTCTCGCCGGTGACCATGGACTCGTCGACTTCGGACTCGCCTTCGAGCGTGTCAAGAATTCTGTGTAAGGCAGTCGATCTCTTTACTTTCTCGGGTGGGTTCTACAGGTGGGGGTTGATGCGGTCGGGGTAGGCGATCGCGAGCTGGGCCAGGGCTTGCTTCCAGTTCGTGACGACCTGGCCCTCGACGAGG
>WLJH01000063.1 GCA_009701885.1 Actinomycetota bacterium
GAGGCGCGCGAGGACGTACGACGGTCGGACACGCGTCTAGGGTCGCTCAGGAGGAGTAGCGCGGGAACGCCGACACACCGGCGTACCGGGCTGCATCGCCGAGCTCGTCCTCGATCCGCAGCAGCTGGTTGTACTTCGCGACCCGCTCCGAGCGCGCGGGGGCGCCGGTCTTGATCTGGCCGCAGTTGGTGGCCACGGCGAGGTCGGCGATGGTGGTGTCCTCGGTCTCGCCCGAGCGGTGGCTCATCATGCAGCGGTAGCCGTTGCGGTGCGCGAGGTCCACGGAATCCAGGGTCTCGGTGAGCGAGCCGATCTGGTTGACCTTGACCAGCAGGGCGTTGGCCTGGCCGCCGGTGATGCCGCGCTGCAGGCGCTCGACGTTGGTGACGAACAGGTCGTCGCCGACCAGCTGGGTGCGGGCACCGAGCTGCTCGGTGATGGTGCGCCAGCCCTCCCAGTCGTCCTCGTCGAGGGGGTCCTCGATGGAGACGATCGGGTAGGCGTCGACCAGGCTCGTGTAGTAGGCCGTCATCTCGGCCGCGGACTTCTGCTGGCCCTCGAAGGCGTAGGAGCCGTCGGTGCAGAACTCGGTGGCGGCCACGTCGAGCGCGAGCACGATGTCCTTGCCCAGCTCGTAGCCGGCCTTGTCGATCGCCTCGGCGATCAGGTCGAGCGCGGCGCGGTTGGACTCCAGGTCCGGGGCGAAGCCGCCCTCGTCGCCGACGCCGGTGGCCAGGCCACGGGACTTCAGCACCGACTTCAGCGCGTGGTAGACCTCCGCGCCCGAGCGCAGCGCCTCGCGGAACGAGGGCGCCCCGATCGGGGCGATCATGAACTCCTGGATGTCGACGTTGGTGTCGGCGTGCGCGCCGCCGTTGAGGATGTTCATCATCGGCACGGGCAGGACGTGGGCGTTGGGGCCACCGACGTAGCGGTAGAGCGGCAGGCCGGCGGAGTCCGCGGCGGCGCGGGCCACGGCCAGCGAGACGCCGAGGATCGCGTTGGCGCCGATGGTGGCCTTGTTGGGCGTGCCGTCGGCGTCGAGCATCGCCTGGTCGACCAGGCGCTGGTCGTCGGCGTCGAGGCCCTCGATGGCGGGGCCGAGGGTCTGCACCACCGCGTCGACGGCCTTCTCGACACCCTTGCCGAGGTAGCGGTCGCCGCCGTCGCGCAGCTCCACGGCCTCGAAGGCGCCGGTCGAGGCGCCCGAGGGCACGGCGGCACGGGCGAAGGTCCCGTCGTCGAGCAGGACCTCGACCTCGACGGTGGGGTTGCCGCGCGAGTCGAGGATCTCGCGGGCGCCGACTGCTTCGATGGATGCCACGGTGCTCTCCTGAGAGGTGCCTGGAAGGGGCAGGGAAGGGGCGGGTACGTCGGCCCACGACTCTAGGGGGTCCGGTGCCTGCCGCCGCGCCGGGTCTCGTGGCTCGCTCCGCTCGCACCTCGACCCACCCACCCCCGTGACGTGCGCGGCTACCGTGTGGCCCGTGCAGGACTACCGCGACCACGACGCCGTCTCCCTCGCCGAGCTGGTGCGCACCGGCGGGACCACCCCCGCCGAGCTGCTCGCCACGGCCCGCGCCCGCCTGGCGGAGGTGAACCCGGTCCTCAACGTCGTCGTGCGCGACGTCCACCCGCCGGCGGCGACGGGCCCCGAGCCCGAGGGCGGCCGGCCGTTCGCCGGGGTGCCGTTCCTGCTCAAGGACCTGCACCAGGACCTGGCCGGGGTGCCGACCAGCAACGGCAGCCGGTCCCTGCGCGACGTGCCGGCGGCCGAGACCGCCACCACGGTCGAGCGCTGGGTCGAGGCCGGGCTGGTCGTGTTCGGCAAGACCAACACCCCGGAGTTCGGCGCGAAGGCGCTCACCGAGCCGCACGTCTTCGGCCCCGCCCGCAATCCCTGGGACACCGACCACACCCCGGGCGGCTCCTCGGGCGGCAGCGCCGCCGCGGTCGCGGCCGGTGTCGTCCCCTGCGCCGCAGCCAGCGACGGCGGCGGCTCCATCCGGATCCCCGCCTCGGCCTGCGGCCTCTTCGGCCTCAAGCCCAGCCGCGGCACCCTGCCCCACGGCCCCGCCCACGGTGAGCCGATCGGCGGTACCACCACGGACGGGGTGGTCTCGCGCAGCGTGCGCGACTCCGCCGCGATGCTCGACGTGCTGGCCGGGCCGAGCGACACCTCGGCGTACCTCCCCGGCGCGCTGCCGGAGGGCGGGTTCGCCGCCGAGGTCGGGCAGGACCCGGGCCGGCTGCGGATCGGCGTCACCTGGGCCAGCTCGATCAACGCCGACCCCCACCCCGAGGCGATCGCGGCCGCGCGCCGGGCCGCCGACCTGCTGAGCGACCTCGGCCACGAGGTCGTCGAGGTCCCGATGCCGGTCGACGACGCCCGGCTCGCCAAGGACTTCCTCACCACCTGGTTCGTCCACTGCGCGGCCTCGGTCGCCGAGGCCATGGAGGCCGCCGGCGTCGGCGAGGACCACTTCGAGCCCGACACCCGCGTCATGGCCGCGCTGGGCCGCGCGACCACCGCGCTCGACTACGTGCGCGCGGTCGAGGGCCGGCACGAGCACGTACGACGTCTCGCCGCCTTCCACGCCGACCACGACCTGCTGCTGACCCCGACCACGGCCACGCCGCCGCCGCGCATCGGTGCCTTCGACCTGCCCGCGCCCGTGGCGCTGGTGCAGCGCGCGCTGCTGACCGCCAAGGCCGGCAGCGTCCTGCGCTTCACCCCGCTCGTGGACCAGATGATCAGCCAGAACCTCGGCTGGGTCCCCTACACCCAGCTCGCCAACCTCACCGGCCGCCCGGCGATGAGCGTGCCGCTGCACTGGACCCCCGAGGGCCTGCCGATCGGCTCGCAGCTCGTGGGTCGGCTGGGCAGCGACGGGCTGCTGCTGCGAGTGGCCGCCCAGCTCGAGCAGGCCGCGCCCTGGTGGGACCGCCGCCCGCCGCTCTGACCCACCCGCCCCCGCCGAGGCGTCACTCCCGCACCGCCGAGCGGTCGGTTCCGCACCGCCGAGCAGTCAGTTCCGCACCACCGACCCGTCAGGTCCGCACCTGCGGGCAGGCCGGCGCGGCGGCGTACGCCGCCCTCAACCACCGGCGCGCTTGATCTGCTCCCAGCGCCGGTCGATCTCCTCGGCGCTGAGCCCGGCGGCCTCGGCACGCTGCTCGGGGGTGCCGAAGACGTGCGGGTTGCGCCGGCGCATCTTGGCCACGATGCCCTCGGCGACGTCGTCGATCGTGAACTGACCGGCCTCGGCGGCGACCGCGGCGTGGAAGTAGACCTGCAGCAGCAGGTCGCCCAGCTCCTCGCACAGGTGCGCGGGGTCCCCCTCGTGCACCGCCTCGGCGACCTCCGAGGCCTCCTCGGCGAGGTAGGGCAGCAGCGAGGTGTGGGTCTGGCCGCGCTTCCAGGCGCACTCCGCGCGGAGCCTGGCCATCACCGCGCGCAGCTCCAGCAGCGGCTCGGGCTGCGTGGGCTGCTCGGGGGTCATGGGCTCAGCCCTGGCCGCCGTTCGGGTTCTCCAGCGGGATCGGGGGCGCCTGGGCCGGCTCGGGAGCGTCCTCCTCCGCGGCGCACGCCTGCGACTGCGGCAGCGAGGAGACCAGCGTCGTGAGCTCGGCCTGGGCCGCCGGGTCGCCCTGGGCGGCGCGGTTGCGCAGCTCGTCGGCCTGCGCGCGCAGCGTCGCGGCCTCGGAGACGGCGGTGGAGGTGTCGGAGAGGAGGGCGCCGGAGGCGGCCTCGGTGAAGTCGACCTGGTCGAAGAGCGGGTTGACGTCGATGTCGTTCTCGGCCTGCCACTGCTCCAGGTAGGCCTGGTAGGCCGGACCCGGCTCGACCAGCTCCTCCTCGCTCAGCGTGGGGTCCACGACCTCGCTGATCACGCTGCTGAGGTAGGCGCTGGCGGCGAAGACCGGGATGGAGGCGTCGTCGGCCTCGTCGGCGGTGAAGCCGAAGCTGTTGCGGGCCTGGCGCTCGGCCTCGCGGCGCAGGACGTCGGCGTCCAGGCCGTTCTCCTCCGCGATCGCGGTCGCGACCTCGGTGACGACCAGCTGCTGGACCACGATGCCCCGCAGCTCGGCGCCGGTGAAGCCACCCTGGAGCAGCTCGGGCGAGCCCTGGAGCACCTCGCACGTGTCGGCCACGGCGTCGGCGACCTGGTCGAGGCTGACCTCGGCGCCCTCGACGTCGGCGGCCACACCGGGCCGGATCTCGGCGTCGGAGACACCGCACCCACTGAGGGCGCCCGTGGCGAGCACGGCAGCCGCGGCGAGACCGGCAAGGGGACGGGAGAGGCGCACGGGGAGCTCCTGAGGGGTGGTGTGACCTGCGCCGCCCATTGAACCAGCCGCCCCGGAGCGTCCGCCGAGCGGGCGGATGCTTGCGGCCGAGCGGCGTACGACGTCGGGCGGGTCGGGTCCGGAGGGACCCGGGCCAGGGGCGGCCGGGGGCGGGTCAGGCCGGGGCGGGCGGGTCGATCACCTGGTCGATCACTCCCTTCGCCCACTCCAGCAGGGCGATGCCGTCCAGCGGCCGCCCGCCGATCACGGCCGTCTGCGGGCGCGGCACGAGGATGGTGTCGGTCTGCGGCTTGACCAGCGACTTGGGGTAGAGCCGCTGCAGGCGCACCACCTTGGAGTCGGGCAGGGACACCGGCGCGAACCGGACGTTCTTGCCCGCGATGGTGACCTCGCCGATGCCCGCGGCCCGCGCCCGGGCGCGGAACCGCGCCACGAGCAGCAACGAGACCACGACGATCGGCGGGTCGCCGTACCGGTCCTTGAGCTCCTCCTCGATGGCGTCGACGTCCTCGTCGGAGCGCACCTCGGCGAGCCGCTTGTAGATCTCCAGGCGCAACCGCTCGGACCCGATGTAGTCGTGCGGCAGGTGCGCGTCGACGGGCAGCTCGATGCGCACCTCCTGGAGCTCCGGCTCGCCCTCGCCCTTGAACTCCGAGACCGCCTCGCCGACCAGCCGGACGTAGAGGTCGAAGCCGACGTCGGCGATGTGGCCGGACTGCTCGCCGCCGAGCAGGTTGCCCGCGCCGCGGATCTCCAGGTCCTTCATCGCGATCGCCATGCCGCCGCCCAGGTCGGAGTGCTGGGCCAGCGTCGCGAGCCGCTCGTGGGCGGTCTCGGTCAGCGGCTTCTCGCCGGGGTAGAGGAAGTAGGCGTAGGCCCGCTCGCGCGAGCGGCCCACGCGGCCGCGCAGCTGGTGCAGCTGGGAGAGGCCGAGGGTGTCGGCGCGCTCGATGATCATGGTGTTGGCGTTGGAGACGTCCAGGCCCGACTCGACCAGCGTCGTGCAGACGAGCACGTCGAAGCGCTTCTCCCAGAAGTCCAGCATCACCTGCTCGAGCTGCTTCTCGTTCATCTGCCCGTGCGCCGTGGCCACACGCGCCTCGGGCACCAGCTCACGGATCTTCGCCGCGGCCTTCTCGATCGACTGCACCCGGTTGTGGATGTAGAAGACCTGGCCCTCGCGCAGCAGCTCGCGCCGGATGGCGGCGATGACCTGGCGGTCCTCGTAGGCACCGACGTAGGTCAGGACCGGGTGCCGCTCCTCGGGCGGGGTGGTGATCGTGGACATCTCGCGGATGCCGGTGATCGCCATCTCCAGGGTGCGCGGGATCGGCGTGGCCGACATCGACAGCACGTCGACGGCGGTGCGCATCCGCTTGAGCTGCTCCTTGTGCTCCACGCCGAAGCGCTGCTCCTCGTCGACGATGATCAGCCCGAGGTCCTTGAAGCGGACGTCGGGGTTGAGCAGGCGGTGGGTGCCCACCACGATGTCGACCGAGCCCTCGGCCATCATCCGCATCACCTCGGCCGCCTCCTTGTCGGTCTGGAAGCGGCTCAGGGCCTTGAGGACGACCGGGAAGCCGCTCATCCGCTCGGCGAAGGTCGAGAGGTGCTGGGTCACGAGCAGCGTGGTCGGCACCAGCACCGCGACCTGCTTGCCGTCCTGCACGGCCTTGAAGGCCGCGCGGACCGCGATCTCGGTCTTGCCGTAGCCGACGTCGCCGCACACGAGCCGGTCCATCGGCACGACCTGGCGCATGTCGGCCTTGACCTCCTCGACCGTCGAGAGCTGGTCGGGGGTCTCGGTGAACGGGAAGGCGTCCTCGAGCTCGCGCTGCCAGGGGGTGTCGGGGCCGAAGGCGTAGCCCTTGGTGGCCTGCCGGGCGGCGTACAGCTTGATCAGCTCGGCGGCGATCTCCCGCACCGCCTTGCGGGCACGGCCCTTGCGCTTGGCCCAGTCGGCGCCGCCGAGCCGGTCGAGGCTGGGCTGCTCGCCACCGACGTACCGCGTGACCTGGTCGAGCGCGTCGGCCGGGACGTAGAGCCGGTCCGGCGGGGCGCCGCGCTTGGAGGCGCCGTACTCCAGGACGAGGTACTCCCGGGTCGCCCCGCCGACCTCGCGCTGCTTCATCTCGATGAAGCGACCGACGCCGTGCTGCTCGTGCACGACGTAGTCGCCGGTCTTGAGCTCGAGCGGGTCGATCTGCTTCTTGCGGCGCGCGGGCATCTTGCGCATGTCGCGGGTGGAGGACTTCTGCCCCGAGACGTCCTCGCCGGTGAGCAGGACCAGCTTGTTGGCCTCGTCGACGAAGCCCTGGGTCAGGGCGCCGCAGGTGACGGTGACGACGCCGACCTGCCACAGCCCGTCCGGACCCGGGTCGGTGGGCTCCACGAGCCGCGCCGGCACCTCGGCCTCGCCCAGCGCCTCGACCATCCGCTGCGCCGGGCCGTGGCCGGCGTGGACGACCACGACGCGGTAGCCGTCGGAGCGCCAGGAGTCGAGGTCCTTCAGCGCGCGCTCGACGTCGCCGCGGTAGGCGTCGACCGGGACCGCGGGCAGCGCCCGGGTGGGCACCGCACCGACGCTCACGTCGAGGTCGACGGCGGCCCCGGGCTCGCCGTCGGCGCCGGGGTCGAGACCGAACGGGCTGACCGTCCACCAGGGCCGGTGCCCCTCGAGGGCGTGCTCGCGCACCTCCGCCAGGCTGCGGTACGACGCCGCGCCGAGGTCGATGGGAGCGGTGCCGCCGCCCGCCGCGGCCGCCCAGGAGGCGCCCAGGAACTCCTCGCTCGTCGCCACCAGGTCGTGGGCCCGGGCGCGGACCCGCTCGGGGTCGAGCACCAGCACGTGGGTGCTGGCCGGCATCAGGTCGAGCAGCAATTCCATCTCGTCGACCAGCACCGGGGCGAGCGACTCCATGCCCTCGACGGCGATGCCGTTGCTGATCTTGTCGGTGAGCTCGAGCAGCTGGGGGTGCTGGCGGCCGAGCTCGGCGGCCCGGGCGCGGACCTCGGGGGTCAGCAGCAGCTCGCGGCACGGTGGTGCCCAGAGCCGCTCGACCGGCTCGAGGGTGCGCTGGTCGGCGACCGAGAACGCGCGGATCTCCTCGACCTCGTCGCCCCACAGCTCCACGCGCAGCGGGTGCTCCTCGGTGGGCGGGAAGACGTCGACGATGCCGCCGCGGACCGCGAACTCGCCGCGCTTCTCCACCAGGTCGACCCGGGTGTAGGCGGCGTCGGCCAGCCGCTGGACGAGGTCGTCGAGCGGCGCGCTGTCACCGACGACCAGCTCGACCGGGGCGAGGTCGCCCAGGCCCTTGACCTGGGGCTGGAGCACCGAGCGCACGGGGGCGACGACGACGTCGAGCGGCCCGTTGGCGCCGCTGTTGGCCGAGCCGGTCGAGACGCCCGGGTGCACCAGGCGCCGCAGCACGGCCAGCCGGCGACCCACGGTGTCGCTGCGCGGGCTCAGCCGCTCGTGCGGCAGCGTCTCCCAGCTCGGGTAGTAGGCCACGCGGTCGCGGTCGAGCAGGTCGCCGAGGTGCTCGACGAGGTCCTCCGCCTCCCGCGCGGTCGCGGTCACCGCCAGGACGCTGCGGCCCGCCCGCACGAGACCGGCCACGACGAAAGGCCGCAGCGCCTCGGGGCCCGTGAGGTCCAGGGCGCGCACCCGCCCGTCGTGCGCGTCCTCCAGCGCCGCGGCGAGGATCGGGTCGGCGAGGACGGGACCGGCGAGGTCGGTGGACATCTCACTCCTGGGGCACGGCACGGGCACAGCGGAACAACACGGCAGCCCCCTGTCGGCGTGCGACGGGGGGTGCGGGCTCGATCGTACGTCCGCCCGCCGACAGCGACCCCGTGCGGGCGGGTGAGGTCCGTCGCTGTGCGGGGCGCGCCAGGAGGGCGTCGGGAGCAGGCTCGGGGCCGTCGGGAGCAGGCTCGGGGCGGTCGCGGGCGGCGTGAGGGGCCGGCTCAGGGGCGGTCGCCGAAGGCCGCCTCCCGCAGCCGACCGAGCTCGGAGTCGGACTCCCCCGCCGCGCGCCCGTCGGCCTCGATCGCGTCGAGCTGGGCGGCCCGGGCCGCGAGGTAGTCGACGTACGCCGCCCGCTCACGCACGTGGGTGCGGTGCAGGGCGAGCACCTCGACGTCGCGGCAGCGGGCGAGCGCGGCGTCGATGCCGGGCCGCGCGCGCTCGGCGGCCCCGGACATGAGGTCCCAGAGGCCGCTGCGCACCGCGAGGGAGAGCCGGATGTACTCCGCCATCGAGCCGAGCACCTGGTCGGCGCGGACGGCCGCGGCGTACGCCTGGTCCCCGCAGGCGGCGAGGTCACGGTCCTCGCGGCTGCGCGCTTGCTGGTCGACCCAGGCCAGGAGCAGCCCGACGAGGACGAGCGCGCCGGCGACGACCAGCACCAGCCGGGTGCGCGGCTCGCGCCGCGGGCTGGGCTCCCCGACGGGCTCGGGGTCGGGCGCGGGGTCGTCCACGGGCGCTACCCCAGCCCGCGGAAGGACAGCGCGTGCCAGCGCGGCCCGACGGGGGTGATCTCCACCCGGCGCGGGTCGAGGGAGGCGTCCGGACCGACCTCGGCCTCGCGGACGATCCGCACCTCCAGGCGCGACTCGGCCAGGCCCTCGGCGAGGTCCTCGCCCCACTCCACGACGGTGACGGCGTCGTCGAGCGAGGTGTCGAGGTCGAGGTCGTCGAGCTCCTCGAGCCCGTCGAGGCGGTAGGCGTCGACGTGCACCAGCTCGGGACCACCGACCGTCGAGGGGTGCACGCGCGCGATGACGAAGGTCGGTGAGGTGACCTGCCCGCGCACGCCGAGCCCGGCGCCGAGGCCCTGGGTGAAGGTGGTCTTCCCGGCACCGAGGTCCCCGGTGAGGACGATGAGGTCGCCGCGGGTCAGCTGGCCCGCCAGGGAGCGGCCGATGCCGCGCATCGCCTCGGCCGTCGGGGCGTGGAAGACCGCGGTGCGCAGCGGCCGGCGCATCTCGACCAGCGGCGAGCTGCGGGAGATCTCGCGGAACCCCTGGCGGTCCCAGAAGCGGATGGTCGCCGGCAGCTCCTCGCGGGCGACGACGGTGAGGTCGTCGGTGCCGGTGCCGGACTCCAGGACCGCGTCGACGGTGGCGTCGATGAGCGCGCCGGCAATGCCGTGGCCCTGGTGGCCGGGGACGACGCCGAAGCGCCGGAGATAGGTGGTGGAGCCGATCGGGTCGAGGACCAGCGTGCCCACGGGCTCGCCGTCGAGCTCGGCGAGGAGCCCGCCGCCGGCGGCCAGCTTCGCCGCGATCGACTCCTCGGTCTCGTCCAGCGCCGCCGGCCGTGGGTCCATGTCGGGCCGCGCCCCGAACGCCGCCTGCACCACCGACAGCACTGCCGCCGCGGACTCCGGCCCGATCCGGCGTACGACGACGCGCGGGCGCTCCCGGGCGCCGTCCTGCTCCGGGGTGTGGTCCGGGGCCTGCGCGTGAGCCCGCTCCCCCGCCTGCGTCATCGGCGCGTCACCCGCTCGGCGGCCGCTGCGAGCAGCTGGTCGAGCGCGGCGTTGACCTGCTCGTGCCGCTCCATGATCACCATGTGCCCGGCGCCCTCGGCCTCGGTGAGGACCGAGCCCGCGATCCGGCTGTGCAGCTTGCGCGAGTGCCCGATCGAGGTCAGTCGGTCGGCCGTGCCGCCGATGATCGCCGTGGGCACCTGGGCGAGGGTCTCCACGGCGTGGAACTTGTCGAGGCCGTGCAGGCTCGGGAAGAACTCCGAAAGCACCTCGAACGGCGTCTGCGAGAGCATCGAGTCGACGAAGCGGATGTAGGAGGCTGGCACGTCGTCGCCGAACGCGAAGACGTCGGTGAAGACCTCCGCCACGTGGGCGCCGATCCGGCGCACGGCGTCGACGCCTCGGTGCCCCGGACGCAGGGTCCGCATCGCCCGGGCGGTGAGCGGGCCACCCAGCTTGGCCGGGGCCACCGGCAGCAGGATCCGACCGATGTCGAGGCCGCCAGCGGTCGTGGAGACCAGGCCCACGCCCACGATCTTGTCGCCGAAGAGGTGCGGGCGCTGCTCGGCCAGCGCGACGATCGTCATGCCGCCCATGGAGTGGCCCACCACGACGACGGGACCGTCGGGGGCGACCTCCTCGATGACCTGCTCGAGGTCGAGGCCGAGCTGGTCGATGGTGGCGTGGTGGTGGTGCGCACGGCCGGAGCGGCCGTGCGAGCGCTGGTCGTAGAAGACGGTGCGCACCAGGCCGCGGTAGCCGGCGCGCTGGAAGTGCCAGCAGTCGAGGTTCAGGGCGTAGCCGTGCACGAAGACGACCGTCAGCTCCGGCCCCTTGTGCCGCGGGCCGTCGACCGGCTCCTCGCGCTCGTCGACCTCGACGTGCAGCGGGACGCCGTCGGGGGTGACGACCGTGCGGGGCGAGGACCGCAGGGACCCGAAGGGGCTGAGGTCGCCCGCGCCCGTGCGGGCGGCCACGACCCGGCGGCGGCGCGCCACCTCGAAGCCGGCGCCGAGTGCCAGCACCCCGACCGCCGCACCGGCGGTCTGCCACAGCCTTCCCCTGTCCTGGCCCCAGACCCAGCCCCTGCCCCTGCCCCGGCTCACGTGTCCTCCTGCTCGTGCTGCTCGCCGACCCAGCGCCGCACGAAGCGACCGCCGACCCGGGTCACGATCTCGTAGCTGATGGTCTCGCACGCCTCGGCCCAGTCCTGCGCGGTGGGGTGCGGGGCGGCGCCGAACAGCACCACTTCGTCGCCGGCCCGCGCGTGGTCGGGCACCTCCGCGACGACCTGGTCCATGCAGACGCGACCCCGCAGCGGCGCGCGCACGCCCGCGACCGAGACCTCGGCGCGGTTGCCGGCGTGTCGCGGGACCCCGTCGCCGTAGCCCACCGGCACCAGCCCCAGGGTCGTGGGCCGCTCTGCGGTCCAGGTGTGCCCGTAGGACACCCCGGCCCCCGGCTCGACCCGCTTGACCATCGCGAGACTCGCGCGCGCCGTCATGGCGGGGCGCAGGTCCAGGGCGGGGCCGTGGCCGGGAGCGGGATGCAGGCCGTACGCCGCGAGGCCGACGCGCACGAGGTCGTGGTGGGTGCCGGGGTGCAGGATCGCGCCGGCGGAGTTGGCCAGGTGCCGCACCTCGGGGCGCAGCCCTGCGTCGGCCGCCTGCGCCAGCGCGAGCTCGAACGCCGCCTGCTGGGCAGCCGTCGCCGGGTGACCGGGCTCGTCCGCGCACGCGAGGTGCGACCAGAGCCCGGTCACGGTCCAGAGACCCTCGACCTCCCCGCGTCGGGCGGCCGCGACCAGCTCCGGCCAGTCCGCCGGGAGGCAGCCGTTGCGGTGCAGGCCGGTGTCGACCTTGAGCTGGAGGCGGGCGGGGGTCCCGCAGCGTCGTACGGCGTCCGCGACGGCGGCCAGGCCGTCCTCGTCGTGCGCGGTGACGTCGATCCCCGCGGCGAGCGCCTCGGCCAGACCGGACTCACCGGGCACCGACAGCCAGGTCAGGATGCGCCCGGTGTCACCGGCCTCCCGCAGCGCCAGCGCCTCCGGGAGGGTGGCGGCGCCCAGCCACTGGGCGCCGGCCTCCCGCGCGGCCTGGGCGACCGGGAGCATGCCGTGGCCGTAGCCGTCGGCCTTCACCACCACCATCACGGCGGTCCCGGTGTGGGCCGCCAGTGCGCGCACGTTGTGCCGGACCGCCGCCAGGTCGACGACGATCTCCGCACGCACCGCCGGCTCGGGGGACATCGGCGTCATCCTCCCACCCCCTCGTTCCACCCCCCGGTCGACCCGCGCCGGGGGTCGTCCGCGGCCGCGCTCGCCCCGGGGGTCGAGGTGCGGGTCGAGGTGCGGGTCGAGGCCTGGGGACGCGTCCCAGCGCGTCCGCGGGCCTCGACCCGCACC
>WLJH01000064.1 GCA_009701885.1 Actinomycetota bacterium
CGCGGCCCTCGCGGTGGCCGCGTCCGCGGTCGTGGGCGTCGCGCTGGTGGACCGCGACCGCGGCGGTGACGGCGCGCTCGACCCGGCCGGCGAGCCGCCCGCGGTCGCGGACGGGTGGCGCGGGGTCACGTTCCGCGACGTGACGGTGCAGGTGCCGCAGGAGTGGGGCGACGCGAGCGCACCGCAGTCGGACTGGTGCGCCGACGTGCCACGCGAGCCGATCACCGGCCCGTACGTCGACACCGACGGCGGATACGGCGCCGTCCTCGACATCGGCTGTGGCGAGCAGCCGCCCGTACCGGCGGGCTTCGGTCCCGACCCCGAGGAGCAGTGGGTGCCGCACCTGACGCTGCTCCCCGCGGAATCGGCGGGACTCGACGAGCCGGTCGAGGACGGCACGACCACACGCGACGGCTGGACCTTGCGGGTGACCACGGTCGGCACCGTCCAGCTCCGTCTGCTCACCGACGCCTCCACCGAGGACGTGGCGGAGGAGATCCTGGCCAGCGCCGAGCGCTCCGAGGTCAGCGTCCTCGGCTGCGACACCACCTCGCCCGCCCAGGAGCGGCCCGGACCGGACCGGCCGGTGTTTGCACCCGCCGGAGATCTGGAATCGGTCGACCCGGACGACGTGGCCGCGCTGCTGGTCTGCCAGTACCAGCGCATCGGCGCTGATGGGCCCGGCCTGGGCACGGACCGGCTGGTCGAGGGTCCTGCCGCTGGGGCCTGGGTCGAGGCGGTGCAGGACGCCCCGCGCGGGTCCGGGCCGGACCAGCCCGAGAACTGCATGGAGCCCTGGGAGAGCGGCAGCAGCGAGGTGGTCCACCCCCTCGACCGCGACGGGAACCGGCTGGCCGCGGTCTACCTCACCACCGACGCGTGCGCCGGCAACGGCCTGCGAGACGCGACGACCACCTGGCAGCTCACCGAGGCCACGTGTGCCCCGGTCTTCGGTGAGCGGGTCGTGTGGTGGGGCGGGCAGGGCGTGGTCGCGCAGGTCTGCCAGCCGGACCGGTACTGATCGCTCGGCTACCTTTTCCGCCATGACCGCCGAGATGTTCCTGCCCCGCTTCTTCATCAAGCAGAAGCTGGCCATGACCACCAACCGCTACGAGATCGTCGCGGCCAACCCCGACGGCTCGGAGGGGCAGAGCATGGCGGTGGCCCAGCAGAAGCGGCTGGCGTTCAAGGAGGAGGTCACCTTCTACACCGACGACTCCAAGAGCCGCGCGGTCTTCAGCTTCAAGGCCCGCAAGAAGCTCGACCTCAACGCCGGCTACGACATCTTCGACGAGCAGCACCAGCAGATCGGGTTTTTCAAGAAGGACTTCGGCGCCAGCCTGCTGCGCTCGACCTTCCACGTGGAGGGCCCCGGCTTCAGCGGGACCGGCCAGGAGCGCAGCCAGGGGGTCGCCCTGCTGCGGCGGTTCACCGACCTGCCCTTCCTCACGGTGCACTTCGACTTCACCTCCTCCGAGGGCACGCCGCTGATGAGCTCGGAGCGGCAGTTCAAGCTGCGCGACCGCTACACCGTCGACGTCCACGACCCGCGGGTCGACTTCCGGGTGGCGGCGGCCATCGGCGTCGGGCTCGACGCCCTCATGCAGCGCTGAGCGGGGGCGGAGTGACGCTGCACCCCCAGGCCCGGACGGCGGTCGAGGCGGCCGCGGCTGAGCCGAAGGTCTACGAGCCCGGCTTCGACATCCAGGCCTCCCGCCGGGCCGCGCGGGAGGCGGCTGTCGCGGAGCCGCGCGAGGACGTCGCGGAGGTCCTCGACCTCGCCGCCGACGGCGTACCGGTCCGCGTGCACCGCCCGAAGAGTGCGCACCCGGGCGTGGTCCTCCATCTCCACGGCGGCGGCTTCGTCTTCCACGACAACGACGTCCACGACGGGCTGGCGCGGCGGCTCGCCAACCGCAGCGGCCACGCGGTCGTGAGCGTCGACTACCGGCGCCCGCCCGAGCACCGCTTCCCCGCGGCGCCGGACGACGTGAGCACGGTCCTGGGCTGGCTCGAGCGCGAGGGCGAGCGGCACGGCCTCGCCGGTCCCGTGGCCGCGCACGGCGACTCCGCCGGCGGCAACCTCGCCCTCGTCGCGGCGCTGCGCCACCCCGGCCGGCTGCGGGCGGTCGCGCTGCTCTACCCCTTCCTCGACCCGACGATGGGTTTCGACTCCTACCGCACCGCCGCCGACGGCTTCGACCCGCGCGAGGCGGAGTGGTACTGGCAGCAGTACGCCGCCACGCCGGCCGACCTCGAGCACCCCGACCTCGCGCCGCTGCGCAGCGACCGGCTGGCGACCCTGCCGCCGACGCTGGTCACGACCGCCGAGCACGACCCGCTGCGCGACGAGGGTGAGCACCTGGTGCAGCTGCTGGCCGAGGCCGGGGTCGAGGTCACCGGGACCCGCTACCTCGGCCAGGTGCATGGCTTCTACCGCCACCCCACCGTCTTCGACGCCGCCGAGCCGATGCTGCTGGCCGCCGCCGCGTTCCTGGCGTCACACCTGCGCCGCTGACGCGGTCGCCGGTGCCGGGAGCGTCCGCGGGATCTGCCAGGATTCGGCCCATGCGCGTCCACCTGGGCTCCGACCACGCCGGCCTCGACCTGAAGAACCACCTGCTCGCGTGGCTCACCGAGCACGGCTACGAGCCGGTCGACCACGGCCCCTTCGTCTACGACGCCCTCGACGACTACCCCGTCTTCTGCCTGCGCGCCGCGGAGGGCGTGGCGAAGGCCCGCGCGGCCGGCGGGGACGACCTCGGCGTCGTCATCGGCGGCTCCGGCAACGGCGAGCAGATGGCCGCCAACAAGGTCGAGGGCATCCGCTGCGCCCTCGTGTGGAGCGAGGAGACCGCCAAGCTCGCCCGCGACCACAACGACGCGCAGGTCGTCTCGGTCGGCGGTCGGATGCACAGCCTCGAGGACATGACCCGCTTCGTCGAGGTCTTCCTGGCCGAGCCGTTCAGCGGCGACGAGCGGCACGTGCGCCGTATCGGCCAGCTCGACCACTACGACCGCACCGGCGAGCTGCCGCCGCTTCCGGAGTCCGCCCAGGGCCTCGGCCCCGAGGCCTGACACCCGTCCGCCGATGCCCGAGGGCCACACCCTCCACCGGCTCGCCGGCCACTTGCAGGAGACCTTCGCCGGTCGTGCCGTCCGCGTGAGCAGCCCGCAGGGGCGGTTCGCGGAGGCCGCCGCGCTGCTCGACGGCCAGGTGCTCACCGGCGCCGAGGCGTGGGGCAAGCACCTGTTCGTCGCCTTCCCGGGCGACCGCCACGTCCACGTCCACCTCGGGCTGTACGGCGTCTTCGCCGTGCACCCGGCCGTCGACGAGGGTGTGTCCCTCGGCTCTCGGCCGTCGCGAGCGTCGTCCGGCGGAGTGCCTCGCAAGGCGGAGGAGGGAGGCGATGCGCCAGCATCGACGACTGACGACAACGCGGCGAGGCGCCCGCAGGGCGGCGCGCAGCAGGCCATGGAGCCGGGGGACACACCCTGGGTCCCCGAGCCGGTCGGCCAGGTGCGCCTGCGGCTGGCCGCCGACCCGTCCGACGACCCGGACGACCGCCCGGCGGCGTACGCCGACCTGCGCGGCGCGACCGCCTGCGAGCTCCTCACCGCGGACCAGCGCGACGCGGTGGTGGCCCGGCAGGGCCCGGACCCCCTGCGCGCCGACGCGGACCCCGACCGCGCCTGGGAGCGGATCCGGGGCAGCCGGGCGCCGATCGGTGGGCTGCTGATGGACCAGACGGTGCTCGCGGGCGTGGGCAACGTCTACCGCGCCGAGCTGCTCTTCCGGCACCGGATCGACCCCCAGCGACCCGGGCGCACCCTGCGGGTGGGCCAGTGGCGGGCGATGTGGTAGGACCTCGTGGTGCTGATGGCCGAGGGCGTGCGGACCGGTCGGATCGACACCGTCCGGCCCGAGCACACGCCCGAGGCGATGGGTCGTCCCCCGCGGCGCGACGACCACGGAGGGGAGGTCTACGTCTACCGGCGCCACGGACAGCCGTGCCTGGTCTGCGGCGCGTCGGTGCGCACCACGGAGCTCCAGCAGCGCAACCTCTTCTGGTGTCCCCGCTGCCAACCCCGATTCCGCTCGCGCGCGGCGTCCGGGGCCCTAGGATGATCCGCAGCCGAGAGGACCGCGACATGAGCGTGGGCGCCGAGCCCCCTTCTCCGGTCCGCGCCGACGCGGCCCGGCGCTACCGCGCGTCCAAGACCCGCAGCCGGGTGGCCGACCAGCGCCCGGTCATCGCGCTCACCGCGCTCGCGCTGCTCGTCGTCGTCGCGGTCGCCCTGTACCCCCAGGACGCGCCGTTCACGGCGCTGATGATCCCGCTGCTGCTGGGGAGCCTGGTGCTCAACCCGCGCCAGCTGCCCTGGTTCGTGGTCTCGGTCCTCGGCATGGTGACGGTGGCGCTGCTCCTGCAACCGGTCATCACCCCGCGCACCGCCGGCGCCGCCGCGGTGCAGTTCGTCATGTGCGTGATCGTCCTGGTCACCGCCTTCCGCCGCTCACGCCTGGGCGTCGCGGGGTTCACCGGCGAGTCGATGTTCGTCGACCTGCGCGACCGGCTGCTCCGCCAGGGCCGGATCCCCGACCTGCCGCCGGACTGGCACCTGGAGTCGGCGCTCGTGTCGGCCTCAGGCACCCGGTTCGCGGGGGACTTCGTGGTGGCGACGTACCTCGAGGACGACGCCCGCCTGGAGCTGGTCGTCGTCGACGTCTCCGGCAAGGGCGACCAGGCCGGCACCCGGGCGCTGCAGCTCTCCGGGGCCTTCGGCGGGATGCTCGGCTCGGTCGCGCCGCAGATGTTCCTGGCCTCGGCCAACGACTACCTCCTGCGCCAGGACTGGGCCGAGGGCTTCGCCACCGCCATTCACCTCGCCCTGTGGGTCGACACGGGGGAGTTCGAGGTCCGCTCCGCCGGCCACCCGCCCGCGGTGCTGCGTGCGGCCGGGTCGGGGCGCTGGACGGTCCTGGAGAGCTCCGGTGCGGTCCTCGGTCTGCTGCCGTACGCCGAGTACACGACCGCGCGGGGCCAGCTGCGGCCCGGTGACGCGCTCATGCTCTACACCGACGGGATGGTCGAGGAGCCGCAGCGCGACCTGGACCTGGGCCTGGACCGGATGCTCGGTCAGGCCGAGGGCCTGCTGCGCGCCGGCGTCGTGGGGTCGGCCGAGCGGCTGGTCGAGGCGCTGGGCTCGCGCGACGACGACCGGGCCATGGTGGTCGTCCACCGGAAGTAGCGGAGAGGCGGTCGCGTCCGCGCAGGCGCCCCGTTTGGGGGGCGGTGGACCGCCTGTGGCAGGATTCCCACGGCTAGGGGTCTCGTCGCCTGGCACTCCCGCGACCACGGTTCCGGGGGTCCACGGGGGCGGAGCCCCCGTGCGTGCGGATGTAGCTCAATGGTAGAGCCCCAGTCTTCCAAACTGGCTACGCGGGTTCGATTCCCGTCATCCGCTCCAAGGGGATCCGCAGGGTCGTTCGCGACCCGGTGGCGCCCGCTTGGCGGGGCGTAGCGTAGTGGCTAGCGCGCCTGCTTTGGGAGCAGGAGATCGCAGGTTCGAGTCCTGTCGCCCCGACAGTCCAGGACACCCGCAGCACCCCGGCAGCACCGAGCCACGACCCGCACCAGCACGACCGACATCACCCTGAGGAGAAACCTGTGAAGAGCGCCGTCGAGACCTTGAGCCCGACCCGGGCCAAGCTGACCATCGAGGTGCCCTTCGAGGAGCTCAAGCCGAGCCTCGACGCGGCGTACAAGACCATCGCCCAGCAGATCAACGTCCCCGGCTTCCGCCGCGGCAAGGTCCCGCCGATGGTCATCGACAAGCAGGTCGGCCGCGGCGTCGTGCTCGACCAGGCGATCAACGACGTGCTGCCCAAGAAGTACGTCGAGGCGCTGCGCGAGAACTCCCTCGAGCCGCTGGCCCAGCCCGAGGTCGAGGTGACCCGGCTCGAGGACAACGACCTGCTCGAGTTCACCGCCGAGGTCGACGTCAAGCCGACCATCGAGCTGCCGGAGTACGACGGCCTCGAGGCCTCCGTCGAGGACATCGAGGTCACCGACGAGGACGTCCAGGAGCAGGTCGACGCGCTGCGCCAGCGCTTCGGCACCCTCAAGGACGTCGAGCGCGCCGCCGCCGACGGCGACTTCGTGGTCATCGACCTCAAGGCGATGCAGGACGGCGAGGTCCTGGACGGCGCCGAGATCAGCGGCACCTCCTACCAGGTCGGCCGCGGCGGCATGATCGACGGCCTCGACGAGGCCCTGGTCGGCATGTCCGCCGACGAGGAGAAGACCTTCGCCAGCCAGCTGGTCGGCGGCGACCTGGTCGGCCAGGACGTCGAGGTGCACGTCAAGGTCACCCAGGTCCAGGAGCAGGAGCTCCCCGAGCTCGACGACGAGTTCGCCCAGCTGGCCTCGGAGTTCGACACCGCCGACGAGCTCGTCGCCGACGTGCGCGTGCGCCTGGGCAACGGCAAGCGCCTCGAGCAGGCCGCCGCCGCCCGCGACGCCGTGCTCGAGGCCCTGCTGGAGAAGGTCTCCGTCCCGCTGCCCGAGTCGCTGGTCACCGACGAGCTCAACGCCCGTCGCCAGAACATCGAGCAGCAGCTCGCGATGGCCGGCATCACCATGGCCAAGTACCTCGAGGACGAGGAGCAGACCCAGGAGGAGTTCGAGGCCGACCTCGAGCGCCGGGTCCGCGACGCGGTCGCCGCGCAGTTCCTCCTCGACGAGATCGCCAAGAAGGAGGAGCTCGGCGTCGACCAGCAGGAGCTCTCCCAGCACCTGGTCCGTCGCGCCCAGCAGTCCGGCCAGGACCCGCAGTCCTTCGCCAACCACATGTTCGAGCACAACCACATCCCCGACCTGGTGCAGGAGATCCTGCGCGGCAAGGCGCTCGCGACGATCGTCGAGTCCGCCGTGGTCAAGGACGCCTCGGGCAACGTGGTCGAGCTCAAGGGCCTGCAGCCCGACGGCACGATCATGGACGTGAGCGAGGAGGAGGCGGCCGAGGAGGCTGCCGCCGAGGCCGGCGACGAGGCTGCTGCGGAGTCCGGCGACGAGGAGAAGTCCGAGGCCTGAGCCTCCCGCGCCCCACGGCGTACGACGTCAGCAGCCGCGGCCCGTCCGGACTCGTTCTGGGCGGGCCGCGGTGCGTGCGCGGTCCGGAGCAGCGAGTGCACACCCGTGCACCGAACGGGTACCATCCTCCGGTGACCACCGCACCCGGCCCCACCGTCCTCGACGCCGCCTCGCTGCTCTGCGAGGTCGCCGACGAGCTCGTCGTCAAGACCGTCCGCGACACCCACACCGCCTGGGTCGACCGGGTCCACGGCCTGGGCCGGCGGGCGACCGGCGCCACGGGCGCCTCGATCCCCGAGCGGGTCCACCGCGGCATCGCCGGCGCGGTGTACGCCGGGCTCGGCGGCGGTCTGCGCCTCGCCTCGACCGGCCTCGACCGCGCGGCCGCGACCGGTGTCGGCCCGCGGCTCGAGGACTCCCGCGAGGGCCGCTTCGTCTCCTCCGCGGTCAACGGGCTGATCGGTGACCGGCTGCTGCGGGAGCGACCGCAGATGGCGATCCCGATGGCGCTGCGCCTCGACGGTCGCGACGTCGCGCCGGAGCCGGCCTCCCTCGCCGCCGCCTACCCCGGGGCCACCGGCCGCCTGGTCGTCTTCCTCCACGGCCTGTGCGAGAACGAGTCCTACTGGTGGCGCCGCCGCGAGACCGCCGGTCCGACGTACCCCGAGGCGCTAGCCGAGCGCGGGTGGACCCCGCTCCTGCTGCGCGCCAACACGGGCCTGTCGCTGCGGGAGAACGGCGCCGCGCTGACCGGCCTGCTGCAGCAGGTCGTGGAGCACTGGCCCGTGCCGGTGACGCGGATCGCGCTGGTCGGGCACTCCCTGGGCGGTCTGGTGATGCGCGCGGCCGGCGCGGTCGCCGCGCAGGTGGAGGAGCCGTGGACCGCGAAGGTGTCCGACGTCGTCACCCTGGGGGCGCCGCACCTCGGTGCGCCCATCGCCTGGGGGATCGGGCACGGCAGCCGCGGCCTCGGGCTGCTCCCGGAGACCGCCGCCTTCGGCCGGCTCCTGGACTGGCGCTCCCAGGGCGTCCACGACCTCGTGGCGGGGCTGGCCGAGGACGTCCCGCCGTTGCCGCACGCCCGCTACCGGCTGGTCTCGGCCACGCTGACCGCCTCCGAGCGGCACCCGGTGGGGAACGTGGTCGGCGACCTGCTGGTGCGGCCGCGCTCGGCGTACGGCCGCGACCGGCGGGGGCGCACGCTCTTCCCCGGCGCCGAGGTCCTGCACGTGGGGCGCACCGACCACTTCGGGCTGCTCAACCACCCCGACGTGCACGCCGCCCTCGAGCGCTGGCTGGCCTGACGCCCGTATGCCGGTGGTCGGCCGCCACGCCACGCCGTCGCACCCCGCCGTCCCGCTATGTCGCCCCACCACGTGGGCGGCCGCCGGGGAGCGGCCGCGGCAAAATCCGCTGTCGGCGAACAGGACCCGGTTGTCCGTGGAAGTGTCCGCCGCACGGGCTAGTGTCGCTGACGTGAACTCGAACCCCGCTTCCGCCGACCGCGGCGCCGAGCACCTGCCCACCATGGGCGGCGCCGCGTCCCTGGGCGTCCTCGACGACCACATCTACCAGCGACTGCTGCGCGAGCGCATCGTGTTCCTCGGCTCCGAGGTGCGCGACCAGAACGCCAACGCGATCTGCGCCCAGCTCCTGCTGCTGTCCGCGGAGGACCCCGAGGCCGACATCTTCCTGCACATCAACAGCCCCGGCGGCTCGGTCGACGCCGGCATGGCGATCTACGACACGATGAACTACATCCCCAACGACGTCGCGACCGTGGGCATGGGCCTGGCCGCCTCGATGGGCCAGTTCCTCCTCTGCGCCGGCGCCAAGGGCAAGCGCTACGCCCTGCCGCACGCGCGGATCATGATGCACCAGCCCTCCTCGGGCATGGGCGGCTCGGCCTCCGACATCAAGATCCAGGCCCAGCAGTCGCTGCACATCAAGAAGGTGCTGCTCGAGCTCATCTCCGAGCACACCGGCCAGAGCGTCGAGCAGGTCACCGCCGACGCCGACCGCGACCGCTGGTTCACCGCCGACCAGGCGCTGGAGTACGGCCTGGTCGACAAGGTCATCCGCAGCGCCCGCGAGGCCGCCGACGAGGGCCGTCCGGCCCACACCAAGTGACGAGAGGCTCCGAGCGATGAACTACTACATCCCCCAGTGGGAGGAGCGGACGTCGTACGGCATCCGCCGCATCGACCCCTACGCCAAGCTCTTCGAGGAGCGCATCATCTACCTCGGGACGCCGATCTCCGACGACGTCGCGAACGCCGTGATCGCCCAGCTGCTGTGCCTGCAGTCGATGAACCCCGACCAGGAGATCAGCATCTACATCAACAGCCCTGGTGGCTCCTTCACCGCGCTGACCGCGATCTACGACACCATCAACTTCATCAAGCCCGACGTCCGCACCGTGTGCCTGGGGCAGGCGGCCTCCGCTGCTGCGATCCTCCTCGCCGCCGGCACGCCCGGCAAGCGGATGGGGCTGCCCAACAGCCGCGTGCTGATCCACCAGCCCTACACCGAGGGCACCTTCGGCCAGACCTCCGACATCGAGATCCAGGCCAACGAGATCATCCGCATGCGCGAGCTGCTGGAGAAGATGATCAGCGACCACACCGGCCGGCCGATCGAGGAGGTCAGCCGCGACATCGAGCGCGACAAGATCCTCACGGCCGCCCAGGCGGTGGAGTACGGCCTCATCGACTCGGTGCTGGAGTCCCTCAAGACCCCGGCACTCGCGTGAGCCGCATCTCAGGATGACCGGCCCGGGGCCGATCTGACGACGAGTGCTCGTGTCCCCACCTCCCTGGGGGGTGGGGAGGGGTACCGTCAGAAGATCGGCCCGGACGGCGGGCCGGTGGCCGGACCGAGCGCCGACAGCGCACCGGGACGCCACCCAGCAGGACCAGCAGCACCCACTCAGCACGACAGCTCGAAGCAAGCAGGAGACGCCCCGGCCACCTCGGCCGGGACGCACAGGGAGGATGACCGCGGTGGCACGGATCGGTGACGGCGGCGACCTGTTGAAGTGCTCGTTCTGCGGCAAGTCGCAGAAGCAGGTCAAGAAGCTCATCGCCGGTCCCGGCGTCTACATCTGCGACGAGTGCATCGACCTGTGCAACGAGATCATCGAGGAGGAGCTGAGCGAGGGCGCCGAGGTCAGCCTCGACGAGCTCCCCAAGCCCCGCGAGATCTTCGAGTTCCTCAACTCCTACGTCATCGGGCAGGAGCAGGCGAAGAAGTCGCTCGCCGTGGCGGTCTACAACCACTACAAGCGCGTCCAGGCGGGGCTGCAGCCGGTCAGCGGCAAGCACTCCAAGGACGAGCAGGTCGAGGTCGCCAAGTCCAACATCCTGGTCATCGGCCCCACCGGCTGCGGCAAGACCTACCTCGCCCAGACCCTGGCGCGCATGCTCAACGTCCCGTTCGCCATCGCCGACGCGACCGCGCTCACCGAGGCCGGTTACGTCGGTGAGGACGTCGAGAACATCCTGCTCAAGCTGATTCAGGCCGCCGACTACGACGTCAAGAAGGCCGAGACCGGCATCATCTACATCGACGAGATCGACAAGGTGGCCCGCAAGGCGGAGAACCCCTCGATCACCCGCGACGTCTCCGGCGAGGGCGTGCAGCAGGCGCTGCTGAAGATCATCGAGGGCACGACCGCCTCGGTCCCCCCGCAGGGCGGGCGCAAGCACCCGCACCAGGAGTTCATCCAGATCGACACCACCAACATCCTGTTCGTGGTGGGCGGTGCCTTCGCCGGGCTCGAGCACATCATCGAGCAGCGCGTGGGCAAGAAGACCCTCGGCTTCACCGCCGAGGTCCACTCGCAGGCCGACCACTCCGAGGACGACCTGCTCGCACAGGTGCGGCCCGAGGACCTGACCAAGTTCGGCCTGATCCCCGAGTTCATCGGGCGCCTGCCGCTCATCGCGAGCGTCTCCAAGCTCGACCGGCCGGCGCTGGTGCAGATCCTCACCGAGCCGCGCAACGCGCTGGTCAAGCAGTACCAGAAGCTCTTCGAGCTCGACGGCGTCGAGCTGGAGTTCACCAGTGAGGCCATCGACGCCATCGCCGACAAGGCGATGGAGCGCGGCACCGGCGCGCGTGGGCTCCGCGCGATCATCGAGGAGGTGCTGCTGCAGGTGATGTACGACGTCCCCTCGCGCGGCGATGTCTCGAAGGTGGTCGTGACCGGGGCTGCGGTAGCCGGTGACGAGCCGCCGCAGCTGGTCCCGCGCGAGGCCGAGGCCAAGAAGCGGAAGTCGGCCTGACCTGATCCGGCCTGACCTGCTCCGGCCGGGCCGTGGGCAGGACGCCCGCTCGTAGGGGCGCGCACCCCGGCGCATAGCCCGGGTGGGTCACAACGCATGACCCATCTGGGTCATTCTGTGGCCTGACCGGGTCAACCGGCCGCTGGCGTTTCCTCGTGAGGACCCTTGCGGGGGAGAATCTCCTGGAGTCACTCGGGACCAAGGGAGCGCAGGCATGGAGGAGAAGCCGACCAGGCTGCTCACCGAGCTGCGCGCGCCCGAGCACCGGCGCTCGCTGCTGGCCTTCGGCCTCGTGGCGATTGTCTGCTCCCTGGTGGTCGCCACCGGCATCCGTCTGGACACGGTCGGCGGCGTGCTGAACCCGCTGCCCTCCCTGGTCTTCACCCTCGGCCAGGACCTGATCCTCGAGGAGGAGCCCGCGCTGCGAGCCGTCCAGGCCGGCAGCGAGCTCGAGCCCGAGGACTCGGTCACCCCCGCTCCGACCACGCAGCCGGAGGCGAGCCCCGCTCCCGTCGCGCCCGCCACCGGCGCGCCGGCCTCCTCGGGACCCCGCGAGGGGCACGGTTCTGCCGCCCCGGCACAGGGCAAGGGTCCCGGCGGCGACCAGGGCGAGGGCGGAGCGAAGGGCAAGGGCAAGGACCGTGGGGGCAACGGCGGAGGCGCCGGTCCGGCCAACGGCAACGGCAACGGTGCGGCGAACAGCAACGGTGCTGCGAACGGCAACGGTGCTGCGAACGGCAACGGTGCTGCGAACGGCAACGGTGCTGCGAACGGCAACGGTGCTGCGAACGGCAACGGTGCTGCGAACGGCAACGGTGCTGC
>WLJH01000065.1 GCA_009701885.1 Actinomycetota bacterium
CTCGCAGGACACCCCAAGAGGGGTCACGTCGTCGAAGAGTCACACCCGGCCCCAGGAACCAGCGCCACCCTGCCAGCCAGCCCCAGGCCAGCCACCGAAAGACTCACAGTCGTCGAGACCGCCGCACCTGCCTGTGGTCGCCGACCACAGACAGGTCACCCGGTCTCGACGATGGCTCGCCAGGGCTCGCCTGCTCGACCACCGGTGGTCGAGGTGCGAGCGCAGCGATCCACGAGACCCGATGCGACTACCGCGTGACGATCACCGACGAGCCGTGCCCGAAGAGCCCCTGGTTGGCGGTGATGCCGACCCGGGCGCCCTCGACCTGCCGCCCCTCGGCCTGCCCGCGCAGCTGCCAGGTGAGCTCGCAGACCTGCGCCAGCGCCTGGGCCGGGACGGCCTCGCCGAAGCACGCCAGCCCACCCGAGGGGTTGACCGGGATCCGGCCGCCGAGGGTGGTGTCTCCGGCGCGCAGCAGGGCCTCCGCCTCGCCCTCCTTGCAGAGCCCGAGGTCCTCCATCCAGTCCAGCTCCAGCGCGGTCGACAGGTCGTAGACCTCCGCCACGTCGACGTCCTCGGGGCCGATCCCGGCCTCCTCGTACGCCGCCGCGCCGATGGACTGCTTGAAGGTCCGGTTCCCCGGGGTGCCCGCGTCGGTGCTGAGCATGGGCATGTCGAGCACGGTGTTGGGGAAGGTCGGCGTGACCGTGGAGACGGCCGCGACCTTGACCGGGTCGGTCAGGCCGAGCCGCCGGGCGTAGGCGTCGGAGACGAGCACGACCGCGGCCGCGCCGTCGGACGTCGCGCAGATGTCGAGCAGGTGCA
Organism: Actinomycetota bacterium; assembly: GCA_009701885.1. Taxonomy (GTDB): domain Bacteria; phylum Actinomycetota; class Actinomycetes; order Propionibacteriales; family Nocardioidaceae; genus Nocardioides. The sequence goes on from WLJH01000065.1 coordinate 826, forward strand.
ACGGGTCGGAGACCACGGCGCTGGACATGACGTCCTCGACCCCGACCTCCTTGCGGTAGCGGGCGTTCGGGTTGGTCAGCCCGTGCCGGGAGTTCTTGACCTTCACCTGGGCGAAGTCCTCCTGGGTCGCACCGTAGAGGTCCATCCGGCGCCGGGCGTACATCGCGAAGTACGCCGGGTTGGTCATGCCGAGCAGCCGGAACCGCAACCAGTCCGGGTCCTCCCAGCGCTCGCCGGCGTTGGGGGCCAGGAACCCCTTGGGGGTCGTGTCGGCACCGACCACGAGGGCGACCTCGCTCATCCCGGCCAGGATCCGGGCACGGGCGGTGTCGATCGCCTGGGCACCGGTCGCGCAGGCGGCGTACGACGTCGCGATCCGCGCGCCGTTCCAGCCGAGCGCCTGGGCGAAGGTCGAGCCGGCGACGTACCCGGCGTAGCCGTTGCGGACCGTCTCGCCCCCGACCACCAGGTCGACGTCGGTCCACGGGATGCCGGCGTCCGCCAGGGCGGCCCGGGCCGCGTGCACGCCGTACTGCACGAAGGGCCGGCCCCACTTGCCCCACGGGTGCATGCCGACGCCGGCGATGACCGTGCTCGTGCTGCTGCCGCTCACTGGTCGGCCTCCTCGCCCAGCTCGACGACCGGCTTCCAGCGGTAGATCAGCTGCTCGCTCGCGTGCTCGGGCTCGACCACGAGCTCGACCTCCTGGCCGACACGCAGGTCGCCCGTGCCGTAGCCCTGCGCGACCTGGCCGACGACGACCATGCCCTCGGGCAGCTCGACGGCCGCCAGCGCGAACGGCACGAAGGGCTCGGGCGCCTGGTAGGGCGGCGGCGGCTGGTACTGCGCGTCGGTGTAGGACCACACCGTCCCGCGGCGGCTCAGCGGCACCTGCTCGAAGGTCTCAGAGTCGCACCCGGGGTTGCGGCAGAAGCCCGCAGCCGCGGCGGTCGGCGGGAAGTAGGTCGTGGCGCACCCCGTGCACCGCTCCCCCAGCAGCGTCGGGGCGTCCCCGACGGTGAACCATCCCTCGATGGCCGGTGTGGCAGTCATGCGCCCTCCAGGCAAGAACTAGAACGTGTTCTCACTGTAGGGCGTGCAGCCGGGATACTCCGAACTCCATCTCACCCTCAGCTCTAGCTGAGGGTGAGATGGAGTTCGGAGTACCCGGCGCCGGCCTCCCGATCAGGCGCGGGCGAGGAAGGCCAGCAGGTCCTGGCGGGTCAGGACGCCGACGGGCTTGCCGTCCTCGTGGACCAGCACGGCGTCGGCGTGCTCGAGCAGCTTGACCGCGGAGGTGGCCTCCTCGGAGGAGCCGATGGTGGGCAGCGGGGCGGACATGTGGTCCTCGACCTTGTCGGTGAGCGAGGCGTGCCCGGCGTACAACGCGTCGAGCAGCGCGCGGTCGGAGACCGAGCCGGCGACCTCGGCGGCCACGATCGGGGGCTCGGCGCGCACCACGGGCATCTGCGAGACGCCGTACTCCTGCAGGATCGCCACGGCCTCGGCGATGGTCTCCGCGGGGTGGGTGTGCACGAGGTCGGGCAGGCGACCGGACTTGCCGCGCAGCACCTCCCCGACGGTGGTCTCGGTGGTGGTGCCGGTCGGGAAGCCGTACTGCGCGAGCCAGTCGTCGTTGAAGATCTTGGTCAGGTAGCCGCGGCCGGAGTCCGGCAGCAGCACGACGATGACGGCGTCGGTGCGGCCCTCGGCGGCCAGCTCGTGCGCCAGCTGCTTCGCGGCGTACGCCGCCATGCCGGACGACCCGCCGACCAGCAGCGCCTCCTCACGGGCCAGGCGGCGGGTGAAGGAGAAGGCGTCGGCGTCGGAGACCTCGATGACCCGGTCCGCGACGGTTCGGTCGTAGGTGTCGGGCCAGAAGTCCTCGCCCACGCCCTCGACGAGGTAGGGCCGGCCGTCGCCGCCGGAGTAGACCGAGCCGGCCGGGTCCGCGCCGATCACCTGGATCGCCGGGTTCTGCTCCTTGAGGTAGCGCCCGACGCCCGAGATCGTGCCGCCGGTGCCCATGCCGGTGACGAAGTGGGTGATCCGCCCCTCGGTCTGCTCCCAGATCTCCGGACCGGTGGTCTCGTAGTGGGAGCGCGGGTTGTGCGGGTTGGAGTACTGGTCGGGCTTCCAGGCGCCCGGCTGCGAGGAGAGCCGGTCGGAGACGTTGTAGTAGGAGTCCGGGTGCTCGGGCGGGACCGCGGTCGGGCAGACCACGACCTCGGCGCCGTACGCCCTGAGCACGTTGCGCTTGTCCTCGCTCACCTTGTCGGGGCAGACGAAGACGCACTTGTAGCCCTTGGCCTGCGCGACCATCGCCAGCCCGACGCCGGTGTTGCCCGAGGTCGGCTCGACGATCGTGCCCCCGGGCTGCAGGGCGCCGGAGGCCTCGGCGGCTTCGATCATCCGGGTCGCGATCCGGTCCTTCACCGAGCCACCGGGGTTGAGGTACTCCACCTTCGCGAGCACCAGTGGCCCCTCCTCGCCCTGCCCGAGCGGGGCGTCCAGGGTGCGCCCGAGCCGCAGCAGGGGCGTGTGTCCGATGAGATCCAGGAGGCTGTCGACGTACTGCACCCACTCAACCTATGCCCACATGCTGGACATGCCGAAAAGGCGCGGGCCACCACCGTGGACCCCCGACGGGGTGTCACGGCCGGCAGGAGCGGTCCTTAAGGTGGAGGCATGGGCAAGGCAGCGGCAGCACGCAAGCTCGCCTCCGCCGCGGCGTACGGCGGGGGCGGTCTGTCCGTGCTCGGCGCCGGCCTCTACGGCGTGCTCGCCACGGAGGCCCGCTGGGCGCGCAAGACCATCGGCCCGATGATCGAGCACCCGCCGCCGGACTCGACCGGCTGGTACGGCCGCGGTCGTCCCGGGCCGGCGCTGCGGATCGCCCTGATCGGTGACTCCAGCGCTGCCGGGTACGGCGTCGAGCGGGTCGAGGACACCCCCGGCGCGATCCTGGGCAGCGCCGTCGCCGAGCACGCCGACCGCCGGGTGTACCTGCGCGACTTCGCCGTGGTGGGCGCGAAGTCCTCCGACCTCGAGGAGCAGATCGACCGAGCCCTGCCGATCACGCCCGACGTGGCCGTGATCCTCATCGGAGCCAACGACGTCACCCACCTGCTGACGCCTTCGACCTCCGTGCGCCACCTCGCCGAGGGCGTGCGGCGCCTCCGGGAGGCCGGGGTCGAGGTCGTCGTGGGCACCTGCCCCGACCTGGGCACCATCAAGCCGATCGCGCCGCCGCTGAAGCAGGTCGCGCGCTCCTGGTCGCGCCGCCTGGCCGCCGCCCAGACCATCGCCGTCATCGAGCAGGGCGGCCGCACGGTCTCGCTGGGCTCGATCCTCGGTCCGGAGTTCGCCGCGGCCCCCGCCCTGCTCTTCGGTCCTGACCAGTTCCACCCCTCCGCGGCGGGCTACCGCTCGTTGGCCGGGGTCATGGTCCCCTCGGTGCTGGCCGCCGTCGGGGTCATCGAGCCCGACGAGGACTCCCTCGAGTCCCTGCGCGGCGAGGGCGTGCTGCCCATCAGCGACGCGGCCATCCGCGCCGTCCAGGTGCCCGGCACCGAGCTCGACGGCACCGAGGTCGGCGGCTCGCGCCGCGGCGTGCGCGGCCTGTGGGTGGAGCTGCGGCACCGCCGCCGCCACCCCGACACCGAGGCCGAGACGCCCGACGAGGACGACACGGAGGCGCCAGCCTCGAACGAGGACGGCCCGCTCGCCGAGGTCGTGGACCTCAAGGTCGCCGAGGGCTGAGCGGGGATCCGCCGGCGGACCCGCTGGTTGTGGTCGAGCGAGCGGGTCGGGCTGCGCGCGTGTGAGGTTCAGCGGGGCGCCGCTGAACCTGATGGCGCGCCGCTACAGGTGCATCGGCGCGCCGTGAGGTTCAGCGGGGCGCCGCTGAACCTTCGCGACGGCGCCACTGCGCGCGACACAACGCACGGAGGCCCCCGGCTGGTGCCGAGGGCCTCCGTGGTTGACGCGCCGACCTTGCGGGGGGACGCGACGTGCTGGGGAGCACCGTCACGGACATCGACCGGGTCTCGACACGCGGGTCACGCCTTCGTTCCTCAGGCGTGCCGCTCGCTCGACCACCAGCAGTGAGTCCGCTGGCGCGTCCTCACTCCTGGCTGAAGAACGCCATGATGCGCAGGAGGTTGGTGTAGATCCAGACCAGCGAGACGGTCATCGCGAACGCGGCGGTCCAGGACTCGCGCTCCGGGGCGCCGTAGCGGATGCCCTGCTCGACGAAGTCGAAGTCCATGATCAGCATGAACACGCCGAGCACGAGGCCGGCCACCGCGGTGACCATGCCGAGGCCGCTGACGCCGAAGAGGCCGATCTGGGCACCGAAGAGACCCAGCACCAGCTCCATGAGCGAGAGGCCGATCATGCCGAAGACGGCCGCGACGACGAACTTGCGGAACTTGTCGCCGACCTGGATGTTGAGGATCTTGTACGCCGCCAGCGTGCCGGCGAACGCGGCGAAGGTGCCGATGACCGCGCCCTGCACGGCGCCGGGGTAGGCGACGTTGAAGAGCATCGAGATCGCACCGAGGGCGATGCCCTCGAGCGCGGCGAAGGCCAGCACCAGCGGCGGGCTGACGACCTTCTTGAACGAGTTCACCAGCGACAGCACGAAGGCACCGAGGAAGCCGAAGGTGGCCACGGCGCTGACGGTGCCGAGGGCCGAGCTCGCGGTGTCCTCGTTGATCTCGGGCAGCATCACCCAGGTCGCGAGGGCCGCGACGACCACGACACCGAGGGTGATGCCGGTCTTCTGCACCACAGAGTCGATGGTCATGGGGGCGCTGGGCGCCTGGGGGGCCGGGGCGTAGCCCTGGGTGTCACCGGGGGCGCCGACACCCCACTGCGAGGGGTCGGAGCCGTAGCCGGAGTTGCCGTAGGACTGGGTTCCGTGGGCGCCGCTTCCGCTGAACGCCTCGGACCGGCGGAACACCGGGTTGTTGCTCTGCATGGTCTCTCCTTGGAGGCCGTCGGAGGCCGCCGGGCGGCGGCCCACAGGGGATGTACCCACCTTAGGGGGTCCTGATCCGTACAACGCTCGCCCGGGCGGTGACGTTCCCGCAGAGCCTGAGGATCCGCTGAGAGCCGCGCCCGGCGTCGTACGTCGTCGGGCGCGGCGCCACCGACCAGGCCGGCCTGGTCGACCGCTGGTGCCCCCGGCGGGATTCGAACCCGCACCACAGCGCTTTTAAGGCGCCTTCCTCTGCCGGTTGGGACACGGGGGCCCGGTGCAACGGCGGACGTCATGCGGCGGGGACGTCCGTCGCCGCGCAGCGTATGACGTCCCGGGACCGTACGCCGCCGGGTGGCTGCCGCTCAGAGGTAGGTCTGGCGGGCGAAGATCGCGTGCGCCCCGGCGACCCGGTCGACGAAGAGCAGGCCCTGGCAGTGGTCGATCTCGTGCTGCAGGCAGCGGGCCTCGAAGGCGTTCGCGTGCAGCTCGACCTCCTCGCCGGTGCCCGGCAGCTGGCCGCGCACGACGATCCGGGAGGCACGCTTCACGTCGCCGGTGAGGTCCGGCACGCTCATGCAGCCCTCGCGGGCCTTCTCGTTGCGGCTGCCCGCGACGACCTCGGCGTTGCAGAGCACGAACGTGCCGTGGTGGTCGCGGGTCTTCGGGTGCGCGGAGACGTCGACGCAGAAGACCTGCGCCCCCACCCCGACCTGCGGGGCGGCCAGCCCGACGCACCCGGGGCTGACCCGCATGGTGGCGACCAGGTCGGCGGCCAGCTGGACGGTCTCGGGGCTGGTCGGGTCGACCCTCTCCCCCACCGTGGACAGCACGGCCGCGGGCGCGCGCACGACCTCGAGCACGCGTCCCTCGACCCCTAGGTCGGTCTCGCTCCAGGCCAGGACGCGCTCGTGGACGCCCCCGGTGCCCGGCTGCTGCCCGCCCTGCTGGCCCTGCTGATCGCTGGGATCGCTCACAGCTCGTCGGCCTCGGCCGGGCGCAGCGTGGCGCCGACACCCAGGTCGGTGGCGGCGGCCCGGATCGCCGCGCCGACCGCATCCACGTCGGCGCCGGCCGGCAGGTCGATCTCGGCCACCAGCAGGTAGAGGTCCCCGGCCAGCCGGGTGGTGAGGTCGGTGATGTTGCCGCCGGCCTCGGCCACCTGGCCGACCACCGCGGACACGATGCCGGGGCGGTCGCCGCCGTGCACGGTCAGCACCCAGGAGGAGCCGGCAGCGGCGGCTGCGGGCTGCTGCGGCACCTCGCGCACGGTCACGGTGAGCGTGCCGTCGTCGGTGAGCGGGGCGAGCGCGGCCTCGATGTCGGCGGCCGGGGCGTCGCCGGCGCAGAGCAGCATCATCGCGAAGTGACCCCGCAGCAGGGTCATCGTGGAGTCCTCGAGGTTCAGGCCGAGGCCGGCCAGGCGACCCGTGGCCTCGGCGATGATGCCGGGCCGGTCGTGGCCGAGGACGGTGACGGCGTGCAGGGTGCTGGGCGGCGTGCTGCGGGGACTGTTCACCCGGGCATTCTCGCAAGGGCCCGCGCCCGGCCGAGCACCTCGTCCGTCATCGCCTCCGTGAGCCGCCCGCGGACGGTGTTGTGCGGGCTCGGGTGGTAGCAGCCGAGCAGGGTCCGGATCCGCCCCTCGGCGTCGGCCAGCGGCACCTCCACGCCGTGCCCGAACCGCGGCAGCGGCCGCGGCACGTCCAGCCCCGCACGCTCCAGCGCCGCGAGCGCCGCCGCCCAGCCGAAGGCGCCGAGCGTCACGACGACCTCAACGTGTGGCAGCACCAGGCCCAGCTCCCGGTCCAGCCAGGAGGCGCAGGTGTCGCGCTCGGCCGGGGTCGGCTTGTTGGCGGGCGGGGCGCAGCGCACCGCCGAGACGAGGCGGGCGCCGTCCAGCCGCTGCCCGTCGTCGCGGTGCGTGCTGGTCGGCAGGGCCGCAAGGCCCACCCGGTGCAGGCTGGAGAAGAGCCAGTCGCCCGACCGGTCGCCGGTGAACACCCGACCGGTCCGGTTGGCGCCGTGGGCCGCAGGCGCGAGGCCCACGACCAGGATGCGCGGCTCGGGATCACCGAAGCCGGGCACCGGCCGGCCCCAGTAGGTCTGGTCGGCGTACGCCGCCCGCTTCTCGGTCGCGACCTGCTCGCGCCACGCGACCAGCCGGGGGCAGGCGCGGCACTGCGACACCTGCTCCCCCAGCCGGTCGAGGGCGTCGGCGGGCTCGGTCAGGGAGTCGCCTGCTGTGTGAAGCCGCCGCTCGGCACGGCGCTCTGCACCTTCTCCTTGGCCGCGTCGAACGCCGCCTCGGCCTGCGTGGTGGCCTGGTCGACGGCCTTGTCCTTCGCCGACTGCACCCGCGGGTCCCGGGCGACCTTCTGCGCCGTGGCCTTGATCTGCTCGTACCGCTCGTGGCCCGCGCGAGCGCCCAGGACGTACCCCACGCCGGCCGCGGCCAGCATCGTCACCTTGCTCATCGTGCTCCTCCTCCAGGTCGGTTGCCCGGTCACTGTTCCCGACCGTCCCCGGACGCACGCCACCCGATGTGGTGGGGTGACTGTCAAAGGGGGTTGCTGTGAGCGGGGTGGAGGTGGGCGGGTCGGCGCCGGCGTGGGTGGGGCACACCAGGGCGAGGGCGGAGAACACCGCCCCTTCGTCGGAACCACCCGCCTCGTTCGTCCCTCACGAGGCGGGGGCCAGGCCCATCCACCCTCCTCCGGGGCGACGTTCTCCGCCCTCGCCCTGGCGCACCCCGGGTCGCAGGAGCCGACCCGCCTTGCGGCGGGCGGAGGGGGTCAGGCGCGGAGGGACCAGGCGATGCCGTCGAGGATGTCGGACTCGCTGACGACCAGCTCGGTGACCCGGGTGCGGGCCAGGACGCGGGAGAGCACGAGGGCCCCCGCGGCGATGACGTCGGCGCGACCGGGGTGCAGCCAGGCCAGGTCGGCACGGTCGGCGGCGGTCGAGCCGAGGAGGCGGTCGCAGAGGGCGTGCACGTCGGCGACGGGGAGGCGGGCGCCGTGCGTGGCACCGCGGTCGTACGCCGACAGGCCGAGCACCCCCATCGCCAGTGTTGTCACGGTGCCGGCCACGCCCACGACCGTGCGGGCTGCGGCCGGGTCGACCGGGCAGGCGTCCAGCGCGGCGTCGACGTCGGTCACGCAGGCGGCGACCTGGTCGCGGGTCGGGGGCTGCCCGGCGACGGTGGGCACGAGGTGCCGCTCGGTCATCCGCACGGAGCCGATGTCCATCGAGTGGGCGGCGTCGGGGGTGGCGCCGGCTCCGAGGACGAGCTCGGTCGAGCCCCCGCCGATGTCGAGCACCAGCAGCGGACCGTCGGCGGCGGGGTCGATGCCTGGCAGGCCGCCGGTGGCACCGGCCCAGGCCAGGGCTGCCTCCGCAGGCCCGGTGAGCACCTCGGGCTCGGCGCCGAGGCGGGCGAGCACGCCGGCGGCGAAGTCCGCGGCGTTGGCGGAGTCGCGGGTGGCCGACGTGGCACAGAAGCGGATCCGGTCGACGCCGTGGCGGGCCACCAGGTCGGCGTACTCCTCCACCGCCGCGAAGGTCCGGGCCAGCGCCTCGTCGGCGAGCCGGCCGGTGCGGTCGACGTCCTGGCCGAGCCGGACGATCCGCATCTCCCGCTCGAGGTCGGCACCGTGCTCGTCGAGGACGAGCAGCTTGATGGTGTTGGTGCCGCAGTCGATGGCCGCGACGCGCACTAGGCCCGGGCCTCCGCGTCGGAGCCGGGGTCCGGGCCGGAGTCGGGACCGCCCACGCACGGACCGGACTCCCACCAGGCGCCGAGCAGGTCGAGCACCTCGTCGCCGAGCGGGTTGACGCCGCGGCCCATGGCCAGGGACTGGCCGGCCAGGACGTGCAGGCACTTGACCCGGTCGGGCATGCCACCGGCCGAGATCCCCTCGATCTCGGGGACGTCGAGTCCGTGCTCGGCGGCGATGGCGCCGCGGACCTCGAGGTAGCGCTCGTGCGCAGCAGCGTACGCGGCGGCCAGCTCGGGGTCGGTGCCGAGCCGGTCCTGCATCTCGCGCATGAGGCCGGAGCCCTCGAGGGTGCCGATCCGGGACGCCGCGCGCGGGCAGGTGAGGTAGAAGGTGGTGGGGAACGGGGTGCCGTTCGGCAGCCGGGGCTGGGTGGCGACCACGTCGGGGTGGCCGCAGGGGCAGCGGTGCCCGACGCCGTGGACGCCGCGGGACTCGCGGCCCAGCTGGGCCTCGACGGCGGCGGCGTCGGCCTCGGAGAACGGCTCCGCCGGCCAGCCGGCTGCCTGCTCAGGGGCCTGCTCGCTGGCCCGCTCGGGGGACTCAGCCATCCCCGTCCTCCGTCCCGCTCTCCTGGGAGCCGTCGATCTCGGTCAACGGGGGCGTGCCCTCGTCGACGGGGGGCCGGCCGGCCAGGACGACGGAGTCCCAGGCGTCCTCCCAGACCGCGGGCTCCTCCTGGTCGCCGACCTCGTCGGGGTCGGCGAGCTCGGCGGCGCTCTCCAGCGGCTCGCCGTCCTCGTCGAGCACGACGTAGGAGGTCTCCCCGGGCAGGACGTAGCCCAGCTCGCGGGCCTCCTGCTGGACGTAGGCCGGGTCGTCCCAGCGGCGCATCTCCCGCTCCAGCTGGTCGATGGCCGCCTCGCGCTCCGCGATCTCGGCGCGCAGGGCGTCGAGCTCGCCGCGTTGCTGGAGGTAGGCCCGCGCCGAGGAGGCGTAGGAGACCACCAGCACCGCGAGGACCAGCACGAGCACCGTGGCGCGGCTGGTCAGCCGCGGTCGGCGCCGTCCGGAGGCGCCGGGCTCGGCGGCCGCCCGCGTCGGGCGGGCGGCCGGACGCGAGGTGCGGCCGGGGCCGGTGCGGC
>WLJH01000066.1 GCA_009701885.1 Actinomycetota bacterium
CCCCGCCCCTGGGGGCGGGGGCCCGACGGGTGGTGCCGTGGATCAGCCGGTCAGCGACCGGCGGGGATCACTTGGTGATCTTGGTGACGCGGCCAGCGCCCACGGTCCGGCCACCCTCGCGGATGGCGAAGCGCAGACCCTCGTCCATGGCGATCGGCTGGATGAGCTCGACGGCCATCTCGGTGTTGTCGCCCGGCATGACCATCTCGGTGCCCTCGGGGAGGGTCACGACGCCGGTCACGTCCGTGGTGCGGAAGTAGAACTGCGGGCGGTAGTTGTTGAAGAACGGCGTGTGACGACCGCCCTCCTCCTTCGACAGGATGTAGACCGAGGCGTCGAAGTTGGTGTGCGGGGTCGTGGTGCCCGGCTTGGCCAGGACCATGCCGCGCTCGACGTCCTCGCGCTTGGTGCCGCGGAGGAGCAGACCGACGTTCTCGCCCGCCTGGCCCTCGTCGAGGAGCTTGCGGAACATCTCCACACCGGTGACGGTGGTCTTGGAGGAGGTCTCGCGGATACCGAGGATCTCGATCTCCTCGCCGACCTTGACGATGCCGCGCTCGATGCGGCCCGTGACCACGGTGCCACGACCGGTGATCGTGAAGACGTCCTCGACGGGCATGAGGAACGGCTTGTCGGTGTCGCGCTCGGGCTGCGGGATGTAGGAGTCCACGGCCTCCATGAGCTCGCCGATCGAGTCGGCCCACTTCTGGTCGCCGTTGAGCGCCGGGAAGGCCGCCACGCGGACCACGGGGACGTCGTCGCCCGGGAACTCGTACTCGGAGAGGAGCTCGCGCACCTCCATCTCGACGAGCTCGATGAGCTCCTCGTCGTCGACCATGTCGCACTTGTTGAGCGCGACGACCAGGGCGGGCACGCCGACCTGGCGCGCGAGCAGCACGTGCTCGCGGGTCTGCGGCATGGGGCCGTCGGTGGCGGCGACCACGAGGATCGCGCCGTCCATCTGCGCCGCGCCGGTGATCATGTTCTTGATGTAGTCGGCGTGACCGGGGCAGTCGACGTGCGCGTAGTGGCGCTGCTCGGTCTGGTACTCGATGTGGGCGATCGAGATCGTGATGCCGCGCTGGCGCTCCTCGGGGGCCTTGTCGATGGAGTCGAAGGGCGACGCCTCGTTCAGGTCCGGGTACTTGTCGTGCAGCACCTTGGAAATCGCCGCGGTGAGCGTCGTCTTCCCGTGGTCGATGTGACCGATGGTGCCGATGTTGACGTGCGGCTTGGTCCGCTCGAACTTCGCCTTAGCCACTGGGGGCTCCTCCTGGTGTTGTTTGTTGCTTGACTCGTGAGTGGGACTGGTGGTGCCGAGGGTAGGGGACTACTCGCCCCGCGCCTTCTTGACGATCTCGTCGGCGATGTTCGAGGGAACCTCGGCGTACGAGTCGAACTCCATCGAGTACGACGCCTGGCCGGAGGTCTTGGACCTCAGGTCACCGACGTACCCGAACATCTCCGAGAGCGGGACGAGGGCCGACACGACGAGGTCGCCGTGGGACTCCTCCTGCGCCCGGACCTGACCTCGACGGCTGTTGATGTCGCCGATGACCGTACCCAGGAAGGACTCCGGGGTCGTCACCTCCACGGCGAACATCGGCTCGAGCAGGACAGGCTTGGCCTGGCGGCAGGCCTCCTTGAAGGCCTGGTTGCCGGCGATCTTGAACGCGAGCTCCGAGGAGTCCACGTCGTGGTAGGCGCCGTCCTCGAGGGACACCTTGACGTCCACCATCGGGTAGCCGGCGAGGACACCGAACTGCATGGCGTCCTGCGCACCCTGGTCGACCGAGGGGATGTACTCCTTCGGCACGCGACCACCGGTGACGTTGTTGGCGAACTCGTAGCCCGCACCGAGACCGGTCTCGGCGTCGATGTTGGGCTCGATCGAGATGACGACCTTCGCGAACTGGCCCGAACCACCGGTCTGCTTCTTGTGGGTGTAGCTGTGGTTCTTGACCTCGCGGCGGATGGTCTCGCGGTAGGCGACCTGCGGCTTGCCGACGGTGGCCTCGACCTTGAACTCCCGCTTCATGCGGTCGACCAGGATCTCGAGGTGGAGCTCGCCCATGCCGGCGATGATGGTCTGGCCGGTCTCCTCGTCGGTCTTGACGACGAAGGTGGGGTCCTCCTCGGCCAGACGCTGGATGGCGACACCCAGCTTCTCCTGGTCGGACTTGGTCTTGGGCTCGATGGCGACCTCGATCACCGGGGCCGGGAAGGTCATCGACTCCAGGACGACCGGCTTGGAGGCGTCGGAGAGCGTGTGACCGGTCTTGGTGTCCTTCAGACCCATGACGGCCACGATCTGACCGGCGCCGACGGAGGCGATCTCCTCACGCTTGTTGGCGTGCATCTGGTAGATCTTGCCGATCCGCTCCTTGCGGCCGTTGCTGGAGTTCAGCACGGTGCCGCCGGCCTCGAGGGTGCCGGAGTAGACGCGGACGAAGGTCAGCTTGCCCAGGTGCGGGTCCGAGGCGATCTTGAACGCCAGGGCGGCCAGCGGCTCGTCGGCCGAGGGCTTGCGGGAGACCTCGTTCTCGGGGGTCTCCTCCGCGTTGGGCTTGTGACCCGTGATGGCGTCGACGTCCAGCGGCGAGGGCAGGTAGTCGACGATCGCGTCGAGCAGGGTCTGCACGCCCTTGTTCTTGAACGCGGTGCCGGTGAGGATCGGGTTCAGCTTGTCGGCCAGGGTCGCGCGACGGATCGCGGCCTTGAGCTCGGCGACGCTGAGCTCCTCGCCCTCGAGGTACTTCTCCATGACCTCGTCGTCGGCCTCGGAGAGGGTCTCGAGGAGCTTCTCGCGGTACTCGGCGGCCTTCTCGGCCAGGTCCGCGGGGATCTCCTCGACGACGTAGTCCTCGCCCTGGGCGGTCTCGCCGCGCCAGACCTTGGCGTTCATCTCGACCAGGTCGACGACGCCGATGAAGTCGGCCTCGGCACCGATCGGGATCTGCAGCACCAGCGGGGTCGAGTTGAGCTTGTTCACGATCGAGTCGACGACGCGGTAGAAGTCCGCGCCGGTGCGGTCGAGCTTGTTGACGAAGCACATGCGCGGCACGGCGTACTTGTTGGCCTGGCGCCACACGGTCTGCGACTGCGGCTCCACGCCGGCGACACCGTCGAAGACCGCGACGGCGCCGTCGAGGACGCGCAGCGAGCGCTCGACCTCGACGGTGAAGTCCACGTGGCCGGGGGTGTCGATGATGTTGATCTGGTGCTTCTTCCACCAGCAGGTGGTGGCGGCGGAGGTGATCGTGATGCCGCGCTCCTGCTCCTGCTCCATCCAGTCCATCGTGGCAGCGCCGTCGTGGACCTCACCGATCTTGTAGGAGATACCGGTGTAGAACAGGATGCGCTCGGTGGTGGTCGTCTTGCCGGCATCGATGTGCGCCATGATGCCGATGTTGCGGACGACCTTGAGGTCGGTGGTGATGTCGACAGCCACTGTGGTCAGCGTTCCTTAGGTCGAGGGTGTGCGGTGGAGGGGCGGGGCGGCGCACCGGCGGTGGCCGCCCCGACCCGAGGTCACCAGCGGTAGTGGGCGAAGGCCTTGTTGGACTCGGCCATCTTGTGGGTGTCCTCGCGCTTCTTCACAGCGGCACCGAGGCCGTTGGAGGCGTCGAGGATCTCGTTCATCAGCCGCTCGGACATGGTCTTCTCGCGGCGGTCCTGGGCGTAGCCCACGAGCCAGCGCAGCGCCAGCGTGGTGCCACGGTTGCCCTTGACCTCGATCGGGACCTGGTAGGTCGCACCGCCGACGCGGCGGGACTTGACCTCGATGGCCGGCTTGACGTTGTCCATCGCACGCTTGAGCGTCACGACGGGGTCGGTGCCGGTCTTCTCGCGGCAGCCCTCGAGCGCGGAGTAGACGATGCGCTGCGCGACCTGCTTCTTGCCGTCCTGCAGCACCTTGGAGACGAGCTGGGTGACCAGCTGCGACCCGTAGACCGGGTCGACGTCGAGGGGGCGCTTCGGAGCGGGACCCTTGCGCGGCATGTCAGCTCTTCTCCTTCTTGGCGCCGTAGCGGCTGCGAGCCTGCTTGCGGTTCTTCACGCCCTGGGTGTCGAGCGTGCCGCGGATGATCTTGTAGCGGACACCGGGGAGGTCCTTCACACGGCCGCCGCGGACGAGCACGATCGAGTGCTCCTGGAGGTTGTGGCCCACGCCGGGGATGTAGGCAGTGACCTCGACGCCGCTGGACAGGCGCACACGGGCGACCTTGCGCAGGGCGGAGTTCGGCTTCTTCGGCGTGGTGGTGTAGACGCGGGTGCAGACGCCACGGCGCTGCGGAGACCCCTTCAGGGCAGGCGTCTTGTTCTTCGACACCTTGTCCTGGCGGCCCTTGCGGACCAGCTGGTTGATGGTGGGCACCTGGCGGTTCCCTTTCTTGTCATGACTCTCTGCGCAGCGATCTGCTCCGCAGGGTGTGCCGGTGACTGCTCGTCACCGTGCGTGTGTCGGGTGGTGCTGCTCGACCCGCGCTGCTCGCCCCCGAGGTCGGGCGTGTCGCCCTCAGCACGGTGCCGCCCCGCAACCGGGGAGGCGGTGGACTGGTCGTGGCGGCCGATGCCGGGCCTGTTTCCGGCAGCTACTTCCGCGCACGCGCAACGGCCTGGTCGTCCCAGACACGAGGAATGAGGCTACCGGGCGCCTGCAGGGCGGTCAAAACCCGACGAGGACCCAGGAACAGGGCTGCGCAGAGCAGGGTCCCGAGCACCGTCGCGGCCCCTCCGACCAGGAGCGTCCAGCGGGCACCGTAGGTCTCGCCGACCCACCCGATGAAGGGCGCGCCGAGCGGCGTACCACCGATGAAGATCATCATGTAGAGCGCCATCACCCGCCCCCGCATGGCCGGCGTGGTCTGCAGCTGCAGGTGGGCGTTGGCGCTGGTGATCATGGTCAGCGCGGCCAGGCCCAGCAGCGGGCAGAGCAGGGCGAAGGTGAGGTACGACGGCGCGAAGCCGGCCACGACCTCCAGCACCCCGAAGGCGACCGCGGCGCCCACCACCAGCCGGTGCCGCACCCGCTCGCGCCGGGCGGCGACGAGGGAGCCGGTGAGCGAGCCGACGGCGAGGAAGGTGCCGAGCAGTCCGTACTCGGTGGGGCCCTTGTCGAAGACGTCGGTGGCCATGAGCGCCGAGGTCATCTGGAAGTTCAGCCCGAAGGTGCCGGCGAAGAAGACGATCCCGAGGATGAGCAGGAGGTCGGGTCGCCCGCGCACGTAGGCGACGCCCTCGCGGACCTGGCCCGGCCGCCGCGGCACCCGGTCCGGGGTGCGCAGGGCGGCGCCGTCCAGGGCGCGCAGGGTCAGGACGGGGGCGACGTAGCTGAGCCCGTTGAGGACGATGACCCAGCCGGTGCCCACCACTCCCCCGCCGAAGGCCGCGATCAGCAGGCCGGCCAGCGCCGGCCCGATGATGCGGGCGGAGTTGAAGCTCGCGGAGTTGAGGCCCACGGCGTTGGTCAGGTCGTCGGGCCCGACCAGCTCGGAGACGAAGGACTGCCGCGCCGGGGCGTCGAAGGCCGAGGCGACGCCGAGGACCAGGGCCAGGGCGTAGACGTGCCAGATCTCGACGGTCCCGGTCACGGCCAGGACACCCAGCACGAGGGCCGGCACGGCCATACCGATGTTGGTGACCTGCAGGAGCCAGCGCTTGGGGACCCGGTCGGCGATGACCCCGGCGAATGGGGAGAGCAGCAGGAACGGGAGGAACTGCAGGCCGGTCACGATCCCGAGCGCCGCACCGGACCCGGTGAGGACGAGCACGAGCCAGTCCTGCGCCACCCGCTGCATCCAGGTACCCACGTTGGACACCAGCGCACCAGCGGCGTAGGTCCGGTAGTTGGGCTGGGACAGGGCGCGGAACGTGGGACTCAGGTCGTCTCCTGCGGGCGGGGGTGGGTGGGCTGTCTACCGGTCAACCGGTGGACGGCGTCAACCATTCCCGCGGCCGCGGCGACCCCCGGCCACCCGGGGGTGTCTCCACCGGGGTGTCCGGCCCAGCAGCTCAGGTCAGCAGGTCGGTGATCGGCGTGATGGCGAAGTAGACGACGAAGAGCCCGGCCACGACCCACAGGAGCGGGTGCACCTGGCGGCTCTTGCCGAGCACGAGCTTGATGAGGACGTACGACACGAAGCCGGCGCCGATGCCCACCGAGATGGAGTAGGTGAAGGGCATCAGCACGATGGTGAGGAACGCCGGGATCGCGATCTCCAGGTCCGACCAGTCGACGCCGGTCACCTGCTGCATCATCAGGAAGCCCACCAGGACCAGTGCCGGGACCGCCGCCTCCGAGGGGATCGCACTGACGATCGGGGCGAGGAACGTCGAGAGCAGGAACAGCACGCCCGTGACGATCGAGGCCAGACCGGTGCGGGCGCCCTCGCCCACGCCGGAGGCGGACTCGATGTAGGAGGTGTTGGACGAGACGCCGCCCAGTCCGCCGGCGATCGCGGCGACGGAGTCGACCACGAGGATCCGCTCGGTGTGCGGCGGGGCGCCCTCCTCGTCGTTGAGCCCGGCCTCCGCGCCGATCGCGGTCATCGTGCCCATCGTGTCGAAGAAGTCGGCCAGCATGAGCGAGAAGACCAGGAGGATGGCGCCGATCACGCCCACGGCGCCGGCGGAGAAGGCCCCGAAGAGGTCGACCTGGAACAGCGTGCCGAAGTCGGGGACGTCGACGACGCCGTCGAAGCTCGGCACGGTCAGCGCCCAGCCACCGGGGTTGTCGTCGCTGCGCGCACCCAGGTCGAGGACCGCCTCCAGAACGAAGGCGCCCACCGTGGTGACGACGATCGCCAGCAGGATCGCGCCCTTCACCGCGCGGGCCCACAGGGCGATCAGCAGCAGCAGGCCCAGGCAGAAGACCAGGACCGGCCAGCCGGAGAGCTGACCGGTGGCGCCGAGCTGGGTGACGGTGCCCGCGCCGGGGCGGACGAAGCCGGCGTCGGCGAAGCCGATGAGGGCGATGAACAGGCCGATCCCGACCGAGATGGCGACCTTGAGCTGGGTGGGCACGGCGTGGAAGACCGCCGAGCGGAAGCCGGTCAGCACCAGCACCAGGATCACGATGCCCTCGAGGACGACCAGCCCCATCGCTGCCTCCCACGTGGAGCGGGTGGCGATGGAGAAGGCGACGAAGGCGTTGAGGCCGAGGCCGGCGGCCAGGGCGAGCGGGAACTTCGCCACCGACCCCATCAGGATCGTGAGCAGGCCCGCGACCAGCGCGGTGCCGGCGGCGATGGCCGGGAGGTTCTCGCCCTGGCCGGTGCCGCCGCCGAGGAAGGCGCCCGTCGAATCGGGGACGAAGCCGAGGATGAGCGGGTTCAGCACGATGATGTAGGCCATCGTGAGGAAGGTGACGACCCCGCCACGCACCTCGCGGCCCACGGTCGAGCCGCGGGCGGTGATCTCGAAGTAGCGGTCCAGGGCGTTGGTGCCGGTCACGGCGGTCCCGTTGCTCACGGGCGCCCAGCCAACCAGAGCCGCGAGCGCTGCGTCGAGGGGGGATGCGGTCGGCGCGTAGAGTCGCCGCCGTGGACCTGCGCGACGAGCAGCCGACCCAGCACGAGATCGGCAACCGCACCTACCTGGTCGCCGACGTCGACCCCCTCGACGTGGACGGGGTCCGCACCGTGCAGGTCGGGTCCGGCCTCTTCCTCCTCGGGTTCCTGGGCCTGCTCCCGTTCTACGGCACCCTGCAGGACAACGACCGCACCTGGTGGCTGTGGATGTGCCTGACCGGCTTCGCCCTCGGGCTCTTCGGCGTCGAGTACTGCCGCCGCCGGCGCCGGGCGCGCGACCGCATGCGCGCCGAGGAGCAGCAGGCGTGAGTGGTCCGCCGCCGACCCGTTGGCAGCTCGCCGGTCCGGAGGCGGCCGCCGGCTTCGGACGGAAGTTCGCCGAGCTGGTGGCCACCGGCCAGGACGTCGACGGCGAGGCCCGCCTCGCCGACACGCTGCTGCCGCGGGGCGGCCGGGTGCTCGACGTCGGCGCCGGGATGGGCCGCGTCACCGCCGCCCTCACCGCCCGTGGGCACCGGGTCGTCGGCCTCGAGCCGGACGCCGCCCTCGTGGAGCAGGCGCGGGCGACGTACGCCGGGATCGACCTGCTGCACAGCGACGTGCTCGGGCTCTCCGACGAGCTGCTGGGCGGGCGCCCGGGCGAGTACGACCTGGTCGTGGTCGTCGGGAACGTCATGGTCTTCCTCGCCGAGGGCACCGAGCGGCAGGTGCTCGCGCTGCTGCGCTCCCGGCTCGCACCGGGCGGGCGGGTGCTCGTCGGCTTCCACCTCGAGGGTGGGCCCGAGCACGCCCGGCGCTACCCGCCGGAGGAGTTCGTGGCCGACGTCGAGGCCTCGGGGCTGCGGGTGGACGCGCGGTTCGGGACCTACGAGCTGCACCCGCCGTCGGACGACTACGCGGTGTGGGTGCTGTCGAGGGCCTGACTCAGAACGTCTCGATCTGGGTGGCGTCGAGGTCGTCGACGACCGGCTCGGGCAGCGGCTGGGGCTCGTGCCGCTTGGCCAGCCGCACCTCGGAGTGCGCCCCGCAGCCGTGGTCGAAGGAGACGATCCGGCCGTCGTCGTTGGCGTCGCCGTTGGCGCAGACACCGAACATCTCCGACAGCGGGCCGGCGATGCGCAGCAGGAAGCCGCAGCTGGTGCACTGGTCCGGCGCGGACTGGGCGATCGGGGCCGAGGGGCCCTGGTCGCCGTCGTACCACCGCTGGGCGGCGAGGTCGCGGCCCTCCGGTGAGAGGGTGCGGGAGCGGCCCAGGCCGAGGTCCTTGGCGACCTGGCGCACCTGGGCCTTGTCGTCGGCGTCGAGCGGGTCGTCGCCGAAGGAGTAGGTGGGGACCAGGCGCGGGTCGTCGTCGGCGACGGGCAGCAGGTCGCCGGGGCTCATGTCGCCGGGGCGGACCCGGTCGCGGTAGGGCACCCACTCCGGCGCCACGATCGCGCCCTCACCGGGGACCAGCACGACCTCGGCGATGGTGACGTGCTTCTGGCGGGAGGCGCGGACCACGGTCACGCACCACTGCCACCCGACGTACCCGCGACGGGTGCAGGCGAAGAGGTGGGTCACCACGCGCTCGCCCTCGACCAGGTGGCCGAGGTGCTCGCCGATGTCGCGCGGGTCGTCGACGTCGGCCAGCAGCGCCTCGCGGGCCACGTCGACCGCCGCGACGGCGACGGAGTCGGGCTTGGCACGGGCGATGGTGGTCACGGCGGGTCATCATGCCCGGTCCGGTCCGGGCGTGCCAGGTCGCCCCGCCGCGGCGCGTGCGTCGTGCCCGGCCCGACGGGCTCGCTCGTGGGCTCCTGCCGTGTCCCTCGCCCGGCGGGGTCGGAGGGACCAGGCAGGATGGGGGCATGACGTCCGAGGGCCAGCCCGGCGCCGAGCACCACAGCCGGCCCCGGGCGCACGCGCCCTCGGGGCCGGACCTGGGCGGTCGGGGGACGGCTGCGGACGGACCGGGCTCGACCGGACCGGGCTCGACCCGGCCGATGCCCTCACCGCCGGGGGCGGCCGGTGCGGGCGCGGCGGGCGCTGGCGGCAAG
>WLJH01000067.1 GCA_009701885.1 Actinomycetota bacterium
CAGCCGCCCGCCCCGCAGCCGCTCGCCCCGCAGCCGCCCGCCCCGCAGGACCCGGCTCCGCGAGCTCCCGCGGTCGGGCCGGACCAGCGCGTCCCGATCACCCCGGCCCCGCCCACCAGCGCCACTCCCGCACAGCAGCACCGGCCCGACCCAGCCGCGCCGGCTGCGCCCGGCGCCAGCGGCTGGACGGTCCGCCTCGACACCGGTGAGGAGCTGACCGTCGACGGGCTCACCCTGCTGGGACGGGGCCCCCAGGCCCGGGCCGGCGAGAGCGTCTCGCGCCTGGTGCCGCTGCAGTCGAGCGACATGTCGGTCTCCAAGACCCACGCCCAGCTCCAGGTCGCCGACGACGGGACCCTCGTGGCGATGGACCGCGGCTCCACCAACGGCTCGGTCGTCGTGCGCCGCGGCGTCCCGCGGCACCTCTCCCCGGGGCGCCCCACGACCCTGCTGGACGGTGACGTGCTGCGGCTGGGCGACCGCACGCTCGAGATCTCCCGACGCGCCTGAACCTGGGGGACGGTCCGCGCCGCAGAGGCGGGGCCGCGACGGATCCGTGGTCGTGACCCCTCCGCGGCGACGAATCACGAAGCAGTAACGATGCGGTGTGGCTCTTCCCCCACCCGGGGGGCGTGAGGTCGGCTCTCCTCGTTCCCGCGGACCAGGACCTGGTCCGCGAGGAATCCGGGCTCCGCACGTTGCGGACGCCTGTCTCGGGAGAGGGAGAAACATGAGCAGGATGAGGCTCGCCACGATCGCGAGCGCCTCGCTCGTCGCCGCAGCCCTGACGGTGCCGCTGACCGCGGCCACGTCGAGTGCCGCACCCCAGGCGACCGGCGCGGACAGCAGCCACGAGGACCAGCACGAGAGCCACGTGCTGCGGATGCCGTGGCAGGAGAAGTACGACGACCTGCGCCAGCAGGGCATCGAGCAGCGCCTGCGCCAGGGTGGCAGCGGCAGCGTCGAGCGGGTCGGGCGGGGCGCGTTCGCGCGCGTCGCCGAGACCGGCACCGACCGCGTGTTCGTGGTGCTGGCGGAGTTCGGCCAGACCAGCCACTCGGCCTTCCCCGCGGGGGAGTCCGACGCGCAGCGCACGGTGGGACCGCTGCACAACGAGATCCCCGAGCCCGACCGCAGCGTGGACAACTCCACGCTGTGGGAGGAGGACTACGACCAGTCCTACTTCGAGGACATGTACTTCAACCGGATGCGGACCTTCTACGAGGAGCAGTCCCTCGGCACCTACTCCGTCGACGGCGACGTCACCGAGTGGGTCAAGGTGCCCTTCAACCAGGCCCGCTACGGCCGTGACGTCTGCGGCGACATCGCCTGCAACAACACCTGGTTCCTGGTCCGCGACGCCCTCGCGGTGTGGACCCAGGGTCGGCTGGACTCCGGCTGGTCGATGCAGCGGATCCAGGACTACCTCAAGACCTTCGACGTCCAGGACCGCTACGACTTCGACGAGGACGGCGACTTCGACGAGCCCGACGGCTACATCGACCACTTCCAGGTCGTGCACGCCGGCGGCGACCAGGCCGACGGCGACCCGGTCTACGGCGAGGACGCCATCTGGAGCCACCGCTGGTACGCGCAGGTCGAGCCCGTCGGCACCGGCCCCCAGGGCGGTGGCCAGTTCGGTGGCGTCGACGTCGGCTCCGGCGGGGTCTCCGACCCCGACGGTGCGGCGCTGGAGATCCCCGACAACCCCACCGGCGTGTGGGTCGGCGACTACACCATCCAGCCCGAGAATGGCGGCCTGTCGGTCTTCGCCCACGAGTTCGCCCACGACCTGGGCCTGCCCGACCTCTACGACACCTCCGGCAACACCGGCGGTGCGGAGAACTCCACCGGCTTCTGGACGCTGATGTCGCAGTCGCGTGGCACGGCCACGAAGGACGCCGGCATCGGTGACCGCCCCATGCCCTTCGGCGCCTGGGAGAAGTTCCAGCTCGGCTGGCTCGACTACGACGTGGCCCGCGCCGGCCGCAGCTCCAAGCACTTCATCCGCCCCGGCCAGTCGACGAAGGGCAAGGAGCACAACGCCCTCATGGTCCTGCTGCCGGACAAGGAGGTCACCACCGAGCTCGGCGACCCGTGCGCCACGTGCGGTGAGTCCTACTACTTCTCCGGTTCGGGCAACGACCTCGACACCACGATGACCCGCGAGGTCGAGGGTGGCGGCGAGCTGGCCGCCCAGGTCCGCTACTCCATCGAGGACGGTTGGGACTACGCCTTCCTCGAGGTCACCACCGACGGCGAGACGTGGGAGAGCATCCCCACCAGCGTCTCGTACGCCGAGGAGGACCAGGGCGGCGCCAACCCCGACGGCACCGGCATCTCCGGCACCAGCGACGGCTGGGTCGACCTGACCGCCACCGTGCCCGCCGAGGCGACCGCCGTCCGGTTCCGCTACCTCACCGACGTGGCGCTGGCGCTGCCCGGCTTCCAGGTCGACGAGATCACCCTCGACGGCGAGTCGATCGGTACCGCGGAGGGCGGCCCCGACGGCTGGAGCCTGGACGGCTTCACCACCACCGACGGCACCCAGGTCGAGGAGTACCTCAACGCCTACCTCGTCGACAACCGCCAGTACGTCGGGCGCGACAAGCTGCTCAAGAGCGTCTACCACTTCGGTGACGCCGAGGAGGAGCCGACCAACGTCGACCTGTACCGCCAGGGAGCCGGCGCGCTCATCTCCTACTGGGACACCTCGTTCACCGACAACAACGTCGGCGACCACCCCGGTGGCGGACTGGTGCTCCCCGTCGACGCGCACCCGGAGTTCGTGCACACCCCGGACGGCGACCTCGCCCGCCCGCGCACGTCCTCCTTCGACGCCGCGTTCGGCCTGACCCGGACCAAGAAGCAGGTCATCGACTGGCTCGGCGAGCCCTTCGAGCTCCCGGCCATCGCCCCGGTCCGGACCTTCGACGACACCCTCGACTGGTGGTTCGACGGTGACGAGCACGGCACCGACTCCCACCCCGGCCGCTACCAGCAGGGCTGGAGCTCGGTGGACGTGCCCAAGACCGGCACCACCATCACGGTGGAGAAGGTCAGGAAGAACGGCGTCATGGTGCTGAAGGTCGGCCGCTCGAGCTGACCGCGGTCCCCGCACCACCAGCACCACCCGCTCCACCCCGCAGCCCCGTCGGCCCTCGTGGTCGGCGGGGCTGCGGCGTACGGCGGCAGCGACTGGTCCGGACAGCCACTCGTCCGGGCGGCACACCCTGGCGTCCCGGCCGCAGCTGGCATAGGTTCCGGCGCCATGGAGCACAGCGCGGACTTCCACCACGTCGAGACCCTGCGGACCACCGCGTCCCCCGAGCGGGTCTTCGCGCTGTGGAGCGACCCCTCGACCTGGGCCAGCTGGGACCCGCCGGTGGAGCGGGTCGTGCTCGACGGACCGTTCCGCGTCGGCACCTCCGGGACGATGGTGATGGCCGGCGGCTTCGAGATGGCCTTCGAGCTGGTCGAGGTCCGCCCCGACCACGGCTACCTCGACGTGATCCGCATGGGCGAGCTCGAGATCCGCATCGACCACGTCGTCGAGGCCACCGACGGTGGCTCCCTGGTCACCGTCACCACCGACATCACCGGCCCCGGCGCCGAGGGGATCGGCGGCATGGTCACCGCCGACGCCCCCACCGCCGTCGCGGCCCTGGTCGCGATGGCCGAGTCCGCCCCCGCCGACCAGGACCGCGTCCCCGCCACCTGACCGGACCATCCCTCGTGTCCCGCTGACCCGGCGCTGACTCGGCGCTGGTTCGAGCGTGACTCGGCGCCAGTTCGAGCGTGAGTCGGCACTCGTTCGAGCGCGAGCCGGCGCCACGTCGAGCGCCGCTCGGCGCTGGTGCGACTCGATCGCGGCGCCCCCGGCACCGCTGCGGCCTAGCGCGTGACGAGCAGCGGCAGCCTGGCCCGGGTGCCGTCGCCGGTGCGCAGCAGCACGGCACCGTCCTCCTGCGAGCCGTCGCCGAGGCCGATCCGCACCGTGATCCGGTGGCTCTCGCCGGGTCCGAGCACGACCGCAGCGGGGAGCACGCTGACGGGCCGGCCGTCGAGGCCGACCACGGAGGTGGAGACGTAGCGCGGCCGCGAGCCGATGTTGGTGACGGTGCGGGTCACCGTCCCCTGGCGACGTACGACGAGGGCCGGGGTGTTGAGGCTCGCGCGCCGTCCCTCGAGCCAGCGGCGGTAGTCGGCCGGGTCGAGCCCGAGGACCAGGCCGGGGGACGACACCGACTGCTGCCGGACCCGACCGGCGCCGGCGCGCAGGACGCCCACGGGCAACGGGTCGGCCGTCGTGACGAGCGCGCTCCGCACGGCCGAGGCCGACCAGCCGCGCTCGGCGCGCAGCCGCGCCGCGACCCCGCTGACCCAGGCGGCGGAGGCGGACGTGCCGGTGAGCAGCTCCCAGCCGCTGCCGTCGGGGACCGCGCCGAGCACCCCGTCGCCCGGGGCGACGACGTCGGGCTTGGGGTGGGCTGCGGTGGGGTCGCCGGCGCCGGACCAGGCGGGCACCTCCGGCGCTGCGTCGACCACGGGGCGGGGGACCAGCACGACGGCGCCGCGCGGGTGCCGCGCCGCCCACGAGCGGAGCCGGCTCGCGTCGGCGGCGTCGAGGTGGACGGTGGGCACGGCGTGCAGGTCGGCCTCGAGCGTGCCGGTGGCCCCGCCGGTCTCGGCGAGCACCATGCCGACGCCGTCGGCGGCCGCGACGGCCTGGGACTTGTCGACCCGCCCGACGCCGCCGCGGTCGCAGAGCACGATCCGGTCGGCCACGAGGGCGGTGTCGAGGGAGCCCGGGACGCAGCGTCGCGCCTGCTCGCGCGTGGCTCCCGGCGCAGCGGCGTCGGCGCCCCGCACCAGCCGGGCTCGGGGCGAGCGCTCGGTGGCGGCACTCGCGCCGACGAGCCGGGTGCCGCCGCCCAGGCGGACCTCGCCCTCGCGTCGCGGACCGGTCACGGCGCCCACGGTGGTGACCCAGGGCGCGGCGTGCGCGGTCCCCCCGGCGCCGCCGTTGCCGGCCGCACCCACGACCACGACGTCGGCCTCCGCGGCACCGAGCAGGGCGAGCGCGAGGGTGTCCAGGTCGGCCGGGCCGCCGACCGACAGGTTGAGCACGTCCACGCCGTCGGCGGTCGCCCGGTCGACGGCGGCGACCAGGTCGGCCGTCGAGCAGCCGTCGTCGTCGGGGTCGGGAGCGGTCCAGCAGGCCTTGTAGACGGCGAGCCGCGCCTGCGGCGCGACCCCGGAGTAGCGGCCGACCTCCTCGCCGCGCAGCCGCACGGCGACGTCGGCGTTGCCGGCGGCGATCGAGGCGACTTGGGTGCCGTGCCCGGTGTCGTCGAGCGGGGACAGCCGGGCAGAGCTCGCGAGCCGGTCGGTGCCGAAGCCCTCGACGAACCACGCGCCCGCCACCACCTTCTCGGTGCACCAGCCCGGGCCCCAGCCGGGCTCGGTCCGGCAGTCCGCGGCCGGGCCCGACGGCGCGCGGCCGAGCCGGGGGCTGGCGGCGAAGAGCGGGGAGTCGGGGTCCAGGCCGGTGTCGACCAGGCCGATCACGGTGCCGGCGCCGCCGCGGGCCGAGCCGCCCGGACTGAGCCGTGCCGGGTCGCCAGCACCCCCGCGGCCGGCGAGCGGGCGGACCCGGTCCACCTCCACGCGCGCGACCCCCGGCTCGACCGCCAACGTGGCCGCCTGGTCGGCGGTGAGCTCGACGGCGACCCCGCTCAGCGCGCTCTCGTAGCGGTACGCCGGCGGCGGGGCGTCCACCGCGTCGAGCACCGCGTCCTGCCGGGCCCGCAGCTGCAGGCCGGCCAGGTCGCGGGCCAGGCCGGGGGCGGTGCCCGCCAGGCCGGGACCGTCGAGGGTGACGAGGTAGAGGTCGCGGCGCTCGTCCGCGGCGGCCGGCGCCCCGGTGAGCAGGGCTGCGGGGGCCGCCAGCACCGCCGCCAGACCGACCGCGAGGCCGGTCGTGAGGGCGCCCCGGAGCCCGCGGCGCGGCAGGCGGTGCGGGTCCACGGTGCTCTCCGTCGTACGTCGGCAGGGCGGGCACGGCGAGACGCACGGTGCCCGAGCGCACCATTGTGACCGATGCGTCCACGGGCGTCCCGCGGTCGACGGTTCCAGCCGGCGAGGGGACCCTGCCTAACCTGGGCCCGTGAGCGCCGGACCGACCCCCACGACCGGGCCGGTCGTCGGCTTCGACCTCGACATGACCCTGATCGACACCGTGCCCGGCTTCGCCGACGTGCTGCGGGCGCTCGGTCGCGAGCTGGACGTGGACTTCCCGGTCGAGCAGATGACCGAGCGGCTCGGACCGCCGCTGGAGCACCTCCTCGCCGGGCACGTGCCCGAGGAGCAGATCGGCCCGGCGGGGGACCGGTTCCGGGCGCTCTACCCCGACCACGCCATTACGTCGGTCCCTGCGCTCCCGGGTGCCCACGCCGCCCTCGACGCGGTGCGTGGCCACGGCGGCCGGGTCCTGGTCGTCACCGGCAAGTTCACCCCCAACGCCCGGCTCCACCTCGACCACCTCGACCTGCGCGCGGACCGGCTCGAGGGCTGGGTGTGGGGCGTCGGCAAGTCCGAGGTGCTGCGCGAGGAGGGCGCCGGGGTCTACGTCGGCGACCACGTCCACGACGTCGAGGGCGCGCACGCCGCCGACGCGCTCAGCGTCTCGGTGCTCACCGGTGGGTGCACCCGTTCCGAGCTGCTCGACGCCGGCACCGACGTGGTGCTGGAGTCGCTGCTGGAGTTCCCGGACTGGCTCGACGACCACGTGCGCGACGGGCTCGGCGGGCTCGCCGGGTGAACGACCCGGCCCGCGACGCCTGGTCGCGTGTCTGGACCGACCTCGGCTCCCGGCAGCCGCTGCCCGGGGCCACCACGGTGCTGCTCCTCGGGGCGGTGGCC
The DNA here is from genome assembly GCA_009701885.1 of Actinomycetota bacterium. Taxonomy (GTDB): domain Bacteria; phylum Actinomycetota; class Actinomycetes; order Propionibacteriales; family Nocardioidaceae; genus Nocardioides. The sequence goes on from WLJH01000067.1 coordinate 6,925, forward strand.
GCGGTCCTCGTGGTCTGGCCGCTCACCTGGCCGCGGGTGCGGCTCGGCGTCACGCTCGTCCACGAGGCCGGGCACGCGCTCGTCGCCCTGCTGGTCGGCCGGCGCCTCCAGGGCATCCGGCTGCACTCCGACACCAGCGGCGTCACCCTCTCCCGCGGTCGCCCGCGCGGTCCCGGCATGGTCGCGATGCTCGCGGCCGGCTACCTCGCGCCCGCCGTCCTCGGCCTCGGCGCAGCGCTGCTGCTCGCCGACGGCCGGGCGCTGCTCCTGCTGTGGTCGCTGGTCGTGATGCTCGTCGGCGTCCTGCTGTGGATCCGCAACGCCTTCGGGCTGCTCGTGGTGCTCGTGGTCGGCACCGCCGTCGCCCTCGTGACCTGGTACGCCGGAGCGCGGACCCAGACCGCGGCGGCCCTGCTCGTCACCTGGCTCCTGCTGCTCGCGGCACCCCGCCCGCTCGTGGAGCTGCTCGTGGCCGGTCGGGCCGGCCGTCGCGGCTCCGACCCCGACCAGCTCGCCCGGCTGACCCTGGTGCCCTCGGTCGTCTGGACCCTGCTGCTCCTGCTGGCCAGCCTCAGTGGCCTGGTGGTCGGCGTCGCGACCCTCGCGCCCGACCTGGTGCGCCGCTGAGCCGCTGCGCGGGCCGGCCGTCCGGGCGCGGTGCGGCCCTCGTCGTACGGATCCCGATGGTGGGTCCACCACCCGCCTGCATATCCTTACCCGGCTCCGGCCACACGGCTGCAGCCCCACCCCCGAACGAGGAACGAGTGCAGTGCCGACTGGCAAGGTGAAGTGGTACGACGCCGAGAAGGGCTTCGGCTTCCTGTCCCAGGAGTCCGGGCCTGACGTCTACGTGCGCGCCGAGGCGCTGCCCGAGGGCACCACCTCGCTCAAGGCCGGGACGAAGGTCGAGTTCGGGATCGCCCAGGGGCGCCGCGGCGACCAGGCGCTGCAGGTGCGCATCCTCGACGCGCCCGCGTCGGTCAGCCGCAACCGGGCCGAGGCCAAGCGCAAGAAGCCCGACGAGATGGTCACGATCGTCGAGGACGTCATCCGGCTGCTCGACGCCACCTCCGAGGCCTACCGCCACGGCCGGCACCCCGACAAGGCCGCCGGCGCCCGCACCGCCAAGGTGCTGCGCGCGCTGGCCGACGAGCTCGACGGCTGATCAGCCCGATCGCGGTGGTCGCGGTCGGTGATCGCGTCACCCGGTCTCGACACGCGGGTCGCGGCTTCGTCCCTCAGCCGCGCCGCTCGCTCGACCACCGACGACGGGTCCGCTGGCGCGGCCCGTCACCCCGCGACCGGCACCGGCCCGCTCCGCGCCGCAGCCCGCTTGCTGGCCAGCACGAAGACCGACCACGCCGCCAGCACCGCGAACGCCACCCCGAGCCCGAGTCGCGGCGGGTCGAGCGGCAGCGCGATGCCGACGAACCCGCCGATGACCCACGCCAGCTGCAACGTGGTGTCCGAGCGAGCGAACGCCGAGGCCTGCACCCGGGTCGGCACGTCGCGCTGGATCGTGGCGTCGAGGCAGAACTTCGCCAGCGACTGCGTCAGCCCGGCGAACAGGCCCAGCAGCACCAGCGGCAGCACGCCGTAGAACAGCGTCGCCACCAGCGCCAGCGTCGCGTCGGCGAGCAGGGCCAGCACCACGGTGACCGAGGGGTTGATCCGCTTCAGCAGCGAGGCCGCGGCGACCCCCAGGCCGTTGCCGGCGCCGGCGGCACCGACCACGAGGCCGATGAGCACCTCCGCCGACAGTCCCGACGGCGGCGGGTTCTCGCGCAGCAGGAAGGCCATGAACATCAGCAGGAACCCGCTCATCCACCGCGGCCCGCAGTTGGCCCGCAGCGCGAACGCCACCGCGCTGGGGATGCGGGTGCGTGGCCGGCGCCCGGTGCGCGCGGCGGAGTCGCCGGTCAGCACGAGGTCCTCCTCGCCGGCCGAGGAGTCGACCTTCTCCGGCAGCCGGATCGCGAAGACGGTCGCGGCCACGAAGAGCACGAACGCGTAGCGCAGCGACCACTCCGAGCCCGCCAGCGAGGCCAGGCCCGCGAGGGGAGCGGAGACCGACGCCCCGACGATCCCCGAGAGCGAGACCCGCCCGTTGGCCTTGACCAGCGTGAACCCGTCGGGGAGCAGTCGCGGCACCGCGGCGGCCCGGGTGACGCCGTACGCCTTGGAGGAGACCAGGACGCCCAGGGCCGCCGCGAACAGCCACGGGGAGTCCCCGGTCGAGATCGCGCCGGCCAGCGCCCAGCACAGGAAGGCGCGCAGCGCCATGGTCGACCCGATCGCCCAGCGGCGGCCGTGGGAGAAGCGGTCCAGGAACGGCCCGATCAGCGGCGCGACGATCGCGAACGGCAGCATCGTCAGCCCGAGGAAGAGCGCCACCTGCCCGCGGGCCTCGCCCGAGGGCACCTGGAAGAACAGCGACCCGGCCAGCGAGATCGCCACCGCGGCGTCGCCGGCGGTGTTGAAGAAGTGCAGGTAGATCAGCCGGTTGAGCCCGGAGTCCTCCGCACCCTGCGCACCCGCCGCGCGGCGCGCCTGGGTGCCGACGTACGCCGTCGCGCGGCCCGTCGCCCGGGCCACCGTCGCCGCGCCGCGACCCGTGGCGCGCGCCCCGC
>WLJH01000068.1 GCA_009701885.1 Actinomycetota bacterium
GCGGCACCGAAGCCATCAACGGACTCATCGAACTCCACCGCCGCGTCGCCCGCGGCTTCCGCAACTACGACAACTACCGGCTACGCATGCTGCTCATCGGCGGAGGACTCGACACCCTCATCCCCACCTGAAGTACGAAGAGCCCGAAAACCAGATCGTCGACGCGCCGTCGGCAAGAGTCTACTAACTCTGATAGTAGATGGGGGAAGTGGGCTGCCCGGTGGCCGCGCCGAGGTGGGCACTGCGATAGGCGTCGGAATCGACGTAGCCATCGACAGCGCCGGGATCACCCTGCTCAATGGCGACCTCACCGGGATGTCACGCCCGAAGCTGTTCCAGGCGACCAGGTCGAACATCCGGCAGAACACTGTTCGCGTTCATCTACAGCGTCGCGGGAACTCGCGTCGCGGCCGGCGTGTTCTATCCTGCGTTCAGGTGGCTGCTGTCCCCTTGACTGCCGCCGCCATGGCCTTGTCCCCCGTCAAACCTGCTCATCAAAGCGACTCCGCGTCCGGCAGCTTTCAGCAGAGCGTTCCCGCCCACACCGGAAGAAGGGTGCTGCGGAGACCGACGGGTGCGCCCGGCCGCTTTGATCATCTCGAGTGACCGTGCTGATCCTCAGCCGTCAGATGGCGCCGCCCGCTCCGCCAGGCACAGGTCGCCTGGTTCCACGGGCAACGTGCTGAGGGCGCCACCGCTTCGGTTGGCCGGCTCGACGCAGCGCGATGACAAGACGCGATGCGGCGGCCCGAAGATCGCGGGCGGGCGCAAGCCCATCGTCTCCCTGCGGTCATTCAATCGTCACCACTCCTTCGGGCAGCTCTCCCCGAGCCGAAACGATGGCCGATGATCCTGCGGTTCTGACCCGACGAAAGGAACCTCAATGCGCCGGAACAAGCGCGTAATAACTGCCGCTGGCGCGCTCGCCGGCTTGATGGCTGTCGGCGGCGTGGCCGCCTCAGCTGCCATCCAGACTTCCACAGAGCCAGGGTTCACCGGCGACCGGTCTGCCGCCCTGGCCAAGGAGATCAAGTCGGCCAAGCCGCGCAACGTCATCCTCATCATCGGGGACGGCATGGATGACTCGATGATCACCGCTGCGCGCAACTACGAGGTCGGCGCTGGTGGCCGCTTCCCGGGTCTCGATGCGCTCCCGTTCACGGGGGCGATGACGACCTATGGTCTCAAGGTCGGGCCGGGCCCGGACTATCCGATCGCCTACGTGTCTGACTCCGCGCCGACCGCGAGCGGATGGTCGACGGGCAAGAAGACGGTTGACGGCCGGATCTCCCAAGGCCCGAGCGTTGCCGCCAACGTGCCCGGGGAGGACTACGAGACCGTGCTGGAACGCTATAAGCGGGACGGCCGGCTGGTCGGCAACATCACCACGTCCGAGATCACCGACGCGACCCCGGCCGCGGCCGCCTCGCACATCAACGCGCGAGCCTGCCAGGGCCCCCTCGATATGGCGAGTTGCCCGTCCGCGCGGAAGTCGGCCGGGGGCAAGGGCTCCATTGCCGAGCAACTGGTTGACAACGAGGTCGACGTGCTCATGGGCGGCGGCCTGAACCGATACTCCCAGGCCACTGACGCCGGTCCTACCGTGCTGGACTACGCCCAGCAGCAGCACGGATACCGAGTGCTCGAGGACAAGGCGGACCTGGAGGCAGTGACCTCGCTCGACGACGGGCCGGTGCTCGGACTGTTCGCCGGCGGCAACATGACCCCGATGTACAAGCCGCTGGTCGCGACCGCCCCGCCCGGTGCCGGGGGTCCCACCACGAAGTGCCAGGAAGCCGACCGCGGCAACCAGCCGGACCTGTCGACGATGACCGAAAAGGCCATCGAACTCCTGGACAACCCCAAGGGATTCTTCCTTCAGGCCGAGTCCGCGATGATCGACAAGCAGGAGCACGGCTCGGACATCTGCGGCGCCATCGGTGACCTGCGCGAGCTCGACGAGGCGGTCCAAGTCGCCCTGGCCTTCCAGGCGAAGAACCCCGACACACTGATCATCGTCACCGGCGACCACGCGCACTCCACCCAGATCGTGGGCGGCGTCAGCGACGGTAAGCAGGTAGCGACCCTGCAGACCGCCGACGGCGACCCGATGACCGTCGCATACTCCACCAGCGACACCGGCTCCGACCACACCGGCGCCCAGATCCGGGTCGCGGCGTCGGGGCCGCAGGGCGCCAATGTCACCGGCGTCATCGACCAGACCGATCTGTTCCGGACGCTGCTCGGTCGCACCCCGAGCAGGATTCCCGGACCGAGGCCCTGAGGCACGACCTGAAGCGTTGCAGCGCCCGGCATTGCACTCACCGCGATGCCGGGCGTTGCCGCGGCTTGACTCCCCCAGTACAGCGAGCTCCTGGTGCGGCGGCCGTGTCCCACGCGGCTGGCGGCGGCCGGTCCGTTGACGCGGCATTGCCAACACTTTCAGTGGCGCAGGGGTATGTCCCCCGTTGAGGGTGCGGGTTGAGGTCTGGCGAAGCGGCGCGACCTAGGCGGCTAAGACAGGAGCCTTGGTGCGAAACGACCGAGTCCGGGTCTGCAGGGAGACTCGCCAGGAGCCAGGCAAGTCAGGCCGTTGCCCGGCTGCTTGAGGCCTTCAAAGCCGGGGCGCGGGTGTGGTCCGTGACTCGGTCCACCGGCGACGAGAGCCACGTCGCGGCGATCGGCACCGGACTGGGCATCGAGGATCGCCTCGAACAATCACGGCGCGGCTCCGCCACGGCGCGCGTGAGCGGTCCGGGTCTGCGTAAGATTCGGCTGTGCCTGCCTGCCGTGCCCGCGTCGCAGGGGAGCTGCTGCCTGGTCGTCGCGCGGCCTCGCGATCCGATCTGTGAAACGGAGTCCGTGTTGTTCGTGGTGGGGCGGCTGGAGCGTCACCAGATCGCCATCTACCTCACCGGCGTGGCGGCGGGTGCTGGGGTCGGCATGGCTTGGCCCGGGAGCTCACATCTGCTCGAGCTCACCATCTATCCGGTGCTCGGCGCGGTGCTCTATGCGACATTCCTCCAAGTGCCGCTCACCAAGGTGGTCGGGGCGTTTCGTGACATCCGGTTCCTTGTCACTGCTCTCCTTCTGAACTTTGCGATCGTCCCGGTGGTCGTCGCCGCGCTCACCATGTTCGTACCCTTGCCCCGGGCGGTGCTCATTGGGGTCTTGCTGACCCTCCTGACGCCCTGCATCGACTACGTGATCGTGTTCTCTGGGCTGGCCGGCGCAGATAGTCAGCGGCTGGTCGCGGCATCGCCGCTGCTGATGCTGACCCAGATGGTGGCCCTTCCGATGCTGCTGTGGCTCTTCCTGGGGGCCGAGCTCGCCGACATCGTCGAGGTCGAGCCGTTTCTCGAGGCCTTCGCGGTCCTGATCGTGCTGCCCCTCGCCCTGGCCTGGGTCACCGAGGCCCTCGCGGCGCGTCACCGCGCCGGTGTCGCGGTCTCTCGCGGGATGACGGCCGCGATGGTCCCCCTGATGGCCCTCACCCTGTTCGTCGTAGTGGGGAGCCAGGTCCCGAGGCTGGAAGGCCGGCTTGAGGAGGTGCTCACGGTGGTCCCCGTCTACGTCGGATTCTTGGTTGCCATGGCGTTCCTGGGACTCGCCGCCGCGCGTGCCGCTCGCCTCGACCCCGGCCGCTCCCGAGCACTCATCTTCACCGGGGCGACCCGCAACTCCTTGGTGGTCCTGCCGCTCGCGCTCGCCCTGCCGACGGGCTACGCCATCACCCCAGCCATCGTGGTCACCCAAACGCTCGTGGAGTTGATCGGGATGCTCGTCTACATCCGGCTCGTCCCGCGACTGGTGCCCACCACAGCCGGTGACAAGCCCGCCCGGCACGCCGGGTAGCTCCCGGGACAAGACACGTCTGCGGTATCACTGGTCAGATCGGCTAGATCGGCGTCTGCCAGTTGGCGACCACGCCTTGGAGCCGTGTCATCAAGTCGAGCCATAGGCCGCTGACTTGGAGGATGCCGAGCGCGATCATGACCAGCCCGCCGATGAGCATCACGGTGGATGCGTGGCGTCGCGCCCACTGAAGCCGGGCCATTGCCCGGGAGACGGAGAACGCCGCCACGATGAACGGGATCCCCAGGCCGATGCTGTAGGCGAAGGACAAGAAGGCGCCGCGGCCGGCGCCGGCGCTGCTGGTGGCCAAGGTGAGCACGGCGGCGAGGGTGGGTCCGATGCATGGGGTCCAGCCGAGTCCGAACATGACACCCAGCAGCGGTGCGCCGGCGAGTCCGGCGCGCGGGCGGTAGCCGAGCTTGAGGCTGCGGCTAGCGATGGGAAGTCGCCAGAACAGGCCGGTGAACATCAATCCGAAGACGATGGTGAGGCCACCCAGGACGCGGACCAGCGTCTCTTGATGGGCGATCAGCAGGGCGCCGAAGGTGCCGAACAGGACGCCGTAACTGGTGAACACCGCGGCGAATCCGGCGACGAACAGGACGGCGCCCAGGACCACCCGGCGTGTGCCGGGCGCACGGGCGGTGGTCGTGCTGGTCTCGGTCTTCGTCGCGGTGGAGCTGTCGGGGGAGGTTCCGGTGGCGCACGCGTCGGTGGGTTGGTGGTTCTCCGCGCCGGACATCCCGGCGACGTAGGACAGGTAACCGGGCACGAGGGGAAGGCAGCACGGAGAGAGGAAGGACACCAGTCCTGCGGCGATCGCTAGCAGTGCCGCGACTACGAGCGGTCCCGACATCACCAGGTCGCTGGCGTTCATGGCAATGATGATTCTGGTCCTGTCGTGGTGAAGGGCTGGGGAGTCCGCGCCGGTGCGTCTTGGAGACTACGAGTCCTGGGCCGATGGGCGTGCGTTAGACGCCGGCGTAGGAGTGGAGGCCGGTGATCCACAGGTTGACCCCGAAGAAGTTGAACAGGAACGCGGCGTAGCCGGCGAGGGCGAACCAGGAGGCGCGGACGCCGCGCCACCCGGCGGTCGCTTGGGCGTGGAGGTGGGCGGCGTAGCAGACCCAGGTGATGAAGGCCCAGGTTTCCTTGGGGTCCCAGCCCCAGTAGCGGCCCCAGGAGTTCTCGGCCCAGATGGCGCCGGCGATCACCGCGAAGGTCCAGATCGGGAAGGCGAAGATGTGGGCGGTGTGGGCGACCTGCTCCAGGGTGCGCGTGGTGGGCAGGCTGGCGGCGTAGCGCCCCCGGGGCTCCTGTGCGGTGCCGCGTCGTTCTTGGCGGTGGCGCACCAGGAACAGGGCGGTCGCCACAGCTCCGACGGTGAAGACCCCGCCGGCGGTGATCGCGGCGGCGACGTGGATCACCAGCCAGTACGAGTCCAGCACCGGTACCAGGTCGCCGGCGGGGGTGTAGAGGACGGTGACGGCCAGGCCGAGGGCGAGCAGGACGATGGCCACGATCCACACGCCGAAGGCGCGTACCGGGCGCCGGGACAGGAATGCCAGGTACGCCGCGGCGGCCGTGAGCGCGCAGACGAGGACGAACTCGTACATGTTGCCCCATGGCGCCCGGCCGGCGGCGAGGCCCCGGGTGACCACGCCGCCGAGGTTGAGCCCGAACGCCAGTACGGTCAGCGACGTGCCCACCGCGCCCAGCTGGCGGCTGCGGGAGGGTGGGTCGTCGACCACCGGGGCGGCGTCTGCCAGCCGGCTGCGGTCCGGTGAGCCGGCGCCGATCGTGGCGGCGCCCACCAGCCGGCTGCGGGCTTGGGAGTCGGCGCCCACCGTGCCGGTGGTTGCTACCCGGCCGGCGGTTTCGGCGGCGTAGGCCAGCAGCGCCAGCGCGTAGACGGCGATGGCGGAGTACACCAGACCGTTGGAGAGCTGGGCGAATGTCTGTGCGTCGAACATCATGCGGGAGCGTCCTTGCTTGCGGTGGCGGAGCGGTCCGGGCGGTGCAGTGCGGCCATGAGGTTCTCGATCTCGTCGGGCGGGGGTTCGCGGCGGGTCAGGGAGTAGCGGGCAACCTCGACCAGGGACCCGCCGTCTTCGGTGGGTCGCAGCCGCAGCCAGACTCGGCGGCGGCGAATGACGAGCGAGGCGGTGAGCCCGACCATGAGGACGACCGCCGCCACCAGGGTGATCTCCTTGCCAGGGTCGTAGGCGACCTGAAAGTTCGCGAACCGGGAGACCCCGTCGAACGTGAGGCTGCCTTGACCACCGGGCAGCCGCATGGTTTCTCCCACCGAGAGCGCCTGGCTGAGGGGTTGGCCGTTTTGGCGCACCTGGGTGAGCTGGTCCTTGTCGAGGGTGAATACCGACTGCGGTACGCCGTCGCCGAACCCGAGGTCACCGGTGTAGGCGGTGAGGAACAACTGGGGGTTCAACGCGTCGGGGAACGCCGAGTAGGGCCCTTGCGGTCCGATGTCGGCGGTGGGCAGGAAGAAGCCCTCGAAGGCCAGCTGGGTCGGCTGGGCGTCCGGCACCTTGACCACGCCGTCGGAGGCGAAACTTGAATCCAGGGGCAAGAAGATCACCGGCCCTGTGAACACGACCTCGCCGCGGCCGTCGCGGACCGTGATCAGTGGGGCGTAGCCGTTGCCGGTGAGGAAGAACTTGGTCTCGTTGACGTCGAGGGGGTGGTTCGGTTCGACGGTGATGGTCTTCTCCTGAGCGCTGCCGGCGCGGTAGGCGAGCCGGGCCGCGAACTCTGTCGGCTGGCCGAGGTTGGGGCCGCTGGTCTGGTAGGAGACGTCGAACTCCTCGAGCCGGAAGGACAACGGTTCCAGGCCGTCCACATCAGTCCATGCCGAGGGGGTGAAAGCGTCGTACTGGGAAAGATCGTTTGCAAAAGTCCCGCCCTCGGCGACGGCGACCCGGCCCTCGAACCCGAACAGCCTGCCGGCAGCGATCCCGACCAGGAACACCAACAGAGAGAGGTGGAAAGCGAGATTGCCGACCTCCCGCAGGTAGCCCCGCTCGGCGCGGACCTCCTCGCCAGTGGTGACGACGCGAAACCCCTTGCGGCGCAGGTGCGCCGCCGCGGTCGCGATCACCTCGACCGGCTCCTGCTTGGTGTCCCAGGTGCGGTGCCCCTCGAGCCGGCCCAGGTTGCGCGGGGCCGGCGGGGGAGCGCCGCGTACCGACTGCCACAGTCGACGCGAGCGCGGCAGGACGCATCCGGTCATCGAGACCAGCAGCAGGACGTAGATGGCGGCGAACCAGGAGGAGGCGTAGACGTCGAACATCCCGAGCCGGTCCAGCCACGGCGCGATGCGGGGGTTCTCTCGTGCGTAGTTGATCACCGCGGCCGGGTCGCTGGCGACGTTGCGCTGCGGGAACAGTGAGCCGGGGATCGCGGCGAGCGCGAGCAGCGCGAGCAGGATCACCGCGGTGCGCATCGAGGTCAGGTTCCGCCACGCCCACCGCAGCCATCCCCAGGACGGCGGCGCGGGCGTCGAACCTGCTGGGGTGGTTTCGGTCGCCTGTGTCTGGACGTCAGTCACTGGTCTGGGTCCGATTCCGCGGCGGTCTCGGTGACGATCGTCGACAAGGTCGAGTAATCCGTGGGTCCGACGATCCTGGCCGCGAGGCGACCCTCGGTGTCGACGACCAGGGTGCTCGGAACAGCGCTGGGTGGCAGCGCCGGGCCGAAGGCGAGCACCGCATCGCTTGAGGTGTCAGTGGTGATGCTCGGATACTCGATGCCGTAGCTGTCCTCGAACGCTCGCGCGGCGGCGTCGTTGTCGCGCACGTTGATCCCGACGAACCGCACCCCCAGATCTCGGGTTTCCTCCGAGACTCGCTTCAACACAGGGGCTTCGGTGCGACAGGGCGCGCACCAGGAGCCCCACACGTTGTAGACGACCACCTTGCCCGCCAGGGAGGCGCTGTCGAAGTCGCCGCCATCGAGCAGTTCGCCGGTGAACGGCTTGACCTGTTGCCGATCCTGCGGCGCGATAACCTCAACAACGCCGTCGGTAGCTGTGGGCGTACCGGGGTCCGTTGTGCACGCTGATAGTCCCACTAGTCCCATGGTGGCCACGACGAGGGCGGCCGCGGCGCGCGCCCCTCCCCGGCGACGGCTCGTCATCGCAGTGCTACTCCTCGTGTCTCAAAGGTGCGCGCCGATCGCGCCGCAGGACGCCTACTACCCTACATAGCAGCTCTGTCCACCCCCGCCGGGTTGCACCGGCAACCAGAGAGCAGGCAGGCACGTGGCACGACCGACCGCACGCCAACGACGAGTCTTGAGATGGACACTCGCTTGGGGGCTGACGACCGCCTTGCTCTCCGCGTGCGGCGCACCATCGCGCGACGCCCCGATAGAGGACTTCGCGGCTCCGCCGGTCGAACCGATCGCGGTGGCCGGGCTCGATCGTTGCGCCGGGCTGGAGCGCGACGGCACCGGGCAGGAGAGCCCTGACCGGCTGCCAGCGGTGGACCTGCCTTGTCTGAACGAGTCAAGAACGGTGGACGCGTCCCGGCTGGCCGGTCCGGCCGTGGTCAACCTGTGGGCGTCGTGGTGTGGACCGTGTCGCAAGGAGATGCCGATACTCGCGGAGGCCGCTGAACGCAACCCCGACATCCGGTTCGTCGGCATCAACACCCAGGACCGACCGGAGGCGGCCGCGGACTTTCTGGCCAGCACAGGCGTGGGATACCCGCAGCTCGTGGACGTCGACGGGGTCGTGCTCAACGACACCCGCGTCCCCGGATTGCCGGTGACACTCGCCCTGGACCCAGACGGCAACGTGGTGGACCGGGTGATCGGGGAAGCCTCCACCGAGGAGCTCGCCAAGCTCCTGGACTCTCTGACCCGACCGGAGTAAGCGGTGACACCAGCGCCCGTTCCTTCCCCGCCCCCCACGCCTCCAACTCCCTTAGCGGCCCGTGCGGCTGAAGCGGGCGACACGGCATGTGCATCCGTCGACCGGCCACGGCGCCGCCACCGGCTCGCAGGCCTGACGGCGGCATCGCTGGCCGGGGTTGCCGCCGCGGGAGCCAGTGCCCCGTGGGAGCAGCGCTGGCTCCTACCGTTGGCGATCGCAGCGCTGGTGCTTCTCCTTCAACGGGTGTCCCTGCGCTACTCGTTGCTTCTCGGGTTGTTGTTCGGGCTCGGCTACACGCTTGTCCTGACGGGGTGGATGCGGGCCGTCGGCACCGACGCCTGGCTGCTGCTGAGCCCCGTTGTCGCCGGCTGCTACGCCCTCGCGGGCCTCGGGATCGCGCTGGTGCGCCGGTTGCGCGGCTGGCCGGTGTGGACAGCGGGTGTGTGGGTGGCGGTCGAGACCGCGATGTCGACCTGGCCGCTCGGTGGGTTTCCGTGGACCCGGCTGGCTTGGGCCACGTTGGACACCCCGTTCGCGCTGTGGCTGCCCTGGGTCGGCGCCAGCGGCGTCAGCTTCCTGGTAGCCCTGGCCGGCGCCATGCTTGCCTGGGTGGTCGGTGAGGGCAAGGCACGCCCGATAGGGGCGGTCGTGGTCATTGGCGCCGCACTGCTGGTCGGCTCCGCGCCGGTCCTGGTCCGGCCCGAGTCGTTGACGTCGTCATGGGAGGCCGGGCTGCCGACC
>WLJH01000069.1 GCA_009701885.1 Actinomycetota bacterium
ATCCTCGCCTGCTACGCGACACCATGCGGGCGCCCTGGCTGCGTTGCCGACGCTCGACGGGCACCCAGCAGGCCTTCGCGCCGGCGCCTTGCCAGCGCACCCGCCTGGTGCCGCTCGCGACGGCGATCATCGGTGGATCTGGGCTCAGCCCTGGACGCCGAGGGCGAACTCGACGCGGCCGCCCTCGTCGACGGCGGCGTCGAGGACCTTGTCGTCGAGCATGCTGGCGGCGTTCTCGTCGAGGTAGACGGTCGCGCCGTCCTGCTCGAGGACCTGGTCGCCGGGCTCGGCGGTCTCGGCCGTGGTGACGTTGAGGCCCACCTCCGGGCCGGGCTCGGCGGAGATCCGGAGTCCGGATCCCGCGGCGCCGCCCTGCTGGTCGGCGATCTCCTTGACGATGAGCGTGGCGTTCTGGGTGAGGGTGAGCATGGCTCGCCTTCCGTCTCGCGTGCGTTCGGTCAGCTGTCCACCGTGCCGGGGACGCGCTGCTCGATCAAGTCGTCGGCGTGTCGTTCACCCGGTCGGGGACCCTGGCGGTGGACCGCCGTCCGCTCTGGCACGCTGTGCCCATGGCTGAGGAGCAGGCGGGAACCCAGACGGCCCGCGACGAGACCCTGCGCGAGATCGACATGGTCCGGATCGGCGAGAGGCGCTACAAGGCGACCAACGGTCGCGGGGGAGTGCTGCCGATCGGCTCCGGGGAGGACCCGGACTTCACCCCGGTCGAGCTGCTGCTGGCGGCGCTGGCCGGGTGCGGGGCGATCGACCTGGACTTCCTGACCGGCAAGCGCGCTCCCTTCGCCTCCTTCGCCGCGCACGCCTCGGGCCACAAGGTCCGCGACGAGGGCGGCAACCACCTCACCGGGCTCACGGTCACCTTCGACGTCAGCTTCCCCGAGGGTGAGGGCGGCGATGCGGCGCGGGAGTCGCTGGCCCGCTCCGTGCAGAAGATCCAGGACCGGCTGTGCACCGTCGGCCGGACCGTGACCCTCGGCGACCCGGTGCAGTACCGCACCGGCGACCTGTCCGGCGGTCTCCTCGAGCCCTCCGACGACTCCGTCGCCGCCCGGCCCGCCCCGGCCTCCGGAGCGGAGCCCGCGCAGCCGTGACCGGCGCGCCCTGGACCGCCGTCCCGGCCCAGCACGGGCGGCGCTTCGTCGTCACCGGCGCCACCAGCGGCATCGGCCTGCTCACCGCCAAGGTGCTGGTGCACCGCGGGGCCGAGGTCGTGCTGGCGGTGCGCAACCCCGAGAAGGGCGCCGAGGCGGCTGCCGGCATGACCGGACCCGGCCGGGCGGTCGTGGAGCGGCTCGACGTCTCGGACCTGTCGTCGGTGCAGGCCTTCGCCGAGCGCATCGGCGACGTCGACGTGCTGGTCAACAACGCCGGCATCCTCGGGGTGCCGCAGGCGACGTCGGTCGACGGGGTCGAGCTGCACCTGGCCACCAACCACCTCGGCCACCACGCGCTCGCCCTGCGGATGCTCCCGCGGATCGGTGACCGGGTCGTGGTCGTCTCGAGCAACTCCCACCACCACGGCGACCTCGACGTCACCGACCTGGACTGGGCCCGGCGGGGCTACCAGCCCTACGCGGCGTACGCCGCCTCCAAGCTCGCCAACATGCTGTTCCTCCTGGAGCTGCAGCGCCGGCTCAGCGAGCGGGGCTCCTCGCTGCGCGTCACCGGCGCGCACCCCGGCACCACCGCCACCGCGATCACCGCGAGCAGCGGGCGTGGGTGGCTGAGCTGGATCGGCTCGTGGGGGCACCACCTCGTCGGCATGCCCGTGTGGCGCGGCGCGCTGCCCACGCTGTACGCCGCGACCATGGACGTGCCCGGGAACTCCTACGTCGGCCCCGACGGGTTCAAGGAGTTCTTCGGCTGGCCGACCCTGGTGGGGCGCAGCGCCCGCGCCTCCGACCCGGATCTCGCCCGGGCGTGCTGGGACGCCTCGGTGCGGCTCAGCGGGGTCGACCTCAGCCTGCGCTGACCCCCTCCGGGCTCAGCCTGCGCTGACGGTCTCCAGCACCACGGGGGTCGCCGGGGGACCGTCGGGCTGGCCGGTCGCCGTCCCGTCGGCCGCGACCTCGCGCAACACCTCGACGCCGGCCTTGTCCACCTGGCCGAAGACGGTGTACTCGGCCGGGAGCGGCGTGTCCTCGTAGACCATGAAGAACTGCGAGCCGCCCGAGTCCGGGTAGGGCGTCTTGGCCATAGCCAGCGTGCCGGCGGGGTAGGTCTCGTCGCCGGTCAGCTCGTCGGGGATCGTGTAGCCGGGGCCGCCCGTGCCGGTGGCCGTCGGGTCGCCGCACTGCAGGACGAAGATGCCCTGCGTGGTGAGGCGGTGGCACTCGGTGCCGTCGAAGTAGCCCTGCTCCACCAGGGAGACGAACGAGCCCACCGTGCACGGTGTGCGGTCGGCGTCGAGGGTCGCGGCGATCTCGCCGGCGCTGGTGGCGATCGTGACGTCGACCTCGCCCTCGACCTCGGGGTCCGCCGGCGGGGCCTCGATGCCCTCCACCGACGGGCTGCCGTCTGCGGGGTAGGCGCACTCGCCCTCGGCGGGCGGCTCGAAGGAGCCTGCGTCGCCGCTCTCGCTGGCCGAGGCCGCAGGCGTGTCGGTCGCGGTCTCCTCGCCGTCGTCCCCGCACGCGGAGAGCGCGCCGAGGCAGACGAGGGTGGTCAGCGCGGCCACGGCGCGCGTCGTCGAGCGGGGGGAGCGGCGGGTCAGCATGGCGCCGATCGTAGATCGCCCACCTGGGAGTGGACTGAGGACGGTCAGGAGTTGAGCCCGCGGGCCGCCACGTCCCAGGCGCGCAGCCGCCCGGCCTCCTCGACCCAGAGCACGTCGGCGAGGTTGACCGCGGCGCACACGTGGTTGGGCACGACGTCGACCTGGCTCCCCAGGCGGGGGCGGCGGCCGGGCCACTCCACGACCGCGTGGTGCTCGGCCAGCGACACGACGCGCGCCCGCGGACGCTCGAGGATCCGCCCGTAGCCGGTGGCGTACGCCGCGCGGTCGGCGCCCAGCACCTTCGACCCGGCGTCCAGCACGACCCGGCCGCCGGCGTGGCTGACCACTGTCGCCCGGGCGGTGAGGGCGATGTCGTCGGGGTCGACCGTGCCGAGCTCCCACTGCTGGGCGTCGCCGAAGACGTAGACCCCGGGGCGCAGCTCGGTCACCCGCCCCAGGTCGCCGCTGGCGCCAGCGCTGCCCAGGCTCGCGGCCAGCGTGGGGGTCGAGCCCCCCGACACGACGCGGCAGTCCAGGCCCGCGGCCTCCACCGACTCCCGCGCCACGCGCAGGGCCGTCGCCTCGGCCGCGACCACCTCGTCGGCGGCTCCCCGCGCGTAGCCGTGGCCCGGGAACGTGAAGACGCCCCGGACCGGTAGCCCGACCCGGGCGGCGGCCTTCGCCACGTGCCCGGCGTCCTTCGGGGGCACGCCGGTGCGGTGGTGCCCCGAGTCCACCTCGACCAGCACCTCGATGCCGGATCCGCCGAGGCGGCGTCCGCCGTTGGCGGCGGACTCCACGGAGTCCACGCCGATCGCCACCCTGGCCTGCTCGGCGAGGTCGCGCAGCCGCTGGGCGCGGCCCTCGTCGACCCAGATCGGGTAGGCGATGAAGACGTCGGTGCAGCCGCCGCGGACGAACGCCTCGGCCTCGCCGACGGTCGCCACGGTCAGTCCGACCGCGCCGCTCGCGAGCTGGAGCCTGGCGATCTCCAAGCTCTTGTGGGTCTTGGCGTGCGGTCGCAGCGCGATCCGGGCGCTGGCCGCCTGCTCCGCGACGTGGCGCACGTTGCGTCGCAGCCGCCCGAGGTCGACGCGCAGGTGCGGCGTCTCGACGGGCATGTCCGCCACCGTAACCGGCGTAGGTGTCCTCCATGCGAGTCGGAGTGCACTACGCCAGCTTCAGCCACCCGGAGTGGGAGACCCGCCTCGTCGAGCGGCTCGGCGAGACCGCCCGGGTCGCCGACCAGGGCGGCGTGGAGTGGTTCACCGCGATGGACCACTGGTTCCAGATGGAGGACCTGGGAGGGCCCGCCGAGCCGATGCTGGAGGGGTACACGACCCTCGGCTACCTCGCGGCGGTCACGGAGCGGTTGCGCCTGGGCCTGCTCGTCACCGGCACCACCTACCGCTGGCCGGGACTGCTGGCCAAGACCGTCACCACGCTCGACGTGCTGTCCGGCGGCCGGGGGATGCTGGGCATCGGCGCCGCCTGGTACGCCCGCGAGCACGAGGGGCTGGGCGTGCCCTTCCCCTCGACCTCCGAGCGCTTCGAGCGGCTGGAGGAGACGCTGCACATCGTGCGGCAGATGTGGAGCGACGACGACGGACCCTTCGAAGGCACCCACTACTCCCTGGCGGAGACCGTCTGCGTGCCCCGCCCCGTGCAGCAGCCGGCGCCCCCGGTGCTGGTCGGCGGGAGCGGCGAGCGCAAGACCCTGCGGCTCGTGGCGACGTACGCCGACGCCTGCAACCTCCTCGCCGAGAGCCCCGAGGTCGTCCGGCACAAGCTCGACGTGCTGCGTCGCCACTGCGAGGACGTCGGTCGGGACCCGGCGGAGATCCGCACGACCATCGTGACCGCCGCCGACCCGACCGGCGACACCGACGGGTTCCTGCGGGAGATGCAGTCGTACGCCGCCGCCGGTGTCGACCTGGTCGCCCTCATGCCCGGAGGCGAGGACCCGGTCGCCTGGACCGAGTCGGTGTGCCGCGACGTGGTGCCCCGGCTCGACTCGCTCTGAGCCGGGTCGCGTCAGGAGCGGGCGAGCTGGCCGTCCGGCGACGTGGCCGGCGCTGCCTCGAGCGGTCGGGGGGAGCGGGGGATGAGGGCCGCGATCGCCACGCCCAGGAACGCTGCAGCGGCACCGATCACGAAGCAGGCCTGGAAGGCTCCCTCGGTCGGGACGCCGATCCCGCCCAGGTCCATGGTGCTGCTGGTGAGGACCGTGCCCATGAGGGCGGCAGCCAGGGTGGTGCCGAGCGAGCGGGAGAGCGCGTTGACGCCGACGGCCGAGCCGGCCTCGTGCGGGGGAGAGGCGTCGAGCACGAGCGCCGGCATCGCGGCGTACCCGATCCCGACGCCGACGCTGATGACGATCGAGGCGACGGCGAGCTGCCAGGCGCTGGCCGTCATCACGAGGGCCAGGAGGTAGCCACCACCCAGGACGGCGGCACCGATCATCAGGGTGGCCTTCGGGCCCAGGGTGCGCATGAGCCGGCTGGAGACCGGTGCGAAGGCCATCATCATCAGTCCGCCCGGCGCCATCCAGAGGCCGGCGGCGAGGATCGACTGGCCCAGGCCGTAGCCGAGCACCTCCGGCAGCTGGAGCAGCTGGGGGACCACGACGGCCTGCGCCATCATCCCCATGCCGACCGCCACGGCCGCGACGTTGGTGAGCAGCACGGGGAGGCGGGACGTGGCGCGCAGGTCGACGAGCGGCTCGGGGGTGCGCAGCTCGACGGCGCCCCAGGCGACCAGCACGAGCAGTCCGACGACGATGAAGCCGAGGGTGCGACCCGAGGTCCAGCCCCACTCGCTGGCCTTGGAGATTCCGACGAGGAAGAGGACGAGGCCCAGCGCGAGGCCGAGCGCGCCGCCGACGTCGAAGCGGGCGGGCGTGGTGTCGAGGTCGCGGGGGACCAGCACGAGCATCGCGGCGAGCACGGCTGCGCCGAGACCGGCGGCCACCCAGAAGAGCACGTGCCAGTCGCCGACCTGCACGATCCAGGCCGACAGCGGCAGCCCGATCGCACCGCCCACGCCCAGCGTGGCGCTCATCGCGGCGATGGCCGAGCCGGCCAGGCGCGGCGGCACGACCTGGCGCAGCAGGGCGATGCCGACGGGGATGTAGCCCATCGCCAGGCCCTGCAGCGCACGGCCGACGAGCATGGGGGCCAGGGAGTCCGAGAGCGCGCAGACGACGGAGCCGGCGACCAGCAGCACGGCGCTGGCGACGAGCACCCGCTGCTTGCCGACGATGTCGGCCAGCCGGCCCATGACCGGCATGGTCACGGCGGCCGCGAGCAGCGTGATGGTGACGACCCACGCGGTGCTGGAGGCAGCGCTGCCGAGCAGCCGGGGCAGCTCGCCCTGGATCGGGATGACCATCGTCTGGGTCAGCGAGGCCGCCAGGCCGCCGGAGCACAGCGCCACCACGGCGGCCCAGGGGTGGGTCGCACGGTCGGGGGCCGGAGCGGTCGCTGAGGTCGTCACCGGGACATGAAGTCACATGATGGTTGCTAGTGGCAACTATCGACCGCAGTGACGTGCGTCGCACGTGGCGGATGTCGGTCCGCGGTGGGAGGGTCCCGGTCATGGGCCATGCACAGGGTGTGCGCAGGTTGGTCGAGGAGGACCTGGCGGGCGCGCGCTTCGAGCGCTGCGACCTGCCCGGCGCCGTGGTGCGGGGGAGCGCCGTGGGTGGGCTCGAGGCCGACGACCCGTGGCTCGGGCGCCCGGGCGAGGTGCTGGTGGTCAACGGCGTGGACGTGGTGCCTCTCGTGGAGGCCGAGCTGGACCGCAGGTTCCCGGGGCGGTCGATGCGCCGTGCGACGACGGCGCCGGACGTGCCTCGCGCGGTGCTGCAGTCGCTGCACACGATCCTGGCCGAGGAGTGGGAGCACCTGCGCTACGCGCTGCGGGACCTGGCTGGCTGTTAGATTTCCAGCAAGTTGAGCAACTTTTCGAATAGTTGAGCAGCGAGTTGCGCCTAAAGAGGCCGCAGCATCGACGTCGCTGTTGTCAGCGAAACTGAGCAGACCGCCACAAACCGGACTTCGGGGCTCTGATCTGTCAGCGAAGTTGAGCAGCGCGTCGCAGCGTGATGTCGTTCGACGTGACCGTCGCTGGACGACTCTCCCGGTCGTGGGTATGTCTGCGGGCGACGACAACGTCGCGAATCGACACCCGGAACTGGCCGCGCAGTGGCATCCGACGGCGAATGGCGCGTTGACGGCCGAGAGGGTCTTGGCCTCTGCGGACTTCTTTGTCTGGTGATTGTGCCCAGTGGGTCACGCGCACCGAACGAAGGTGAAGTGGCGGTGCAACAGCCGCTCCGACTGTCCGGTCTGCTCGGGTCGGAGGACGCGGCCGGGACTCAATGATCTGCGGACTCTCGACAAAGCGATGGCTTCGGAGTGGCATCCGGCCGCGAACGGGGTGCTGACGCCCGAGTCGGTGTCTCCGGGTTGCAAGGGTGAGGAGAGTCCCGTGGAGTGGTGGGGTTTGGGGGTCGACGGCGGGGCTGCGTGACGTAGGCGGCCATCGGCGGGATCTTCGGTGTGAAACGACCAAGAATCGCACTGAAGGAGACCACGCCGATGGCCTTGTCCCAGTCTGCCCTGTCCG
>WLJH01000007.1 GCA_009701885.1 Actinomycetota bacterium
CCTCAGGTAGCCAGTCGGCCATGTTCGGCGGGAGCAGGAACTCCTGATCCCGCACGACTGGGCGATACGAACGAGCCATGCCCAAGTATTTCGCCCCAGCCGCAAAAACGGGCCGATCTCGCCCGGCGATTTGCAACAGCCACCAGGTTGAACCGGAACACCACACAGAGCACCGCCCGACGTGCCGCTGGCCCGCAGTTGCCCCGCAGGCCAGGGCCTGCCCGTCCCAGGCCCGGGTCGGGGCGACGCCATGCGGTGCCGGCCTCTAGCCTGGTGACGTGAGGTGGACCCGGCACCCGTTGACGCGCGCGGCGGCGCTGGCCGCCTCGGTCTACCTCGTCATCGCGTACGCCGAGGAGCGGTCCTTCTTCTTCTGGGTCGGCCTCGTGCTGGTGGCCCTCAACGTCACGGGGATCCTGGCCCAGGCGCGGTCCTCGCGGCGAGGGGCGCGACCCCGGCCGGTCCGGGCCGACCCGGACGCCGACGCGGCGCGGCTGTCCGAGCTGCTGCACGACCCGGCGATCGCCACCGCGTGGGCGACGGCCCCCACCCACTGGGTGCAGGTCACCGACCCCGACGGGCCGGGCGGCCCCGGTCGCGTGGTCGCGGCCCCGGAGCTGGCGCGCTTCGCCAGGGTCTCCCGCGACGGGTCCGAGTGGCGACTGGAGGTGGAGGACGGGCTGGAGCCCTTCCTCGACCTGGATGCGGCCGAGCAGGACGACGCGATCCTCGCGGTCCTGCGCGGCCACCCGATCGTGGTCGAGGCGTGGCGCGCGGGCCGGGAGGTCTACGTCGTCCGTCCCCGGTACGAGATCCCGCTCGACCGGTTCGCCCGGCTCGCCGCCCGGGCCCTGGCGGCGGGACAGGTGCACGCCGCGTCGCGGCTGCGCTGAGGGGGGCATGCCGGGGGCCGGCTCGTGCCCGGCCGACCCCGCGAACCGGGTCCGGTGCAACGGGTCAGCGCGAGCGGAGCAGCACCCCGAGGTTGAGCAGGCCCCACCCACCGGCTGCGGCGACGGCCCTGGTGCTGGCCTGGCCGTCGACGGTGAGGCCGAGCAGCGCGGCGTCGCCGAAGTCGATGGCGGTGCGGATCGCCAGGGAGGCACGGGCGGCGGTCGGCGAGCCGAGGACGCCGACGGCCGAGATCGCCAGGTCGCGCACGCCGAAGACCCGGGCGACGGTGTCCCACATCGGGTCGTCGGAGCCGAGCGCCTGGCGCAGGTGCTCGGGCTTGACCAAGCAGTAGGCGGCGTACCCGGCCGTGGCCAGGCTCATCACGCGGACGGCGGTCGTGGAGCTCGAGGAGGTCATGCCCCCAGTCAGCCATGCGGACGACCCTCACCCAACACCCGACCGGGGCGGCGCGAACCCTTCGTCACCCGGTCAGCCGAGGTAGATGAAGCCGTCCTTGCCCTGGTGCGTGCAGGTGGCGGAGAAGACTTGGAACTGCCCCTTCTTCGGCTGGGTCACCACGACGCCGCGCCTGGCGACGATGTTCGGGGGTTCGGAACTGGCGGTTCGGGGGTTCGGAAGTGCCGGTTCGGCGGTGGGTCAGCGGCGCGGGGGGCGGGGGAAGAACATCGGCACCCGGGCGGCGTACTCGTCCCAGCCCTCGCGCTGCGACATCTTGCGCTCCAGCAGCTTGGCGCCGGTGACGTTGCGCAGGAAGAGGGTCATCGCGACCGGGCACAGCACGGTCGCCAGGCCCGCGACCCAGCCCGACGCGAGACCGCCGGCCAGCCACAGGCCCCACCAGACGCAGGCATCACCGAAGTAGTTGGGGTGGCGGGTCCAGCCCCACAGTCCCTGGTCCATCACCTTCGGGCGCGACTCCCGCGGCTGCGCCTTGTACGCCGCCAGCTGCCGGTCGCCCACGGCCTCGAAGTAGAGCCCGACCGCCCAGACGGCCACGCCGACCCCGACCAGCCAGGTCCAGCCCGGCTCGACGAGGAGCACCGCGCCGACCGCGACCGGCAGCGAGACGAACCACTGCGCGACGCCCTGCACCAGGAACACCCGGCGCACGGCCTCCGACATGCCGACCTCGGGCAGCGAGCCGCCCAGCATCTCGGCGTAGCGCGGGTCCTCGGCGCCCTGGTGCTCGCCCAGCGCGCGGGAGCGGACGTGCCAGGCCAGCCGACCGCCCCACACGGCGACGAGCGCCAGGAGCAGCAGGGTGCGCCAGGAGTCGCTGCCGGCGACGTACGCGACGACAGTGGAGGAGACGGCGACGAGCACGAAGCCCAGGCCCCAGGCGACGTCCACGACCGCGACGACGCCGAGCTGGCGCGCGCGCAGGGCGGTCACCGTCATCGTGACGACGACGCACAGGAGGGCGACGCCGACGGAGACCAGGGCGGTGAGCAGGGGGGACATGGTCAGAAGGAACGCACGGCGGGCAGGGTGTGCGGGCCACCCGGGCGGACCATGAGGATCTGGTCCACGCCCATGCGGCCGTCGCGGAAGGCCATCGCGCCACCGACGAGGTAGAGCTCCCAGACGCGGTAGACCTCCTCGCCCATCATCGCGACGAGCTGCTCGCGGTGGGCGTGGAAGCGCTCCAGCCAGCCGGCGACCGTCAGGACGTAGTGCTCGCGCATCGCGTGGACGTCGCGCACCTCCAGGCCGCCGGCCTCGAGGAGCGCGACGGTCTCGCCCACGGGGCGCATGTGCATGTCGGGGGCGATGAACGACTGGATGAAGGGGCCGCCGCCGGGCCACTTGCCGCTGCGCGACATCTGCTGCACCAGCACGCGACCGCCGGGCTTCACGGACTCGCGCAGCACCCGGGCGTACGTCGGGTAGTTCTTCTGCCCGACGTGCTCGCCCATCTCCAGCGAGCCGACGGCGTCGTACTCCTGGCCGGCCGGCGGCACGGCGTCGCGGTAGTCCTGCAGCCGGATGGTGACCCGGTCCTGCAGGCCGCGCTCGGCGATGCGGGCGTCGATGAACTTCTTCTGCTCCGCCGCGATCGTGACGCCGGTGACCTGGGCGCCGAAGTGCTCGGCGGCGTGGAGCGAGAGCGAGCCCCAGCCGCAACCGACGTCGAGCATCCGCATGCCCGGCTCGAGGCCGAGCTTGCGGCAGACCATGTCGAGCTTGGCGACCTGCGCCTCCTCCAGGGAGACCTCGGGCGTCGCGTGGTAGCCGCAGGAGTAGGCCATGTTCTTCTCGAGGATCAGCTCGTAGAAGGCGTTGGACAGGTCGTAGTGGAAGGAGATCGCCGAGCGGTCGCGCAGCTTGCTGTGCAGGCGGCCCTTCACGTCGGCCTGGGTGGCGGGGTTGGCCGGGCGCTTGCCGAGCGCGCCGATCTCGACCGCGGCGCGGACCGCCTCGACCAGGGCGCGCGGGCGCATGCGGGCACCGGAGAGGCCGCGCTCGCGGGAGACGGCGAAGGCGTGGGTCAGCGCCTTGTCGAGGTCCCAGCCGTCGACCTCGGGCACGTCGAGCTCGCCGGTGACGTAGGCCTGCGCGGCACCGAGCTCGCCCGGGTGCCAGAGGAGGCGGCGTACGGCGTCGGCCGAGCGCAGCTCGACCAGCGGGAAGTCCGAGGCAGCCCCGCCCGGCGGCACGAACTCCGAGCCGTCCCAGCAGCGCAGCCGCACCGGGAGCGGGCCGGCGAGGAACGGTTCGAGGGCCTCCGCGAGCCGGTGGGCGATGCCCGGAGCGCCGGTGCTGGTCTCGGTGCTGCGGTCGGCCGTCGTGGTCACGGGGTTCTCCTCGTCATCGGGGTGCGGCAGGGAGCCTGCCGCTGGGGTCGCGTGGTGCGACGTGCTGCGGTGCGGGTGGTGCAGGGTCGTGCCGGGTGGCGGGCCGGGTGCGGTCTCGGGGGTCAGTCTCGCTGGAGGAGCAGCTGGTAGTCGTCGATGTAGCCGGAGGCGAAGCCCGCGCGGGAGTACTCCAGGTAGAAGTGCCACATCCGCAGGAACACCTCGTCGAAGCCCAGCGCCAGCACCTCCTGGGAGCGGTCGAGGAAGGCCTCGTCCCACAGCCGCAGCGTCTCGGCGTAGTGGGTGCCGAACTGGAACCGCTCGACCAGCCGAAGGTGGGTGTGCTCGCGGGTGATCTCGTCGATCACCTCGACCGAGGGCAGCAGGCCGCCGGGGAAGATGTACTTGTGGATCCAGGTGTAGGTGTTCCTGGTGGCCAGCATCCGGTCGTGCGGCATCGTGATCGCCTGGATGGCGACCTTGCCACCGGGCGCCAGCACCTTCTCGATGGTCTCGAAGTAGGTCTGCCAGAACTCGTGGCCCACGGCCTCGATCATCTCCACCGAGACGATCGCGTCGTAGCCCTCGGTGCCGGGCGGGACCGTGAGGTCGCGGTAGTCCTGCAGGACGACCTCGATCCGGTCGGAGAAGCCGGCGGCGGCGATCCGCTCCTCGGCCAGCACCAGCTGCTCGGACGAGAGGGTGATGGTGCGCACGGTGGCACCGCGCCGGGCCGCGCGGATGGCCAGCTCGCCCCACCCGGAGCCGATCTCCAGCACGCGTGAGCCGTCGCCGACGCCGGCGGCGTCGAGCAGCCGCTCGATCTTGCGGGCCGAGGCCTCGGCCAGGGAGTCGGTGGCGACGGTGCCCGGGGGCGCCGCCTGCAGGCGCTGCGAGGGCCGGCCGTTGAGCGTGTCGGGGACCGTGGAGACGGTGGTGTCCCACAGGGCAGCGGAGTAGCTCAGCGTCTCGTCGAGGAACAGCCGGAACAGGTCGTTGGACAGGTCGTAGTGGTGCGCGATGTTGTTGCGGGAGTTGTCCCTGCTCGAGCGCTGGGTGCTCGGCGGGCGCTTGACGACCAGGGCGCGCAGCGTCTGCAGCGGCTTCGGCACCAGGTCGGCCATCTCCGCGGCCAGGACGGTCAGGAAGCCGCCGAGGTCCTCGGCGTCCCAGGCGCCGGTGAGGTAGGCCTCGCCGAAGCCGATCAGCTGGTGCCGGCCGAGGCGGGCCCACAGCTCCTCCGGCTGGTGCACCGTCATCTCCGGCCCACCCCGACCGATGGTGCGGCCCTCGACGTGGACGGTGACGTCGAGTCGCTCCACGGCGGCGATGAAGAGCCGGCGCGCGATCCGGGCGGAGACCCGGGCCCGGGGGCCGGTCGGCACGACGTGCAGCCCGGGCCAGCGGGCGACGTCGGGCGGGGAGGAGGGACGGGCGGGGGCCTCGGTCATCGACGGGAGCCTTCCTGGTCGGGCTGGACGGCGGACGTGCGGTCGGGCGTCCGGTCCAGCGCGCTGGGGGACTGGCGGACCGGCGGTTGCACGGCCGCCTGCTGGTGCGTGGGGCGCGGACGGATCGGCAGGCGCCGCAGCCACAGCCAGATCCCGTGCGCGCGGATGAGCAGCGACCCTCGGAGTGCCGCCGGGGCGGCACGCAGGGGGCTGTCGGTCGTGCGGGTGCCGGTGAGGCTGGCCGAGAAGCGGGTCTCCTCCGCATGCAGGGTCACGACCACGTCGAGCCGCTCTCCCGGGACGGGGACGGCCAGCTCGTAGTGGCCGTCGGTGCCGTGGAACGGGCTGACGTACATCGCCTTGTCGGTGCGGGCGCGCCCCTGCTCGTCGGGACGCACGAGGTAGGCGTGCCGGTCGCCGTAGGTGTTGTGCACCTCGACCACGGTCGCCTCGACCCGCCCGAACGGGTCCAGGCACCAGAAGACGCTGATCGGGTTGAAGCAGTAGCCGAAGGCGCGCGGCTGCGTGGCCAGCAGCACCCGGCCGGCCGGGTGCAGGGTCACGCCCTCGGTCGCCAGGAACGCCTCGAGGTTCTCCCGGAGGGTGCGGTCGGGAGCGCCGAGGTGGTCGCGGGCCTCGAAGGTGCCCTTGGCCCACGGCAGCGGCCGCAGGTCGGGGAGGTCGTCGATGTCCACCAGCCACGTGTGCGAGCGGTGGGTGAAGCTGCGCTCGAACGGCGCGCGACGGGTGTGCTTGATCGTGGTGCGGTAGAGCGCCGGCGTCTCCACGCGGGGCCGCTCCTGGCTCACCGGGGAGGGCCAGGGCAGCCCGAGCCGCGTGACGGCCGCCAGGCCCGAGCGCGCACCGTCCTCGTGGAATCCCCACCCGTGGTAGGCCCCGGCGAAGACCACGCGGTCGGTGTCGATCTCCGGCAGGCGGCGCTGCGCGGCGACCGACTCCGGGGTGTAGAGCGGGTGCTCGTACTCCATCCGGTCGATGACGGTGGCCGGGTCGACGAGGTGCTCGCCGCCGAGGGTCACGAGGTAGTGGGTGTCGGTGTCGAGGCGCTGGAGCCGGGTCAAGTCGTAGGTGACGACGACGCCGTCGGCGCCCGCGGGCCGGGGAACCGACTCGCTGGGACGCATGAAGTTCCAGCTCGCCCAGGTCTGTCGCAGCGTCGGCATCAGCGAGGTGTCGGTGTGCAGCAGCGCGGTGTTGGGGGAGTAGGGCATGGCGCCCAGCAGCTCGCGGTGCAGCGGGGTGGGCTCGGCCAGCATCGCCAGGGCCTGGTGCGGGTGCGTGGCGATCACGACGGCGTCGTACGTCGTGGTCGTCCCGTTGCCGTCGGTCACCTCCACGCCGTCGGCCGTCTCCAGGACCGAGGTCACCTTGCAGCCGGTGCGGATCTCGCCGCCGGATGCCAGCAACGCGTCGCGGACCTTCTCGACGTAGCGGTGCGAGCCGCCGGTGACGGTGCGCCACGTGGGCGAGCCGTAGATGCTGAGCATCTGGTGGTGGGAGAGGAAAGAGAAGAGGTAGCGCGCGGGGTAGTCGAGCGCGACGTCGGGGTCGCAGGACCAGACCGCCGCGACGAGCGGCTCCATGAAGTGGCGGCGGAAGTACGGGCCGAAGCGGTGCTCGTCGAGGAAGGCGCGCAGGGTCTGGTCGTCGACCTCGCCCTCGGCGCTGCGCGCCAGCAGGGCCTTCGCGCGGCGGTGGAAGCGGGGGATGTCGGTGAGCATCCGCAGGTACGCCGGGCGGCGCAGGTGCCCGAGGGTCGGCAACGTCCCCTGGCGGCCCAGGGCGCCGGCCCACTCCAGGTCGGAGTCGTCGTCGCGGATCGACATCGACATCTCCGACTGCTGCGTGGCCACGCCGAGCTCGGCGAAGACGCGCAGCAGCGTCGGGTAGGTGCGCCGGTTGTGGACGATGAACCCGGTGTCGATGCGCAGCAGCCGACCGGTCGGGTCGGTGACCTCGTGGGTGTCGGCGTGACCGCCGAGCCGCCCGTCGGCCTCGAGCAGGGTCACGGTGGCGGTGCGGGAGGCGACGTACGCCGCCACGAGCCCGGCCACGCCGGAGCCGACCACCGCGACGCTGCGCGGCGTGTGGGTCGGCGGCTGGTGTGCCGCGGTCATCAGGCGTCGAAGGAGAGCACGACGGCCGAGTCGAGGTTGGGCTCGGCCGAGCCACCCTCGGGCTCCACGGTGATGCCGACGCCGTCGGCGGAAGCGGCGTCGCCGGAGAGCAGCACGGTGTTGTCGGGGCCCTCGGGCATGAAGCCGGCGGCGATCATCTCGCCGTCGCGCTCCAGCCAGAGCTCGTAGACCTTGCCCTCGCCCGGGTCGGCCATGCCCTTGGTGACGATGACGGCCTGGCCGAGGGAGACCGAGCGGTAGACGATCGCGCTGGACCCGTCGTCGAAGCGCTGGACGTAGCGCTCGGCGTCAGGGGCCTCGACGACCCGTTCGGTGGCGCTGATGTTGATGTCGGAGGGGGTGTCGTCGCTGAGCCGGTCGTAGACGATGCCGCCGCCGATGCCGACGGCTACCACGGCAGCTGCTGCGGCGACCAGGGTCGGAAATCGTCGCCTCCGGGGGCGCACCTCCACGACCTGGGGCGGGAGGGGCCGGACCGTGGCGACCTCGGCCAGGATCCGGTCGCGCAGGCCCGGGGAGGGTGCGACCGGCTCGAGCTCGGCGAGCATCGCCGCGCCGGCGCGCAGCGAGTCGACCTCGTGGCGGCACTCGGCGCACTCGACGAGGTGTCGCTCGAACTGGGCGCGCTCGATGTCGTCGAGCGCGTCGACGGCGTAGGCGCCGGAGAGGGCGTGCACGTCGTTCATTGGCCTACCCCCATGGCGTCTCGGAGTCTGATGAGTCCGTCGCGGATCCGCGTCTTCGCGGTCCCGACGGGGAGCTGGAGCATGCTGGCGACCTCGGTGTGGGTGTAGCCGCCGAAGTACGCGAGCTCGACGGCCTCCCGCTGGACAGGGGTGAGGCTGGCGAGCGCGCCCCGCACACGACGGGCCTCCATGGAGGCGGTGGCCGCCTCCGCGGTGGAGTCGTGGTCGATGGGCTGGTTCTGCTGGTGGTACGAGGTGTCGCGCCGCGAGGAGGCCTCGGCGGAGCGGACCCGGTCGACCGCCTTGCGGTGGGTCACGGTGAGCAACCAGCTCAGCGCGGACCCTCGGTCGGCGTCGAAGCGTGCGGCGGTGCGCCACACGTCGAGGAAGGCCTCCTGGGTGACCTCCTCGGCCTGGGCCGGGTCGCGGACGACCCGCAGGGCCAGGCCGTGGACGCGAGCTGCTGTCGCGTCGTACAGCTGGGCGAAGGCCACCTCGTCGCCCCGTGCGCTGGCGCGCAGCAGGGCGGCGAGGTCCGGCCCGGCCGGGGCTCCCGCAGCTGCGGGAGCCCCGGCGGGCAGGGACGTCGGCTCAGTCATGACGTCGATTGTCCCTGTCTTCGTACCGGTTCTGGAAGAGGCCCTGGATCAGGAGGGCATGAGCACGGTGTCGATGACGTACACCGTGGCGTTGGCGGTGGGGATGTTGCCGCAGAGCACGTTGGCGTCGTTGACGGTCATGCCCTCGGTGTCGCCCTCGACGGTGACGGTGCCACCCTGCAGGGTCTCCTGCTCGCCCACGACGGCCTCGGGGTCGAGCTGGGCGCCCACCACGTGGTAGGTCAGGATCGAGGTGAGGAGCTCCTTGTCGGCGAGCACCGCGTTGAGGTCGGCCTCCGGGATGGCGGCGAACGCGTCGTCGGTGGGCGCGAAGACGGTGAGCGCCTCGGCGTCGTTCAGGGTGTCGACCAGGCCGGCCTCGCCCACGGCGGTCACCAGGGTGCCGAGCAGCGGGTTGTTGGAGGCGGCGGTGGCGACCGGGTCGTCGACCATGCCGTCGAAGGAGCCCTGGCCGTTGGTGGGAACGGCGGAGCAGGCGTCGCCGAAGGTCTGGGCGCCGGCGCCCTCGGCCTCGGGCTCCTCCTCCTCGGCGGGGGCCGGAGCCTCCTCGGAGGTGGTCTCCTCGGCGGTGCTGGACTCGTCCTCGCTCGAGCAGGCGGTGAGGCCGATGGAGAGAGCGGCGAGGGTGGCGACGGAGGCGCCGGTGCGACGGAGGGTGGTGCGCTTCATGGGAAGTGCCTTCCTTTCGGTGCAACCTGTGGCTGCGGGGGCTTGTCGGGAAGTGGTTCGGGGCTGGGGGGTATCCGGATGGGTGAGACAGGTCACGAAACGGTGACCTGGAGGGACTGGATGCCCGAGGAGCCCTCCGGGAACGGCACGGCACGCACCGCGGTCTGGGTCTCGCCGTCGCCGCTGATGGCGCGCGCAGCGACGGTGTGGGAGCCCGGTCGGGCGTCCCAGCGGTAGAACCACTGGCGCCAGTAGTCGTTGCCGACGTCGGGACCCATCTCGGCGTCCTCCCAGGCCCCGCCGTCGATCTGGACCTGCACCGTGGCCACGCCACCGCGCTGCTGGGCCCACGCGACGCCGCCCACGAGCACCTCGCCGGCGTCCAGCTGGTCGAGCGCGCTGATGGTGTCGATGCGGGTGGAGATCTTGATGGGGGCGTCGGTGGCCCAGTCCCGCTCGGTCCAGTACGCCTCCTTCTCGGCGTACGTCGTCAGCGTGATGCGGGTGATCCACTTGGTGGCGCTGATGAAGCCGTAGAGGCCCGGCACGATCATCCGGGCGGGGAAGCCGTTGGCGCGCGGCAGCGCCTCGCCGTTCATGCCGATCGCGATCATCGAGTCCCGGCCGTCGGTGGCGAGGTCCAGCGGCGTGGAGATGGTCATGCCGTCGAAGTCGGTGGAGAAGATCTGGTCCGCGTCCGGCCCGACGCCTGCCAGGTCGAGGATGTCGGTGAGCCGGACGCCCAGCCAGCGTGCGCCGCCGACGAACTCGCCGCCCACGGAGTTGGAGACGCAGGTGAGCGTGATGTCGCGCTCGATGAGGTCCATCTCGAGGAGGTCGTCGAAGGTCAGCACGACCTCGCGCTCGACGTCGCCGTCGATCGTGAGCGTCCAGCTCTCCAGGTCGACGACGGGCGTGTCGAGCCGGGTGTCGACTCGGTAGAAGTCCTCGTTGGCGATCCGCAGCGGGGTGATCCCGTCGACCTGGGCCTCCAGGCCCTCGGGGAAGGCCCCGGCCGGGTCGGTGGGCGCCGGGAGCGTGACGTCCTCGGGCCGGGCGCGGATGCTGCGGATCAGCTGGCCGGCGCTGGCCATCACGGTGGCGGCCAGGGCCAGCACGCCGGTGGCGATGAGGACGCCGCGGCGGCTGGCACCCGGCGTACGCGCCTCGGCGGGGGCGTCCGGGGCGCCCTCCGCGGCGAGCATGGGGTGCGCCGCGTCGTCGGTGCGGGCCTCGTGGCCCGGGGTGGCGAGGCGGGCGAGCAGCAGCAGCGACCCGACCCCGACCACGCCGGTGGCGACGGTGGGCACGACGTCGAGCAGCTCGGCGCCCGGGCGGGTCATGACCGCGGTACCGGCGACCGCGACGAGCACGGCCTCGATCGCGGCACCCAGGACCAGCCGGCGGCGCGCGACCAGGCCCGCCACGGCCGCGAGGAGCAGGACACCGGCCATGACGCTGCCGATGAGGATCGGCTTGTCCGCGGTGCCGAACTGGGCGATCGCCCACTCCTTGACCGGGGTCGGGGTCAGGTCGATGACCGAGGACCCGACCGCCAGGACCGGGGAGGTGTCGACGTCGTCGAGGGAGGCGACGAGGTGTCCGGCGGCCGTGCCGGTGAGGGTGGAGAGCAGGCCGAAGCCGGCCCAGGTCAGGCGTCCGCGCAGGGTGGGGCTCATAGGAGGTGTTCGGAGCGGTCACCCGTTGCGACGGGGGGCCGGCCGTGTGACCTCGGACCGGCGCGTCCTCCCGGAACGATGCGCCGGCTCGGGCTCAGTGCTTGCGGGACAGGAAGGCCGTCATGGCCTCCTTGGCCTCCTCGCTGCCGAAGAGCCGGGCCGACAGCGCGGCGACGTCGGCGCCGTGGGCGTCGAGGTGCGCCACCAGGGGAGCGGTGAGCAGCCGCTTGGTCTCGCGCAGCCCCTGGGGCGCGCCGGTGGCGAGGGACGTCGTGACCTCGCGTACGGCGTCGTCGAGCTGCTCGTCGGCGACGACGCGGGTCACGAGCCCGTGCTCGAGGGCCTCCTGGGCGGAGAAGACCTCGCCGCCCAGGGCCGTCAGGGCCGCACCGCGCTGGGTCATCCGCTGGAAGACCGTCAGCGAGATCGCGGCCGGTGCCAGGCCGAGCTTGACCTCGGTGAGCGCGAAGCTCGCGCGCTCGGCCGCGACCACCACGTCGGCAGCGGCGACGATGCCGGTGCCACCCGCGCGGACCGGGCCCTGCAGGCGGCAGACGACCGGCTTGGGGTGCGTCAGGATCGCGCGCTGCAGCCGCACGATCTCCAGGGCGCCCTGCTCCATCGAGCCGCTCGCGGCCTCGGAGAGGTCCGCGCCGGAGCAGAAGACCGATCCCGTGGCCGCGATGACGACCACCCGGGCCGCGTCGTCGGCCGCGGCCCGCTCGAGGGCCTCGAACAGCCCCGTCACCAGCGCCCGGGAGAGCGCGTTGCGGTTGTGCGGGGAGTCGAGGGTGATGGTCGCGACGCCGTCGCTGACGTCGTACCCGACCTGCGGCTGGGCCGGCTCCTGGGCCTGCTGCTGGGCCTCGTGCTGGGGCTGCTCGTCGCTCATGGGCCGCATCCTGCCCGACCGCTGTGCCGCCGGGCTGCGGGGTTCAGGCCGAGGGGTGGGGCAGCGGGCCGAACGTCCGGTTGCAGTCGGCCGGGCCGGCGCAGTCCTGCAGGAGCCGGGTGCGGCGGGCCAGCTCGGCCCGCAGCGGGGCGTAGTCGGGGTCGTCCGCGACCGAGCGCAGCTGGTAGGGGTCGCGCTCGCGGTCGTAGAGCTCGACGAACCCGTCGTGGTACCGGACGTAGGTGTAGCGGGCGGTCCGGACGCCGCGGTAGAGCCAGCCCCGCGGGCCGGTCTCGGGCTTGTAGGCGCCGCCCTGGATCAGCACGCCGCCCGGGTGCAGGGGCTCCTCGGTCTCCCCGCGCCAGGTCGGCAGCAGGGAGACCCCGTCGAGGACCCGGTCGGTCTGCGCGTCGGCGATGTCGAGGAAGGTCGGGGCCAGGTCGACGATCGTGGCGATGGAGTCGGTCGTGGCTCCCGCGGGGACACCCGGCCCGCGCACGAGCATCGGGGTGCGGAGGTTCTCCTCGTAGGGCAGGGTCTTGCCGAACCAGCGGTGCTCGCCGAGCTGGTAGCCGTTGTCGGTCACGAAGACGATGTAGGTGTTGTCCAGCTCCCCGTCCAGCTCCAGCTGCACGACGAGCCGGGCCAGGGCGTCGTCGACCGAGGCGAGCGCGGCGCCGCGGGCCTGCTGGATCCTCATGACCTTCTGCGTGCTCGACATCCGCTGCTTGCGGACGAGGCACTGCTTGTCGGAGACGTCGCGCTCGTTGAAGGACGGCTTCTGCGTGACCTCGCGCGCCATCTGCTGTGCCAGCACCTCGTGCGGTGCGCGTCCGGCGAGGCGGGACAGGGCGCGGTAGCCCGGGGACATCTTGGGCGGCCCGTTCTTGCACGAGGCGTCGTCGCAGCCCTCCCGGCCCTTCGAGGGGTGCGGCGCGAAGTGGCTGACCCACATGAAGAACGGCGCGTCGTAGCTGCTGAGCTGGTGGGCGTATTCGACGGCCTTCTGGGACAGGTAGTCGGTGTAGTACCCCGGCACCCGCTCGACCGTGCCGTTGTCGTACTGCACGAACTTGTAGTAGTCGGCGTACCCGTGGCTGGTGGCGTTGAAGAGCGTCCAGCCCGGGTCGCGGCCGTAGTCGAGGCTGTAGCCGTTGAGCATCTTGCCGAGGAAGGCGGTGTTGTAGCCCGCGGCCGACAGGTCGGTCCCGATGGTCGAGGAGTTGTCGAACGAGGCGTAGCCGCCCTGCGGCGGGAAGTTCGTGCGGACGCCGTTGTTCTGCGCGAGCTGGCCGGTCATGATCTCGGCGCGCGCCGGGCAGCAGAGCGGGTGCGGGGTGATCGCCTCGGTGAAGGTCAGACCCTGCTCGCCGAGGAGCTCGTTGGTCTTGGGCAGGAAGACCATCTCGTCCAGGCGCTGGTCGTCGGTGGTGAACAGCACGATGTTGGGGCGCTCGTCGGCCGGGGCGCGGACCGGGGCCTGCGCGGTGGCGCTCACGGCCAGCGGCTCGCCGGCCGGGGCCGGGCGGCTCATCGTCGAGGCGGCCAGCGCGAGGGTCGTCACGATCGCCAGCAGCACGGCGACGGCCGGCACCGAGCGGTGCAGCCTCGGCGGCGACAGGGACGGGCTCACGGGGGGCGAGCGTACCGACGTCACCCCCGGACCACCGCTTCGGCGACGGGTGCGGACCAGGGGTCCGGACGGGTGCCTGGCCGCGTCCGGGCACCCGCGTGAGCAGTCCCACAGCACTCGCGGCGACAGCCCGTGGGAATCGGTGCGGACCGCCGGCGGCGTACGGGTAAAGTCGGGTGCTTGCCCCGGCCCAGGCCGGGGCCGGTTGTCCACCGGTGCCACCGGCGGACCTGGGCTGTCGACAAGGGGAGCGGACGCGGTGAGCGAGGACCTCGCGGCAACGGAGATCGCGCGGGAGCAGGAGTACGTCGACGCGGTGTACGTGCAGCTCGGCGCCTCGGCGGAGGCGGCGCAGCGGCTGGCCCGGGAGGGCCACGACCGTGCTCGGCTCGGGCACGAGGGCGGGTTGGTCGAGCGCGACGCGATGGTCTTCCAGGCCGCCAAGCGGATCGCCCAGCTCGACGCCGCCCACGAGGGGCTGGTCTTCGGCCGCCTCGACCTGATCCCCGACCTCGACCCCGAGCCGCGGTACGTCGGGCGGATCGGCCTGCGCAACGCCGAGCGAGACAGCCTCCTCATCGACTGGCGCGCCCCGGCCGCCGCGGTGTTCTACCAGGCCACGGCCGCGGAGCCGCACGGCGTCGTACGCCGCCGGGTGCTGCGCTGCACCGGCCCGAGGGTCGTCGGGGTCGAGGACGAGCTGCTCGACGCCGACGCGCTCGAGACCCACGACCTCGACCTGCCCGTCGTCGGCGAGGGCGCGCTGATGGCGCAGCTCTCCCGGGCCCGCGACCGCACGATGCACTCGATCGTCGCCACCATCCAGGCCGAGCAGGACAAGGCGATCCGCGCGCCCGCCAAGGGCGTCGTCACCATCTCCGGCGGCCCCGGGGTCGGCAAGACGGTCGTCGCGCTGCACCGCGCGGCGTACCTGCTCTACAACGACCGCCGGCGCTACGAGTCCGGCGGCGTGCTGGTCGTCGGGCCCAGCGGCGTCTTCATGCGTTACATCGAGCGGGTGCTGCCCTCCCTCGGCGAGACCGCCGTGGCGCTGCGCTCGCTCGGCGAGGTCGTCGACGGGGTCCGCGCGACCCGGCCGGACGAGCCCGCCGTCGCCGACGTGAAGGGCTCGGCGCGGATGGCCGAGGTGCTGCGCCGCGCCGCCCGCCAGCAGGCGCCCGGTAGCCCGACCTCCTTCCGGCTCTTCTGGTACGACGACGTGCTGACCCTCGACCGCGGCAACCTCGGCAAGGTGCGGCGCTCGCTGATGTCCCAGGGCCGCCGCAACCGTCAGCTGCCGCGGGTGCCCCAGGCGCTGCTGGACGTCCTCTGGCGCCAGGTGCGCAGCGAGCGCGGGCGCGAGCGCGGCCGCGAGAAGTTCAACGAGGACCTGCTCGGCGATACCCGGTTCCTGCAGTTCGTCGCGGACTGGTGGCCGCCGCTGGAGGCCCGCGAGGTGCTGGAGTGGCTGCGCGACCCCGAGCTGCTCGCCCGGGTCGCCGAGGGGCTGCTCTCCGCCGAGGAGCAGCGGCTGCTGGTCAAGTCGTGGTCGGGCGCCTCCGACCTGTCGGTCCAGGACGTCCCCCTCCTCGACGAGCTGCGGTACGCCGTCGGCGACGTGCCCCAGCGCACCGACGACGAGACCTCGCTCGACGACACGGGGCTGCTCGAGGGCGGCCACAGCGTCGCGGAGCTGATGACCGCCGCCGACCGCGAGTTCGCGACCGGCCGCGCCTGGCAGCCGCCGACCCACCGGATCGAGGACGACCCCTACGCCCACGTCCTCGTCGACGAGGCCCAGGACCTCACGCCCATGCAGTGGCGGATGGTCGGGCGCCGCGGGCGGACCGCGACCTGGACCATCGTCGGCGACCCCGCCCAGTCCTCCTGGCCGGTGCCGGCCGAGTCCGCGGCCGCCCGGGCCGAGGCGCTCGAGGGCAAACCGGTCCACGAGTTCCACCTCTCGACCAACTACCGCAACTCCTCGGAGATCTACGCCTTCGCGGCCGCCTACGCCCAGCGCGTCGGCCTCGACGCCGACCTCCCGACGGCCGTCCGGTCCACCGGCGTCGAGCCGGTCGAGGTCGTCGACGCCCCCGACCTGGAGGCCGCCGTGCGCGCCGCGGTCGGTGACGTGGTCGAGAAGGTCGCCGGCACCGTCGGCATCGTGGTGCCCTCGGCCCGCCGCTCCGAGGTCAACGCCTGGCTGGCCTCCTGGCCCGAGCACGCCGAGCACGCTTCAGGTGCGCGTGCCGCGGTGGACTCCTCGGTCACCCCGTCCGGGGACGACCGGGTCGTCGTGCTCACCGGGCTGGACACCAAGGGCCTGGAGTTCGACGCGATCGTGGTCGTGCGACCGCAGGAGATCGAGGACGAGTCGCAGACCGGCCGCGCCACGCTCTACGTCGTGCTCACCCGCGCCACGCAGCTGCTCACGACCGTCTCCTGACCCGTCCGTCCTTCACCGGGTGCGACCCCGAGTGGACGAGCGGACAGGTCTTTCCGTGAAAGACCTGCTCGCTCGGCGGGGGACGGTGGGCCGGCTGCTCAGAACTGCGAGCAGTCGACCTCCTCGCCGTCGTACCGCAGGACGACCTTCGGGTCGTCGGCCAGGGCGCCGGCGGCCCCGAGCGCGATCTGGCACTTGCTGAGCGCCTCGGCGGGGTCGCCGTCCATGTCGACGAGGAGGACGCTGCCGTCGACCTCGTACGCGGTCGCGCCGGCGACCACCGACACGATGCCCTGGCCGACCGCGTCGAGGACCGTGTCGTCCTCGAGTGCGTCGAGGCTGTCGAGCGCGGCATCGATCTCCTCGTCGGTCGCGTCGACGGCGCCGTCGGCGGCCTCCGAGGCGGAGTCGAGCGCCTCGGACACGGCGTCGGCCGCGTCGGCGACCTCGGAGGAGTCGTCGCCGCAGGCGGAGACGGAGAGCAGGAGCAGGGGCAGCGCGGCCACGGCCGCGAGCGCGCGGCGGGTGCGGAGGGGGGAGGGAGTCATGGGCCCATCGTGGCGAAGCCGCCCGAGGGTGGGTATCGGCAAGAACTACTCAACCGTGGCAGCTGACCGGTCGGGGTCCGGGCCCGTGGGGGCAGCGGGTACGCCGTCGGCCTCCTCGAGGGGGCCGGGGGAGCCGGTCACGGTGCCGCCGAGCGCGGCCAGGGCGTCGGGCAGGTCGTCGCGGCCGGTGACGCCGAGCTTGCGGTAGACCCGCGCCAGGTGGTTGTCGACCGTGCGCACCGAGAGGCGGCAGCGGTCGGCGATCTCCTTGCTGCGCAGGCGGGCGGCCGCGAGCCGGGCGACCTCGAGCTCGCGTGGTGACAGCAGCGCGGGCTGGCCGCTGTCCGGCCACGGCGTGGCGCCGTGGTCGGCGAGGACGGTGAGCTGGCGCAGGTGCGCCTTGCGCGCGGCCTCGGCGCGTCCGGCCCGCTCCCACAGGGCCCGCGCGGTCGCGAGGCAGGACGCGGCTCGCCCGTGCAGGCCCATCCGGGCCAGGTCCTCGGCGACCTCGCCGAGGGCGACCGGGTCCTCCGCGGCGACGGCCTGCGCCCGCCGCAGCAGTACCGGGCCGAGCGCGGCGTCGGGGTGGACGTGCTCGGCGATCAGCGCGCCCCGGTCCGCGGCGCTCGCGGGGTGCACGAGCACGGCCTCGTCGATCGCCATGAGCCCGAGGTGGCGGTGGGACTGCTCGACCGCGAGCAGCCCGGCCGCCGCCAGCTCCTCTCCGGCCGCGGTCTCGTCGCCGCGCAGCAGGTGCCGCTGCGCCCGCACGCGGGCCAGGTGCAGCTCGACCTTCACGTCGCTCGCCTGTTCGGGCGTCAGCTCCGAGGCCAGCCGGTCCGCGGTCGCCTGGTCGCCCTCGCGCGCGGCGACGGCGGCCCGCAGCGCGGTGGCCGCGGCGCCCAGCCCGGTGAAGTCGCGCCACGCGAGGTGCCGCACCGCGCGGTCGGCCAGTGCCCGGGCGTCGACGATCCGCCCAGCGTGCAGGGCCAGCTCGGCCGTGGCGTACTCCCACATCCCGAGGCACGGGTCGGCCTCGGTCGCGGCCCGCCGGCGGTGCGCGTGCGCGACCTCCTCGGCCTCCGCGAGCCGGCCGTCGAAGGCGTCGGCGAGGTAGTGCGAGAGCCGCAGCAGGTCGCCGACGTACGCCGGCACCGCGTCGGTACGCCGGAGGGCGCCCGTCCCGCGGACGACCAGCTCGCGGGCGACCGCGGGGGAGCCGTCGAGCGAGGCGATCATCGCCCCGATGACCGCGTCGTTGACCTCGGCGACGGCCGCGGCGTCGGGTCCGACCGGGCTGGTCTCCCGGCCGCCGAGCGCGCCCGGGTCCTCCTCCAGCGGCATCCCGGCCATGAGCCGCCACTTGACCAGGTCGCCGTGGAGCACCCGGCGCAGTCCCTCGTCGGCGACCCGGGTGGCGAGGGCGGCGACCCGCTCGACGGCCTCGGCCGGTCGCTGGGCGCGGACCGCGAGGAGCAGCCCGAGCTCCTGGCCCGCACGGGTGAGCAGCTGGTCGTCGGCGTCCGCCGCCTCGGTGGCCGCCACGAGGTGGGAGTCGGCCTCGTCCAGGCGGCCCTCGGCCGAGAGGGCGCTGCCCAGCAGCAGTCGCAGCTCGGCCACGTGGGCGTGGTCCGGCTCGACCCGGCGCAGCAGGTCCAGGGCGAGCGACGTCGCCCCGCGGGCGGCCTCGCGGGCGGCGGTCGCCAGCACGCGCTCCAGCGGCACCTGCCCGTCGAGGCGGGACCGCAGGTGCACCTCGACGTCCTGCCAGCCCTCGCGTCCCGCGGCGGCCGCCACCCCACGGGACAGGGCCTCGGCGGTGCGGGTCGGGTCGGCGCCGTCGCGGAGCACGCCGCGCGCCAGGCCGTCGACGAGCTCGACGGCCCCGGGTGCCGGCTGCTCGGACCGGGCCAGCAGGCCGTGGTGCAGCAGCCAGTCGACGGGTACGCCGGGCAGCGCTGCGAGCGGCAGCGGCCCGGTGATCGCGAGCAGCTCGACGACCTCGCGGGCTGCCGGGTCCAGGTGGGCCAGCCGCTGGTCGACCAGCTCAGTGAGTCGCGAGGTCACCCGCAGGCGACCCAGCGTGACGCCGGCAGGGCCGCTGGTGGTGGTGCCGGCGGCACCGGCGAGCAGCTCGCGCACCACGAGCGGGTTGCCGCCGGCGTACCGCAGCAGGAGGGCGGCCGACGGTGCGGAGAGCTCGTCACCGAGCCGCTCGGCAGCCATCGCGAGCACCGCGTCGTCGGAGAGCGGGCCGAGCTCCTCGCAGCCCCAGCCGCCCCGCGCGCCCAGGTCGTCCTGGATCGCCCGGGGGACCTGCTCCAGGCTCGGGACGGTCGCGACCACCGCGACGCCGGCCCGCGCGAGCTGGGCGAGGAGCACCTGGGAGGCGCGGGTGAGCAGGTGCAGGTCGTCGACCAGGGCCGTCACCCCGGCCGCGCGCACCTGCGCGGGCAGGCGCGTGTAGACGTCGAGGGTGGCCGGTCCACCCTCGGCCGCGAGCCCGACACCGAAGCGCGCGAGCAGCGGGGCGAAGGCGACCAGGGGTATCCCGGCCTCGCCGTCGGCGCCTCGCACCAGGCAGTGCTCGGTGCCGCTCTCGGCGAGCTGCCCGGCGAGCGCCTCGAGCAGCTGCGAGCGGCCGGCGCCGGGGGGGCCGACGACGAGCACGGCCCGGCGCTCCAGCACGTGGGCACGCAGGCGCTGGAGCTCCTCCGCGCGCCCGGTCGTGCTCATGGCGCCGAAAATAGCCCGCCGGGGTGAAGCCATGGGCTGATCCGGGAGGTTCGCCCGGTGGGCGGACCGGTTCGTCCGGACCGCCCACCGGCGACGCAGGTGACCGCCGTGTCGGCGGCCCCGCCTCAGGAGACCTTGAAGCCGGACGCCGCGGTGCGACCGCTCTCGGCGCCCTTGGCGGTGATCTTCCACGTGCCCTTCGCCGCCTTCTTGAGCTTCACGGCCTTGCTGATCTGGCCGTTGGCGTCGGCCGTGACGCTGGAGCCGAAGGCCTTCTTGGTGCCCTTCTTGGCCGGGCCCTTCTTCTTCAGCTTCAGGGTGACCTTCTCGCCGGGCTTGAACTGCGAGCCCGTCACGGTGACCTTCTTCCCGACCTTCACCGGCGAGCTGGCCACCGCCAGCTGTGCCTTCTTGGCGATGACGGTGATGAAGGTCGTCGCGGTCTCGCCCTGGTACGTCGCGCGCACCTCCTGCTGACCCGGGGGCGCGAACTCGGGGATGACCAGCTCGCCGTCGAAGAAGCCGATCTCGTCGACCGGGAAGGCGTTGGCGGCCTCGCCGCCGACGGTCGGGGTCAGCGTGCCGACCTGGGCGAGGAAGTCGCGACCGTCGATGCCGACGGACTGGCCCTGGGTGGCCTGGAGGGAGTCCAGGGTGATCTGGGCCGGTGCGTTCGGGTCGAAGACACCGACCGTCACCAGCGAGGTGGGGTTCGCGACCCGGTCGCAGGAGTAGCGGTAGTTCTTCCCGGTGTCGCCCGCGGAGCCCAGGATGTCGACGGTGACCTTCTTGAGGAAGAAGGAGTAGCGGCCCGACTCGCCGTACTCCACGTTGTCGACGTCGTACTCGCCGAGCACCAACGGCTGGCTCGGGTCGAAGTCGCCGAGGACGGTGGTCGGCGCCGAGAACTGCAGGCTCCCGCCGCGGCTGTCCTCGAACTCCACGAAGATGTCCAGGCTGGTGTCGGTGAGGCTCTCCGGGAAGGTGCCAGCGGGGACGCTGCCGAGCTCGAAGCCCACGGTCTGGCTGCTGAAGACCGGCACCGGGCTCGGGTGGTCGACGGTGATCGGGAGCGACCAGGTGCCGTTCTGCGTGACGGGGTCGTTCTCGGCGAGCGGGTTGAGGATCACGTCGCAGTCGTTGAACGACACGGTCCCCGAGCCCACGACCGCCTGCGAGGGCAGCGTGGCGAGGGCGGGCAGGACGAGGCCGGCGCCGACGGCGGCGACGACTGCTCGGGAGCGGAGGCGGGGCATGGGATCTCCAGGGGTCGGCGGATGAGGGAGTGGGGAGAAGGCAACCAGCGCGGCGCCCGCCCGGCGATGAGTAGCGATTGCCTAGCCCGATCCGGCCACGGGTCTCGTGGCTCGGCGCTGGCGCGCCTCGCACCTCGACCAGCGGTGGTCGAGGTCCACGGGGGAGAACCAGGAGGCGGCGAGGACCTCGTGGCTCCTAGGCTTCACCCCATGACGACCCGCCCCGATGCCCGAGCCGCGATCGACGCGCTGCAGCGGCACGAGGCCTGGGCGCTCATCCGGCGCTCGACCCGCGTGGGCGGCAAGGACACCGTCGGCCTGGTCGGCGGTCGCCGCTGGGTGGCGGAGTCGATCACCGACGTACCCCTCGAGACCGGTGCGCCGGAGCCGGGCCGCACCTGCGACCGGCTGCTCGCCGTGCCGTTCCGCCAGGTCGCCGAGCGCGGCTTCGAGGCCCACGATGACGGCACACCCCTGGTGGTCGTGGACGTCGAGGAGGAGCACGAGCTCTCCGTCGCCGAGGTGCTCGACGCGATCCCCGACACCGGTGTCGAGCTGGCCGACCGGGGCGGCTTCGACATCGACGACGACGCCTACGCCAAGGTCGTCGAGGCGATCATCGAGGACGAGATCGGCCAGGGCGAGGGCGCCAACCTCGTCGTGGGCCGCCGCTACCGCGCCGTCGTCGCCGACTGGGACGCGACCAAGGCCCTGGCCGTCTTCCGCCGCCTGCTCGAGCGCGAGCACGGCGCCTACTGGACCTTCCTCTTCTTCACCGGCGACCGGTACCTCGTCGGCGCCAGCCCCGAGCGGCACGTCAGCGTGCACGGCGGCGAGGTCCGGATGAACCCCATCTCCGGCACCTTCCGGCTGCCCCGCACCGACCACGTCACCGCCCCCGACGGCGCACCCGCGCCGGACCTGAAGCGTGACCTGCTCTCCTTCCTCGCCGACGAGAAGGAGATCTACGAGCTCTTCATGGTGGTCGACGAGGAGCTGAAGATGATGTGCGACATCTGCCACGAGGGCGGCCAGGTGCTCGGGCCGTTCCTCAAGCCGATGTCGCACCTCGTGCACACGGAGTACCTCCTGGCCGGACGCACCCGCAGCGACGTCCGCGAGGTCCTGCGCGACACGATGTACGCCGCCACGGTCACCGGCTCCCCGGTCGAGAACGCCTGCCGGCTGATCAAGGAGTACGAGCCGCACGGCCGCGGCTACTACGGCGCCGCGCTGGCCGTGCTCGGTCGTGACCCCGAGGGCGAGCCGGTCCTCGACAGCCCCATCGTCATCCGCACCGCCGACGTCGACCTCGACGGCAACCTGTCGGTCACGGCCGGTGCCACCCTCGTGCGCGACTCCGACCCGGCGTACGAGGTGGCCGAGACGCACGCCAAGGCCGGCGGCATCCTCTCCGCCTTCGGCCTCGTGCCCACCCCGCCCGCGCGGCGCGAGGAGGTGCTGGAGCTCGTCAACGACGAGGACGTGCTCGTCGCCCTCAACAGCCGCAACCGCCGGCTCTCGTCGTTCTGGCTGACCGACCAGGGCGACAGCGAGCCCGACCCGCGCCTGGCCGGGAGGTCGGTCGTCATCCTCGACGGCGAGGACGACTTCGTGAACATGCTGCGCCACGTCCTCGGCGTGCTCGGCATGGAGAGCTCGGTCGTGCGGCACGAGGACTACACCGACGGCTGCCTCGAGGGTCACGACCTCGTCATCGTCGGCCCCGGCCCCGGTGACCCCCGCGACGACGCCGACCCCAAGATGGCCACCCTGCGCGCCGCCGTCGACTCGCTGCTGGAGCGGCAGCAGCCGTTCCTCGCGGTCTGCCTCGGCCACCAGGCGCTCTGCCACCGGCTCGGGATCCCCCTGGCCTACAAGGACATCGTCTTCCAGGGCACCCAGTCGGCGCTCTCGGTCGACGGGCGCACCGAGCGGGTCGGCTTCTACAACACCTTCGTCGGTCGGGTCGGCCCCGGCACCGAGCTGCCCGAGGGTGTCAGCGTGGACGCCGACCCGGAGACCGGGGACGTGCACGCGCTGCGCGGTCCGCACTACACCGGCATCCAGTTCCACGCCGAGTCGATCCTCACCCAGCGCGGCGACGGCCTGCTGCACGAGGTCGTCGCCCGGCTCCTGGGCTGAGGGCCGCGTGGTCCTCGGCGGCCCCGTGCCCGACGTGGTGGTCGTGGACCACCACGACTCCTACACCTGGTCCCTGGTGCACCTCGTCGCCTCGGTCACGGGCAGGCTCCCCACGCTCGTGCAGCACGACGAGACGACGGTCGAGGAGGTGCTCGCCCACACCCACGTCGTGCTCTCGCCGGGTCCCGGCCACCCCGGCGTCCCCGCCGACTTCGCGGTCGGCGGCGCCGTGCTCCGCGCCGCCAGCCGGCCCATCCTGGGCGTCTGCCTCGGCATGCAGGGCCTGGTGACGGCGTACGGCGGCAGGGTCGAGCGCGCCGTGCCGGCCCACGGTCGCGTGTCGACGGTGTCCCACACGGGCGTCGGCGTGCTGGCGGGGCTCCCGCAGGGGTTCCGCGCCGTGCGCTACCACTCGCTCGCCGCCACCGCCGTGCCCGACTGCCTCGAGGTCACCGCCACCGCCGACGACGACGGCGCGGTCATGGCCGTGCGCCACCGCGACCTGCCGCTCGAGGGCGTGCAGTTCCACCCCGAGTCG
Source organism: Actinomycetota bacterium (assembly GCA_009701885.1). Lineage (GTDB taxonomy): Bacteria > Actinomycetota > Actinomycetes > Propionibacteriales > Nocardioidaceae > Nocardioides. The sequence continues at coordinate 23,172 of WLJH01000007.1, forward strand.
GTGCTCTCCGAGCACGGCCGGCACCTCGTGGAGAGGTTCCTGGCCCGATGAGCACCCCCCCGGCTCCTGAGGCGGCCCCGGACCTGACCCGGCACCCGGTCATCGCCGAGTGGCTCGCCTCGCCCTCGCCGCGGAAGTTCTGGCTCGACGGCGGCGGCGCCCGCGACTGGTCCGGCCAGCGCTCCATCCTCGGCGTCCTCGCCGACGACGACGTCTCCCTCACCTACTCCGCCGCCCGCCGCGAGGTCACCCGGCACGTCGGCGGCCGCGCCGAGGTCGTCGGCGACGACGTGTTCGCCGTCCTCGAGGCGGAGCTCGTCGCCGGGGGGCCGCGGGACCAGTGGTTCGGGTACCTCGGGTACGCCTGCCGTCCCGACCTCCCCGCCCGGCCCTCCGCCGACGTCCCCGACGCGGTGCTGATGCGGCCCTCGCGGGTGCGGTTGGTGGAGCACGGGGTCGTGGGTGGGTCGGTCTCGGGGGCTCCGGGGTCGCCCACGCCGTCCGGGCCCTTCGGGCCCGACCCCCGGCTCGACGGCGCCCCCTTCGTCGCTACCAGCCCTCTCGCTCGTTCCTCACGAGAGGGCCGCCAGACCCAACCACGCTCCTCCGGGGGCGCCGTCGAGCCGGCGCCCGGGCCGGGGGGCCCGGACGGCGTGGGCGACCCCTCCGCATCGGTCGTCGGTGCGGGTGGGCTGGTGGCTGGGGAGGGGCTCGTCGATGACGAGTACCGGGTCGCCTTCGAGCGGGTGCAGGAGCGGTTGCACGCCGGGGACAGCTACGAGGTGAACCTGACCCACCGGGTGCGGGTGGAGAGCGGGCTCGAGCCGGCGGCGGCGTACCTGCGGCTGCGGAGGCTCAACCCGGCGCCGTACGCCGGGTTCCTCCAGCACGACGTGCCGGGGGCGCGGGCGTGGCTGTTGTCGAGCAGCCCCGAGCGGTTCGCGACGATCACCGGCGACCCGCGGGTGCTGGAGACCAAGCCGATCAAGGGCACGACCCCGCGCAGCGACGACCCGGTGGTCGATGCGGCGCACCGGGAGCGGCTGGCGAGCGATCCGCGCTACCGGGCGGAGAACCTGATGATCGTGGACCTGCTGCGCCACGACGTGGCGTCGGTGTGCGAGGTGGGCAGCGTCGAGGTGCCGCAGCTGATGGAGGTGGAGTCCTACGAGACCGTGCACCAGCTGGTGTCGACGGTGCGGGGGCGGCTGCGGCCGGAGGTGTCGACGGTGGCGGCGCTGCGGGCGCTCTTCCCGGCAGGGTCGATGACCGGGGCGCCGAAGCTGCGGACGATGGAGGTCGTCGACGAGGTCGAGGCCAGCCCGCGGGGGGCGTACGCCGGTGCCTTCGGCTGGGTGTCCGGTGACGGGCGCGCGGACCTGGGGGTGGTCATCCGGTCGCTGGTGACGGCGGGCGACGGGCGGTGGACGGTGGGGACCGGGGGCGGCATCACGGTGCTCTCGGACGTGGCGGAGGAGCACGCGGAGGCCGCGCTGAAGGCGCGGCGGCTGCTGGAGGTCTTCACCCCCTCGTGAGGGGGATCGGGCGCCGGCGGTGACTAGGGTCGGGGGCATGGCGACCCACGCACCCGACCAGCGCTCGATCGACGGCGCGATGGACCGCGAGGAGCAGAAGCCCACGGTGGTGGTGCTCTTCGGTGCGGTCGGCGACCTGTCCAAGCGCAAGCTCCTGCCGGGTCTGCTGCACCTCTTCCAGGCCGACCTGCTCAACGACGCCCGGATCGTTGGGACCTCGCTCGAGGAGGTCGACACCGAGGAGTTCCGGCGGATCGCGCGGCAGGCCGTCGACGAGCACGGCGACTCGTGCTCGGAGCAGGTGTGGGCGGAGTTCGTGGAGCTGCTGACCTACGTGCCGCAGAAGGCCGGGACCGAGGCGCTGGCCCAGGAGGTACGCCGGGTCGAGGAGCTGCTGCCGGGAGCGCCGCAGGAAAAGCGGCGGCTGCACTACCTCTCGGTGCCGCCGCGAGCGGCGCTGGCGGTCGTCAAGCAGCTGCACGACGCCGACCTGGTCGAGCGGTCGCGGATCGTGATGGAGAAGCCGTTCGGCACCGACCTCGAGTCGGCGAAGGCGCTCAACGCGCGGGTGCACGAGGTGTTCGCCGAGGAGCAGGTCTTCCGGATCGACCACTTCCTCGGCAAGGAAGCAGCACAGAACATCCTGGCCTTCCGTTTCGCCAACGGGCTCTTCGAGCCGATCTGGAACCGCAACTTCATCGACCACGTGCAGATCGACGTCCCGGAGACGCTGGGGCTCGAGGGGCGCACGGCGTTCTACGAGACCACCGGTGCCTACCGCGACATGGTCGTCACGCACCTCATGCAGGTGCTGGCGTTCGCGGCGATGGAGCCGCCGACGTCCTTGACCCCCGGCCCGATCAGCGACGAGAAGCTCAAGGTCTTCCGGTCGATGAAGCCGCTGGACCCGAGCAAGGTCGTGCGTGGGCAGTACCAGGGCTACCGCGGCAAGGAGGAGGTCGCCGACGAGTCCGACACCGAGACCTTCGTCGCGCTGCGGGTCGACATCGACAACTGGCGCTGGGCCGGCGTGCCGTTCTACCTGCGGACCGGCAAGAAGCTCGCGGAAGGCGCGCGGATCATCTCGATCGCCTTCAAGGAGCCGCCGCTGAGCATGTTCCCCGAGGGTTCCAACGTCGGCACCCAGGGCCCGGACCACCTCACCTTCGACCTGGCCGACCAGTCGCGGATGTCGCTGTCGTTCTACGGCAAGCGACCGGGTCCGGGCATGAAGCTCGACAAGCTCTCGATGCAGTTCGCCACCCACGACACCCCGTCCTCGGGCCTGGTGCTCGAGGCCTACGAGCGGCTCATCCACGACGCGATGCGCGGCGACCACACGCTCTTCACCACCGCCTCCGGCATCGAGGAGCTGTGGGCGAAGTCGATGCCGCTGCTGGAGAACCCGCCGCCGGTGCGGTCCTACCAGCCGGGCTCGTGGGGCCCCAACGCGATCCACCAGCTCATCGCGCCACACGCCTGGCGGCTGCCCTTCGAGCGGGCCTGGCGCGAGTCGGACGGCGCGGGCAGAGAGGTGGACGGCTGAGGAGTCGGGGTCAGGAGCCGGAGGGGTAGCCGGCGTCCTCCATGTCGCCCAGGCCACCGCCGTCGATCACGTCGGTGAAGCCGGCGTCGCGCATCCGGGCCACGGCGTCGGCCGAGCGGCTGCCGGAGCGGCAGTAGACGACGTACGACGCCTCGGGGTCCAGCTCGCCGAGCCGGTCGTCGAAGTCGGGGGCGGTGACGTCGATGTTCACCGCACCCTCGACGTGGCCATCGTCGAACTCGGCCGGGGTGCGCACGTCGATGATTGTGGCGCCGGAGTCGACCGCGGAGGAGATCGAGGCGCTGCCGTCGCCGCTCGAGCAGGCGGTGAGCGCGAGGAGCAGGGCGGCCAGCAGGGACACGAGACGGGTCATGCGCCGAGGATAGCGACAACCCCCCAAGGGGATATCAGACACCGGGCTCCGAGCGGGGGTCGTCCTCCCAGCGCCGGCCGCCCATGTCGATCCCGCGGCGGGTGTTGGCCATCGACGTCACGACCGTGGTGCCGAGCGGACCGTGCCGGTCGAAGACGGTGCAGCTGCTCACCGCGACCCCGTCGACCTCCACCCGGTCCAGGGCGCGCAGTCCCACGGTCACCCCGATCGGCAGCCGAGCCAGGGTGAGGGTCACGTCGGCGTTGATGTGCTGCACGCCGGCGCTGCCCCAGTTCGAGGCCAGGCTGGTCCCGTCGGCCGAGGCCGCGACCGCCTGGAACGGCGTGACCGGCTCGCCGAGGACGATCGCGGGGGCGGTGTTCCAGTAGGTCTTGCGCGAGCCGTCCTGGTGCTGGCGGAAGTCCTGGGACCAGCCGGCGTCGCTGTGGATGAACGGCACGTGCGGCTGGTCGGTCACGGGTGCGACGTTCAGCGGCGGCGGCTCGGGCCGGTCGGGGTTGGACCAGGTGTCGCCGGGCGCGTCCTCGGACGGGCGCAGCCACAGCGTCGAGGCCCGCGCGGTGGGGCCGGACTCCTGGTGCAGGGTCACGTCCACGAGCATGAGCCGGCGGCTCTCGCGGACCACCTCGGCGGTCGTCCACGCGGGCTGCATGCGCGTGGGGGCGAAGAGGTCCACGGTGACCCGGGTCGGCACCAGCTCGGGTCGGCGCCGTCGTGCGACGGACTCGGCCGCGCGCCCCAGCAGGCCGGCCACCGCGACGCCGTGCGCCTGGTCCTCCGACCAGCTGCTCATCGCCAGGTGCAGCGGCTCGACCGCGTCCTGCTGCGCGTGGTCGGGCAGGGGGCGGAAGAAGGCGAGGTCCACGTGCGGAGGGTACGGGCCGCGCGGGGCGGGGTCAGGCCAGGCCGGCCTTGCGGGCGAGGCGGTCGGCGAGCTCGGCGGGGTCGAGCTCGTCGGCGAGGATCCGGGAGGTCGCCCAGCCCGAGGTGTCCAGGCCGGAGAGCCGCGTGAAGACATGGAGGTCGTCGGCGTAGGAGTCGGCCAGCAGCCGGAGGTCCTCGCCGGTCGGCGGGGCGGCGTCCAGCCGGCGCTCGTGCGAGTTGCGGGGGCGGGGGTCGATCTCGCGGCCGAAGCGGTGCAGCCCCAGGAAGTCGGTCATCGCGTCCAGCGCCGCCGCCGGGTCGGCCACGACGTCGTCGAAGCGCATCAGCAGCATCCGCTCGCGCGGCAGGTGCTCCAGCGCCCGGCGCAGCTGGGCGCCGTAGAGCCCGCGCGAGACCACGGAGTACTGCCGGGCGTCACGCTTGCTCCAGCCCTCCGGGACCTCGTGCACCCCGGGGGTGCGCATCCGGATCAGCTCGCCGAAGCCGGGGTACTCCCGCTTGGCGTCGAGCTTGTCGGTGAGCATCGTCCACTGCGAGAACGCCCGCTCGATCGGGTCGCGGAAGCACAGCACCAGCTGCACCTCGGGGCCCCCGGTGGCGGCCAGGTGGGCGTCGTAGGCCGCGATCCGCTCCATCGCCCCCGGCCAGAAGAAGTACGACGGGGTGGAGTCGATCGCGCGACGGGCGAGCCCGGCCTGGTCCTCCCGCGGGACGGTGCCGTAGGCGGAGTAGTCCGGCGCCGACCAGTCGAGGCTGTCGTCGTCGAAGAAGTGCCGCTCCTTGACCCCGTGCCGGGCCACGTGGCGGTGCCGCACGAGCAGGGCGTGGAGCGTGCCGGAGGCGCCCTTCTGGACCCCGCCCAGGATGATGCTCACGGGGAGGAAGGTGGGGTCGGCTGGGCTCACGGGGGCTGAGTCTAGGTACCGACGTCCACGAGGGTCGGGCTGCCGGGCAGCTCGAGCACCAGCCGGGCCCCGCCGTGGGGCGAGCGCTCGGCCCGCACGGAGCCCGCGTGCCGCGCGGCGGCCTGCGCGACGATCGAGAGCCCGAGGCCCGAGCCGGGCATCGCGCGGGACTCCTCGGAGCGGTAGAAGCGGTCGAAGACGTGCGGCAGGTCGTGCTCGGCGATGCCCGGGCCCTCGTCGTCGACGGTGAGGACGCCCCGGTCCAGGTGCACGCGCACGGTGCCGCCCGGCGGGCTCCACTTCGCGGCGTTGTCGAGCAGGTTGGTGACCGCCCGCTCGAGGGTGCCGGTCTCGCCCTGGACCACCCAGGGCGTCGTCTCGACCTCGAAGTGCAGGGACGGCGCTCGTCGGCGTACGCGCTCGACGGCGTGGTCGACGGCCTCGGCGAGCTCGACGGCCTCCACGACGGTGGGCAGCGGCTCGTCGCGGGCCAGCTCCACCAGGTCGCCCACCAGCTGGCTGAGCTCCTCGATCTGGGCGGCGACGTCGGCGAGCAGCTCGGCGCGCGCCCCGGCCGGCAGCGGCAGCCCGCCCGCGTCGGCCTGGCCGAGGAGCTCGATGTTGGTGCGCAGCGACGTGAGCGGGGTGCGCAGCTCGTGGCCGGCGTCGGCGACCAGCTGCCGCTGCCGCGTGCGGGAGAGCTCGAGCGCCAGCAGCATCTGGTTGAAGGCGGTCGCCAGACGGGCGACCTCGTCGTCGCCCTCGACCTGGATCGGGGTCAGCTGCTCGGTCCGCGCGATCGTCTCGACCGCCCCGGTCAGCCGGCGCACCGGGCGAAGGCCGTTGCTCGCGACGGCCCAGCCGGCGATGCCCGCGGTGATCATCCCGGCGATGCCGAACAGGACGGTGACGAAGCCGAGCTTGCCGAGCACCCGCTCCTGCGGGGCCAGGGACTGCGCGAGCACCAGCGCCTGGCCCTGCCCCGAGGCGCCGGCCGGCACCGCCACGACCCGGAAGCGCTCCTCCCCGGTGTCGACCGTGCGCAGGGAGAACGGCTCCTGGCGCAGCGCCACGGCCAGCTCCTCCTCGCCGAGGGAGATCTGCGGGTCGCCGGCCCGGTCCGCGGAGAAGATCGGGGGGTTCTCGTCGAGGTCGATGAAGGCGATCCGGATGTCGCCGGCACCCAGCGCCCACGGCGGGATGTCGGCGCGGACGCTGTTGGCGAGCGTGGTCTGGGTGGCGGCCTGCTGGGCGCGCTCGAGCAGCGAGGCGTCCAGCGAGCTGCCGAGCTGGACCCGCGTGGTGACGAAGGCGCCCAGGGCCACGAAGGCGACGGCGAGGCCCACCGCGATCGTCGTCAGGAGCGTGACCCGGCTGGCCAGCGAGCGGCGGTAGTGCCAGCGCTCGCGGCTCCTCATGACTCCTTGAGCACGTAGCCCACACCGCGCACGGTGTGCAGCAGCCGCGGCTCGCCCTCGGCCTCGGTCTTGCGGCGCAGGTAGCCGACGTAGACCTCGAGGGAGTTGGCGGTCGTGGGGAAGTCGTAGCCCCAGACCTCCTCGAGGATGAAGGAGCGCTCCAGCACCCGGCGCGGCCGGCGCAGGAACATCTCCAGCAGCGCGAACTCCGTGCGGGTCAGCTCGATCAGCCGCTCGCCGCGCCGCACCTCGCGGGTGGCGGTGTCCATGGAGAGGTCGGCGAAGGAGAGCACCTCGTCGGCGTGGCCCTCGGCCGGGGTGACCCGGCGCAGCAGGGCACGCAGCCGGGCCAGCAGCTCAGCCAGCGCGAAGGGCTTGGTGAGGTAGTCGTCGGCCCCGGCGTCCAGGCCCTCGACCCGGTCGCCGACCGCGTCTCGCGCCGTGAGCACCAGGATGGGTACGTCGTTGCCGGCCGTCCGCAGGGCGCGGGTCGTCTCCAGGCCCCCGAGCCGCGGCATCATCACGTCCATCACGACCACGTCGGGTCGCGCCGAGCCGATCGAGGCCAGGGCCTCGGCGCCGTCGTGGGCCAGCGACACGGCGTACCCGTTGAACTCCAGGCTGCGGCGCAGGGACTCGCGCACGGCCTTGTCGTCGTCGACGACCAGGACGCGGTGCTTCGCGTCGGTGCGGTCGGCGGCGGGTGCGGTCACGGTCCCACTGTGCCAGGCAGGGCTGAGCGCGGGCTGAGAGCCGGGGGCCTGAGGAGGGGTGCCGACCGGGCCCGCGGCGGGGTACGGTCCCCACCAGACGGGGCGGCGTGGACGAGCGGCCCCCAGGGCTGGGGGGCCTCATGCGGATGAGTCGTGCCGTGCTGTCGGTGGTGCTGCTGTGCGGAGGGCTGGGCACGACCGTGCCCGCGAGCGCGCACGAGGGGCACGGCGGCCACGCCGGTGGTGACCGACCCGCGAGCGCCGGACTCTCCTCGACGACGGCGTCGGCGCCGGCCCGGGCGGCCGAGCCCGGTCTGCCCGACCGCTTCCGTGACGAGACGGTGATCGGCGGGCTCACCGAGCCGACGGCGGTGGACTTCGCGCCCGACGGCACCGCCTTCGTGGCCCAGAAGTCCGGCGCGATCTCCACCTACGACCGCCAGGCCGACGGGACGTGGGCGGATCCCAGCCCCGGTGAGTTCGCCAACCTGCGCAGCGCGGTCCACAACTACTACGACCGCGGCCTGCTCGGGCTCGCCGTCGACCCGACCTTCCCGGAGCGCCCCTACGTCTACGTCGTCTACACGTGGGACCGCGACCCGCGCGACCCCGGCCGCGTCCCCGGGTGGGGCGAGCCGGACGGCTTCTACGACGAGTGCGCCGAGCCCGCGGGGAGCGGGCCCGACGGGATGTCTCCCGGGTGCGTCGTGCAGGCGCGGGTCTCCCGGCTCACCGCGACGCCCGGCCCCGACGGCTGGTCGTTGGCACCGGGAGGCGAGAAGCCGCTGGTGGACGCCTACTGCCTCCAGTTCCCGTCGCACGCGGCGGGCTCGGTCCAGGTCGGGCCGGACGGCTACCTCTACGCCAGCGTCGGTGAGGGTGCCTCCTTCGACTTCGCCGACCGCGGCCAGGTCGGGAACCCGTGCGGCGACCCGCAGGACGAGGGCGGGTCGATGCGCAGCCAGGACCTGCTGACGTCCGGTGACCCGGTCGGGCTGAACGGCTCGGTCGTCCGGATCGACCCCGACACCGGCGCGCCCGCCCCGGGCAACCCCGTGCACCCGCAGGGCGAGCTCGCCTCCAGCGCGATCGCCATCGGGCTGCGCAACCCCTTCCGCTTCACCTTCCGCCCCGGCACCGGCGAGCGGCCCGAGCTGTGGGTCGGCGACGTCGGCGGCAACGGCTTCGAGGAGGTCGACCGGGTCGTCGACGCCTCGTCCGTGGGTCCCTCGGCGCGCAACTTCGGGTGGCCCTGCTTCGAGGGGCCGGGCCGCAACCCGGAGTTCCAGGCGCTCGACCTGCCGGTCTGCGAGCGGCTGTACCGCGAGGGCGGGGTGACGGCGCCGTACTTCTCCTACGAGACCCGGGGCGACAGCCTCTCCGACGACGAGGGCTGTGCGAGCGGCACCGCCTCGATCTCGGGCGTGCAGTTCCTCGGTGGGACCTACCCCGAGAGGTACGCCGGTGGGCTGGCCTTCAGCGACTTCTCCCGCCGGTGCGTCTTCGTCCTGCTCCCGGGGGCCGACGGCCTGCCGGACCCCGACCGCGTCGAGCCGCTGGTCACCGGGGCCCTCTCCCCGGTCGACCTGACGACCGGTCCCGAGGGGGACCTCTACTACGTCTCCTACGGCACCGACGAGCGCGGCTTCCCGCTGCCTGGCAACGGGGCGATCCGCCGGGTGCACCACTACCCGGGCAACCTGCCGCCGACCGCCCGGCTGGAGGTCCTGGGCGAGCCCTACGGCGACGTCCCGCTCGAGGTGTCCCTCGACGCGTCCGGCAGCCGCGACGAGGGGTCCATGACCTACGCATGGGACCTCGACGGCGACGGGGTCTACGACGACGCCATCGGTCCGAGGGCCGGCCGCACCTACACCGACGGGGACACCAACGTGCTGGTCGGCGTGCGGGTCACCGACGAGGACGGCGCCACGAGCACCGCCCAGCAGTGGCTCTACCCGGGCAACACCCCGCCGACGCTGACCATCGAGAAGCCGACCGACACCACCACCTTCGCCGTCGGCGACCAGATCGACCTCGTGGCCAGCGGCAGCGACGCCGAGGACGGCAGCTACGCCTCGCGTGCGGACAAGTTCTCCTGGACCGTCTCGGTGCGGCACTGCCCGTCGGTGTGCCACACGCACCCGTTCACGACCTTCCAGTACCAGAACGTCGTCGAGGGCAGGTTCTTCGCACCCGACCACGAGTACAAGTCGACCATCCTGCTCACCGCGTCGGTCATCGACGACCGCAACATGACGGTCTTCGAGTCCATCGAGCTCCAGCCGCGGCCCAGCGAGGTGACGCTCTCGAGCAAGCCCCGGGGGGCCAGGCTCAAGGCCACCGGCCACGTCGGCGAGGGCACCTACACCTACATCGAGAACAGCCGGCTCACGGTCTCCGCCCCCAAGCGGCAGAGGATCCGCGGCAAGGTCTGGCTCTTCGAGCGGTGGAGCGACGGCGGGGCGCGCACGCACGAGGTGGTCGCGGCGCAGGGTGGCGTCGACCTGCGCGCGGTCTACCGCGCGAAGAAGGGCAAGCGCAAGCGGTAGCCATCGCCGGTGGTCACAGGTAGCGGCCGGCCAGTCCGGCGGCGCGGGGGCCGTACCCGCCGCCGAAGAGGCAGGCGTGGACGAGCAGCGGGAAGAGCTGGTGCAGCGCGACCCGGTCCTCCCAGCCCTCGGTGAGCGGGGCGACCGACTCGTAGCCCTCGAGCAGCTGCGGGAGGTGCGGCAGCCCGAAGAGGGCCAGCATCGCCAGGTCCACCTCCCGGTGACCGCCGTACGCCGCCGGGTCGACGAGCCAGCCGCGCGCAGGCGATCCCGGCGACTGGAGCGACGGGCCGCCCCAGACGACGTTGCCGTTCCACAGGTCGCCGTGCAGCCGGGCCGGCGGCTCCTCGGGGAGCAGCGTCGTGAGCCGCCCGACGACCGCCTCGATGCTCGCTGCCTGCTCGGCGGTGACGTGGCCGCGGTCGCGCCCGAGCTTGAGGTAGGGCAGCAGCCGGCGCACGGCGTAGAACTCCGCCCAGGTGTCGGTGGGTCGCTGCGGCAGCGGCAGCCGCCCGATGAACCCGTCGTGCTCGGCGCCGAACCCGGGGGCGCCTGCGGCGTGGGTGCGGGCGAGCCCGCGGCCGAGCTCGGCGGCGGCCTCCGGGGTGGGGCGCACCGGCTCGACCCAGCGCACCACCAGGCAGTCGGGCGCGACGGCCAGCAGGTCGGGGACCGGTGCGCCGTCGGCGCCCTCGGCCGCCTCGGCCAGCCACCGCAGCCCGGCGGCCTCACTCTCGAAGAAGCCGTCGGGCACGTGCGGTGCGGTCTTGGCCAGCGCCGTGGTGCCGTCGGAGAGCCGCAGCTTCGTGGCGTGGCAGGTGTCCCCGCCGGCCACGTCGGCGGTCGCCACGACGGCGGTGCCGAGCAGCTGCTCGGCCCGCTGCGCGATCCGCGGGGCGCGGGTCACGAGGCGTCCGGCCCCGCCCCGGCCGGAGGCCCGGCCAGCCCTGCGAGCACCGTCGGCAGCGCTGCGACCAGGGCGTCGCTCGTCCGCTCGACCATCCTCAGCACCTCCTCGAACCCGGAGTCCCCACCGTAGTAGGGGTCAGGGACCTCGCCACCCCGCCCGTCGGGGTCGAGGTCGCGGAAGAGCCGGACCCGCTCCGGCTCGGCGCTCGCACCGGCGCCGGCCGCGAGGGCCCGGGCGTCGGCGAGGTTCTGCTCGTCCATGGTGAGCAGCAGGTCGTGGTCGCCGAACCACTCCGGGGTCAGCTGCTGGGCCCGGTGGCGGCTCGGGTCCAGCCCGGCGGAGCGCAACGTGGCCGCCGAGCGCGGGTCCATCGGCTTGCCCTCGTGCCAGCCGGCGGTGCCGCAGGAGTCGACGACGACGTACGGCGCCAGGCCGGCGGCCTCGACCCGGTCGCGCAGGACGACCTCGGCCATCGGGGAGCGGCAGATGTTGCCCAGGCAGACCAGGCCGATCCGGTAGCGGCCCGGCTCGCGTGGCGGCGGGAGGAGGGACCCGTCGTTCGAGGTCACGGCGCGGGTCAGTCGTCCTTGCCGAGGACGTTGTCGACCAGCCAGGTCACGAGGGTGATGACGATCGCGCCGCCGACCGCGGGCCAGAAGCCCGTGACCCGGAAGCCGATGTCCAGCGCGCCGGCGATGGCGTCGGTGATCAGCAGCATCGCGGCATTGATGACCAGCAGGAACAGCCCGAGGGTGAGCAGCACCAGCGGCAGCGAGAGCAGGGTGAGGGCCGGCTTGAGGACGGCGGTCACCGTGCCGAGGATGAGCGCCACCAGCAGCAGCGGGAGGATCTTCTCGGACAGCTCGGCGTCGCGCGGGGTGAAGCGGATGCCGTCGATCAGCCAGGCCGCGACGGCCAGCGCGACGGCGTTGGTGAAGAGCCAGGTGACGATGCGCACCGTTCGATCATGGCAGGGAGGGGCTGCCCCGGGGCGACCCGGGGACCACTAGCCTCGGGGCGGTGTTCCCGGTCGGTGGTGTGGGCGTGATGCTCGTGGGCATCGCGGTGACCGGCCTGCTCAGCGTGGCTCTCGCGACGGTCCTGGCCCGGCGTACCGGCCCCTCGTGGGCGTGGTCGCTGGCGCTGCTGCTCTGGTCGCTGGCCGCGATCGGCTTCGTCACCCTCATCCCCGCCGACGGCAGCCCGGGCGTGGTCTACGCCGACCAGCGCTACTACAACTCCTGCTCCTTCGACTACGGCGGCCCGGCGCCGGAGGGCTTCTGGGTCCTCTCCGGCGGCCAGCGGCTGCTCAACGTGCTGGTCTTCGTGCCGTCGGGGGCGCTGCTCGTGCTCGTCCTGGGGCGCTGGCGCAGCGCGTGGTGGACGGTGCCGCTGGGGCTGCTCGGCCTCGGGCTGGTGTCGGTCGGGATCGAGGCGACCCAGCAGGTGCTCTCCCGGCTGGACCGCTCCTGCGACGTCACCGACGTGGTCGACAACCTCACCGGCGCGGGCCTCGGGGTCGCCGTCGGGCTGGCGCTGCTGCCCTTGGTGCGGCCCTGGCGCCGCGCCCGTCGCGCGACACCGTCCCCGTCCTAGGGTGGCGCCATGGCCGACACCCCCCAGCCCCGGGCGCACATCCGCGACATCCCGGCGTACGTCCCCGGCAAGCCGCCCACCCCGCGGCCGGACCTGGTGACCTACAAGCTCTCCAGCAACGAGAACCCCTACCCGCCGCTGCCCGGCGTCGTGGAGGCCGCGCACGCCGCGGTCGCGACGATGAACCGCTACCCCGACATGGGCAACGCGCTGCTCTACGCAGGCCTGGCCGAGCGCCTCGGCGTTCCGGTCGAGGACCTGGCCGCCGGCACCGGCTCGGTCGCGCTGGTCTACCAGCTGCTGAGCGCCTTCTGCGACCCGGGCGACGAGGTCGTGCACGCCTGGCGCTCCTTCGAGGCCTACCCGATCGCCATCACCACCGCCGGCGCGGTCTCGGTGAAGGTGCCGGTCACCGAGGACGGTCGCCACGACCTCGACGCGATGGCCGCCGCGATCACCGACCGCACCAAGGTCGTGCTCGTCTGCACGCCCAACAACCCCACCGGACCCTCGGTCACCCAGACCGAGCTCGACGGCTTCCTGGCCCGCGTGCCGTCGCACGTCGTCGTGGTCGTCGACGAGGCCTACCTGGAGTTCGTGCGGATGCCCGACGCGGTCGACGGCATCGCGGCCTACCGCGCCCACCCCAACGTCGTGCTCTTCCGGACCTTCTCCAAGGCCTACGGCCTGGCCGGCTTCCGGGTCGGGTACGCCGTCGCGCAGGCGCCGATCGCCGCGGCCCTGCGCGCGGTGTCGCTGCCCTTCGGCGTCAGCGCCGTCGCGCAGGTCGCGGCCCTGGCCTCCCTCGACGCCGAGGAGGCGCTGCTGGAGCGGGTCGACGCCCTCGTCGCCGAGCGCGACCGGGTCGGCGCGCTGCTGCGGGAGGTCGGGTGGCAGGTGCCCGACGCGCAGGGGAACTTCTTCTGGTTCGCCCTCGGGGACCGGACGGCGGACTTCGCGGCCGCCTGCGACGAGGCGGGCATCGTGGTGCGGCCCTTCGCCGGCGAGGGGTGCCGGGTCTCGGTCGGGGAGACCGAGGCCAACGACCGGCTGGTCGAGGTGGCCGCGCGGTTCGCGTGACCCGGCTGGGCTCCTCGGGTGAGCAGGCTGGTTGAAGGCTCACCTAGCCTCGGGCGCATGAGCGATGAGACACCGTCGTACGTCGAGGAGGGCGGCTTCGAGCGGGACATGAACTACGTCCCGGACCGGATCACCCGCGGTGGCGCCAAGCCCGAGCACGGGCCGGTCCACGGTGAGCTGTGGCCGGTCGAGCCCGGCCGCTACCGGCTGGTCGCCGCTCGCGCCTGCCCGTGGGCCAACCGCGCGATCATCGTGCGCGAGCTGCTCGGGCTGCAGGACGTCATCTCGCTCGGCACCCCGGGCCCGACCCACGACGCGAAGTCGTGGACCTTCGACCTCGACGCCGGGGACAAGGACCCGGTGCTGGGGATCCACTGGCTGCGCGAGGCCTACGACAAGCGCTTCCCCGACTACCCGCGCGGCATCACGGTGCCGGCGATCGTCGACGTCCCGTCGGGCGAGCTGGTCACCAACGACTTCCCGTGGATCACCCACGACTTCTTCTTCGAGTGGCGCGACCACCACAAGCCCGACGCCCCGGACCTGTGGCCCGCGGACCTCCGCGAGGAGATGGAGGAGGTCATGGAGCGGGTCTTCACCGAGGTCAACAACGGCGTCTACCGCTGCGGCTTCGCCGGCGACCAGGGCTCCTACGAGGCGGCGTACGACCGGCTCTTCGACGCCCTCGACTGGCTCGAGTCGCGTCTGGCGGACCGCCGCTACCTCATGGGCGAGGCGATCACCGAGGCCGACGTGCGGCTCTTCACGACCCTGGCGCGCTTCGACGCGGTCTACCACGGCCACTTCAAGTGCAACCGCAACAAGCTGACCGAGATGAAGAACCTCTGGGGCTACGCCCGCGACCTGTTCCAGACCCCCGGCTTCGGCGACACGATCGACTTCGCCCAGATCAAGGCGCACTACTACGTCGTGCACTCCGACATCAACCCGACCGGGATCATCCCCAAGGGGCCGGACGAGTCGCTCTGGCACACGCCGCACGGGCGCGACCGGCTCTGAGCGTCCCCGTCTTCCCTGGCGGAACCCATCCCTCCCGGGGACGCCGCATGGTTCCATCCCACCGTGATCAGACGGGCCCTGTACGCCGTTGCCTGGCTCGCTCTCCTCGGAGGGCTGGTGGGATGCAGCGAGGACGTGACGACGCGCGAAGCGGACGTCGACCGCTTGGTCGAACTGGCCAGTGCGCAGCTCTCGAGCGGTGACTTCAGCTCGGCCACCGAGGTGCTCCTGGCTGCCCATGAGCTGGATCCGGACAACGTGCCGGTCCTTTACAACCTCGGTCTCGCGGCGCAGGGTCTCCAGGAGGACGACACGGGACTGGACTGGTACGAGCAGGCGCTGGCGCTCGACCCCGAGCACATCCCCTCGCTCTACAACAGCGCCATCCTGCTCGAGCGGGTCGACCTCGGCGATGCGATCGCAAGGTATCGGCGGGTCATCGATCTGGATCCCCAGGCCGCGAACGCCCACATGCGGCTGGGCTTCGCCCTCCAGCACCTCGGCGAGGACGACGAGGCTGCGGAGTTCTTGGAGGAGGGTCTGCGCCTGGACCCGTCCATGAGCCAGGTCGAGGCGCCATCGTACGAGTAGGCGCGCGGTGGTCTAGCGCCGACGTCTAGCGGAGGGGTCGACGCCTGTGGACACCTTGTGGAGCGGATCAGCAGACTGCGGCCACCCCGACGTTCCCCCCACGAGGATGTGCCCGTGCTCTCTCCCCTGTCAGTCTCCCCTCCGTCCACCGGCGCCCCCACCTCGCGCGCGTCCAGCCGCCGAACCATGTCCGTGGCGCTGTCCAGCCTCGCGGTCTGCGCTGCCACGCTCGCCACGTCTGCGCCGGCCTTGGCCGCCGACAACCCGAAGGTCGTGGCATGCGTCGACGACTCCGGGCAGCTGCGCCTGGTCGACCGGGCCAAGCAGTGCTCCAAGCAGGAGGAGCCCCTGCGGTGGTCGGTCGCGGGGCCGCCGGGTGAGCCGGGTCCGCAAGGCGCGACCGGGCCGCAGGGACCCGCTGGCCCGGCGGGCCCCGCCGGGGCCGCGGGACCGGCCGGCGCGATCGGTCCCGTGGGTCCTGCTGGCCCTGCTGGTGCTGCCGGTCCCGCTGGTCCGGCGGGCCCAGCAGGATCAATCGGGCCCATGGGCCCTGCCGGTCCGGCTGGCCCGGCGGGCCCCGCTGGGCCTTCGGGTGCCCCCGGAGTGGCCGGGCCCTCCGGTGCCCCGGGGGTTGCCGGGCCCTCTGGTGCCGCTGGCCCGTCCGGCGCCCCTGGTTCTGCGGGCCCGTCCGGGCCTGCTGGACCGAGCGGCGCTCCGGGAGCTCCCGGCGCTCCTGCCGAACCCCTGTTCTCGGTGCGCCGCGACGGGGTGACGGTGTCCGGTCCGCCGTCAGACCCCGTGCAGAACCTGGGTGGCTGGTCGTCGGCAGGGTCCTACTTCACCGACGCCTCGCTCGACCTCAATACTGGGACCTGGACGGTGCCTGCAGCCGGCGTGTACCGCATCGCGTTCGGCTGCAATCTCTCCTCGACGGGATCGCCCTCAGGTCCGCTGGGAGCGGGGAACGATCCCATCTTCCAGATCTGGGACGCCACGGCCGAGGGCCAGGTCGCCTCGGGTCGCGTGCCCATCATCGACGTGGCCGTCGACAACGCCGGCGACTCGAGCGTGACGGCCCGGACGGTCGTCTTCGGTCAGGTGGCCGTCGACCGGACCGTCTCGTTGCCGGCCAACCGCGTCATCCGCGTGCAGTACGTCCACGACAACGCGCCCACGTCGCTGAACCTCTCCGACTGCTATTGGTCGGTAACGGAACGGGGCTGAGCCGCCCCCGGTAGCGGAGTCGATCCGAAGCCGGAGGACGTGGCGTGAGGCAGCCTCACGGTACGTCCTCCGGCTGGGCCGGCGTCAGCTGCTCTTCGCCTTGACCTCGCTCTTGAGCTTGAGGACCTTGCCGCCGTCCTCCTGCTCGATGAGGTACGCCGGGTCGTCCTTGCTCCCGTCGCGGGTGATCTTCTCGCCCTTGATCTGGCGGGTGACCTTCTCGCGGTGGATCTCGGCGACCTTGCCCTCGGCCGTCGAGCTGCCCCACTTCCACGTGACCTTGCTGCCCTTGCGGATGCTCATGGACCGACCGTAGGCAGGCTCGCGGCCCGGCCCGCACACCCGGCGGAGGACACCCGCAGGGCTGGTGTGGGCCGCGTCGCCGGGCGCGCGGGTCAGCGGGCCGCGTCGGCCTCGGCGGCGGCCTTGAGCTTGACCAGGGTGGCCTCGATCGCCTTCTGGGTCTTGTCGCCGAAGAGCCCCGAGAGCAGCGCGCGGCCGGGAGCGGGGTAGTGCGAGAGGTCCCAGGTCTCGGTCACCTCGGTGCCGCCGTCGGCGGTGGGGGTCAGCTCGTAGCGCCAGCGGTGCAGCCCGGCGTGCCGCCAGGCGATCAGCCGGTCGGTCTCGAACTCCACGACCTTGTTGCTGATCCGGTAGGGCGCGCCCATCTTCATGCTCATGCCGAACCGCGAGCCGAGCTCGAGGCGGTCCGGGCCGGAGACGGCGTCGCGCACCGTGCCGGAACCGTCGATCCGGGAGTGCTGGCGCGGGTCGGCCACGATCGCGAAGACCGTGGCCGGGGGAGCGGCGACGGTCGTCGTGGCGGAGCGGTTCCTGGCGGTCTTGGCGGAGCTCTTCGTGTTGGGGGAGGCCATGGCACCGAGCGTAGGGACCGGGTTGGAACACGCACCGCACCCGGCTGTTACGTTGGTCCCATCGGGATGTGTCCCGGGTCACAACCGCGCCACCCCAGCGGTCGGGCCCGAGGCCCACCGGACCCCCAGCGCCCCGGCACGGAGACCCCACCGCCGGGCGAGGCAGAAGGAGACCAGCGCAGATGACCCCACCACCCGACACCGCGGACGGGACGTTCGGCCCCGACCTGGTCGAGGTCTTCGGACCCAGCCAGAGCGACGGCGGCCCCGAGCTGGTGCAGCTCCTGACCCCCGAGGGCGAGCGCGTCCACCACCCGGAGTTCGACCTCGACTTCTCCGCCGAGCAGATCCGCGGCTTCTACCGCGACATGGTGCTGACCCGGCGCATCGACACCGAGGCCACCGCTCTGCAGCGCCACGGCGAGCTCGGCATCTGGGCCCAGCTGCTCGGCCAGGAGGCCGCGCAGATCGGCGCCGGCCGCGCCCTGCGCCCGCAGGACTACGTCTTCCCGACCTACCGCGAGCACGGCGTCGCCTGGTGCCGCGGCATCGACCCGCTCAAGCTGCTCGGCCTCTTCCGCGGCGTCGACCACGGCTCCTGGGACCCGCACGAGTTCAACTTCGGGCTCTACACGATCGTCATCGGCGCCCAGACCCTGCACGCCACCGGCTACGCCATGGGCATGCAGCGCGACGGCGTTGTCGGCACCGGTGACGCCGACCGCGACGCCGCGGTGGTCGCGCACTTCGGCGACGGCGCCTCCTCGCAGGGCGACGTCAACGAGGCCTTCATCTTCGCCGCGTCCTACAACGCGCCGGTCGTCTTCTTCTGCCAGAACAACCAGTGGGCGATCTCGGAGCCGATCGAGCGCCAGACCCGCATCCCGCTCTACCAGCGCGCGCTGGGCTTCGGCTTCCCGGGCATCCGGGTCGACGGCAACGACGTGCTGGCGACGTACGCCGTCACGCAGGCTGCCCTCCAGCGGGCCCGTGACGGGCAGGGGCCGACCTTCGTCGAGGCCTACACCTACCGCATGGGTGCGCACACCACGACCGACGACCCCACGCGCTACCGGCTCTCCGCCGACGTGGAGTCCTGGAAGCTCAAGGACCCGATCGCGCGGCTGGAGGTCTACCTGCGTCGCAACGGCCTGGTCGACGACGGGCTGGTCGAGCAGGTCAAGGCCGAGGCCGACGAGCTCGGCGCGCACCTGCGCGAGGGCTGCAAGGCGATGGCCGACCCGAGCCCGATGCGGATGTTCGAGCACGTCTACGCCGAGATCCCCGAGGAGCTGGCCGTGCAGCGCGACGGCTACGCCGACTACCTCGCGACCTTCGAGGGGGCGCACTGACATGACCGGCACGAAGATCACCCTCGCCAAGGGCCTCAACATGGGCCTGCGCAAGGCGATGGAGGACGACCCCAAGGTCCTGCTCATGGGCGAGGACGTCGGCAAGCTCGGCGGCGTCTTCCGCATCACCGACGGCCTGCAGAAGGACTTCGGCGAGGACCGCGTCATCGACTCCCCGCTGGCGGAGTCCGGCATCGTCGGCACCGCGGTCGGCCTGGCCCTGCGCGGCTACCGCCCGGTGGTCGAGATCCAGTTCGACGGGTTCGTCTACCCCGCCTACGACCAGATCGTGTGCCAGGTCGCGAAGATGCGCTACCGCTCGGCCGGCCACTCGCCGATGCCGATGGTCATCCGCATCCCCTTCGGCGGCGGCATCGGCGCGGTCGAGCACCACTCGGAGTCGCCGGAGGCGCAGTTCGCGCACACCCCGGGCCTGAAGGTGGTCGCCTGCTCCAACCCGGTCGACGGCTACTGGATGATCCAGCAGGCCATCGCCTCCGACGACCCGGTCATCTTCCTGGAGCCCAAGCGGCAGTACCACGCCGAGAAGATGGAGCTCGACGAGTCGCTCGCCCCGCCGCCGCTCTTCACCTCCCGCGTCGCCCGCCGCGGCACCGACGTCACGGTGCTGGCCTACGGCCCGACCGTGCGCACCGCCATGACCGCCGCGGAGGCAGCAGCCGGCGAGGGTCGCTCGCTGGAGGTCATCGACCTGCGCACGCTCTCCCCGCTCGACATGGGTCCGGTCCTGGAGTCGGTGCGCCGCACCGGCCGCTGCGTGGTCGTGCACGAGGCGCACGTCAACCTCGGCATGGGTGCCGAGCTGGCCGCCCGGGTGACCGAGGAGTGCTTCTACTCCCTGGAGGCCCCGGTGCTGCGCGTGGGCGGCTTCGACACGCCGTACCCCGCGTCCCGGATCGAGGAGGAGTTCCTGCCCGACCTGGACCGGCTCCTCGATGCCGTCGACCGCACGTTCGCGTTCTGATCCCGGGGAGAAGCGATGCCTGAGTACAAGCTGCCCGACGTCGGCGAGGGCCTCACCGAGGCCGAGATCGTCGCCTGGCGGGTCAAGGTCGGCGACGTCATCGAGGTCAACGACATCGTCGTCGACATCGAGACCGCGAAGTCCATCGTCGAGCTGCCCTCGCCGTACGCCGGTGAGGTGACCGCCCTGCTCGTGCCCGAGGGGGAGACCGTCCCGGTCGGAACGCCGATCATCCGGATCGGGGCCGAGGCGTCAGCCTCGGCGGAGGGACAGCGTCCGGCGGAGCCGGACTCCGCGCCCTCCGGGGGGCAGTCGGGGGGCTTGCCCCCCGACCGTATGGAGATCGACCTGTCCAACCCCGCCGCCTCCGGTGGTGGCGAGGGCGAGAGCCTGGTGGGGCGCAACAAGGCCGACCGCGGCCCCACCCGCCGCGCGCGCCGCAGCACCCCGGGCGTGGCCGCCGCCAACGCCCAGGCGCAGGCGGCCTTCGAGCCGGGTGCCTCGCCGGCCGTGGACGTCGACGAGCTGCCCGAGCAGGCGCCACCGGCCCCGGTGCCTGCCCCTGCCGCGGCTCCGCCTGCGGCCGCGGCACCTGCCGCCGTACGCGCCCTGGCGAAGCCGCCGGTCCGCAAGCTGGCCAAGGACCTCGGCGTCGACCTGACCTCGCTGGCCGGCGCCGGGCCTGCGGGCTCGGTGACCCGGGACCAGGTGCAGGCCGCGGCCGCCGGGACGTCATCCGGAGGGGACGTCCGTCCGGTCGCAACGCATGACGTCCCGCGGGCGGCCGGCGCGCTCGAGACCCGCGAGCCGATCAAGGGCGTGCGCAAGATGATGGCGCAGGCGATGGTGGCTTCGGCGTACTCCGCGCCCCACGTCACCGAGTGGGTCACCGTCGACGCGACCCGCACGGTGGAGCTGGTCGAGCGGCTGAGGGCGCACCGGGAGTTCCGCGACGTCAAGGTGAGCCCGCTGCTGGTGCTGGCGAAGGCGTGCCTGCTGGCGATCCGGCGTACGCCGGAGATCAACTCGTTCTGGGACGAGGCGGCCCAGGAGGTCGTGCTCAAGCACTACGTCAACCTCGGCATCGCCGCCGCGACGCCGCGCGGGCTGGTCGTGCCGAACGTCAAGGACGCCGACGCCATGACCCTGCGCGAGCTGGCGGAGGCGCTCGGCGAGCTGACGACGACCGCCAAGGAGGGGCGCACGCAGCCGGCCGACATGAGCGGCGGGTCGTTCACGATCACCAACGTGGGCGTCTTCGGCGTCGACGCCGGCACGCCGATCATCAACCCCGGCGAGTCGGCGATCCTGTGCTTCGGCTCGATCACGAAGAAGCCGTGGGTGGTCTCCGAGGGTGGCGAGGACCGGATCGTGCCGCGGCACGTCACGACGCTCGCGCTCTCCTTCGACCACCGGCACGTCGACGGGGAGAAGGGCTCGCGGTTCCTCGCCGACGTCGCCTCGATCCTGGAGGACCCGGCCTCGGCGCTGCTGTTCTGAGGTCCGCCTCCTGAGTGGGGAGTGCTGCACGCATCCGGTGCGTGCAGGACTCCGCGACGGTGGTTCAGACCAGTCCCGGTCCTCCTCAGGACGGCGCGTCCCAGGCCGATCCCACTCGTACTGAGTGGTCCGCCTTCCCTAGAGCTCCATGCGGGCCCGGGGAGGGGATCGGCCATGCGACACCCGGTCAAGGCGGCCCTGGCCGCGACAGCAGGCGGGGCGTTGCTCCTCGGAGGTGCGGGCTCGCTGGCGTACTGGTCCGACGGCGAGACGGACGGCCCGCACACCATCACCTCGGGTCGGCTCGACCTCTCGGCGCCGGTGTGCACCGACGGGTGGACCGACGGGACGGCCACGAACCTCGACCTCTCCGCCTTCCGGATCGTGCCGGGGGACACCCTCACGAGGTCCTGCGACTTCACGGTCGACGTCGCGGGTGACAACCTCCTGACCGAGCTGGCCTTCACCAAGCCGGCGCTCGACGCGAACACCCTGGCCGGGGAGCTGGACTACTCCGCCACGTACGCGTTGAACGGCGGGGTCGCCGCTGACCTCGCGCCCTACGACAACCTGGCGCCTGCCATCGAGAACCTGTCGGACGGCGACGTCATCACCGTCGAGTACACGGTCGACCTGCCCTTCCAGGTCGGAGTCGTCGACAACGACAGCAACTCCGGGGCGGAGTTCACGGGGGGCGACACCGGTCTGGTGGCTGGGGAGCTGACAGCGGTGCTGAGCGCGCTGACCCTCACCGTCAACCAGGTCGCCAGCTGAACGGCTCATGTCCGGCGGCACGCGGGCGCGGCGCCACCCGACGGTGGCCCGGCTCGTGCGCGCCGTCTCCTGGGTGGTGCTGCTGGGGGTGACGGCGCTGGTGACGGTCGCGGTGCTGGTGCCGCGGCTGGCCGGCGCGACGCCGTACACCGTCCTCACCGGCTCGATGAGTCCCGCTTACCCGGCCGGCACCTTGGTGGTGGTGCGGCCCGTCGACCTCGAGGACGTGCGGGTCGGGGACGTGGTGACCTACCAGCTGCGCAGCGGCGAGCCGGCCGTCGCGACCCACCGGGTCGTCGGTGTCGGCTGGACCGCGGACGGCGAGAAGGTCCTGACCACCCGCGGCGACGCCAACGCCGCGGTCGACGCCGCACCGGTGCGCGAGGTCCAGCTCCGCGGCGAGGTCTGGTACTCCGTGCCGTGGGTCGGACACCTCAACGTCCTGCTCTCGCCTGGCCAGCACCAGCTGCTGGTGCAGCTCGCCGCAGGGGCGCTCTTCCTGTACGCCGCGGTGCTGCTGCTGCGCGGGTGGCGGTCGGACCCAGGGCACACGCCGGCACGGCACGCGGCCGAGCACGGGTTGCCGCACGTGTCGTCGCGCCGGGCTCGCGGCGTGCTGGTCACGCCGCCTGGCCGTCACGCCGGGTCGCAGCACGACGAGAGTGACGCGGCCCCAGCAACGGCCGCGGCTTCGGAAGAGGTGTCGGCATGAGCGGCCGGCACGCGGCGCCGCGACGTGCTGAGCCGCGGCGGCCTGCCCGCCGGCGCGCTGCGTCCCGTCGTACCGCACCTCGGCCGACGCGGCCGTGGACGCCGGTCGTCGTCGCCCTCGTCGGGGCGCTGGGGCTGGTGGGGGGACTCGGGACGCAGGCGTACTGGAACGACGTCGAGACCGTGTCGGGGGCCACGATCACCTCGGGGTCGCTGGACCTGCTGGTGGAGGGTCAGCAGAGCTACACCTGGACAGCGCTCGACCTCCCGAACATCGCGCCCGGAGAGAGCACGGCCAAGGTGCTCACACTCAACAACGCCGGCACGACTCCCTTCACGGTCTCCATCACCGCTTCCGCGACGGCCTCCGTGGTGGCCCTCCGCGATGCCATGCGGGTCACGGTGGTGCCGGCAGGGACCGTCAGCCAGACCAGCGCGGTCTACCCGCGGGCGGAGAGCTGCACGGGCACCGCATCCTTCGGTCCGGCAGCCCTGACCGGCTCCGAGACCACTGTCCTGACCGAGAGCGATGTCATCGACCCATGGGACTCGCTGACGATCTGCGTGCGGCTACATCTCGACCTCGCCGCGGACAACTCCACCAAGTCCAGTACGTACACCCCCACCTTCACCATTACCGCGACGCAGGTGGCGCCGTGAGGCGGGCTGCGGCGGTCGGCGTGATGGCGGCCGTGGTGCTGGCTGGCACCTCACCAGCGGCAGGCACGTGGAGTGACGCCGCCATCGTGACGGGCAAGACGCTGACCACCACCAGCCTGACGACGGCTCCGCTGGACTGTGAGGAGGTCACGGTGCTGCTCGCCAACTCCGCTCGCATCTACTGGACACCGAGCACGTCGCCGGCATCGCTCGTCTACACGGCCCGGATCGTCGGTTCAGGCGCCAACCTGGACGTCACCGACAACAGCTCCGTCGTCCTGACACCCTCATTGCTGTCGACACTTTTCGGGACGACGGTGACGGTGCGGGTCACAGGTACCTTGCCCGGCAACCCACGCGAGGTCGGCTGGATCACCCAGGCCGACGAGCAAGTAGCCGTGGGGCCGGCCGGACTCATCGTCAACTGCGCCTGACCGAGCTTGTGTGGAGGCCCGGTTCAACTGGCTTGAATCAGAACGCCACACAGAGGACGTGGACCGGCCGTCAGCCCAGGTCGACCGGGCCGACCTCCCAGCCCTCGGGCGCCATCGGGTGCAGCATCGCGTCGGTGCCGCCGTCGACGAACAGGCAGGCGCCGACGATGTTGGTGGCCTCGGGGGAGAGCAGGAAGCAGATGGGGGCGGCCACCTCCTCCGGGCGGCCGGTGCGGCCGATCGCGGTGGGGTAGGCGTCGATCGCGGTGCCGAGCAGCGGGTCGGCGCGCATCTGCTCGACCATCGCGGTCTCGGTCGCGCCGGGTGCGACGGAATTGAGCCGGATGCCCGCGCCGGCCCACTCCGGCTTCACGCCCTCGCGGCGGGCCCACCAGGCCAGGCCGGCCTTGCTGGAGGGGTACACCATCACCGAGTCGACCTTCGCCGCCTCCGCGCGGGCGGCGGCCTCGTCGTCGCGCAGGCAGGCCTCGACGGCGGGGACGTTCCAGCCGGGCATGCCGGTGATGGAGTTGCTCGCCAGGAACACGACGGCCGCGTCGCCGTCGCGCTCCGCGGCCGCCCGCAGCTGCGGGTGCAGCCCGGTCACCATCTCGACGGCGCCGAAGAAGTTCACCGACACCACCAGGTCGCCCGGCACGCCCGTGCGACCCGCCAGCCCCGCCGCCGGCACCAGCCCGTGGACGACGTCGGTCAGCGCCTGGACGCCCGCGACCGCGGCCGAGCGGCCCTCCGGCGTACCCAGGTCGGCGGCCACGTCGACGCCCTCGCCCTCGCGCAGGTCCACCCCGATGACCCGGTGCCCCCGCTCGCGCAGCATCGCAGCCGTCGCGCGGCCGATCCCCGAGGCCGCTCCGGTCACGACGTGGATGCGCTGGTGCCGGGCGTCGGTCATGCGCGGGACTGTAACGCGTTCTAGCTGCTCGCGCGTTGAGGTTCATCGGGGCCCCGCTGAACCTCACGGTCCCCCGGTGCAGCTGCATCGGTGCGGCATGAGGTCCAGCGGCGCCCCGCTGAACCTCACACGGCCCCGCTGAAACTCACAGACCCGACCCACCCTCAGCTCAGCACGTCCTTGCGCGCGAAGAGCACGAACCCCAGCGCCGTGAACCCGACGGCGTAGACCAGCGACCAGAGGGTCCCGTCGACCAGGTCGTCCCAGACGACGTCTTGGCGCAGCAGCCCGAACCACGCGGAGGCATCGTGGAGGGGGAGGGCGTTGCGGAGCGAGCCGAGGTTCTCGATCTGGTCCAGGATCGCGCTGACGATCGTGACGAGAACCGCCCCGCCGACCGCGGCGAGCGGGGCGTCGGTGCGCACCCCGAGGCAGAAGGCGATGGCGCCGACGGGGAGCAGGACGACGACGAGGTACGCCGCGATCAGCGCGATCCGACCGGCGAAGGTCCCCCACTCCAGGGTGCTGCCGTCGAGGCCGGTGAACGCGTCGGCGCCGTAGAAGACCAGCCCCACCAGCAGCGACCAGCCGATCAGCACCACGACGGCGAGCGCCGTGCTGACGAGGCCGATCACCAGCTTGGTCGCCAGCAGCCGGGAGCGCGGGACCGGCGCGACCAGGAGGTAGCGCAGCGTCGACCACGACGCCTCCGAGGGCAGCGAGTCGCCCACGAAGAGCGCTGCGACCACCAGCAGCAGGAACGAGGCCGAGACCGCGGTGGTGAAGACGGCGAAGTTGGCCGCGCCTCCCGTGGCCAGGTCCACGAACCGATCCGCGTCGGCGTCGCGGTCGCCGTCGCCCAGTGCGAAGGCGCCGACGATGATCAGCGGGAGGGCGAGCAGCAGACCGAAGGTCCACAGCGTCCGGCGCCGGCGCAGCTGCCGGCCGGTCTCGGCGCGCAGGGTCAGCGGCCGGCCGGGGAGCCTCGTCGAGGCGGGGGTGGTCGGAGTGCTCATCGGGCGCGCACCTGCCTCAGGTCGGGGTCGGTGCCCGAGGCCTCGGCGATCACGCCCAGGAAGACCTCCTCGAGCTGGCGGCGGCTGCTGACCGCCACGAGGTCCGCCCCGCTGCCGGCGACGAGGCGCACCACCTCGGCGCGGGGGAGGTCTGAGGTGACGACCAGTCGCGGCCCGACCGGCTCGGTCGCGCCCTCCGCCTCCTCCTCGGGCAGCACCTCGACGTCGGAGACGCCCGGCTGGCGGCGTACGACGTCGGCGACCGGGTCGGGGTCCGAGCCGGGCCCGAGCGTGAGCAGCGTGGTGCCGGCGCTGTCGACCAGCTCGGCCACGGTGCCGGTCACGACGACGCGGCCGGCGTGCATGACCACGACGTGCGAGCAGGTCATCTCGACCTCGGCCAGCAGGTGGCTGGAGACGATGACGGTGCGGCCGGCGGCGGCGTAGCGCTGCAGGATCGGCCGGAGCCCGGCGATCTGCGGCGGGTCGAGGCCGTTGGTCGGCTCGTCGAGCACGAGCACCTCGGGGAACCCGAGCATCGCCTGGGCGATCCCGAGCCGCTGGCGCATGCCCTGGCTGTAGGTGCGCACGGGCCGCTCGACCGCGCCGCCGAGCGCCGCGACCTCGAGCACCTCCTCGAAGCGGGCCTCCTCCTCGGGACGGCCGGTGGCGGCCCAGTAGGCGTGGAGGTTCTGTCGGCCGGTGAGGTGCGGCAGGAAGCCCGGGCCCTCGACCAGGGCACCGACCCGCGCGAGCACGGGCGAGCCGGGGTGGACCTGCTCGCCGAGCACGTGCACGCGCCCGGAGTCCGGCCGGATCAGGCCCATGACCATGCGCAGGGTCGTGGTCTTCCCGGCGCCGTTGGGACCGAGCAGGCCGACGACCTGGCCGCGGCCGGCGGTCCAGGAGACGTCGTCGACCGCGCGGTGCCCGTCGGCGTAGGTCTTGACCAGGCCGTCGACGACGAGCGGCAGGTCGGCCAGCGCGGGGTCGGGGGTGCTGGCCCGGCGCCGGCGTCGTACGAGCGGCACGAGGACCGAGGCGGCCAGGAGCACGCCCAGGGCGACCAGGAGCCCGACGACCTCGGCGTCCGGGCCGCCGGACCCGCCGCCGACGGGGGTGCCGGCGACCGAGGGCAGCCGCAATCGGTCGACAGCGACGACGTCGGCGCGGGCCTCGCGCGGCGAGCTGTAGGTCTGGTCGGTCGTGGTGACGAGCACGCGTAGCCGGCTGCCCGCGGGCACCCGCCAGGTGCCGCCGGCGAGGTCGACGTCGACGGTGCGGGCCTCGCCCGGCGTGGTGGCGATCCGCACCGGCGCGACCAGCTGGCGGGTCAGCACGGCGGTGTCGTCGGGGGTGACCTGCCACAGGCTGAGGAAGAGCGTGCTGGTCGGTGCGCTCGAGGTGACGCTGAGGCTGACCCGGGGCGCGCCGACGAGGACCCGTTCCTCGTCGAGCGGCTCGGTGTCGAACGCGACCGACTGCCCCGGCAGGGCGGCGAGCGGGTAGGTCGAGACCGCATCGGTCACGGCGTCGACCAGGGCATCGCCGGTGCCGGGGACGGTGGTGAGCGAGGCCGGCACCCCGCCGGGTGGGTTCAGGACCGGTCGCGGCTCGGGGTCGAGCGGCACGTCGTCGTACGTCGGCAGGGGCAGGTCGGGGGTCGTGAAGTCCTGCGGCTCGTCGCGCTCGCGGCCCGGGGCAGGCGGCACGGAGTAGGAGAACGGCGGCAGCGGCAGGTCGGCGGCGTCGCTGCCGCGCGGGTCGACGGCGGGGTCGAGGTAGTGGTCGAGCCAGCGCTCGAGCCCGGCCGCCTCGTCGAGCACCGACGTCGCGAACGCGTCGTGCCCGCCCTCGGTCCACCGCACGGCCACGGGGGTGCCGCGCTCGGTGAGGGCGGCGGCCGTCGCGTCGCTCTGGTCGGTGCCGAAGAGCGAGTCGGCGAGCCCCTGGACGAGGTATGTCGGGGCGCGCAGGTCGCCCAGCAGCGGGGCCGGGCTGTGCGCCGCCAGCATCCCCAGCAGCTCGTCGCTGGCCTCGCCGGTGCGGGACGCGTCGAGGAACAGCTCGCAGATCTCCCGGTCGAAGCGGCCGCACACGGGGTCGGTGGCCGCCCCCTGGGCGGCGCTCCCGAGGAAGAAGCGCGACGCCCACAGCTGCTTGAACGGCCCCGGCCCGCGGCTGCGCGCGGCCTGCGGGAAGAACGCCTCGGCCAGGTCGTTCCACGTGATCGCCGCGACGACGGTGTCGACCCGGTCGTCGGTGGCGGCGGTCATCAGCGCCAGCGCCCCGCTGTACGACCCCCCGACCGCGGCCACCCGCGGGTCGCCCCGGCCGTCACGCAGCACGTCGTCGCGCTCGGCGAGCTCGTCGACGAGGAGTCGCGCATCGGCGACCTCGAAGTCGGGGTCGGCCACGTGGATCCGGCCCCCGGAGGCTCCGAACCCACGAGCGGAGTAGGCCAGCACGACGTACCCCTGCGCGGCGAGCCGCCGCCCCAGCGCGTCGAGGTCGGCCTTGCTGCCGCCGAAGCCGTGGGTCGCCAGCACCGCCGGGTGCGGCCCCTGGCCGGCCGGGACGTACGTCGTGGTGTCGATCCGCACCTGCTGGCCGTCGGGCTCCGGACCGACCCGGACCATCGCCTCGGTCGTCGTCACCTCGGTCGGTGCTGCCGCGGGCTGGTCGTCGGACTGCTCGAGGACCTGGTCGACCTGCGGCTGTGCCGGGAGCGGCTGGGTGCGGAGCGGCTGGGCGGCGGTCGCGCCCGGGAGGAGGAGGGCGCCCCCGAGAGCCAGCGCGGCAGCGGTGGCCAGCGCGGCACGGGGTCGGGTCATGGGCGCAAGTCAACCGGGTGGGGGCAAGGTTTGTCGGCCGGCCGATAGAACGTGCGCTCCGGGTGGGTGGCCGCCTCGCAAGGTTCGTCGGCCGGCCGACAGACCTTGCGGTGGGCCGCTGGACCTTTGTCGTCCAACCCCAGGGTTCGTCGGCCGGCCGATGAACCTTGCCGCGTCAGCCGGCGTACCGCGCCGCCCGCTCAGCCGGCGAGCCCGGCCCCCGGGCGAGCAGCCCCGCCAGCTCGTGCGCCAGGACGGCGCCGACCCGGCGGCAGAACTCCTCCGGCTCCTCGGCGGCGTCGGGCTTCTCGGCCACGACCCGGTCCACGACACCGATGGCGTGCAGGTCCAGGGCGCGGACCTTCTGCGCGCGCGCCATCTCGGGGGCGTGGGCGGTGTCGCGGTGGACGATCGCGGAGGCGCCCTCGGGCGGGAGCGGGGAGAGCCAGGCGTGCTGTGCGGCGACGACCCGGTCGGCGGGGAGCAGGGCGAGCGCGCCGCCGCCGTTGCCCTCGCCGAGCATGAGGGACAGGGTCGGGGCGTCGAGGGTGACGAGGTCGCCGAGGCAGCGGGCGATCTCGCCGGCGAGCCCGCCGTTCTCGGCGTCCATCGACAGCGCGGCACCGGCGGTGTCGATCACCGTGAGCAGCGGCAGCCCGAGCTCGGAGGCGAGCCGCATCCCGCGCCGGGCCTCGCGCAGCGCCCCGGGGCCGAGCGGGTGCGCGGCGGTCTGCCCGCGGCGGTCCTGGCCGAGGAACACGCACGGCACGTCACCGAAGCGCACCAGCGCGATGAGCAGCCCCGGGTCGGACTCGCCCTGGCCGGTGCCGTTGAGGGGGACGACGTCGCTGGCGGCGTACTTCAGCAGCCGGCGTACGCCGGGCCGGCCGGTGTCGCGCGAGCGGGTGACGGCGTCCCAGGTGTCGACGTCGGGCACCGCTTCGTCGGCCGGCTCCGGTGCGGACAGGTCGGCCGGCGGCCGCATGACCCGCAGCGCCCGGTCGAGGATGTCGGGGATGTCCTCGGGCGCGACGACGGCATCGATGATGCCGCGGGCGTAGAGGTTCTCCGAGGTCTGCACGTCCTCGGGGAACTCCTCGCCGTAGAGCGCCTGGTAGACCCGCGGCCCCAGGAACCCCACCAGCGCACCCGGCTCGGCCACCGTCACGTGCCCGAGCGAGCCCCACGACGCCATGACCCCGCCGGTGGTCGGGTTGCGGAGGTAGACGAGGTAGGGCAGGCCCGCGCCGCGGTGCGCCATGACCGCCTCCGCGATCCGGACCATCTGCACGAACGCCGGCGTCCCCTCCTGCATCCGGGTGCCGCCGGAGATCGGCGCGGCGAGCAGTGGCAGCCCCTCGTGGGTCGCGCGGCGGATCGCGGCGACCAGCCGGTCGGCGGTGGCCCGGCCGATGGAGCCGGCCAGGAACCCGAACTCGCCGACCAGCACCGCCACCCGCCGCCCGCGCAGCAGCCCCTCGCCGGTCAGCACCGACTCGTCGGTCCCGGCCTTCTCGCGGGCCTTCGCCAGGTCGGCGGCGTACGCCTCGGAGATCTCGCCGTACGCCGGCGGCTCGTCCCACGAGGACCACGACCCCGCGTCGAGGACGAGGTCGATGAGGTCGGCAGCGCTGAGTCGATCGGGCATGGTCGGAGGGTAGGCCGCGCGGCGGCTGTGGGCTGACCGTCTCCGGGGGTCGAGCAGCGAGCGCCAGCGGGCGCGGTCTCGACGACGGCTCGCCAGGGCTCGCCTGCTCGACCGACGCTAGGAGAGCAGGGCCAGCACCTCGGCCTCCTCCTCCCGGGTCAACCCGGTGACGACGGCGTCCGGCGTCGCGCGCAGCCAGGCGAGGGTGTCGCGGGCGGTCTCGGCGATCCGGCGCACCGTGAGACCGGCGGCCTCCGAGGGGGTCCAGTCGTGCGCGAGCATCCCGTCGTACGCCGGTCGCGGCAGCCACAGCGGGAGCGACCGTGGCCCCGACCAGGGCTGCACGCCGGCCGCCGCGAGCTCGTCGTCGCCGGCCCACACCCACGCCGGGGTCACGTCGAGCCCGATGGTGCAGTCGGTCAGGAGGTCGCCGACGGTCATGGCGGGACCGACGCCGTCGAACGTGCCGGTGAGACCGTCCTCGGCCGCGCGCACGATCCACGTGGCGAGGTCGCGGACGTCGATGACCTGCACGGTGTCGGTCGGCAGGCCGCCGGCCAGCACCTCCTCGGCATGCTCCACGTCGGCCAACCGGGCCGGCCAGTAGCTGAAGCGGCCCGTCGGGTCGCCGGGGCCCACGATCAGCCCGGGGCGGACCACGAAGGAGCGCTCGACCCCGTCGCGGACCAGCTGCTCGCACGCGACCTTCATCGGCCCGTAGGCGTCGGGCTGCTCGCTGAGGTCGACGTCCTCGGGCTGCGGGTCGCGCAGGGGGAGGGTCGCCGGGGACCCGTCGGGGGTCGTCTCGTCGGCGTAGACGTTGATCGTGGAGACGAAGGTCCAGTGCGCCCCGGGCCAGGCGGCCACCGCGCGACGCACCCACGACGGCGTACGGGCCACGTCGACGACGGCGTCGAACCGCTCGGCCGCGAGGTCGGCCGGCACCTCGCCGGTCCGGTCGAAGGCCACGTGCTGGGCCCCCTCGGGCGCCGACCCGGAGGCGCCGCGGGCCGCGCACACCACCTCGTGCCCGCGCGCCAGCGCCTCGACCGCCACCGTCCGCGACAGGAACAGCGTCCCGCCCAGCACCAGGATCCTCATGCCGTCACCCTCGCCGGGCCCGGTCGGCGCGGGGAAGGGGTGTTCGCGGTGGGCTGACGGGGTTACTCCGAATCAGATGTGATGCGGGACGCGAGCTGAGCATCAGATCTGATTCGGAGTACCTCGCTCGTCAGCCTGGCCGACAAGACCCTGCGCCACGTCGTCACCGGCGTCGACCCGGGCCCGGGCGAGCAGGCCGAGGCCGAGCACCCGCTCTTCCGGCCGCACCCGGTCACGGGCCGCCCGGCGCTCTACCTCACCGCCCCGAAGCGGTGCGGCGCGATCAGCGGCCTCGACGAGATCGAGACCCGCGAGGTCGTCGCCCGCCTGCTCGACCACTCCACGCGCCCCGACAACGTCCTCGCCCACCGCTGGGCCCCCGGCGACGTGGTGCTCTGGGACAACGCCTGCGTGCTGCACCGCGCCGACCACTCCGCCGTCGTCGGCGGCCGGGTCATGCACCGGGGGATGGTCGCCTCCCACGTGGCCTGACCCCCAGGCTCCGTGACTCGGCGCTGGTTCGAGGGTGACTCGGCACGTTTTCGAGCGTGACTCGGCGCGCGCCGAGTCGGCCTCGAATCCGCGCCGAGTGAGCGTTGAACCAGCGCCGAGTCAGCGGGGAGGGGAGTCGGTCCCGAGCAGCCAGGCATCGAAGACCGGCGCGAGGTCCCGGCCCGCCTCGGTCGACCACCACGAGACGACGTCGTCGTACGACGCGGTGCCGTAGGGGCGGGAGGCCGGCCACTCCCGCACGAGTCGCCAGAACAGCTCGTCGCCGAGCAGCTCGCGGACCTCGTGCCACATCAGCGCCCCGGAGTAGTAGGCGTTGCCCTCGCCGAAGGTGGCCGGGTCGTACGCCGCGGGCGGCCCCGACTCCGCGCGCATCGCCGGTTCGTCCTGGGCCCAGAAGTCAAGCAGCTCCTCGAGGGAGTAGGGCTCCTCCTCGGCCTGCCACAGCCCCTGGAGGTACATCACCATGCCCTCGTTCATCCACAGGTCGCGCCAGGTCTCGGGCCCCAGGAGGTTGCCCCACCAGTGGTGCGCGATCTCGTGCACCAGCACGGGCGTCGAGGTCGTGTACTCGGTCATGCCCAGGGTCACCATGCCCTGGGTCTCCATGCCCGACTGCGACTCCACGAACAGGAACCCCAGGCTGTCGAAGGGGTAGGGCCCGAGCCGCTCCTCCAGCCAGGCCAGGCCGCGGTCGGCCTCGGCCAGCCCGGCCTCGGCGTCGACGCGGTCCTCGGCGCCGACCGGCACCCAGTACGACAGCGGCACGCTGCTGCTGGAGACGGCCTCGCTGACGGCGTACTCACCCGTCGCGATCGTCGCGAGGTACGACGCCATCGGCCGGTCCATCACCCACCGGGTCGTGGTCACGCCGTCGGCGTCGGTGCGGGAGACCAGCTCGCCGTTGGCGACCCCGACGCGCGGGCTCGGGACCGAGATGGTGATGTCGTAGGTCGCCTTGTCGGCGGGCTGGTCGTTGACGGCGTACCAGCTGTGCGCGCCCGTCGGCTCCTGCATCGTCCAGGTGTCGCCGGCCTCGGTGGTCGTCCAGCCGTTGGTGCTGAAGTCGCCGCGGGTGGTGGGCGCCGGGACGGGGCGCGGGGTCCCGGAGTACTCCACCTCGAGCGCGTGCCGAGCGCCCTCCTCGACCGAGTAGCGCACGAGCAGGTCGTTGCCGCTGCGGTCGAAGGCGACCGCCTCCCCGTCGACCCGGGTGCTGCTGACCTCCAGGGTGGGGCTGAGGTCGAGCACCACCTGACGGCCGTCGCGGGCGGCCCGGAAGAGGACGGTCTGGCGCCCCGTGAGCAGCCGCTGCTCGGGGTCCCACGCGAGGTCGAGGTCGTGGTGCAGGGTGTCGAGGACCGGGTGCCCGACCGCGGGGTAGACCGGGTCGCGGCGCGGCCGGCTGGTCGAGGCGTCCAGGGCCGGGTCGTCGAGGTCGGGGAGCTCGCCGAGCGCGACGGGCTCCAGCGCGACGGTGGCGGTGTCGTCGAGGACCTCGACCCCGGAGTCCGGGTCACCCGCGGTGCAGCCGGAGAGGGCGAGGCCGAGGGCGGCCACCAGGGCGACCCGGCGGGCCCGGTTCACGCGTCGGCCGCCAGCAGCGGGCGGGTCAGCTTGCGGCCGTGGTGGATCCGCGCCTTGACCGTGCCGAGCGGCACCTCGAGCAGGGCGGCTATCTCGTCGTACGGCAAGCCGTGCACGTCGCGCAGCAGCAGCGGCTCGACCAGCTGCGGGTGGTCGCGCTCGAGCACCTCCATCGCCTCGAGCAGGTCCAGCCGGGTGCCGGCGATGACGCTCGTGGTGCGGGGGTCCGGGCGGTCGAGCCGGGTGCCGGGCTCCATCAGGTCGGCAGGCGTGGCCTGGTTCTTCAGCCGGCGGTAGGTCGACCGGGCGCTGTTGACGCAGACCGCGTGCAGCCAGGTGGTGAACCGGCCGCGGCCGTGCCACGACCCGATCTTGCGGCTCACGTTGAGCAGCGCCTCCTGGCAGGCGTCCTCGGCGTCCGCGAGGTGCGGGAGGACGCCGCGGCAGGCCGCGAGCGCGCGGGGGCTTACGGCGCCGAGCAGCTGCTCGAGCGCGTCGCGGTCGCCCTGCTGCGCGCGCCGCGCGAGCGCGTCGACGTCGTCGGGGCCCAGGCCCTCACTGGTCACTCTCCACCTCCATGGAGCACTATGCCCCGGTGACGGAGTCTCCCGCCCGGCTGGGCCGCTACGCCGTGCGGCGGCGCCTGGGCTCCGGCGCCTTCGCCACGGTCTGGCTGGCCTACGACGAGCAGCTCGACTGTCCGGTCGCGGTGAAGGTGCTGGCCGAGAACTGGGCCGACGACGGCGAGGTGCACCGGCGGTTCCTGGAGGAGGGCCGGTTCCTGCGACGGGTGGAGTCGCCGTACGTCGTGCCGGTCTACGACGCCGGCGAGCTGCCCGACGGGCGGCCCTACCTCGTGATGGCCTTCGCCGACCAGGGCACGCTCGCCGACCGGGTGCGTGGCGTCGTCGCCGCCGGCGAGCCGTTCACGGCAGGGCAGGCGCTCACGGTGCTGCGCCAGGTCGGGTCGGGGCTGCAGGCGCTGCACGACCGGGGGGTCCTGCACCGCGACGTGAAGCCGGCCAACGTGCTGTTCCGCACCACCGACGGAGCGGCCGGCGCCGAGGTGCGCGCGCTGCTCGGCGACCTCGGGCTCGGCAAGGCGCTGGACGCCTCCTCGCGGCTCACGATGGTCGCGGGCACGCCGTCCTACGTCGCTCCCGAGCAGGCGCAGGCGGAGTCGCCGGACGCCCGCGCGGACCAGTACTCCCTCGGCGCGCTCGCCTACCTCCTGCTCTCCGGTCGGCCGGCCTTCCGGTTCGAGACGCTGCGCCAGGCCGCCGACCCCGCGCCCCCGGACCCGTTGCCGGGTCACCCGGCCGCGGTCGACGCCGTCGTACGCCGGGCGCTGGCGCGCGAGCGCGAGGAGCGCTGGCCCGACGTGGCGACCTTCGTGGCCGCCGTCGAGGACGCCCTCGGCTGCCCCGTCGACGGCCCGACCCTGCCGTGGCTGCCGCTCGACCCCGACCTCACGCACGCCGGCCCCGCCCCCTCGATCGGCACCGGCGGCGAGCAGGCCCTGTCCGGGGTCCGTCCCGCGAGGAGCGTCGACGACGAGCGGACATCGCGGCGTCGCTGGCCGTACGTCGCCGCAGCCCTGGTCCTCGGGACTGCGGCCGCGGTCGGTGCCTTCGCGGGTGCCCGGGCGCTGGCCGTCGAGCGGGTCCCGGACCTCGCGGTGGTCGCCGACGCCTCGGGGACCCTCGAGGCCGAGGTGCCGGGCGGCTGGACCCGGGTCACGGGCGAGGCCGGCTGGACCGCCCCGCAGGACGACGGGACCTACCCCGCGCTGTCGGTCGGCTCCGAGGCCGGCTGGACCGAGGAGTCCTCGGCCGGCCACGGGGTCTTCCTCGCCCTGATGCCCGGCACGGACCTGCCCGAGCGGATGCCGGGCCACCCCGAGTGCGACTCCGCCGCCCCGCCGTACTCCGGCTCCGACACCCAGCCCTCCCGCACCGTCGTCCACTCCGGCTGCCCCGGCGGCGTGACCGTCGAGCGGGTCGTCCAGGTCGCGGCCGACCGGGTCCTGTGGGTGCAGGTCCGCAGCCCCGACACCGCCACCGCCAACCGCGTCCTCGACTCCGTCACCACCCGCGGCATCTGACGCCGACCCGCCCCGTCTTCGACGCCGACCCGCCCCGTGTTCGTGGGTGACCCGCCCCGTCTTCGTTGCCGATCCGGCGAATCTTCCGGCGCCCCGAAGCAGCGACGGGTCAGCGCCGAAGTCGCGACGGGTCGGCGCCGAAGTGGCGACGGGTCGGCGCCGAAGTGGCGACGGGTCAGCGGAGCCCGGGTCAGGCGAGGGTGGAGTGGACCTGCCGCCCGGCGACCCAGGTGCCGGCGACGGTGACGGCGCGGAGGTGGGCGGCCGCCTGCGCGGGGGAGTCGTACGCCGCCAGCGGGTCGTGGTCGAGGAGCGCAAGGTCCCCGAGCGACCCGACCCCGACCGTCCCGGCGCCGTCGACCGAGGCGCGCAGGACCTCGAGCGGGGTCAGCGCCTGCTCCCCGTGCCAGGCCTCCCGCTCGTCCCCGGACCGGTGGACCGCGGCCGCCATGGCCAGCCACGGGTCGAGCGGGCTGACCGGGGCGTCCGAGCCGAGCGCGAGCTCCACGCCGTCGTCGAGCATCCACCGGAAGGCGAAGCACCGAGCCGACCGCTCGCCCCAGATCCGCTCGGTCAGGTCGCGGTCGTCGAGCAGGTGCGCGGGCTGCACGCTGGCCCGGATGCCCAGCCGCGCCATCTCGCGCACGTCACCGCGGTTGACCATCTGTGCGTGCTCGATCGAGCCCCGAGCGCCGGTCTCGGCGTACGACGCCAGCGCCTCGGCGACGGCGGCGTCGCCGATCGCATGCGTGGCCACCTCGAGCCCGTGTGCGTGGGCCCGGGCGAGCAGGGAGCGCAGCTCGGCACCCGACAGGTTGGGCTGACCGGCGGGGTACTCCAGCCGGTAGGCGTCGCCGTACGGCTCGCAGCACCACGCCGTGCGGGTGTTGAGCGAGCCGTCGCTGATGATCTTCAGCGGCCCCATCACCAGCCGGTCGTCGCCGGGCACCAGCGGGTCGCCCGTGCGCAGCCCGCGGGCCAGCACGTCGTCGAGCCCCTCGGCGTACGTCGCCATGCGGACCCGGAGCACGTCGGCGCCCTCGGCCCACCGCTCCTGCCACTCCGGCACGCCGCCGGACCACTCGAAGTCGGCGAGCCCGACGACACCCATGGACGCGGCGTGGTCGAGGGTGCGGCGGTAGGCCTCGGGGCTGGTGCCGTCGTCGCCGACGAGCGTGGAGAGCCGGGCCATCGCCGCGAACCACTCGGACTCGCGCACCACGGAGTCCCGCACCGGCAGGGCGAAGTGCAGCAGGGCGGGGGTGTTGAGCCAGGCGTGGTGGGCGTCGCCCGAGATCAGCACGACGGGGGTGTCGCCCGAGACCGCGTCGAGCTCGGAGACGGTGACCTCGCGCTCCCAGCCGGCGGAGCGGTGGCCCCAGCCGATGACGGGGAGGTCGGGGTACTCGCCCACCCGCTCGGCCACCAGGGCCGTGGCGTCCTCGGGAGAGCGCGCGCCGGCCAGGTCGAGCCGGCCGGAGGTCAGCGTCCACTGGGCCAGGTGCACGTGCTGGTCCCACAGCCCCGGCACCAGCCAGCGGCCGTCGGCGCGCACCTCCTCGGCCCCGGCAGGCCGCTCGAGAGCGGGACCGACGGCGCTCACGCGACCGCCCTCGACGAGGACGTCGACGGGGTCGGCGGGAGCCTCGGTGGTCACCGGGACCAGGCGCGCGCCGCGCAGGATCAGGCTGCTCATGGGCGCGACGATAGGCACCACCGGGTCACGACCCGAAAACCGCCGTGGGCCCGGCGCACGGACCCGGTTACGGTGACGCCCGTGGACGCACGCAGGCTCGGGCTCGCGGCGCTCGCGGTCGTCCTGCTCGCGGCCGCCGGCGCGGCCCTGGGGTACGCCGCCGGGCTCGAGACCCCGGAGCCGTTGGTCGTCGACGCCGTACCCGTCGCGGCCGCCGACCCGGCGTACCCGCGCGACCCCGTGCTGCGGGTGCTCCCCGACCCCGACGACCCCCCGCTGCGACCCGGGCTGCCCACCGAGCGCGTGGTCGTGGGTGCCAGCCCGTTCTCCGTGGCGCTGCCGGTGCCGCGCGGCTGGGTGCGCTCCGACGCCACCGCGGGCGAGACCCGCTTCTACCCCGAGGCGCCCACCGACGACACCGTCGGCGGCTACTTCGTGCGCGTGCGGCTGGTGGGCAACCAGTACCTCTCGGTGCCGGCCCAGCTCGACGCGCGGCTCGAGGCGCTGTCGACCGCGAGCGGGATCGAGGACCTCACCCTGGAGTCCCGCTCCTTCGACGCCCTGGTGGTCTCGTACGTCGCCGACGGCTACCGCCGGGTGGCGATGGAGCAGTTCGTCGCGCCGCCGGGCGAGGAGGTCGCCTCGGCGTACGTCGCCGTGATCGGCCGCGAGCGCGACCGCGACGGCCTCGCCGACCTGCTGGACCGGCTCACGAGCGGCCTGCGCTTCGAGTGAGCCGGGCCCTCCCGGCCCGAGCAGCACGGGCCCGGACGCAGCACTGGCCCGGACGGTCGAGGGAGGGCGACCGTCCGGGCCAGTGCCCGGGGGATGGATCAGGGCAGGTCGACGGGGCGCAGCACGCGGTTGATGGCGTGGGCCAGCTGGTTGGCCTGGGCGTTGATGTCCGTGACCGTCACGCGGGGGTCGGCGTCGGAGGCGTCGGCGTCCTCGAGGGTGATCTTCGAGCCGTCGACGCGCACGGTGACCGAGCCGCCCCCGGCGGTCTCGACGGCCTGGTCGTCGGCAGCGACGACCGCGGTGGAGTCGAGCTTGGAGCCGGCCACCACGTGGTAGAGCAGGACGGCCTCGATGGTGTCGACGTCGACCGCACCGGCGAGGGCCTTGAACGCCTTGCGTTCGCTCTGGCCGGCGGCGGGCTCGACGAGGTCGCGGGCCAGACGGCGGAAGGCCAGGTCGGTCGGCGCGAACGCGGTCAGCGTCTGGGTGCCGTCGGCCAGCAGGGCCACGGGGCTGTCGGGCTTGGCGGCCAGCACCACCCGCACGACGCGGTCGAGCACGTCGAAGTCCCGCTGGTTGCGGTCGAACTTGTTGCCGTCGGCGGCCAGGACCTCGGCGAGGCTGGTGTCGGTCTCGTCGGCGGAGGCCGGGGCCGAGGTCGCGAGGGCGCCGGTGACGGCGAGGGCGGCCACGGAGCCGAGGGCGGCGGTACGGCGGAGGAAGGACATGGTGGAACCTTTCCGAGTAGGGGTGTTGATGTGCTCAACCTGTGTCCGTGCTTCGGACCCGCCCGACCACCCGGATGGGTGGGATCTCCACGGGATGTGGAGATCCCTGTTGAGAAATTCCTGAGAGCGGCGACCGTGGTCGCACGCCCGGTGCGCCTCAGCGCTCCAGCAGCCGCAGGATCTCCTGGGCGACGGCCTCCTGGTGGGCGGCGAAGGGGTGGAAGGCCAGCGCCTGGCCCTCGACGGTCTCCTTGCCGGCGATCCACGGGTCGTCGGAGCACACGTGGTGGCCCTCGGAGAGGGCGTAGGCGTCGACGTACTCCGCCCCGCCCTTGCGGGCGCCCTCCTCCAGGGCCTCGGCGAGCCCGCGGTTCATGGTGCGCGCGAAGGCCAGGTCCCCGTCGGCGATGGGCAGCGCCGGGCAGGCGCGGTCGCCCTGCGGGACGATCTGCGGGTAGCCGACGACGAGGATCCGGGCCTCGGGCGCCCGCCCACGGACGCCCTGGACGACCGAGGAGATCCGCTCCTCGATCTTGGCCAGCACCTCCGGGCCGTCCTCGGAGGCGACGTCGGTGCAGGGGCTGCCTTCGGGGTCGGTCGAGGCGACCTGGGCGCACCCGCCGACGAAGGTCGAGAAGAGGCCGAAGTCGTTGCCGCCGATCGAGACCGTCACCAGCGAGGTGTCCTCGGTGACCGCCTGCAGCTGCGGCGGGCGGCTCAGGCCGTCGAAGGTCCGCTGGACCCCGATCAGCGAGGTGGTGTCGGCGCCGGCGCAGCTGACGTCCTCGAGCTGGGTGCCCTCGAGCGCGGCTGCCACCAGCGAGGGGTAGTTGCCGCTCGAGCGCAGGCAGCCGTCCTGGGGGTCGGTCTCGGGCACCAGGGGCGCGGAGGTGTAGGAGTCGCCGATAGCGACGTAGCGGGGGTACTCGGCGGTCGCGGAGGCATCCTCGGACGCATCCGTCGTGGCGGGGTCCGAGGCCGAGGGCGAGTCCGACCCGGAGCCGGAGGGCTGCTCGGAGGCGTCCTCGCCGCACCCGACCAGGGCGACGGACAGGACCGTGGCGGCCAGGAGGCGGGGCAGGGCTCGGGGAAGGGCTCGCATGGCGCGAACGTACCCGCCGCCGCCCGGGGCACCGACCGGGTGAAGGCGCCCGGGCGGCGCGCTCGAGCCGACGCGCTCACGCCAGGGCGATGGTCAGCGCCAGCACTGTCCCCGGGTCGTCCAGCCGTTCGCCGTACAGCTCGCGCAGCTGCTGCATCCGGTATCGCACCGTCTGCGGGTGCACGAACAGCTCCGCCGCGACGTCCTCGCGGCGGCCGTGGTGCAGCAGCCACGAGCGCAGCGTCTCGGTGAGCTTCTCGGCCTGCGCGGGCCGCAGGTCGGCGAGCGGTGCCAGGACCTGGGCGCGCAGGTCGGCGCGCCCCTCGGGGTCGGCGTCCAGCACCAGCCTCGGCAGGTCGGCCTCGGTGTCGGGGCCGAGCCCGGCCTCCCGGGCCCGCACCGCCCGGTCGTACGACGAGCGCACCTCCAGCCACGGCCGCGCGGGCCCCACGACGGCCTCGCGGTCGCGCACGGCCCGCAGCAGGCCGGCGCGGGCGCGGCCGTGGGCCTCCGGCACGAGCAGCAGCTCGACCCCCTCGATCCCGGGCACCTCGGGGACCTCGATGGTCGCGGCGCTGACCGCGCCGAGCACCGGGCGCGCCTGCGACTCCGGCACCAGCACGGCGGTCAGGGTGGTGGGCGGCTCCCACTCCGCCGCCGCCGCGGCCTCGAGCGTGGCCTCGGCGGTCGAGCCGTCGAGCAGGTGCCGGGCCACCCGCTCCAGCAGCCGCTGCCGCACGCGCCCGCTGGTGGCCAGCTCGTCGGTGTGCCCGGCGGCGGAGGCGGCCGACAGCTCGTCGATGAAGGCGAAGGTCAGCTCGGCGAAGCCGCCCACGGCCTCGGCGTCCATGCCGGCCCCGATCGCGGCGGTGGACAGCTCGCGCCAGGAGACCCGGGCACCGATCCGGTAGGCCGAGAGCAGCGCGTCGGTGCTCCGGCCGCTGCGCGCCTCGCCCCGACCGAGCTGGTAGGCGCCCTCCACCGCGGGCGCGGTGGGGGTGCGGGGATCGGTGCCGCGGCGACCGCTGGCCAGGGAGAGGAACCCGCTGAGCGCCAGCTGCACCGCGCTGCGGATCGTGTCGCCCATCGAGCCGGCCAGGGCGTTCTCGTAGGCCGGCACCTCGTCGATGATCGCGGCCACGACCTGCTCGGCGACCCGCGGGAGGTCGGCGCGCATCCGGGCCGCGGCCTGGGGTGCCAGGACCAGGCCGTGGTCCGCCGTACGGCGGGGCAGGTCGCGCGGCACCACGCCTCCTTTGTTCGCCACGAACAAGAAACCCGGACGGGTTCACGTCGCTGACACAGGACTTTACCCCGAGCGGTCCAGCACCATGGTCGACATGACCACCGCACACCTGCCCGCCGGCGCGGGCGGACGACCCGCCGGCCTCGGCCGGACGCTGCGGGAGCGCGTCCGGACCGCCGCTCGCTCGGTGGCCGAGTCCGCGGTCACTCCGCTCGACCTCGACGACCTGCTCGACCACTTTCACCCGCTGCGCCGCGGCGCCGAGCTCTCGGGCCGCGTGCTGGAGGTGGTCCCCGAGACCGCGCAGTCCGCCACCCTCGTCATCAAGCCCGGTCGCGACTGGGCCGGCCATGTGCCCGGGCAGTACGTCCGCGTCGGGGTCGACGTCGACGGCGTCCGCCTGTGGCGCACCTACTCCCTCACCCACGGCCCGCGTCGCGACGGCTCGATCTCGATCACCGTCAAGGCGATCGAGGGCGGCACCGTCTCGAACCACCTGGTCCACCGCACCGCCCCCGGCACGATGCTGCGCCTGGCGCAGGCCGACGGCGACTTCGTGCTCCCGCAGCCGCTCCCGGCCAAGCTGCTCCTGGTCACCGCCGGCTCCGGCATCACCCCGGTCATCGGCATGCTGCGCAACCTCTTCTCCCGCGCCACCCCGCCGACCACGGACATCGTGCTCATCCACTCCGCGCTCTCCCGCGCGGAGGTGATCTTCGCCGAGGAGATCCGGGGGTACGCCGCCCGCGGGCTGATCCGCCTGGTCGAACTGCACACCGACACCGACGGGCTGCTCGACGTCGACTCCCTCGACGAGCTCGTGCCCGACCTGGCCGAGCGTCCGACGTACGCCTGCGGGCCCGCGGGGCTGCTCGACGCGCTCGAGGCCCACCACTCCGCACGCGGCCTGGTGCTGCACACCGAGCGCTTCCGCCCCGTGACCGTCGCGGCACCGGGCGAGGGTGGCACCGTCACCTTCGCCGACGGCCGCGAGGTCAGCGCCGACGGCTCGACCCCGATCCTCGACGCCGCGGAGTCCGCCGGCGTCCTCATGCCCAGCGGCTGCCGGATGGGCATCTGCATGGGCTGCGTGCTGCCGCTGAAGGAGGGAGCCGTGCGCGACCTGCGCAACGGCGCCCTCACCGTCGCCGTCCCGGGGGAGACCGACCCGGCCGGCGTCCCGATCCAGACCTGCGTGAGCGCCCCCGCCGGCGCCTGCTCCGTCGACCACTCCTGAGGAGAACCCGATGACCACGATCACCCGCAAGCCCGAGAACCCCACGGCGCACCTCACCGAGGCCGACATCGAGCAGATCGGCATCGAGCTCGACGCGATCCGCCAGGACGTCATCGACTCGCGCGGCGAGCGCGACGCGGCGTACATCCGTCGGCTCGTCGACGTGCAGCGTCGCCTCGAGCTGGGCTCGCGAGCCGTGCTCCTCGGCTCGGCGATCCCCCCGCTGTGGGTGCTGGGCACCGTCGGGCTCTCGGTCGCCAAGATCCTGGAGAACATGGAGATCGGGCACAACGTCATGCATGGCCAGTGGGACTGGATGCGTGACCCGAAGATCCACTCGACCACGTGGGAGTGGGACAACGCCTCGACCTCCGACGGCTGGAAGCACAGCCACAACGAGGTGCACCACACGTACACGAACATCGTCGGCAAGGACAACGACCTCGGCTACGGCATCATGCGCGTCGACGAGGACCAGCGCTGGGTGCCGTTCTACCTGCTGCAGCCGCTGTGGAACTTCGTCAACGCCTGCCTCTTCGAGTACGGCATCGCCGCCTACGACCTCGAGCTCGGCAAGAACCTGAGGATCCCGAAGGAGAAGCGTTCCGCGGAGTTCCAGGAGAACCTCGCCAAGACCCTGCGGAAGATCCGCAAGCAGGCCACCAAGGACTACGTCGTCCACCCGCTGCTGGCCCTGCCGTTCGGCGGCGCCGTCGGCGCGCTGGCCGGCAACCTCGTGGCCAACGTCGTGCGCAACGTCTGGTCGCACTCGGTCATCATGTGCGGCCACTTCCCCGAGGGCGTCGAGACCTTCGAGCGCGCCGCCATCCCCGAGGACGAGACCCGCGGCGAGTGGTACCTGCGCCAGATGCTCGGCTCGGCCAACATCTCCGGCGGCAAGGTCACGCACCTGATGACCGGCAACCTGTCGCACCAGATCGAGCACCACCTCTTCCCCGACCTGCCGTCCAACCGGTACGCCGAGGTCGCCCCCAAGGTGCAGGCGCTCTTCGAGAAGTACGACCTGAACTACCACGAGGCGCCGCTGCCGCAGCAGCTCTACTCCGCCTGGCACAAGGTCGTGCGGCTCTCGCTGCCCAACGACTGGCTGGCCACCACCACCCCGAAGAACCTGCCCAGCCAGCTCAAGACGCTCTGGGCGATGTCGACCAAGGGTCCCAAGGTCCGCCGCGCCGCCCAGGCCCGGCTGACCCAGCTCGCCCGGCGCCAGCAGGCGGCTGCGGCCGAGCAGCCGGGGTCCGCGGCGGCCTGAGGTCGGGGCGTCAGGTGGGGTAGTCCGAATCCGAATTGATGCTCAGCTCGCGCTGAGCATCAGAAACGATTCGGAGTATCCCGCCCAGCGCACCTCTGTGACAGGTGGGGCTAGGCCCCGGCGCCGACTGCCGCGACGTGGTCCTGGTCGCCGTGGGAGGTGAGCGCGGCCCGGAGCCGGCGCTGCGAGACCACCATGAGCACCACGGCGAGGACCGTCGTCGTCACGGTGACGCCGAAGGCAGCGGTGTGGGTGCCGGTCGCGTCGGCGAGCCGGCCGGCGACCGAGGCGCCGAGGGCGTAGCCGATCCCGGTCGCGCTCGCGAGCACGGTCATCGCGGCACCGACCCGGCTCTGCGGCACGACCCGCTCGCCCATGCTGAAGACCGCGATCATGTACGGCGCGACGGCGCAGCCCAGGAGCAGCACCGCCAGCGTCACGGTGAGCAGCGAGTCGACCAGCAGCAGCGGCAGCGACAGCACCAGCAGCCCGACGGCGGCCGCGAACGCCCGGCGCTCGTGCCCGATCCGCTCCGGGAGGTACGCCGTCAGCAGGCCCGCCACCGCACTGCCGACGCCCAGCGTGGCGTGGACGAAGCCGGCCGCGCCCGGGTCGCCCGCCGCGGTGGCCAGCACCGTGGCCCCGGTCTGGGTCGCCCCGAAGAGCACCCCGATGCACAGCTGCGCCAGCGCGAGGGTCAGCAGGATGCCGGTGAGCAGCCTGCCCGCGACGGCCGCGCCGTGGTGGCGGGTGTGCCGGGCGGAGGCGTCCAGGGCGAAGGCGCTGCCGAAGACCGCGAGCAGCCCGGCCGCCACGAGCAGCGCGCCCGACGGGCTGATCGCCACCGCGACCAGGCCCACCAGCGCGGGGCCGAGGGCGAAGGACGCCTCGTC
The DNA here is from genome assembly GCA_009701885.1 of Actinomycetota bacterium. Classification (GTDB taxonomy): domain Bacteria; phylum Actinomycetota; class Actinomycetes; order Propionibacteriales; family Nocardioidaceae; genus Nocardioides. The sequence continues at coordinate 67,458 of WLJH01000007.1, forward strand.
GGCCGCGCCCTCGTAGGCGAAGGCGGCATCGACGAGCCGGCGCTGCTCGTGGCCGGTGCCGTGGGTCAGCGGCCGCCAGCGCACGCGCGCCAGCGGGCCGACCTGTGGCATCGCGAGGCCCGCGAGCGCCGCGATCACGATGGTGAGCGGCGTCGAGCCGCCGACCTGGAGCACCAGCGCGAGCAGGCCGAGCGCGCCGGCGAGCGACTGCACCAGCACGACCGGCCGCTGGCCGACCCGGTCGGCGAGGCCGCCCGCGACCGGGGCGCCGAGCGCGTTGGCGACGGCGAGCGCCCCGGCGGCCAGGCCCCCGAGCCCGTAGCGGTCGGTCGCCGAGGAGACCAGCAGCAGCGTGCCGAGCTGGGACATCGCCAGCGGCAGCCGCCCGAGGAAGGCGACGAGGACGTAGGTGGGGCCGGCGAGGTGGAGCAGTCGACGGTAGGAAGCGAGGGGACTCATGAGGTGTGTTCCTGGGTGCGGCGGACATCGCGCCGGACCCACCACCAAGAACGCGTCGAACCCTCTGCTTCTGAAGTTGTGGGCCCAGGATAGCCACGCGGCCCAGCCGCTCACGAACCCGCGCACGCGGCCGGCTCGCTACCGTGGCGGGGTGCAGGTCGTCTCCGTCGGGTACGCCGCGGTCAAGGGCACCCGTCACCTGGCCCGTCCCGAGGTGCGGATCGGGCCGGCCGGGGTCGTCGGGGACCGGCGGTGGTGCCTGGTCGACGTGGCCGCGCGGCAGGTGCTCCGCACGGTCGCGCACCCGCGGCTGATGGGACTCGCGGTCGACGGGGAGTCGCTCGTCGCAGCCGGCCCCGTCGCGACCGGTTCCGGGGAGCAGGTCACCTGCGACTACTGGGGCCGCGAGGTGGCCCTCGACCTGATCGACCACCCGCTGGCGGCCCGGGCGGCCCGGCTGCTCGGCCTGTCGCCGGCACGCGACGTACGTCTCGCGGCGGCGCCGCCGCGCGGTGTGGTGTACGCCGGCGCGGTGAGCCTGGTCGCGGTCGCGACCCTCGAGGCGCTGGCCGCGGAGGTCGGTGCGCCGGTGGACCCGCGGCGGTTCCGCGCCAACCTGGTCGTCGACACCGGCCTGCCGCCGCGGGCGGAGGAGGCGTGGGTGGGTCGTGAGGTGCGCGTCGGAGGTGCCGTCGTGCGCCCGACGGCGCTGACCACGCGCTGCGCCGTCGTCGACCACCACCCCGAGACCGGCGGGCGGGACCTCCGGGTGCTCGCCGCGCTGCCGGTCGTGGGCGGGACTCCGGTGTGCGGGGTCGACGGCGAGGTGGTCACCGCCGGCGTCGTGCGGCCGGGGGACCCGGTCGAGCTGCTCGAACCCTGACGGGTCGGCTCAGCCCCCGAGCGCGGCTGACACCACCGCGCGAGCCTCCTCCTGCACCTGCGCGAGGTGGTCGGGGCCGCGGAAGGACTCGGCGTAGATCTTGTAGACGTCCTCGGTGCCGGAGGGCCGCGCGGCGAACCACGCCGACTCCGTGGTCACCTTCAGCCCGCCGATCGCGGCACCGTTGCCGGGGGCCTCGGTGAGCCGCCCGGTGATCTCCTCCCCGGCCAGCCTGGTGGCGGTGACGGCCTCCGGGGTCAGCGCCGCGAGCGCGGCCTTCTGTTCGCGGGTGGCGGGCGCGTCGACCCGGGCGTACGCCGGCTCCCCGTGCACCGCGACCAGGTCGGCGTAGTGCTGCGAGGGCGAGCGGCCGGTGGTCGCGATGATCTCCGCGGCCAGCAGGCACAGCAGCAGGCCGTCCTTGTCGGTGGTCCACACCGATCCGTCGCGGCGCAGGAACGAGGCACCAGCGGACTCCTCGCCGCCGAAGCCGAAGGAGCCGTCGACCAGCCCGGGCACGAACCACTTGAACCCGACCGGCACCTCGACCAAGGGCTTGCCGAGCGAGGCGGCGACCTTGTCGATCATGGCGGAGGAGACCAGGGTCTTGCCGATCCGCGCGGTGTCCGGCCAGCCCGGCCGCGCTCCACCGAAGAGGTGCTGGATCGCCACGGCGAGGAAGTGGTTGGGGTTCATCAGGCCGGCGTCGGGGGTGACGATCCCGTGGCGGTCGGCGTCGGCGTCGTTGCCGGTCGCGACGTCGTACGCCGCCCCCTCGCCCATCCGCCCGATCAGCGAGGCCATCGCCGACGGGGAGGAGCAGTCCATCCGGATCTTCCCGTCCCAGTCCAGGGTCATGAACCGCCACGTCGGGTCGACCAGGGGGTTCACGACGGTGAGGTCGAGCCCGTGGCGGTCGGCGACCTCGCCCCAGTAGTGCACGGCCGCGCCGCCCATCGGGTCCGCCCCGATCCGCACCCCCGCCCCGCGGATCGCCTCGACGTCGATCACCGAGGGCAGGTCGTCGACGTAGGTGCCGAGGAAGTCGTACGCCGTCGCGGCCGCCCGCGCCCGGGCGAACGGCACCCGGCGTACCCCCTCCAGACCGGCGCGCAGCAGCTCGTTGGCCCGCGCCGCGATGACCTTCGTGGCGTCGGAGTCGGCGGGCCCGCCGTGGGGCGGGTTGTACTTGAAGCCGCCGTCGCGTGGGGGGTTGTGCGAGGGGGTGACGACGATGCCGTCGGCGAGGCCGCTGCCCGTCGTACGAGCACCGTTGGCGCGCAGGATCGCGTGCGAGACCGCGGGCGTGGGGGTGTAGCCGTCGCGGGAGTCGACCAGGACGGTGACGTCGTTGGCCGCGAGGACCTCGAGCGCGGAGACCCAGGCCGGCTCGGACAGCGCGTGGGTGTCGCGGCCGAGGAAGAGCGGGCCGTCGAAGCCCTGGGAGGCGCGGTACTCGCAGATCGCCTGCGTCGTGGCCAGGATGTGCGCCTCGTTGAAGGAGCGCGACAACGAGGACCCGCGGTGCCCGCTGGTGCCGAAGGCGACCTGCTGGTCGACGTCGTCGGGGTCGGGCTCGTCGCTGAAGTACGCCGTCACCAGGTGGGCGACGTCGACGAGGTCCTCGGGCTGGGCCGGCTGTCCTGCGCGCGGGTGGCTCATGGCAGTGATCATGCCGTGCGCCGCGGGCGTGGCGCTGCCTCCAGAGGTGCGAGGATCGGCGCCATGTCGACCACCGCCTCTCCCGCCGCGCGCGCCGTCACCCGCTCGACCGGGCGGGCCGCCAGCCACGTCACCTGCACCGTCACCGACGGGGTCGCCCACGTGCGGCTGGACCGGCCGGAGAAGCTCAACGCCCTGACCCTGCAGGTGCTCGACGACCTCGCGGCCACTGCGCGCACCCTGCGCCGCGACAAGAGCCTGCGAGCGGTGGTGCTCTCCGGCGAGGGCGACGCGTTCTGCGCGGGCCTGGACTTCGCGCACGTGATGAAGCAGCCGCTGCGGGTGGCGCGCTCCTTCGTCCCGAACCCGCTCCGCGGCACCAACACCTTCCAGGAGGCCTGCTGGGCCTGGCGCCGGCTGCCGGTCCCGGTCGTGGCCGCGGTCCACGGCCACTGCCTCGGCGGGGGGCTGCAGATCGCGCTGGCGGCCGACTTCCGGGTCGCGACCCCCGACTCGCAGTGGTCGGTGCTCGAGGGCAAGTGGGGGATCATCCCCGACATGTCCGGTGTCCGGTCGCTCAAGGAGCTGGTCGGCATCGACGTGGCCAAGAAGCTGACGATGACCGCCGAGGTCGTCCCCGGCACCGAGGCCCACCGCCTCGGCCTGGTCACGACCCTCGACGAGGACCCCGTGGCGGCCGCGCTCGCGCTCGCCCAGCAGCTCAAGGGCCGCTCGCCGGACCAGCTCGCCGCGGCCAAGCGGCTCTTCGACGACACCTGGACCGCCGGGGCGCGCTACACCTTCCTCCGCGAGCGGGTCGAGCAGGCGTGGCTGCTGGCGGCGCGCAACACCGCCGTCGCGCGGAAGGCGGCCTTCGCACGGGTCGCCCCGGAGTTCGGCCCGCGAGGACGCTGACGCCGTTGCGGTGGGCCCGTCCGGTCGCCTGGGTGGCGGTCGTCTCCCTGTGGCTGGCGCTCGGGCCGCTGGTCGTCGTCGCCGTCGTGGTGCTGCTCGCGGTGCCCCGCACGGGTCGCCGCGGGCGCCCGCTGCTGCTCGGGTCCCGGCCCCCCACCCGTCGTACGACGCTCGCGGCCGCTGCCGCGACCGGACTCGTCGTGGGCGGGCTGTGGGTGCTTCCGGACGGTCGGCTGCCGGTGCCGCCGGGCGGGGGTGCGTGGGTGACCCCCGGCTACACGGGTCGCCCCGTCTCCGCCCAGCCGCTGCCCCCCGACGACGGGGACGTGCCCGACCCGGTCGTCGTGCCGACCGTCTCCGACCTGCCCGGTCCGCTGGGGCTGTCGGTGGAGGTCGACTCGGCGTGGTTCGGCGCGGAGCATTGCGGCGCCCTGCTGCCCGACTCCCACGGGCGCCTCGCGGCACTGTGCACCAGTCGAAGTGGCGCGCGGCTGAAGGTGATCGACCCGCGCACGCTGCGGCCGGTCGCGACGCAGGAGCTGCCCGAGGCGTGCGGGGAGCCGGGGGCGCCCGCGCCGCCGGTGCTCGACGCCGCGGGCAACCTGCTCGTCGCCACCGGTGACCGGCGGCTGCTGCAGGTCGCCACCGCCGACGCCGCGGACGACCCGGCGCTGGTGACCGAGGCGGTCGTGGACCTCGCCCCGGTCGTGCCCGCGGGGGACTGCGTGGTGGCGGTGGTGCTCGACGGGGCCGAGCGGGCCTGGTTCGCGACGGCCGCCGGGCTCGTGGGCGTCGTCGCCGGGGACGCCGACCCGGTCGTCGTGGACCTCGGGGAGCCGGTCGGACAGCCGCTGGCCGCCGACCGGGACGGCGTCTACGTCACGACGGTCGAGGCGGTGCACCGGGTCGTCACGAGGGCGGGTGCCCCGCTGGTCGGGTGGCGCACGGCGTACGAGACCGGGAGCGGGGTGAAGCGCGGCCAGCGCGACGCCGGCAGCGGCTCGGGGGCGGTGCTCGTCGACTCCGACGCGGGGCCGCTGCTCGCCTTCACCGACAACGCCAACCCGCGGATGCACGTGGTGGTCCTGCGGGCAGGCGACGGCGAGCAGGTCTGCCGCACGCAGGTCTTCGAGGACGACGCGTCCGCCACCGAGGCCGCCCTGGTGCCGGTGGAGGGCGGCGTGGTCGTCACGAACGGCCACGGCTGGACCGGGCTGTCCAGCGGGGTGCTCGGCCGCCGCCCGTCGGGCGGCCTGGCGCGGGTGGAGGCGGACTGCCGCACGGCCTGGACCTCCCCGGAGGTCGCGCCGACGTCGGGCGCGACCCTCTCGCGGGCGACCGGGCTGCTGTACGCCTGGACCAAGCGCCGCAGCTGGCTGGGCGCCGACGCGTGGTACCTCACCGCCCTCGACGCCCGCACCGGCCGCACGGCCTGGTCGGCCCGCGGCGGCACCGGCCCGTGGGCCGACAGTGACGGCGCCCCCGTCACCCTCGGCCCCGGTGGCGCAGCCTTCGTCGGCACCCGCGCCGGGCTGGTCCGGGTCGTCGACGGCACCCGCGGGCTGCGGGACTGAGACTCCTCGTTCGGTGGTCTCTCCCGGCGAGCGACAGCGCGAGCCGTCGTCGAGACCGCGTGGGCTGTCTGTGGGCGGTGACCAGGTGCGGGTCGATGCGGCGACCAGCAGCGTCTACGTCCGACTGACCGCACCGCTCGAACTGTCGCCGGCGACTTGCGGCGGCCGGTACGCCCGCCCCCCGGGGGCCGCGCCGGCGCGTCTGTGTCGGGGCGGCGCCACAGGGCAGGGCCGGCGGCTGACGTCTCGCGGCCCGGCGGGCTGGATGGCATGGCGACGCCGCGAGGACGTCGAGCGGCGGTTCGCCGGCAGCTCGTTCCCCGGGGCTTCTCACTCGTTCGACCAACGGAGCGGCGGGTGGGCGTGCTGGTAGCCCGGCCACGCGCGTGGTGGTCGGGCTGCGAGCGGGTGCTGCGGTGCCTGGGGGTCAGGCGGTGAGTGGGGTGGTGCCGTCGGGGTGGACGAGGTAGCGCTGGCCGTGGGGGCTGGTCCAGAGCCAGTGGCCTGGTGAGAGTCCGCGGACGGCCCAGGGTCTGCCTGCTGGTGAGGGGTGGGTCTTGGCGCGGTGGTCGTGCCGGCACAGCGGTGCGAGGTTCTCTGTGCTGGTTTGTCCGGGTGGGCCGCCTTGCTCGGGTGGGACGTACTCGATGGTGTGGTCGAGGTCGGCGGTCTCGGCGGGCCTGCGGCAGTGCGGGAACGAGCAGGTGGTCCTGGTGAGCTTGACCCGGTTGGCGATGCGGTCGGGGACCTCGTAGGAGTCGACGGCGACGGTGTCGTGGAGGTCGATGACGGGCTTGACGATGACCTGGGTGCCGGGGACCCCGCACCACTCGCGGATGGCGTCGGCGGTCAGGAGCTGGCGGTGGTTCTCAATGCGGGCGAGGTTGAGGGCGAGCCCACCGGTGGCGGGGTCGATCTGGGGTGCGCCGGTCAGCGCGGCGTCGCTCAGGTGGACGGTCAGGATCACGGTGCGGCGGGGAGCCGTGCTGCTTCCGATGCGGGTGCCGGGGTCGGTGGGTGCGCTGGTTGCGCGGTCTCGACGACGCTCGTCGCTGGCGCTCCTCCCTGCTCGACCATCCTCCGTCGCTCGAGGATCGTCCTCGGGGAGGGTGTCCTGGCCGCGGGCGATGTAGCCGAGGGCTTTGGCGCGGCGGACAGCGAGGGTGTCGGTGGAGCCGTCGGCGAGGAGCTGGTGGGCGATGTGGCGGATCGCTTGCTCGAGGTCCTCGGCATCAGCGCGGTCGAGGAGTCCGTCGGCGGACACAGCGGACGAGGTGCCGACGCAGGTGGCGGGGGTGGCAAGGTCGAGGTCGAAGTAGAGGTTGGCGCGGGTGTCGCACTCGGTGACCTCGGTGGATTCGGGGTCGAACCGGGCGGAGGCTTCGAGGACGAGTCGGTCGACGACGATGGGGCCGGCGGTGTGGACGACGTGGGCGACCTGGGTGTCGACGAACGCCACGGCCGCTTCGGAGAGGGCCTTGGTGGTCTGGGCGAGGCGGCGGACCCGCCACGCGGTGACCTGTCCGGCGACGAGTCGGGCCCAGACCTTGGGGAGGCGGTGCTTGGCCTCGACAGCGTCACCTACGAGCAGGCGCCCGGACTCGCGCGTGCGCCCGAGGGCGGTGGAGAGCTCGGTGACGGCGAAGTCGGAGACCTCGGGAGCACCGGCGCCGGCGAGGTCGAGCATGGTGTCGGCACCGGGCATCCCGAAGCGCTGGATCCATGCGGACTCGGCGGCGTCGTACGCCTCCTCGTCGGGGTGGCTGTAGGTGCCGTACAGGTCCGGCATCAGCGCGCCGGTGGTGTGCGCATCTGCCCACTGCGCGACACCGATCAGCAGCTCCCGCGCGGCGTCGTCCTCGCGCGCCTTGGCGGCGCGGATCGCGTCGAGGAGGGAGCTGGTGGACATGGTGAAAGTATAGTCGAACACACGTTCGAAGAATAGAGTTTCACCAGGTCAGACCCACTTTCAGGCGAGTTTCTGAAGCGCCGATCCAAGCCCAGCCGAGGCGAGCACCCCAGTGGAGGGCGACCACCCAGACAAGCGCAACCAAGAAGCTCAGGTGGCACCCACGGCGACCACGGCTTCCTGAAATCCAGGAACTGCTGCAGCGCGAACGCGCCACGACCCACCGAGGGTGACCCAGGGAGCAACCAGGGGTACAGCAGGGCGCGGCGGTGTGCGCGGTCTCGACGACGGCTCGCTGGCGCTCGCCTGCTCGACCAGCGGTGGGCGCTGGCGCTGCTCGCATGTCGACCATCCATCGCGACATCGCGACATCGCGACATCGCGACATCGCGACATCGCGATCGGCGATGGCGACTGTCAGGGGTACCGGATGCCCGTGGCCGCCTCGCTGATCTCCCACAGGCGCCGGGCGGCGTCGGCGTCGCGGGCGCGCTTGCCCATCAGCGTCACCTGGGGCCGACCGGCCATCTCGCCCGGGCCGCTGGGTCCGCAGTAGGTGCCGCCGGGGAGGTCGGCGGTCGCGGCCATGAGGGTCGGCTGCGCGCCCGCCGCGGCGGACTGGGAGACCGCTCGGATGGTGGCGTCGAGGATGGAGGCGATGCCGCCGGAGGACCGGCCGTACTGCCCGTTCGCGGCCAGGTGCGTCCCGGCGAACCCGGGGTGCGCGGCCAGCGCCTTGACCGGTACTTCGGCGGCCCGGCAGCGCCGGTCCAGCTCGAGGGTGAAGAGCAGGTTGGCGAGCTTGGACCGGGCGTAGGCGCCCCACGGGTCGGCGCGCCGGGTCTCGGCGCGGGGGTCCTCGAGCGGTGCGCGGCGCGCCACCCGGTGGAACTGCGAGGAGACGGTCACGACCCGGCCACCACTGTCCGCGGCCGTCAGCTGCGGGAGCAGCAGGCCGGTGAGCAGGAACGGTCCGAAGTGGTTGGTGGCCATGGTCGTCTCGAACCCGTCGTACGTGCGCGGACCCGAGACCCCCATGACGCCGGCGTTGTTGACCAGCACGTCGATCGGCCCGAGGGCGGCGGCGGCCGCCCCGGCGGAGCGGACGGAGGCCAGGTCGGAGAGGTCCACGACGAGGGGTACGACGTCGGCCGCGGGCACCTCGTCGGTGATCGCCACGGACGTCTCGTCGAGCTTGCGCGGGGTGCGCCCGGCGAGCACGACGCGGGCGCCGCGTCGGGCCAGCTCGAGCGCGGTGTGGTGGCCGAGGCCACCGAGCGAGGGGCCGGTGACCACGATGGTGCGGCCGGCCTGGTCGGGCATGCGGGCGAGGTCCCAGGTGTCGGTCACGGGTCGTCCTTGCGGCTGGTCGGGGCGCCTCAGGGGGTGGTGGCCATGCTGTCGAGCACGCGCTGCGCGAGGGCCTCGTCGCCCTCGACCCGCACGGCCCCGGGGGCCGGACGGCGACCGCCGGCCAGGCACGTGAAGGACTCGCGGTCCATCGCCAGGAGCACGTCGGGGGTCGCGGGCGGCTCGGGGAGCACGCGGCCGCGGCGGTCCTCGCCGACCTCGAAGGCGAACGGCGCGCTGCCCTCCATCTCCAGCACCAGCGAGGTCCCGGGCTCGGCACCGACCTTCTTGGCGAGGACGAAGCCCATGGACTCGGCGAGGTACTCCGCGGTGTGCCGCGCCGGCTCGGTGTCCATGCCTCCGGGGCGAGCGACGGCGCGACGCACGTCCTGCTCGTGCATCCACACGTCGAGGGGGCGGTTGCGCAGCAGCGTGCGCCAGGTCCAGGGCACGCCCCCGAAGATGCGCTCGGGCTTGGCGTCGGCGTCGGTGGGCGGGTCGGCGAGCAGCGCCGTACGCCGGGCGGTGGCGGCCTCGCGGATCTCGTTGATGATCGCGTCGGGGCTGGCCCCGCGGCGGTTGACGACCCCGATCTCGGTGTAGTGGCCCATCAGCCCGGTGACGTGGGCCGGCGGCGGGTCGCCGATGTCGGCGTGCTCCTCCTCGCCGGTCGCCAGCACCTTCTCCAGGTGGGCGACGTGGGCTGCGACCGCCCGCACGTCCCAGCCAGGGAGGTCGGTGGGCCGGTCCCAGTCGGCCTCGTCCAGGCCCTCGAGCAGGGCGGTGAAGTCGTCGATCGCCTGCCACCACACGTCGGCGTACCCCGCCAGCACCTCCTGGTCGCTCATGTGCCGGACTTTAGCGAGCAGCGCCCACCAGGCGGCGTGGCTACCGGAACCTGACCGCGAGGACCGCAACATCGTCGGCGAGCGCCCCGTCGTCGAGGTCGGTGAGGACCCCGTCGAGGAAGTCGGGGACCGGACCCGGCGGCTGTGCGAGCGCGGCCTTGCGCAGCCGCTCGAGCCCGTCGGTGAGGTCCTCGCCCCGACGCTCGACCAGGCCGTCGGTGTAGAGCAGCAACGTGGAGCCGTCGGGGACGCGGCGCCGGTTGTCGCTGCGGTGGGCGTCGGGCAGCACGCCGAGCATGAGGTCGTGGTGCTCGTCCTCGAGCCAGGTGACCTCGCCGTCAGGGGTCAGCAGCAGCGGTGGCGGGTGGCCGGCGTTGGTCCAGCGCAGGGTGCGGCCGCCGGAGCCGTCGGGCTCCTCGATCCGGAGGTAGACCAGGGTCGCCAGGCCGTCGACGCCGAGGTCGGCCATCGCCTCCTCCAGGCGCAGCACCTGTCGCGACGGCGGGTCGTCGACGGCCCACGCCAGCGCGCGCAAGGTGGTGCGCATCTGGCCCATCGTCGCGGCCGCGCCGATGTCGTGCCCGACGACGTCGCCGATCATCAGGCTGGTCGCGCCGGAGGGCATGAGCACGGCGTCGTACCAGTCGCCGCCGACCTGGTCCCGCGCGGCCGCGGGCCGGTAGCGCGCGGCCATCTCCAGCTCCTCGGTCTCCGGCAGCCGAGGGAGCAGGGCGGTCTGGAGGACGACCAGCGCGTCGTGCTGCTCCTGGACGAGCAGGGCGCGGGACAGCGACTGGGCGGCGTACGTCGCCAGCACACCGAGCGTGGCCAGCTCGTCCTCGGCGAGGTCGCGGCAGTCGTCCCAGATCACCGCCATCGCCCCGAAGGTCCGCCCCGCGGTGGTCAGCGGGAAGAAGGCGCGGCACTCGCCGATCTGCTCGCGATAGTCCAGGTCCGGGTAGTGCTGGTTCTGGTCGGCGCGGTCGCGGTAGGCCAGTGGGCGCTCGCTGACGAGGCAGTGGCCCAGGGGGTTGCTCAGGTCCGCGCGCAGGCTGTTGTTGAGCTGGGCCGAGCGCCACGTGTCCCCGGCCTGTGGCACGTAGTGCAGCCGGGGGACCTCGACGTCGAGGTGCGGCTGGGTCGGCAGGTCGTGGGCGGCGGCCTCGGAGAGCCAGATGCCGGCGCGCAGGCAGCCGAGCTGCTCGCGGGCCACCCGCTCGGCGGCCGCCGCGACCTCGGTGACGGTCGCCGCCGAGGCCAGGCCCTCGCTGAGGGCGAGCAGGACGGCGCTGCGCCGGCCCAGCGAGTCGGCCTCCTGGGCGGCCTCGGCGGCCTCCGCCCGCAACCCGCGCTGGGCGAGCTCGGTGGAGCACGCGGCGGCGAGGTCCGCCAGGGCCTCGAGCGCGTCGGGGGTCCAGGCGCGCGGCTCGGGGTCGATGGCGCAGAGCGAGCCGATGATCTGGCCGGTGTGGTCGCGGATCGGGTGGCCGGCGTAGGCGACGACCCCGAGGTCGGGAATCGCCAGGTTGTCGCGCAGGCGCTCGTCGAGGCGTGCGTCCTCGGTCACGACCGGCGCCTGGTCGTGGACGACCCACTGGCAGAAGGAGTGGGTCAACGGGGTCTGCCGCGCGGCGTCGTACGGCGCGGGGAGGCCCTCGGCGCCGACGAAGACCTGGCGGTCGGCCTCGACCAGGCTGACCAGCGCGACGGGGACGTCGAGCGCGCGGCGGAGCATCCGCGCGTAGCGGTCGAACGAGGCGTCCACGCCCAGCGAGGTGGCGCCGTCGTCGAGTCCGTCCATCCAGCCTCCCCCGGGTGTCAGCGCACGCTAACCCGGGGCCGCCCGGGGCGTCGCCTTTACCCTGTCGACCACCCTTTGGGTTGGTCGGGAGGGTCTGTGCGGGGGAGGATCGGGGGAGTGAGCACCCAGCCCCGTCGCCAGCCCGTCCGGCAGCCCGTCAGGGCCCCTGAGCTCGTCGGCCGCGGGTGGCTCAACACCGACGGCCCGCTGCGCCTCGCGGACCTGCGCGGTCGCTTCGTCCTGCTGGACTTCTGGACCTTCTGCTGCGTCAACTGCCTGCACGTGCTCGACGAGCTGCGACCGGTCGAGGCGGCGTACGCCGAGGAGCTGGTGGTCATCGGGGTGCACTCCCCGAAGTTCGTCCACGAGGCCGACCCGGTCGCGCTCGCGGCGGCCGTCGAGCGCTACGGCGTGCACCACCCGGTGCTCGACGACCCCGAGCTGGTGACCTGGCAGGCCTACACCGCCCGCGCCTGGCCGACGCTGGTGCTCATCGACCCGGAGGGCTACGTCGTCGCGCAGTACGCCGGGGAGGGGCACGCCCATGGGATCGAGGCGCTGCTGGCCGAGCTGGTCCCGCAGCACCGCGAGCGCGGCACGCTGCAGCCCGGCGACTCGCCGTACGTCCCGCCCGTCGTGGAGCCGAGCGACCTGCGGTTCCCGGCTTCGGCGGTCCCGCTCGCGGGCGGGGGCGTCCTCGTCGCCGACGCCGGCCACGACCAGGTGGTCGAGCTGTCCGCGGACGGCGAGGTCGTGCGCCGCTTCGGCGGGTTCCGCGAGCCCAACGGGCTGTGCCTGCTGCCGGCCGACGTCGCGGTGGCGGTGGGGTACGACGTGGTCGTGGCCGACACCGTGGGCCACCGGCTGGCCGGGCTGCGGCTGGAGGACGGCTCGGTCCGCACGCTCGCCGGCGACGGGCAGCAGTGGATGCCCGGCGACGGCGTCGAGCGGCTCTCCTCGCCGTGGGACGTGGCGTGGTGGGGCGACCGGGTGTGGGTCGCGATGGCCGGCATCCACCAGCTGTGGACCCTCGACCCGCTGACCGGGGCGGTCGGGGTCGCCGCCGGCACGACCAACGAGGGCCTGCTCGACGGCCCGCTCGCCGACGCCTGGTTCGCGCAGACCTCGCGGCTGGCGCCCGACGGGGACCGGCTGTGGATCGCCGACTCGGAGACGTCCTCGCTGCGCTACCTCGCCGACGGCTCCGTGCACACCGTCGTGGGGTCGGGGCTCTTCGAGTTCGGCTTCCAGGACGGGCCGGCCGAGCAGGCGCTGCTCCAGCACCCGCTCGGGGTCACCGTGCTGCCCGACGGCTCGGTCGCGGTCTGCGACACCTACAACGGCGCCGTGCGCCGCTACGACCCGGCCAGCGGGTCGGTGGGGACGCTCGCGGACGGCCTGGCCGAGCCGTCGGCGGCGTACGTCGACCCGGCCGACCCCTCCCAGCTGGTCGTCGTCGAGTCGACCGCCCACCGGCTGACCCGGGTGCCGCTGGGCGGGGTGGTGAGGGTGGACGGGTTCGCGCACTCCACGCAGCGGCCGGTCACCCCCGTCGCGGCCTCGCTGTCGCTGACGATCACCTTCACGCCGCCGCCGGGGCAGAAGGTCGACGACCGCTTCGGCCCGCCCTCGCAGCTGGTCGTGGAGTCGACGCCGCCGGGGCTGATCCGCTCCGGCGGCGGCCGCGGCACCGACCTGACCCGAGTGCTCGAGCTGGACCAGCACGCCGGGGAGGGCGTCCTCCACGTCGCCGCTCGCGCCGCCTCCTGCGACGCCGACGGGGGTGAGGGCGCCGCCTGCCGGATGCACCAGCAGGACTGGGGGATCCCCGTGCGGGTCTCCGCCGAGGGGCCCGGGGAGCTGGTGCTGCCGCTGGGGGGTGCGTGAGGTTCAGCGGGGGTGCGTGAGGTTCAGCGGGGCGCCGCTGGAGGTCACGGGGCGCCGACGCAGGTGCAGCGGGGGAGCGTGAGGTTCAGCGGGGCGCCGCTGAACCTTCCGAGAGCCGGAAAAGCCCCGGCTACCCCCGCGCCAGCTTCACGGCGATGAGCAGCATCGTGACCCCGATCAGCACGTCGAGGACCTGCCAGGCGCGGGGCCGGGCGAAGAGCGGGGAGGCCAACCGCGCGCCGTACCCCAGCCCGGTGAACCACACCAGCGACGCCACCACCGCGCCGACCGCGAAGGCCCACCGGTCCTCGGAGCCGTTGGCCAGCGAGCCGAGCAGCAGGACGGTGTCGAGGTAGACGTGCGGGTTGAGCCAGGTCAGTGCGACGGCCGTGAGCAGCGCCGCCGACAGCGGCCCGGCCGCACCCCCCGGAGCCGCGGAGCCGTCCAGCACCTCGCCGCCCCGCCAGGCCCGGCGGAAGGAGAGGGCGGCGTACGCCGTCAGGAAGACCACCCCGCCCCACCGCACCACGTCGAGCACCACCGGCGCCCGGGTCACGATCGTCCCGATCCCGGCGACCCCGGCGCTGATCAGCACCGCGTCGGAGATCGCGCAGACCGCGACGACCGGTCCGACGTGGTGGCGGGCCAGGCCCGAGCGCAGGACGAAGGCGTTCTGGCTGCCGATCGCCACGATGAGGGTCAGCCCGGCGGCGAGCCCGGTCAGGGCGGTGACGAGGACGGGGGTGAGCACGGCTCGACGGTAGGCAGCGCAACCGATGAAGGGAAGCGAAGGAATCTGCAGGTCCCTTAGCATCGCTTCATGACGGCCCGTCCACCACTCACCGCGCCGCTGCCCGCGGCCCAGCTCGCCGCCCTCGTCGCGGTCGTGGACCACGGCACGTTCGAGGCCGCCGCCCGGGCGCTGCACGTGACACCGAGCGCGGTCAGCCAGCGGGTGCGTGCGCTGGAGTCGGCCGTCGGCCAGGTGCTCGTACGTCGGGCCGCACCCTGCACGGCCACCGACGCCGGCCTGGTGCTGGTGCGGCTGGGGCGCGCGCAGGCGCTGCTGGAGGCCGAGGCCCGCGGCCTCCTGCAGCCGCAGGAGGCCGGTCGCACGGAGCTGGGCGTGGCGGTCAACGCCGACTCCCTGGCGACCTGGTTCCGCGACGTCCTCACCGCCGTCGCCGGCTGGGACGACGTGCTGCTGCGCCTGGAGGTCGAGGACCAGGCGCACTCCCACGACCTGCTGCGCCGCGGCGAGGCCCTGGCCGCGGTCACCAGCGACCCCGTGCCGGTGCAGGGCTGCTCGGTGGAGCACCTGGGGATGATGCGCTACCACGCGGCCGCGGCCACCTGGCTGGCCGAGCGGCACGCCGACGCCTCCGGCCGCCCCGACTGGAGCCGCCTCCCGATGGTCGTCTTCAACCCCAAGGACACCCTCCAGCACGACCTGCTGGCCGAGCTGGGCGTGAGCGCCCCGCCCGCGCACCGGGTCCCGACGTCCGCGGACTTCCTCGCTGCGGTCACGGCCGGTCTCGGCTGGGGCATGCTGCCCGAGGAGCAGCTGGTCCCGCTCGAGCGCGACGGGCGGCTCGTCCGGCTCGCGGCCGACCGGACCGTCGGCGTACCCCTCCACTGGCAGCGCTGGCGCCTGGACTCCCCGCTGCTGGACCGGCTCACCGACGCCGTCCGCTCCGCGGCGGCGCGACACCTGGGCTGACGACGGCGGTGGGTAGTCCGAATCAGAATTGATCCCCAGCGCGCGCTGAGCATCAATCCGGATTCGGACTATCCCGCGCGCGAACGCCGACGGCCCGCCACCCCGGAGGGCAGCGGGCCGTCGTACGACGTGGGCTCAGTGCGTCAGAACGCAGCCTCGTCGAGGTCCATCAGCGCCAGGTCGGTCGACTCGGCGATCGCGCGCTCGGCGGAGAGCTTCGGGAGCACGTTCTGCGCGAAGAACTGCGCAGCGGCGACCTTGCCCTCGTAGAACGCCTTGTCCTTGCCGCCGCCGTCGGGGCCGCCGAGCTTCTCCAGCGCGACCTCGGCGCCGCGGAGCAGCAGCCAGGCGCAGACCACGTCACCGAGCGCCATCAGCAGGCGCGAGGTGTTGAGGCCGACCTTGTAGATGTTGCGGATCTCCTCCTGCGCCGACATCAGATCGTTGATCAGGTGACCGACCATGGCGTTGGCGTCGTCGAGCGCGGTGGCGAGCAGGGCGCGCTCGTTCTTCAGCCGGCCGTTGCCGGCCTCGGCGTCGAGGAACGCCTGGATCTCGCCGGCCACGTGGCCCAGCGCCCGGCCCTGGTCCTTGACGATCTTGCGGAAGAAGAAGTCCTGGCCCTGGATCGCGGTGGTGCCCTCGTAGAGGGTGTCGATCTTGGCGTCGCGGACGTACTGCTCGATGGGGTACTCCTGCAGGAAGCCGGAGCCACCGAAGGTCTGCAGGGACTCGGTGCCCAGCAGGGTCCACGAGCGCTCGGAGCCGTAGCCCTTCACGATCGGCAGCAGCAGGTCGTTGACCGCCTCGGCGAGCTTGGTCTCCTCGGAGTCCATCGTGCCCTCGTGCTCGGCGATCATCACCTTGTCCTGCCAGGAGGCGGTGTAGAGCACGAGGGCGCGCATCGCCTCGGCGTAGGACTTCTGCGTCATCAGCGAGCGGCGCACGTCGGGGTGGTGGGTGATCGTGACGCGCGGCGCGGTCTTGTCGCCGGACTGGGTCAGGTCGGCGCCCTGCTGGCGGGTCTTGGCGAACTCCAGGGCGTTGAGGTAGCCGGTGGAGAGGGTGGCGATGGCCTTGGTGCCGACCATCATCCGGGCGTTCTCGATGACCTGGAACATCTGCGCGATGCCGTCGTGGACCTCGCCGAGCAGCCAGCCGCGGGCCGGCTCGCCGCCGCCGACGGCCGGGTCGCCGAAGGTGACCTCGCAGGTGTTGGAGACCTTGATGCCCATCTTGTGCTCGACGTTGGTGACGTAGGCGCCGTTGCGCTCGCCCAGCTCGCCGGTCTCGAGGTCGAAGTGGAACTTCGGGACGATGAAGAGCGAGAGGCCCTTGGTGCCCGGGCCACCGGCGCCCTCGACGCCCGAGGGGCGCGCGAGGACGAGGTGGATCACGTTGTCGGAGAGGTCGGACTCGGCGGAGGTGATGAACCGCTTGACGCCCTCGATGTTCCAGGTGCCGTCCTCGTTGGGGGTCGCCTTGGTGCGACCCGCGCCCACGTCGGAGCCGGCGTCGGGCTCGGTCAGCACCATGGTGGCGACCCAGCCCTTGTCGATCATGAGCTGTGCGATCTTCTTGTCGCGCTCGATGCCGTTGCGGTGGAGCACGCCGGCGAACATCGGGCCGGCGCCGTACATCCAGATGGCGGGGTTGGCGCCGAGCACCAGCTCGCCCAGACCCCAGGAGATCGTCGGCGGGGCGGGCGTGCCGCCCAGCTCGGCGAAGGTCTGCAGGCGCCAGAACTCCGAGTCCATCCAGGCCTGGTAGCTCTTCTTGAACGACTCGGGGAGCGGCGCGGTGTTGGTGGCCGGGTCAAAGACCGGCGGGTTGCGGTCGGCGTCGACGAAGGACGCGGCGAGGTCCTCGCGGGCGAGGCGCTCGACCTCGGCCAGCACCTCGCGGGCGGTGTCGCCGTCGATGTCGGCGAACGGACCGGTGCCCAGGACCTCGTCACGGTTGAGCACCTCGAAGAGGTTGAACTCGATGTCGCGCAGGTTGCTCTTGTAGTGGCTCACGGGGGCCCACCTTCTGCTCTCGGGAACCGGCGTCGCATGGGGGCAGCACGTCGGTGTGCTACTGGCCGGTAATAAGCGATGATACGCGCGAGTAACTTAGCGGGCAACCACTTCCGGGTGACGTCCAGATCGGCCGGAACCGGTGCCTGGCAAGGGAATCCGGTGACCGACCGCGTCGGGGCCGCGGCGGCGGGCTGGCCAGGTCGACGATGTCGAGTGACTCGATCGACTCCTCTGACACACTGGCCCCATGCGCGTCTCCGCCAAGTCCGACTACGCCCTGCGGGCGCTGATCGAGATGTCGGGACGCGTCGGGGGCCCCGCCGTGAGCGCCGAGGAGCTCGGCAGGCTGCAGGACATCCCTCGCAACTTCCTGCAGGCGATCCTCGCCGACCTGCGCCGCGCCGGCGTCGTGCTGAGCCAGCGCGGCCAGTCCGGCGGGTGGCGGCTGGCCCGTCCGGCCAGCGAGGTCTCGGTGGCCGACGTGATCCGTGCCGTCGACGGCCCGCTCGTCTCCGTCTACGGCCTGCGCCCGGAGTCGGTGGAGTACAACGAGCGCGCCGAGCCGCTCCAGCAGGTCTGGATCGCCGCCCGTCGCTCGCTGCGCGACGTCTTCGAGCACGTCTCCATCCAGCAACTCGCCGACCAGCAGCTGCCCGACTGCGTGTCCCAGCGGACCGCGGACGAGGACGCCTGGGCACCGCACTGACCGCCGGGACGGCCGGCTCGACGTACGACGGGGGGCCGGTGCGGCCCCCGGGTCAGCCCTCGACGAGGGCGGCGGCGAGCCGGGTGCGGAGGCTGGCCCGCTTGCGCTCGAGCTTGGCGTTGCGCTTGAGGAGGTCCTCGACGTGCTCGCGGGTGCGGGCCAGCTCGACCAGCAGGTCGCCCAGCGCGTCGGTGGTGGTCGCGAGCCGCTCCTCGGTCGTGGGCTCCACGACCGCCCGGACCGGCGCGGGCGAGGGCAGCAGCGGCGTGGTGTCGCCGACGACGTCGTACCCGCCGTCGGCGAGGGCCTTGCGCCAGCGCTCGCCGAGGTCGAGGAGCTCCTCGTGCAGGTCCGCGGGTGCCGGGGGGAGGGCGTCGGAGGTCGGTGCCAGGTGGGCGTCGACCAGCTGGCGCCGGATCCGCCCGTCCGCGCGGCCGTCGACCGAGGCGTTGACGCCGCGCAGCACCTCGAGCGAGCCCAGGGACGAGCCCAGGGACGAGCCCAGCGCGCCCGCGGCACCCGTCGCACCGGCGGGGCCCGAGAGGCCCGCCGGGTCGAGGGTGACGGCACTCGCGTGGGTGTCGACCGGCAGCGCGCCGGGGTCGGCGCCGACGACGCGGGCGACGCACCGCCAGGTGGCGAGGACCGGGTCCTCGCCCGGCTGCGGGACCACGACGTGCACCCGGTCGGGGCGGCGCAGCTCCGAGGACCAGCGCTCCAGCACCTGCTCCACGTCCTGGTCGGCCCAGAAGGCACCGGCCTCGTCGAGTCGGCGGGCCGGGTCCAGGACGCGGCGGGCGTAGCGACGCAGCTCCAGGTCGGAGCCGGCGCGGACCGCCTCGGACCACGCGGCGACCAGCTGCCGCGCGGGGTCGGCCAGCGTCGCGACGAGGTGTACCTCGAAGCCGGCGAGGCTGTCCAGCAGCAGGGCGACCTGCTCACGCGTGGCGCCGGCCAACAGGTCGTCGGAGACGACGACCGCGTCGTGGGTCTTGGCGCCCTCCTTGCGCGCACGCTTGCACAGCAGCGCGAGGGTCCCCTCGACCTCCTTGCGCTTCAGCCCGTAGGTGCCGTGCAGGCGGCGCAGCTCCAGGGCGGCACGACGCGCCTCGTCGGCGCTGCGGGCAGGGACCCGGACGCCGGCCTCCGCGAGCGGGCCGGCGTGGGCGGCGAGCACGGCGGCGAGGCCGCCGGCGCCGGTGTGGGGGAGTCCGAGGTGGACGACGAACCTGCGCTTGGCCATGCCGCCAGCGTGGTCCCGCCAGGGGAGCGGCAGGTGAACGGCGGGGTGGCGCCCCGCCGACGCCTCGCCTAAGCCTGGGTGAAGGAGGCCATGGTGCGCTCGGGCTCCCAGTAGGCCTTCATCGAGCTCACGCGCCCCTCGTCGTCGACGACGTAGACCATGATGAGGTCGGTCGTGGTGTGCGAGCCGTCGGCGAAGGCCGTGCGGATCGAGCCGATGTTGGCGCAGGTGTTGCTGCCCGGGTTGGCGAAGGACTCGGTGATGGTGAAGGCGAAGGTGTCGATCGGCGCGATCGCCTGCTCCCAGAACGCCCGGATGCCCGCGTGCCCGCGGTGGCCCTTGCCCTCGGGGTCGAACATCGAGGGGCCGACCGGGTCCTCGACGACCCCGTCCTCGGCGTACACCGTCAGCCACTCCTCCAGGTCGCCCTTGGCGACCGCGGAGTAGGAGCGCATCGAGGCCATCCGCGCCGGGTGCTCGTCGGTGCTGGCGCGCCAGTCGATGGCGTCGGAGGTGAGGGCTGCGGGGCGGGCGGAGCCGGTCGTGGTCGTCACGAGCGGATCGTACGACGGAACGAGAACGTGTTCTAGATCTCCGTCTCTCGCGTACGTCGGCGGGACCGGCGCCCGAGGTCAGCACTGCGCCCGGGGGCTGATCTGAACCGCCGAGCCGTCACTTCCGAACCGCCGACCGGGCAGTTCTGAGCCCCCGACCGGTCAGTCCTGCACGTGCCGCTGGGCCCACTCCACGAGCGGGCGCAGCGAGCGCCAGTCGTCGCGCACCAGGTCGAGCGCCGTGGCCGTGTGGATCTCCGGGCCGAAGCCGTGCTGCCTGCCCAGGGTCAGCGACTTGTGCCGCAGCAGGGCGATCCGCGGGTGGTCGGCGTCGAAGCCGCGCGGGTGGGTCTTGA
The DNA here is from genome assembly GCA_009701885.1 of Actinomycetota bacterium. Classification (GTDB taxonomy): domain Bacteria; phylum Actinomycetota; class Actinomycetes; order Propionibacteriales; family Nocardioidaceae; genus Nocardioides. The sequence continues at coordinate 87,346 of WLJH01000007.1, forward strand.
GGGTGTCGCCGCCGACCTCGAAGCCCCGCCCCTCCAGCCCCGCGACCAGCGCCTCCAGCTCGGGTCCGAAGCGCTCGTGCGCGACGGCCTCGCGGTACGCCGCCAGGCGGGTGCCCGACGCCTCATAGAACCCGGCACCGGTGCGCAGGCCGGCGGGGCTGATCTCGACGTACCACCCCGTCGCCGGGCCGACCCCGACGTACGCGCCCTGGTGGGTCTTGTACGGCGTCTTGTCCTTGGCGAACCGCACGTCGCGGTAGGGCCGGAAGATCTTCGCGGTCCCGAACTCCGCCTCGAGCTCCTTGCACAGCGCCGTCATCGGCGCTTTCACGGACTCGGCGTACACGTGCTTGTGGGCCTCCCAGAACGACTTGGTGTTGTCGACCTCGAGGTCGTCGTAGAAGTCGAGCGCCGCGACGGGGAAACCGGTGAACTCCACGACTCGACCCTAGAAGCAACCGAGCCCACCGCGGGGGTGGGCTCTCGGTGGTGCGTGGTGCGTGGCGCTCTGCGCGCCCCTGGAATGTGGAGCGGATGACGAGACTCGAACTCGCGACATCGACGGTGGGCAGAGCGTCGCGCTCTGCGCGCCACGTGGGGGTCTAGGGAACTGGAGCGGATGACGAGACTCGAACTCGCGACATCGACGGTGGGCAGAGCGTCGCGCTCTGCGCGCCACGTGGCGGTCTAGGGAACTGGAGCGGATGACGAGACTCGAACTCGCGACATCGACCTTGGGAAGGTCGCGCTCTACCAACTGAGCTACATCCGCACGACCGGCTGACCGGCCGCCGTCATGCTAGACGATCGGCGGCCCAGGCGGGTGCGGGGGTCAGCGCGGGTCGGGGAGCGGCGGGTAGCGGCGGTCGCACTCGGCCGGGCCCTGGCACGAGCGCAGGTCGCGGAGCCGCGAGCGCAGGGCGTCGAGCACGTCGGCGTACCCCCGGGCGCCGCGGCGCAGGTCGCCACTGCGCAGCTCCAGCAGGTTGTCGAGCTCGTGCGGGTCGACCTCGCGGTCGTAGAGCTCGGACTGGCCGGTGAAGTGCTCGGCGTAGGTGTAGCGGGCGGTCGTGACGCCGCGGAAGGCCCAGCCGTCGTTGCCGCGCACGGCTGCGCGACGCTTGGTGCCGGCTTGGATGAGCACCGTGCTGGACAGCGGTCGCGCCCGGTCGCCGCGGAACAGGTCCAGCAGCGAGCGCCCGTCGACGCGGCCCGAGCGGCGCACGTCCTCCAGGGCGCCGGCGGCGTCGAGGATGGTGGGCGCGAGGTCGACGGTCTCGGCGAGGGCGGTCGAGGTCTCGCCCGAGGGGACTCCGGGACCGCGGACCAGCAGCGGCACCTGGAGGTTCTCGTCGTAGACCTGGTTCTTGCCGCGCAGCCGGTGCTCGCCGAGCAGGAAGCCGTTGTCGGAGGTGAAGACCACCAGGGTGCGGCCGAGCTCGCCGGTGCGCTCGAGGGTGCGCAGGATCGAGGCGTTGGCCTCGTCGACGGCCGCGAGCGAGCGCAGTCGCTGCCGGTGCGTGCGCAGCACCTCCGCCTCGGGCACCTTCGCGCCGATCCCGGAGTAGCGCGGCTTGTCGGACACGTCGGCCTCGTTGTACGACGGCTTCCGCATCGACGGCGGGCGGGCGTCGTGGTGCAGCCGGTCGTGCCGCTCGGCGCTGAACGGGTAGCCGACCGGCTTCCCGCCGACGATCGCCTCGTGCGGCGCGACGTGGCTGACCCACAGGAAGAACGGCTTCGCGGCCGGGGCCTGCTCGCGCACCCACGCCGACGAGCGCCGCGCCAGCACGTCCGTGGCGTAGCCCTTCGGCGTGACCGGGCGCCCGTCGTCGAGGAAGGTCGTGCGCGTGTAGGCGTAGGTGCGCTCGGTCGTCGGGTCCCACCAGTCCCAGCCGCGCGGGCGGGGCGAGCGGGCGGTGTAGCCGTTGAGCATCTTGCCGGTGAAGCCGGTGCGGTAGCCGGCCTGGCGCATCCAGGTCCCGAGGTTTCCGCGCAGGTTGCGCCCGTCGCGGTACGCCGCGAACCGTGCGTGGCCGCCGAACGGGCCGTCGTTGTGCTTGACCCCGTTGTTGTGGGCGTACTCCCCGGTGAAGATCTCCGCCCGGGCCGGGCAGCACAGCGGGTGCGGGGAGATCGCGTTGACGAAGTCGACCCCGCGCCCGCCCAGGAGGCGACGGGTGAGCGGCATGGCGGAGAGGTCGGTGTCGGCCTGGTCGTCGGTGGTGATGAGCACGATGTTGGGGCGGCGGGCCTTGCGGGCCGACGGAGCGACCGCGCCTGGTCCCGCGCCGGCCGCTGCCGGGGCGAGGGCCGCCGGGGCGAGGGCCGCGGCGCGGACGGTCGCGCCGCGTGAGGTCGCGTCGTCACCGGTGGGGTCGGGTGCGACGACGCCGACGGCCAGGACCCCCGCGAGCACGGTGAGGCCCACCTGGGCGGCGAGCGCGACGGCGCGGCGGCGCGTCCGTGCGGGCGCGGACGGGCGACGGGAGAGGGACACCGGGAGCCCTTCGGGTCAGGTGCGGGAGGGAGCGTCAGCAGGCTAGCCGCGGCCACCCCCGCGGCGCAGCGGACGCGGCCGGCCCGGCCAGGCAGCGGGGAGGTCGGAGCTCAGGGCAGGCGGGTGAGCGCGGCGTACCGCGGGTCCAGGCCGTCGCCGGAGGAGCGGCCGGTGAGCCGACGGTGCACCCAGGGCGCGGCGGAGGTGCGGATCCACTCCGCGTGCTGGCGCAGCTGCGCGCGCCGGTCGAGCACCTCGATCTCGCGCGGGCTCGGCACGACCAGGTCGTGCTCGACGCCGAGCGCGTCGAGGACGGCGACGGCCATCCGCTGGTGGCCGGCCGGTCCCATGTGCATCCGGTCCTCGTCCCAGTAGCCCCAGTGGCGGTACTCCCGCATCCGCCAGAAGTCCACGACGGTGGCGCCGTGCCGGTCGGCGGCCTCGCGGACCAGCTCGTTGTAGAGGGCGAACCGTCCGCGCAGCAGGCGGTACGTCGCGGAGCCGCCCGGGTCGAAGGCGGTGAAGACGACCAGCCGGGCGCCGGTCGCGGCCAGCCGCCCCAGCGCGTCGTCGTACGCCGTCACGAGGGCGTCGACGTCGACCTGCGGTCGCAGGATGTCGTTGGCGCCGGCGTAGATGCTCACGAGGTCCGGCTCGAGCGCGAGCGCGGGCTCGAGCTGCTCGGCCAGGATCGGCAGCAGCTTGCGGCCGCGGATCGCGAGGTTGGCGTAGCCGAAGTCCGGCTCCCGTGCGGCCAGCACCTCGGCGACGCGGTCGGCCCAGCCGCGCACGCCGTTCGGGCGCGCGGGGTCGGGGTCGCCGACCCCCTCGGTGAAGGAGTCGCCGAGGGCGACGTAGCGGCGGAAGGACGGCGGCACGCGACGACCCTATGCGGCGGTCGCGGGACGTCGTTCCCGCGTGGGCGTGCGGCGGCTAGGGTCAGCGCGTGCTGCTCTCAGACCGGGACATCGTGGCCGAGATCGACGCCGGCCGGATCGTGCTCGACCCCTACGAGGCCGGGATGCTCCAGCCCTCGTCGATCGACGTGCGCCTCGACCGCTTCTTCCGGGTCTTCGACAACCACAAGTACCCCCACATCGACCCCGCGCAGGACCAGTCGGACCTGACCCGGATGGTCGAGCCCGAGGGCGACGAGCCGTTCATCCTGCACCCCGGGGAGTTCGTGCTCGGCTCGACGTACGAGGTCGTGAGCCTGCCCGACGACATCGCCGCGCGCGTGGAGGGCAAGTCCTCCCTGGGTCGGCTCGGGCTGCTGACCCACGCGACCGCAGGTTTCGTCGACCCGGGCTTCTCCGGGCACGTGACGCTCGAGCTCGCCAACGTGGCGACCCTGCCGATCAAGCTCTACCCCGGCATGAAGATCGGCCAGTTCTGCTTCCTGCGGCTGACCTCGCCCTCGGAGCACCCCTACGGCTCGGCGAAGTACGGCTCGCGCTACCAGGGCCAGCGCGGCCCCACGCCGTCGAAGTCGTTCAAGGGCTTCCACCGCACCCAGATCTGAGCCGGGAACCCCTAGTTAGGCAGTCCTAAGTTAGGGTTGCCTACATGACACTCGCCCCGGCCGTGCGGCCGCTGCTGATCTGCGCCACCGAGGTGGTCCACGCCGAGCGGCTCTCCCCGTCCTTCGTCCGGGTGCACCTGGCCGCCCCCGAGCTCGCGGACCTCGGCGTCGGCCCCCGCTCGTTCGACCAGCGGGTCAAGCTCGTCTTCCCCGACCACGTCGACGGGCCGCTGCCGGTCGTGCCCGACGGCGAGGACTGGTACGCCGCGTGGCTGGCGCTGCCGCAGCCCGAGCGCGGTCACATGCGCACCTACACCGTGCGCGACGTGGTCGGCTCGGGCGCCGACACCCGGCTGGTGGTCGACCTGGTCGTCCACGGGGTCGAGGGTCCTGCGGGCGGCGGACACGGCGAGGCCGGGCCCGGCTCCCGCTGGGCGGCCGCCGCACGCCCCGGCTCCCGCGTCGTGCTGGTCGGCCCGCGCCGCGGGATGCCGTACGGCGGGATCGAGTTCGACCCACCGGCCGGGGCCGAGCTGCTCCTGGCCGGGGACGAGACGGCCGTCCCCGCGGTGCTCGCCACCCTGGCGCAGCTGGAGCCGACCGCGCGGGGCGCGGCGTTCCTCGAGGTGCCGCTCGCGGGGGACGTGCCGTCGGCCGTGCACCCCGAGGGGGTCCGGGTGACCTGGCTGCCGCGCGAGGGGGCCGCCCACGGTGCGCCGCTCCACGCGGCCGTGCTGGAGCACCTCGGGGCCGGGTCCGCACCCGTCGTACCCGACGTGCCGGAGGGCGAGGTCGACCCCGAGCTCTGGGAGACCCCCACCCACTCCTCCTCCGGCGAGGAGCTGGAGCCGGTCGTCCACACGGTCGGCGACGACCTCGCTGACGTCTACGCCTGGATCGCCGGGGAGTCCCGGCTCGTGACCGGGCTGCGCCGGGCGCTGGTCCGCGACCTCGGGCTCGACCGCCGCCGGGTCGCCTTCATGGGCTACTGGCGCGAGGGCCGCCCCATGGGTGCCTGACCCCTGCGCGACCGAGCGGGCGGTGGTGGTGACGTTCGCGCCCGGGCCGGGACCGGGAGGAATCCCCGGATATCAGGCTCTTCTGCCCTTTCAGGAGGGTTGCAACCCCTGACAAGTGCCAGGAAAGCCTGATATCCGGGGATTCCGGCCGCGCCCCGCCACCCACACCCCGCCGGGTCAGCCGTCGAGGCGGTCGGCGACCCGGCGCAGCTGCCCGGCGAGGCGGTGGCGTTGGGGTACCCGGGGCGGACGGGGGGTGCTGCTGCGGGAGAGGCGGTCCTCGCGGCCGGCGCGGGCGCGGGTCTCGACGAGGCTGGGGTGCTCGATCACGGGTGGCTCCTGGGTGGCTGTCGATGCGGGTGGTCGGTGACGGTGGGGTACGCCGGCAGGCTCAGGCCTCGACGAGCGAGACGTTGCCGCTGACGGTGGTGGCGCGGACCTCGACGTGGTCCTGGCCCTCCGCGGGTTGGCCGGTCGAGCCGAGGGCGGAGTGGATCCGGCCGGTGAGCGAGCTGATGTCGGTCCACACCGGGGTGCCGGCGGGCACGCCGACCCGGACGTCGCCGGAGGCCGACTTGGCGGTGACCCGGCCGCGTCCGGTCGCGCCGACGACGACGCTGCCGGAGCCGCTGGTGAATCCGACGTCGGCGCTGGTGCGGTCGACCCGGAGGTCGCCGGACCCGGACTTCACGACGACCCGGGCGTCTGCGCGGGCGACGTGCACGTCGCCGGAGCCGGTGGAGACGGCCAGCTCGTCGGTGGCCTCGTCGACGAGCACGTCGCCGGAGCCGGTGCGGATCGCGAGCTCGGCCTGGGCTCGCCCGATCCGCACGTCGCCGGACCCGCAGTCGATGGTTCCGGGCGCCGCGGTGCTCTCGATGCGTACGTCGCCGGAACCCGTCCGCAGCCGGACCGCCCCCGCGGGGCCGCTCACGGCGACGTCCGCGCTGCCCAGCTTGACCGCGACGTTGCTGCCGGCCGGCAGCTCGACACTGACGTGCAGGGGGCTGTCGAAGGCCGAGAGCAGCCCGCCGCGGGGGGCGAGCACGCTGACCTGCCCGTCCCGGTCGTGCACGTCGACGCGCTCGGCGTCACGGCCCTCGACGGTGACGGTGGCGCCCGTGGGCTCCGCGTCGGCGTCGCGGCAGGTCACGCGGACGTCGCCGCGGCCGATCTCGACGTACAACGAGGCGGGGTCGGTGGGGGTCAGCTCGTACCGGGGCATGGTGTCTCCTGGGTGCACGGGACCGCGGGAGCGGCCGACGGCCGTCCCGGAGCGGGTGTGGATGGGTGGGCGGGTGGTCAGATCCAGCCGGTCATGCGGCGCGCGCCGCGGCGGGTGGGGTCCTGGCCCCCGAGGAACGGCAGGGACGACAGGTCGACGTCGACGTGGACCGCCCCGTCACGCGTGGCGGAGCGGACGGCCTGGACCAGCCAGGTGTTGAGCGAGGTGCCGGCGCCGGCCGCGGCGTCCTCGGCCCGCTGCTTCAGCGACTCCGGGAGCCGCAGGGTGATGCGGGCGACGGTGGCGTCGTCCTCGAGGTCCTCGGGCCGCGGAGGTGCGGGAGGCGCCGGCGGCTCGGGGGCGGGGGGTACGCCGGGTGCTGCGTCGACCACGAAGGCCAGGTCGCGCCCGTCGAGCCGGACGTCGACGCCGCCGGCCGGCATCGACGCGGTGATCTCGGCGGCGGCCTGGGACAGCGCCTCCATCAGGGCCAGCCGGGTGGCGGGCTCCAGGGCGTACCCCAGTCGCTCGGCGGCCGCGGCGACCTCCGGGCCACCGGCCTCGGCAGCGGCCAGCAGGTCGCGGCGGAGGCTGTCGACGTACGGCGTGATGTCCATGCGCACCACACTGACATCACTCTGACGTCACGTCAAGCAGAAATGATGTCACGGTGACGTCATGCGCTCTGCGGCCGCTGCCTGTCCCGCCGAACCGGCGCATCATTCCGTACACGCTGCACGGAAAGATGCGCCCGCTCGGCGTCCGACGGGTCGAGCAGGCAGACGAGTCCGAGAAACGCCTGCCGGCTCGGCAGCAGGGGTCAGCAGCGCTTGGACTGCCCCACGCCCGGGCACGGCAGCGAGGCCAGGGAGCGCGGCTTCCGGGTCACGACCGGCACGGTGAGCTCCGAGGGCGTCTCCGGACCGGTGTGGATGCGCATGACCGACAGGCTCCCGAGCAGCGTCGGCAGGGTGGGGAGCAGGTGCGGCAGGTCGAAGGCCTGCACCGAGACCCGCAGCCGGTGGCCCTCGGCGATCCGGGCCGCGGTCGGGAAGACCTCGACGTCGACCGGCTCGACTCCCTCCAGCGGCTCCTGCGAGTCCGCGGTGAAGGGGTGCCAGGGCTGGACCAGCTTCCCGTCGAGGTAGCGGCTGCGACGCGGGTCGGTCTCGGCGAGCGAGAGCACCTGCCAGCCGCCGGTCAGGCGGGTCACGGTGCCGTCGGGGGCGACGTCGGAGACCGAGACCGACAGCATCCCGTCGCCGAGCCCGGTCACCGAGGTGAACAGCCGCGCGTTGATCGGCCCGCGCAGCCGCGTCGCGCGCCGCATCGGCTCGGTCTCGAACACCACGCCGGACAGGTCGTTGACCCGGTTGTCCTCGAAGCAGGGGTTGGGCAGCGGCAGCTGGCTGGAGCCGGCGTTGAGGATGCCGGCCGTCCACTGGTTCGCCGAGCGGGTGCACGCGCCCGCCACGGGGAGCGGCAGCACGTCGGCGGAGCCGGCCTCCGGCGTACCGGTCGTGAGGCCGCCGCTGGCCAGCGCCGTGGTGGCGCTGCCGGAGAGCCTCCAGGAGCGGGCGCGCAGGTCGCGGTCGATCCACCGGTCAGCGGTGGTCCAGCGGTCGCTGCCCTGCTCGTAGTAGGTGAGGTTCGGGATGTCGCGGTGCAGCCGCGCGTCCTCGCGGCCCTGCACGTAGTGGTCGAACCACCGCAGCTGCAGCTCCTCGAGCGTGCCGTAGCCCGCGTCGCCGATCTCGGCGGCCGACGAGCCCTCGAGGTGGTCCCACGGCCCGGTGACCAGCTTGGTCGGCACCCCGTTGGCCTGCAGTGCCTCGAAGAGCAGCGGCGTCCCGCGCTGGAAGAGGTCGAACTCGCCGGAGACGAAGAACGCCGGCACCCGCACGCGGTCGATGACGTTGATGACGGAGCGCTGCTCGTAGAACTCGCCGTCGTACGCCGGCTCCTGGGCCAGCAGGGCGGCGGGGATGACCTGCGCGGTGAACCCGCCCAGCCCCATGAGGTGGTCGAGGTAGATGCTCAGCGCGCTCTGGGGCTCGCTCGTGCCGACGGCGGGTGGGATGAGCCCGGTGGCGGTGACGATGCCGAGCCACAGCGGGATGAAGCCGACGTCGATGGCCCCGCCGCTGGCCACGACATCGCGGTAGACGTCCGCGCCCGGCACCTGCGGGAAGATCGCCTTGAGCCCCGGCGGCTGCGCGGCCGCGGCCCACAGCTGGGAGATGCCCATGTACGACGGGCCGGTCATCGCCGTCTTCCCGTTGCTCCACGGCTGCTCGTGCGCCCACGTCATGATCTCGCCGGCGTCGGTGTTCTCGCGGGTGTCGAAGGCGTTCCACTGCCCGTTGCTCGACCCGGTCCCGCGCGCGTCGACGGTCAGCTGCGCGTAGCCGCGCTTCACGAGGTACTCCCCGTTGCTGCCCGCCAGCGGGATCGAGCCCAGCGCGGTCTTGTTGTACGCCGTGATCGTCACGACCACGGGGAACCGCTTGTCCACCGGCCGAGGGACGCCGTCGGGGCCGAGCTCGGCGGGCAGCATCAGGTCGCCGCGCAGGATCGTCCCGTCGGACATCTCGATCGGGATGTCGTAGCGGTAGCTGATCCCGCCGTACTGCTCCGGGCGCGGGGTCCACTCCCGCCGAGCCCGGCGCTCGGTGCTCGTGGACGCGGTCACCACGGCGGCCGCCGCGGGTGTCGTCGCGGGTGTCGTCGCGGCTCCGGTGCTCGTGCCCCCTGCGGCCACGGCCGCCGGGGTGCCGGCGAGTGCGCCGGCTGCGGTGCCGAGCGCGAGCAGCCCGACGAGCAGGCGGACAGGGCGGGACGGGCGAGCGGGCACGGCGGACCTCCGGTGTCGACGAGCGTTCGACAGGGTAGGTCTCGTGCGTGGCGACCGTCACGGCCGTCTCAGGCGCCCCACTGCGCGTCGGTGACCAGACCGTCCCAGGACTCGGGCGGGCGGCAGGTGAGGCTGGGTCGCGGGTCGCGAACCAGCGTGACGTCCCGACCCGGCCCGCGGGTCGTCCCGGGCTACCTCTCGCGAACGGTCGTCCACACCTGCGCGACGACGGGGCCCGACCCGTGCCCGGGGCGCGCGAGGGTCGGGAGATGGACGAGCTGGCGCGGGTGCTGCGGGACCAGGACGGGGTGGTGGCCCGCAGGCAGCTGCTCGCTCTGCCGGGAACCGACGCCACGGCCGTGAACCGGATGCTGCGCCGTCGCGAGCTGGTCGAGGTGCACCGCGGCGTCTACGTCGACCACACAGGTCCGCCGTCCTGGCAGCAGCTGGCGTGGGCCGCGGTGCTCTGGGCATGGCCGGCCGCGTTGGCGGGGGAGTCGGCGTGGCGCGCGTTCGAGGGGCCGGGGCGCCGCCGCCGCGACACCGGCCGGATCCACGTGGAGGTGGAGCGGGACCGCAGGCTGGTGCCGCCGCCCGGGATCGTCGTCCGCCGGCGAGCCGGTTCCGGTGACCACGTGCTCTGGAACCTGGGACCGCCGCGCGTCCGACTCGAGGAGGCGGTCCTCGACGTCGCCCTGGCCGCTCCCGACGAGCTGGGGCTGGTCGCCGCGCTGGCGGACGCCGCCGGCTCCCGGCGTACGACGGCAGCGCGTCTGGCCGAGGCGCTGGCCGCCCGGACCCGGGTACCCCGCCGCGGGTTGCTCATGGCGGCGCTTGAGGACGTGGCGGCTGGGAGCTGCTCGGTGCTGGAGCGGGAGTACCTGCGTCGGGTCGAGCGCGCCCACGGGTTGCCGCTCGACCACACGCTGCTCGCGGACCGGGACCGCGACCTGGAGCGGGACCTGCTCGTGGCGGGCCGCGGAGGCCGGTCGGTGCGCTCGGGTACGGCCAGGTGCTGGCGAGAGCCTGCACCACCGCGCGCGGGGTCGGTGCGGTGCTGCAGGTCGCCGGGTGGGAAGGGGCGGTCCGCAGCTGCGGGGCCTGCAGTGACTGAGGCGCTCTGGCCACGCGCCGCGCGCGCAGCCGCGAGGCGGGGAACGGGTCCCGCGGGAGCGATCCAGTCCGTGCGGTCGGGCTCTGTGTGGCGTTTCCGTTCAAGCAGGGTTGAACCGGGACGCCACACAGTCGTTCTCGCAGGCGGTCCGGGAGGGACCCGCACGAACGACGGAGCCCCGGACCTCGCGGTCCGGGGCTCCGTGGCGTGCTGCTGTGCCGGTGGGACTCAGATGTCGAAGAGGGACTCCACCGACTCGATCTCGACGTCCGTGCGGGGCTGGTGGGCCTCGCCGCTGGAGACCGGCTTCGCCTGCTCCGGGGCCTTCTCCTCGGCAGCCGGCTTCTCGGTGGGCTCCGCCGGGGCAGGCTCCTCCTCGGTCGCCTGCTCCTCGGCGGCTGCCTCGGCCTCGGCGGGTGCCTCAGTGGTGGCCGCCTCGTCCACGGGCTCGACCTCCGCGGCCGGCTCGGACCCCTCGGACCCAGCGTCCGTGCCGTCCTCGGCGACGTTCTCGGCCGAGACGTCGACCGGAGCCGCGGCGCCTGCCGGGGCAGGGGTCGTGCTGGACGGAGCGGTCGCCTTCGGGGGCGCCGGGACGTTCTCCGGGGCCGCGATGTCGAAGAGCGAGCCACCCGCGTTGAGGTCCACCGCCGGAGCGGCAGGCTCCGTCTCGGCGGCCGGCTCGGCCTTCGCCTCGGTGGCCGCGGGCTCCGGTGCCTTCTCCTCCGCCGGGGCGGGGGTCTCGGCCTCGGGCTCCGGGGCCTTCTCGTCGGCAGGAGCCGGGGTCTCGGCCTGGGCCGGCTCCGCGGCCTCCTTAGCGGGGGCGGGCTCGGCCTTCGCAGCCGGAGCGGGCTCCTCGGCGACGATGTCGAAGAGGGAGCCACCGCCGGACAGGTCGACGTCCTGGGCGGGGGCCGGGTCGGCCCCGGCCGCGGGAGCCGCTGCCTTCGCCGCCGACTCGGACGGCTCCTCGGCAGCAGGCTCGGCCTTCGCCTCGACCGGAGCAGCCTCGGCCCGGGAGGCCTCCTGCGCGGGGGCCTCCTTCGCCGGGGCGGGCTCCTCGGCCTGCAGGTCGAAGAGCGACCCGCCCGAGCCGAGGTCCGAGGACGGCTCCGGGTCGGCCTGCTTCGCGGCCGGCTCGGGCTCGGCCTTCGCCTCGGACTTCTCGGTGGCCGGCTCGGCCTTGGCCTCGGCCGGCTCCTCGCCCGCGTCGGAGTCGCCGCCCAGGTCGAAGAGCGAGCCGCCCGAGGAGGGGGCCTCCTTCGGAGCAGCCTTCGCGGCCTCGGCCTCCTCGGCCGGAGCCTTGTCGGGGGAGGCGGTGGCCGAGGTCGCCGTGGTGCCCGACTCGTCGTCGAACATGGAGGAGGCGTCGTCGAAGAGCGAGGAGCCGCCGGAGGCCTTGGCCGCCGGACCGGCGTCCTGGGTCTCGGTGACGGTGTCCTCGGTGATGGTCACGTCGCCGGCCTCGGGCTCGGCCTTGGTGGCCACGTCGGTGCCACCTGAACCGCTGCCGCCGGAGCCCGACCCCTCGGAGTCGTCGCCGGAAGCCGCGGCCTTCTTGGCGGCCGGGGCCGCCGTACCCGCACCGGCTGCAGCGCCGGCGCCGGGCAGCAGCTTGGTCGCCTGCTCGCCCTTGACCGAGGCCAGCAGCATCTGCGCGACGTCGAGGATCTCGACCTCCTCGCGCGCCTCGCCCTTGGACTGCTTCATGGTCAGGCCGTCGGAGAGCATCACGCGGCAGAAGGGACAACCCACGGCGATCTGGTCGGCACCGGTGCCGACCGCCTCGTTCGTGCGGTTCATGTTGATCCGCTCGCCGTAGTTCTCCTCCATCCACATGCGCGCACCGCCGGCGCCGCAGCAGAAGGACTTCTCGCTGTGGCGCTCCATCTCGACGTACTCCGCGCCGGGCAGGACCTGGAGCAGCTCGCGCGGGGGCGAGTAGACGCCGTTGTGGCGACCGATGTAGCAGGGGTCGTGGTAGGTGATCGAGCGCTTGTGCGCGCCGGGGCCGGCCGAGACCGGGGTCAGCTTGCCCTCGCGCACCAGCCGGTTGAGCAGCTGGGTGTGGTGCACGACCTCGAGCTCGACGCCGAACTCCTTGTACTCGTTCTTGAGCGTGTTGAAGCAGTGCGCACAGGTCGAGACGACCTTCTTGACGCGGTACTCCTTGAAGTTCTCGACGTTCTGCTGGGCCAGGCCCTGGAACACGAACTCGTTGCCGGCGCGGCGGGCCGGGTCACCGGTGCAGGTCTCGCCGTTGCCCAGGACGCCGAAGGAGACGCCGGCCATGTCGAGCAGCTCGGCCACGGCGCGGGTGGTCTTCTTGGCGCGGTCCTCGTAGGCGCCGGCGCAGCCGACCCAGAACAGCCAGTCCACCTCGTCGAGGTTCGAGATGTCCTCACCGACGACCTTGACCTCGAACGGCAGGTCCTTGGCCCAGTCCATCCGGGCCGAGGACGACATGTTCCACGGGTTGCCCTTGTTCTCCAGGCCCTTGAAGAGGCCGTTGAGCTCGGCGGGGAAGTTCGACTCGACCAGGACCTGGTGACGACGCATGTCCATGATGTGGTCGACGTGCTCGATGTCGACGGGGCACTGCTGGACGCAGGCGCCGCAGGAGGTGCAGTTCCACAGCACGTCGGGGTCGATGACCGCGGCGCCGTTGCTGGGGTTGTAGAACCACTCGCCGTCCTCGAGGCCGTCCATCCGACCGCCGGTCTCGCCGACCAGCGGCTTCTCGACCTCGGTCGCCAGGGCGGTGTCGCCGGCGAGCATCGCCTCGCGGTGCGCCTCGTCGGCCCGCAGGTAGGGGGCCTTGGCGTAGGCGTGGTCGCGCATCGCGGTGATGAGCAGCTTGGGCGACAGCGGCTTGTCGGTGTTCCACGCGGGGCACTGCGACTGGCAGCGACCGCACTCGGTGCAGGTGGAGAAGTCGAGGATGCCCTTCCAGGAGAAGTCCTCAAGGGTGCCGACGCCGAGCGTGGAGTCCTCGTCGAGGTCGTCGATGTCGTCGAGCGTGACCGGCTTGCCGTTGTTCATGAGCGGCTTCATGCCGCCCAGCGCGGTGGTGGCGCCGTCGGTGTCGCGGCCGACCGACTCACGCTTGAAGAAGATGTTGAACCAGGCGGTGAAGCGGTGCCAGGCGATGCCCATGGTCAGGTTCGAGGAGATGACCATCAGCCAGACCATCGCCAGGACGACCTTGATCATCGCGATGACGACGATGGTGTTCTCGAGCGCCGACTCGTTGCCCTCGACCCCGGCGGGGAACAGGAAGTCGCCGACGTACCCGGAGATCGGGAAGTGGAAGCGGGTGAAGTCCTCGGGGTGGTCGCTGTCGATCTGGCCGAGGTTGTACTCCGCGCCGCGGATGAACAGGATCGCGGCGCTCTCGACGAGCACGAACGCCTCGACGAAGTAGGCCTGCCACTGCGTGGAGCCGTAGAACCGGCTCTTGCGGCCCTGGCTTCGCGGGTGGTTGAGCTGGCGCACGACGATCAGCGCGATGATGCCGAGCGTGCCCAGGAGGCCCAGCCCCTCGCTGACCCACTCGAAGAGGAAGAAGTGGCCCAGGATCGGCAGCGCGAAGTCGGGCTTGAAGAGCTGGACGTAGCCGGTGGCGACCGCCGAGGAGAGGACGATGAACGCGGCGTAGACGAACCAGTGCATCGCGCCCACGAAGCCCCACTGGAGCATCCGCGTGTGGAGGAGCGACTCCTTGAGCAGCGTGACGGTGCGCTTGCCCGGGTTGTCGGTGCGCGACGCCGGCTGCCCGACCCGGACCGTCCCGAGGATCGCCCGCACCGCCCGCGTCGTCATGGCGACGGCGACGGCGGTGAAGGCCAGGGACACCACGATGGCGATGATCTGGATTGCTGGCATTGCTGGGATCTCTCCTCGTCTTCCCACGCCCGCTGGGGGGCTGGCGCTCGCTGGAGCCTAGGGGCGCGGGGGTGCAGCCGTCAGGCCCGTCCGGGGGTGAGGATGATCCTACCGGTAGGTAACTTGCGGTGGTTCAGGAGACGCGGACGAGCCGGCCCTTCCCGTCGAACACCGCGGTCATCTCGACCTTGGAGCCGCCGGCGCCCCGGGCGCAGAAGCCGAACTCCCGGCCCAGGCGCGTGTAGGGCTGGCCCACGGCCTTCATCACCTGCGTGGTGCTCATGCCCGCCCGCAGCTTCCGCTGCACGGTCGCGACCGGCAGCCGGTTGCCCGGGTTGCGGCAGGAGTCAGGGGCGATGCCGTAGGCGCGCTCCCACATCTGGAGGTACGCCTCGGCGCCGCGCGCCATGTCGTCGAGGATCTTCTTCCCGTCGCCGCGCTCGGAGGCCTCGGCGATGAGGGAGAGGTCCTGGATCCAGTCGGGGTAGAGGCCGTACTGCGCGACGCCGTCGACGTTGAGGTCGTAGACCCGCTCGCCGGCGGCCTGCTGGTCGATGCGTACGCCGTTGAAGCCGCGGAACGGGTAGGTGACCGGGTTCGGGACGTCGGCGCCGCGGGGGCCGCCCTGCGCGCCGAGGCCGTTGATGTCGGCGCCGAAGCCGAAGCCCCAGTAGTAGCGCGGGTCGGCCCAGCCCTGGTGGGTGCGCCACTTGTCCACGAAGCCGGTGCTGTTGCCGGCGTACGCCGTGATGAAGCCGCCGGCCTTGTAGACGCGCGGGTAGGCGTCGGTGGTGGACCACGAGTGGCTCGACAGCAGCCCGTGGTAGCCCATCTCCTCGATCTGGTCGAGGGCGGCGTTGCGGGCCTTCACGCTCATGTGGTCGGGGTCGAAGATCATCTTGCGCTCGGCGAGCTCGTTGATCGTGTACTCGCCGAGGGTCGTCAGGCCGCGGCTGTTGCAGTGCAGCGGCGTGGGGTAGAGCGGCAGGGCGGGGAGGCTCAGCACGCCCGAGACCATCGCGACCGCGCCGAAGAGCGCGTCCTGCTGGCCCGCGGAGATGTCGGGGGCGCCGAGCTGGGTCTTGTCGGCGCTCTCGCCGTCCTCGGGGTCGCAATGCTGCATGTCCCAGAAGGTGCCGGTCTCCAGGAAGTTGGCGGTGTTGACCGCCACGCCGGTCTCGCCCGCGTCGCCGGCGATGCCGGACAGGGCGTTGTCGAACTTGTTGACCAGCTCCATCTGGCGCACGCCGAGGTCGTGGACCTCGTCCATCTGCTCGGAGATGGCCTCCTCGTCGCACGCCGGCACGTCGCCCAGGCCGGGGATGTTCTTGAACGTGCAGCCGAACGGCACCGAGGTCTCGATGCCGAGGACGACCGCCATCTTGCCGGCGTTGATGACCTTGCGCGCCTCGTAGGGGCTCGTCACGATCCGGTAGAAGCCCTTGCCCGGGCCGCCGAACTGCGCGTCGACGTAGTCCTGGAAGGCGTAGGTCTGCGCGGCCTGCAGGCGGATGGAGTCCATGTCGTCGCAGGAGTTCCGCTTGAGCGGGTAGAGCTGGCACAGCTGATTGTTCTCGACCAGCAGGTTGACGAAGAGCCGCTGGCCGCCGCGCCAGGCGCGCTCCATCCACCGGTAGTAGGTGCCCTCGTGGGTCAGCGACTGCGGCGCCGGCCAGTCGACGAAGGTCGGCCAGCCGACCGGGTCGTGGCCGGGGGTGCCGGACAGTGCGGTCTCGAGGACGGCGCCGTAGCCGCCGGTCAGCGTGTGGTCCTCGCAGTCGACCAGCGCGTACGGCGCCCCGAAGCGGTCCCACGGCTTGCCGCAGTGGACCTCGCCGCCGAGGAACTCGAAGGCCATGTGGTGGGTGTGCGCGTCGACGTACCCGCGCACCTCCTGGAACGGGGTGACGCCGGCGTGCGGGTTGCCCGAGACATTGACGTCGGCCTCGGGGTACGGCGTGCAGCCGCTCGCCTTGCGCGGGGCGAAGGTCGTCGCGCCGTCGATGGCGAGCTCGCCGCCGGCGTTGGCGAACGCGAACCGGCCGCCGTCCTCGGTGGCGGTCCACACCGCGGCGTCCGAAGGCTCGGCAGCGGTGCCGCCCGGCACGAGCAGCCGGGAGTCAGGGTCCTGGATGAGGTAGCTGCCGAGCTCGGTGGGCTTGAAGTAGAGCGGGGTGCCGCCGGGCACGAGCGTGTAGCAGCCGTTGGCCAGGGCGAAGACGGTCCGGGGGGCCTTGGTGCGGCGGGGGTAGGGGCGGACCGTGCGCAGCCGCGGGTCGGGGAGCGCGCGCTCGCGCTCGACGTAGCTCGTCGCCGCCCGGCGCTCCTCGGCGCTCGTCGGGTCCGTGGTCTCCTCGGCGGCCGAGCCGGCGCGCGAGAGCGCGTCCATGTCGACGCCCTCGCCGTCCCCGTGACCGTGGTCGCCGTGGATGTCGCCCTTGATCTCGACCCGGTTTCCTGCCTTGTCCGTCAGGACGAGGCCGCCGCCGCTCTCGGCGCGGTGCACCTCCTGCAGGCCGAGCCGGGGGCCGGCGGGCTCGCTGTCGGCCAGGACCGGGACAGCCAGGGCGGCGGCGACGACGCCCGCGGCGGTCGCGCCGGCGAGCAGGAGACGGGTGCGGCTGGGCATGCGGGGACCTCCGGTGAGCACGTTCCGGAGAATCTGACACACGTTCAGGTTCGGTGTCCACGGATTCCTGGAACGTGTTCCACCGGATGGGCGCCCACGAGCTCCCGGCCCTCTCGACGACGCGCGCTGGCGCTCGCGGGAGAGACCACCGGGGACCCCTATGGCGGGGGCGGCCCGGCGGCGGGCCCCTCACGCCCGAGCCCGGCGACGGCGAGGAGGACCAGCGCAGTGCCGCCCAGCCCGACCAGCCCGATCCGCTCGTCGAGCACGAGCGCGGCGACGGCTGCGGCCGTGACCGGCTCGAGGAGGGTGGCGATGGTGGCGGCGGAGCCCGAGGCGGTGCGCAGCCCGGCGTACAGCAGGCCGTAGGCGAGCGCCATGGTGACCACCCCGAGGTAGACCAGGAGCGCGAGCGCCTGCGGGTCGGTGGTGGTGCGGGGGCCGTCGACGAGGAGGGCGGCCGGCACCAGCAGCAGCGCACCGACGCCGGTGGTGGCGGTGGTGAGGGCGAGCGGCCCCGTCGAGCGGGCGAGCACCTCGCCCTGCGCGGTCGCGAAGGCGTACGCCGCTCCCGACCCGCACGCGGCCAGCACGCCCAGCAGCGGCTCGGGGCCGGTGCCGGATCCGCCGTGGCCGGCCCCGAGGGTGACGAGGACCAGGCCGGCGAGCGCGGCGACGAGCACGAGTGCCCGGCCGCCGCCCGGGGCCCGGCGCTCGCGCACCGACTCGGCCGCGGTGAGCAGCACAGGCGCCAGGCCGAGGCTGACGACGGTGGCGACCGAGACACCCACGAGCGTGACGGCCGCGAAGTACAGCGCCTGGTAGGCCGCGGTCGAGGCGCCGACGACGACGGTGCGCCGCGGGTGGGAGCGCAGCAGGTCGCGCAGCACCGGGCCGCCGCGCAGCGCCAGCAGCAGCGCCGCGAGGACGACGCCGGCGAGCACCATCCGCCACGCGCTGATGGTGACGACGTGCATCGGCACCCGCTCGCGCACGAGCTGGACGGCGAGGCCGCCGGTGCCCCACAGGACGCCGGCGAGGGAGATCTGGAGCAGCCCGAGGCGGGCTGCGGTGGAAGGACTGGTCACGGGTGCTCCTGCGGTGCGGTCGAGACGGGCGGGCGTCAGGAGCGCGCGGCACGACCGCCGGCCGGGAAGGCCGACAGGGCGCGGAGGGCTCCGGTCAGGCGACCGGAGGGGGCAGGACCAGGAGGTTCACACGGCCATCGTGGCAGAGGGGCGGCGGAGGGTCAGGTGGTTTCCCGCGGGGCGGGCCGCCCGGCGAGCCGGGCGGTGAGCAGCTGCGCGGTGCGGCGTACGTCGCCGGCCAGCCGGGCGGGGTCCAGCGACCCGGCCTCGTGGTCGGCCACGGCGTAGGTGACCGCGATGCCGGCCGCGGGGTGGCCGGTGTGGTCGAGGACGGCTGCCGCGACGCTGGCCAGGCCCTCGGTGACCTCGCCGTCCTCGGTGGCGTGGCCGCGCTGGCGGGTCTCGGTGAGCAGCGTGCGCAGTGCCGAGGGGGTGCGCGGGCCGCGGCCGGTGCGGTCGACGAAGGCCCCGGCGTCGGGGTAGAGCGCGCGGACCTGGGCGGGCGGGAGGGCGGCGAGCAGCGCGCGGCCGCTGGCGGTGAGGTGGGCAGGGAGCCGGACGCCGACGTCGGTGACCAGCGGCGGTCGGCCCGGGGCGCGCTCCTCGACGACGTACAGCACGTCGCGGCCGTGCAGGACCGCGAGGTGCGCGCTGTGCCCGACCCGGTCGACGAGCTGGGCGAGGGCGCGGCGGCTGAGCCGCTGCAGCGGCTCCTGGCGGGTGTAGCCGCTGCCGACCTCGAACGCCGCGACGCCGAGGCCGTAGCGCCGCTCCTCGGGCAGGTGCGCGACGAAGCCCTCGGTGACCATGACGCCCAGCAGGTGGTAGGCGGTCGACCGGGGCAGGTTGCACTCGCGCGCGATCCGCTCCAGCGGCACGGGGCCGGGCTGGGAGGCCAGGAACCGCAGCACCCGCAGGGTGCGGGTGGCCGCGGGCACCTGGCTCATGCGCCCAGGTTCTCATCCGGGGACGCCCGGGTGGTCGGGCCGGAGGGCCGGGCCGGGTGGTCGACTCAGGCGCGGTGCGCGCGCCCGGGGTCGATCCGGTCGGCCTCGCGCAGCCGGTCCTCCTGGCGTGCCTCCTCCAGCGCCAGGTCGCGCTCGGCCTCGGCGACCCGGTGCTCGGCCTGGTCGGCCTCGGCGCGCAGCACGTCGGCCTCGTCGCGCAGGTTCTCCACGCGGGAGCGCTCGGCGGCGATCGGCTCGTCGTGCCGGACCGCCTGCTGGCGCAGCCGCTGCGCCTCCTGGCGGCGGTGCTCCCGGCGGCGGGTCGCGGCCTTGGACGCCAGCAACGCGACCAGTGCCAGGACCAGCACGGCGACGACGACGATGACGACGATGGTGGTGGTGCTCATCGGATGTCCCTCCCTGGTTCCGTTCCCCTGGGACTGCCCCGGGCGCGCCCGGGACACGCCACCCGCGCGGGTGACACGCGCCCGGGACCACCGCGCGGAGCAGGCGGTCAGCGCAGGGCGGACTCGCGGCGGGTCGGGACCAGGGGTGCGGCGAGGAGCGGCAGCAGGGCCGACACGGCGAAGGCGGCGGCGTACCCCACCTCCTCGACGAGGAGCCCGGCGACGGGTGGGACGGCGGAGGCGACGAGGTACTGCGCGGTGTTCTGCGCCCCGAGGGCGCGGCCGGACCAGAACGGGCCCGCGCGCTCGGCGACGGCGGTGAAGGCCAGCCCGTTGTCGGCGACGGTGACGACGGTGGCCAGCACGACGAGGGGTACGGCGACGGCCCAGTCCAGCCCGGCGGCCGCGCCGAGCGCGGCCATGCTCAGGCCGGCGGCGACCGCGACCCAGCGCAGCGGCTGCAGCCGGCTGCCGACCCGGTCGCTCAGCGCGCCGGCGGCGATCCGGCCCAGCGCGCCGGCGACCTGCGCGAGGCCGACGAGCGAGCCGGCCGCGGCCGCCGACCAGCCGCGGTCCTCCACCAGCCACACGAGCGCGAAGGTCCACACGAGGAACTGCGGCACGACCAGGAGGACCGAGACCGCGTGGATCCGGGCGAGGTAGGAGTCCTGGCGGTAGGGGTTCGGGGCGTCGCCCTCGACCCGGGCCGGGCGCGGCGGGTCGACGACGACGAGCGCCACCACGACCGCGCCCACGAGTGCCGCCAGCGCGGGGACGAGCAGCGCCTGGGCGATGCCTTGCTGCTCGGCGGTGACGGCGATGGAGACAGCCGCGACGCCCACGCCGACCGGCTGCGCCATCTGGCGGATGCCCATCGCGAGCCCGCGACGGTGCGGCGGGAACCAGCCGACCACGACCCGGCCGCTGGCCGCGGCGGTGCTCGAGGCGGCCGCGCCGGCCAGGACGAGCACGAGGCCGAGGGTGACCGGGTCCTGCGAGCGGGCGGCCAGGAGGGCCAGGCCGCCGGCGGCCGCGGTGGTGAGCAGCCCGGTGACCAGGACCAGCCGCTCGCCGCGACGGTCGGTCACCAGGCCCCACGCGACCAGGGCCAGCACGACGCCGAGCGTGGGGGCGGCCGCCACGAGGCCGGCCTCGGCCAGGCTCAGCCCCAGCTGGTCGCGCAGGCTCGGGATGAGGAACGCCGGGCCGTGGATCGTGACCGCCGCCGCGGCCTGCGCCAGCGTGGAGGCACCCAGCATCGCCCAGCGCCGGGTGGCGCTCGGTTCGAGCTGCGGCTTTGGGGCGGTCGTGGTCACCCGCCCCATCGAACCCGCTCGCGTCCCCCGCCACGCCCGCGTCTCGTCGTACGCGCTGTGACATTTCCCGCCCCGGCGGTCAGGAATGCCCCGTCATGGAGTCTCGGATGCGAGACAGGACCCGCGTTGGAGCGCTGGTGGCGGGGCGCAGGCAGGCGTGTCATGGGAGCCATGAGCCTCTCTGAGTCGTACGCCGCCGGGCGGGTCGTCCCGTCCACCGTCGAGGTCGGTGTCGGACCCGTCAGCCCGCGCGAGCTGGTGGCCGTCGCGCGGGAGGGCGCGGGGGTGCGGCTGGGGGAGGACGCCCTGGCGGCGATCGACCGCTCCCGCGCGGTGGTCGAGCGGCTCGCGGCGGCCGACACCCCGGCGTACGGCGTCTCGACGGGGTTCGGGGCGCTGGCCACCCGGCACATCCCGACAGAGATGCGCGCCCGGCTGCAGCGCTCGCTGGTGCGCTCGCACGCCGCCGGCTCCGGCCCGGAGGTCGAGCGGGAGGTGGTGCGCGCGCTCATGCTGCTGCGGCTCTCCACGCTGGCCACCGGCCGCACGGGCGTGCGGCGCGAGACCGCGCAGCTGCTGGCCGACCTGCTCGACCACGGCATCACGCCGGTCGTGCGCGAGCACGGCTCGCTCGGCTGCTCCGGCGACCTCGCGCCGCTCTCGCACTGCGCGCTCGCCCTGATCGGCGAGGGCGAGGTGCGCGACGCCACCGGCACGATGGTGCCCGCCGCCCAGGCGCTGGCCGCGGCCGGGCTGGCCCCGGTCGAGCTGGCCGCGAAGGAGGGCCTGGCCCTCATCAACGGCACCGACGGGATGCTCGGGATGCTGCTGCTCGCCCTGCACGACCTCGGCGTCCTGCTGCGCACGGCCGACGTCGCGGCCGCGATGTCGGTCGAGGGGCTCCTCGGCACCGACCGGGTCTTCGCACCGGAGCTCCAGGCGATCCGCCCGCACCCCGGTCAGGCCGCCTCGGCCGCCAACCTGGTGCGGCTGCTCGCCGACTCCGGCGTGGTCGCCAGCCACCGGGGCCTCCCCGGAAGTCCAGAAGAGTGCCACCGGGTCCAGGACGCCTACTCCCTGCGCTGCGCCCCGCAGGTCCACGGGGCCGCCCGCGACACCCTCGACCACGCGGCCCAGGTGGCCTCGTGGGAGCTCGCCTCCGCGGTCGACAACCCGGTGGTGGTCACTGATCCCGACGGCACCGGCCGGGTCGAGAGCAACGGCAACTTCCACGGCGCCCCGGTCGCCTACGTGCTGGACTTCCTCGCGATCCCGGTCGCCGACGTGGCCTCGATGAGCGAGCGGCGCACCGACCGGTTCCTCGACAAGGCCCGCAACCAGGGACTGCCGCCGTTCCTCGCCGACGACCCGGGCGTGGACAGCGGGCTGATGATCGCGCAGTACACCCAGGCCGCCGTCGTCTCCGACCTGAAGCGGCTGGCGGCCCCGGCCAGCGTCGACTCCATCCCCTCCTCGGCCATGCAGGAGGACCACGTCTCGATGGGGTGGGGGGCGGCCCGCAAGCTGCGCCGCTCCGTCGACGGCCTCGCGCGCGTCGTCGCGATCGAGGTCATGACCGCGGCCCGGGCGCTGGACCTCCGGGTTGCGGCCCTCGGGGTGGAGCCCGCGCCCGCCACCGCCGCCGTCGTCGCCCTCCTGCGCGACCACGGCGTCGAGGGCCCCGGCCCCGACCGCCACCTGTCCCCCGAGATCGAGACCTGCGTCGACCTCGTCTCCTCCGGCGCCGTCCTGGGCGCCGCCACCTCAGTGATCGGAGAGCTCCAGTGAGCGACACCAACGCGCGCCTGCCCATCCACGCCGCCACCGGCACCGGCCTCACCGCCCGGTCCTGGCAGACCGAGGCCCCGCTGCGGATGCTGATGAACAACCTCGACCCCGAGGTGGCCGAGGACCCCGACCACCTGGTCGTCTACGGCGGCACCGGCCGTGCGGCGCGGTCGTGGGCGGCGTACGACGCGATCGTCGCCTCGCTCACCGACCTCGCCGACGACGAGACGCTCCTCGTGCAGTCGGGCAAGCCCGTCGCCGTCATGCGCACCCACGCGTGGGCGCCGCGGGTGCTCATCGCCAACTCCAACCTGGTCGGCGACTGGGCGAACTGGGAGGAGTTCCGCCGGCTCGAGGACCTCGGCCTGACGATGTACGGCCAGATGACCGCCGGGTCGTGGATCTACATCGGCACCCAGGGGATCCTCCAGGGCACCTACGAGACGTTCGCCGCGGTGGCGGACCTCCGGTTCGGGGGGACGCTGGCCGGCACGATCACGGTCACCGCGGGCCTGGGCGGCATGGGCGGTGCGCAGCCGCTGGCGGTGACGATGAACGACGGTGTCGCGATCTGCATCGAGTGCGACGACGCGCGCATCCAGCGCCGGATCGACCACCGCTACCTCGACGTGCGTGCCTCCTCGCTCGAGGAGGCCGTGGAGATGGCCGTCGCCGCCCGCGACGAGCGGCGGGCGCTCTCCATCGGCGTGCTGGGCAACGCCGCCGAGCTGCTCCCGCGGCTGCTGGAGATGGACGCGCCGATCGACGTGGTCACCGACCAGACCTCCGCCCACGACCCGTTGGCCTACCTGCCGTTCGGCACGCGCTTCGAGGACTGGGAGCGCGAGCGCACCGAGGACCCGGTCGGCTTCACCAAGCGGGCCCGGGAGTCGATGGCCGCGCACGTGCGGGCGATGGTCGACTTCCAGGACCGCGGCGCCGAGGTCTTCGACTACGGCAACTCGATCCGCGACGAGGCGCGCAAGGGCGGCTACGACCGCGCCTTCGACTTCCCGGGCTTCGTGCCGGCCTACATCCGTCCGCAGTTCTGCGAGGGCCGCGGCCCCTTCCGGTGGGCCGCGCTCTCCGGCGACCCGGCCGACATCGCGGCGACCGACCGGGCGGTCCTCGAGCTTTTCCCCGAGGACGAGCGGCTGCGCCGCTGGATCACCATGGCCGGCGAGCGCGTGCACTTCCAGGGGCTCCCGGCGCGCATCTGCTGGCTGGGGTACGGCGAGCGCGCCCGCGCCGGGGCGAGGTTCAACGAGATGGTCGCCTCCGGAGAGCTCAAGGCCCCGGTCGTGATCGGGCGCGACCACCTCGACTGCGGGTCGGTCGCCTCGCCGTACCGCGAGACCGAGGCGATGCTCGACGGCTCCGACGCGATCGCGGACTGGGCGCTGCTCAACGCGCTGGTCAACACCGCCTCCGGCGCGACCTGGGTGTCGATCCACCACGGTGGCGGTGTCGGGATCGGCCGCTCGATCCACGCCGGCCAGGTGGTCGTCGCCGACGGCACGGCGCTGGCGGCGGAGAAGATCGAGCGGGTGCTCACCAACGACCCGGGCATGGGCGTCGTGCGGCACGTGGACGCAGGCTACGACCGGGCCGACGAGGTCGCCCGGGAGCGGGGCGTGCGGGTGCCGATGCCCTTCCGCTCGCTGGGCTGAGCCTGGCGGGACGTCATACGTCGTGCGGAAGGGGACCTCCCGTCCGTATGACGTCCCGAGGGGGCGGGGACGTCATGCGCTCTGTGCCAGCGGACGTCCCGCCCGTATGACGTCCGCTCTCAGCGGGGCGAGTCGAGGACCATCGTGATCGGTCCGTCGTTGACCGAGGCGACCTGCATGTCCGCGCCGAAGACGCCGCGCTCCACGCGGGCACCGAGCCGCTCGAGCTCGGCGGCGACGGCGTCGTACAACGTCTCGGAGACCGGGCCGGGGGCGGCGGCCTGCCAGGTGGGGCGGCGGCCCTTGCGGGCGTCGCCGTAGAGCGTGAACTGGCTGACGAGCAGGACCGGCGCCCCGACGTCGGAGGCGGAGCGCTCGTCGCGCAGCAGCCGCAGCTCCCAGATCTTGCGGGCGGTCCAGGTGACGTCGGCGGGGCCGTCGTCGTGGGTGACACCGAGGTAGACGAGGAGTCCGGGACCCTCGGTGCGGCCGACGACCGTGCCGTCGACGGTGACGCTGGCGGACAGGGTGCGCTGGACGACCGCTCGCATGCGGCTCATCCTGCCCTGGACCCGACCCCATCCGGGTCCCGGGGCAGTGGGCCGGTCGTGGACCGGCCGAGGCGTGGTGGGTCCTAGAAGACCCTGCGGGTGCTGCCGCCGATCGGCACGAGGTTCAGCACCAGGCCGACGACGAGCAGGATCGCGCCGATGGTGGTCAGGATCGGGATCGAGGCCACGAGGCCGATGATCAGCAGGACCAGTCCGAGGACGATCATGGGGTTTCCTCCCTTGCAGTGCCCGCCCGGGATGGGCGAGCGTTAGGGAACGGATGCCCGCCGGGGGACCCGCACAACCCGCCCGAGGGGGTGAGGGCCGTGGCCCACCCGCAGATGTTCGACGACGACGACCCGGTGCTCGCCCGGCTGGGCGGGCTCGCGCTCGACCTGCCCGGTGCCGCGCGGAAGGTCTCGCACGGTCGTCCCGCGTTCTTCACCACCAAGGTCTTCGCCTACTACGGCGGCTCGCAGCGGGTGGACGGCGAGTGGGTCGCCCACGACCACGCCCTCCTGGTGCTGCCCGACGAGGCCGACCGGCCGGGGCTGCTCGAGGACCCGCGGGTCTGGGTGCCGGCCTACCTCGGGCCCTCCGGCTGGCTCGGGGTCGACCTCGGCCCCGACCCCGCGGCCGTGGACTGGGCCGAGGTCGGCGAGCTGCTCGACGCCTCCTACCGGCTGACCGCGCCGGCCCGGCTGGTCGCCGCGCTCGACGGCCGCGCCCGGTAGCGCACCTCGCACGGCCCGTCCGCGCGCGCCACCCCGCCGATCTGCGCGGGGACCGGCCGCGGTCGCGCGGACCAGCCCGGCTCCACGTCGTACGACGTCAGCAGGCGGGTGGCCGCGGCGCTCATCGTCGCGAGCGAGAACGGCTGGGCGGGGCAGGTGTGCCGGCCGTGCCCGAAGGCCGTCACCAGCCGCGGGCTCCCGAGCCCCGCGGTGTCGGTGAACCGGTGCCGGTCCCACCGGTCGGGGTCCCAGGTGTCGTGGCCGAGAGCGGGGTCGAGGTTGGTGAGCGGCAGCAGGGTCGCGATCGTCACCCCCCTCCCCACCTCGTACGACGCCGCGCCGGTGTCGAGGGTGAGCGGCTGGAGCACGTGGCGGGACATGATCGACCGCTGCGCGAGCCGGGTCGACTCCAGGGCGCACCGGGCGGCGTACCCCTCCTCCGCGGACCGGACCCGGTCCAGCGCCTCCGGGTGCGCGAGCACGTCGACCAGCACCCACCCGAGGGCGGCGTTGAGGTTGGACATGGAGGCGACGTGCACGAGCACGACGTCGAGGGCGGCACCCCGGCGGGCGGCCCCGGGCGGCTCGTCGGCCCACGCGGTGGCGATCCGGCCGAGCAGCCCGTGGGCCCCGGGGTCCGCCGCGGCCGCGTCGACGGCCGGGCCGAGCCGGTCCAGCACGCGCTCCAGGGCGGCCCGCTCCTCGGCGTACCCGCTCTCGGCGACGGCGCGCATCGTGTCGGGGTGGACGAAGGAGGCGGCGCCGTCGAGCAGCTCGAGGTCGGCGCCCAGGGCGTCGAAGGTGGGGCCGACGGCGGAGCCGGGCCCGCCCCAGGAGGCGAGCCCCATCCGGTGCCCGAGCCGGCGGGTGAGGGCGAAGAGGTCGACGGAGCCGGCCTCGCCCAGGGCCGCGACCTCGGCGTCGAGGGCGAGGTCGAGGGCGGCGAGGTAGGTCGCGACGTCGTCCTTGCGGAAGAGGTCGCCGGGCAGGGTGCGGCGGCCGTCGAAGACCTCGTCGGGCAGCTTGCGCCGCAGCATGAGGTAGTCGGCGACGCCCTTGTTGGCGACGTCCTCGGGCAGGGCGTAGAAGGAGTCCACGCCGGTGGGGGAGAAGCAGAAGAGGTAGGTGTCGCCGCCGGAGACGGCGGCGAAGGTGTCGCCGTGCTCGGCGCGGGCGGCGGCCACCGCGGCCACGGCGTCGTCGACCGGTGCGTCCCAGGGCAGCGCCAGGTCGGCGACGGGTGGGGTCGGGCGGATTCTCACCTCAGGCTCACTTCAGGCCCGGGTGGCTCTTGACGAGCACCGGCAGCAGCAGCGTCCGCGGCGTGACCTGCGAGACGGCCGCCGCGACCCGGTTGGCCCGGCCCGGGATGACCACGAGCCGGCCCTTGGCCAGCCCCGCCACGGCGTCCCGGGCGACCTGCTCGGCGGAGACCCACATGACCGCGGGCAGCGCGGCCTCGGCGTCCTCCTTGCTGAAGCCCGCGCGCTCGCCGAAGCCGGTGTGGACCGGCCCCGGGCACAGCGTCGTGGCGGTGACCCCCGTGCCGCGCAGCTCGCCGGCCAGGGACTGCGTGTAGGACAGCACGAACGCCTTGCCGGCGCCGTACCCCGCCTGGCCGGGCAGGGGCTGGAACGCCGCGGTCGAGGCGACGTTGAGGACGGCGCCCCGACCCCGCGAGACCATGCCGGGCAGCAGCCGCGCGCACAGGTCGACGACTG
The DNA here is from genome assembly GCA_009701885.1 of Actinomycetota bacterium. Lineage (GTDB taxonomy): Bacteria > Actinomycetota > Actinomycetes > Propionibacteriales > Nocardioidaceae > Nocardioides. The sequence goes on from WLJH01000007.1 coordinate 114,316, forward strand.
CCACGACGTCGACCTCCACCATGTGCATCTCGGCGTCGGGGTCGCTGTCGTGCACGGGTCCGAGGGTGGAGAACCCGGCGTTGTTGACCAGCACCTCCACGGTGCGGTCGGCGGCCAGCAGCGCGTCGGCCAGGGCGGCCCGGTCCGCGCGGGAGCCGAGGTCGCAGGGGAGCACCGAGGCACCCGCGTGGCCCTCCAGCTCCGCGGCGAGCGCCTCGAGCTTGTCGACCGAGCGGGCCACGAGGGTGACGTGGTGGCCGCGGCGGGCCAGCTCGCGGGCGATCTCGGCACCGATGCCCGAGGAGGCGCCGGTGACGACGGCGGTGCGGTCGCCCGCGGGGGAGGGGAGGGACATGCGCGGGATGCTCCCAGGTTTCACCCGTGGCGCCGAGACCCCCGAGGGCACCTGACCTGCTGCTCCTAGGCTCGAGCCCGTGAGCCTGCCCCACGACCTCCCCCACCAGCTGCGGGGCGCCCTCGTCGCCGCCGACTTCACCTACGACGCCGTCGCCGAGCTGCTCGGGCCGCTGGCTCACGACGCACTGGCCCGCAACGAGACGGTGCCCGGGCTGCGTCGCACCCGCGACGGCAGCCCGCTGTCCACGCTGGTGCGGCTCTTCCTGCTGCAGGTGCCGGTCGCGGCCTCCGCCGCCGAGTCCGCGCTGCCGGGCCTGGTCGACCGGCTGGCCGCGGAGGGCCTGCTCGAGCAGAGCGTCGGGGAGGTCGCGGCCCGCCTCGACGTGCGCCCGTACGCCGCCGACGACCAGCACCTGTGGGTCGTCTCCGACCTGACGCCGGGCCTGGACGGCGCCCCGCAGCGGGTCGGCCCCGACCACGTGCTCGGCATCAGCCCTGCCTCGACCTCGCTGGCGCAGCTGACGATCCGCGAGCCGGTCGGCCGCGCGCTCGACCTCGGCACCGGCTGCGGCGTGCAGGCCCTGCACCTCGCCCAGCACGCGCAGACCGTCGTCGCCACCGACGTCAACGCCAGGGCCCTGCGGCTGACGCGCTTCAACGCCGCGCTCAACGACGTCGAGGGGCGCATCGACGTGCGGGACGGCTCGTTCTTCGAGCCGGTGCGCGGGGAGCGCTTCGACCTGATCGCCACCAACCCGCCGTTCGTGATCTCCCCGGCCACGGGCGAGCGGCTGGTCTACCGCGACTCCGGGCTCCCCGGCGACCGGGTCGTCGAGGACATCGTCCGAGCCGCGCCCGGGCACCTCACCCCCGGCGGCTGGTGCCAGGTCCTGGCCAACTGGGTCATCGCCCGCGACACGCCGTGGGACGAGCGGCTCGCGGGCTGGCTCTCGGACGACGTGGACGCGCTCGTGGTGCAGCGCGAGGTGCTCGACCCGGCGGCGTACGTCGAGCTGTGGCTCAAGGACGCCGGCCACCACCCCTCGACGGGCGCGGTCGGGATGGAGGAGTACCACCAGCGCTACGACACCTGGCTGGCGTGGTTCGACGAGCAGGCGATCGAGGCGGTCGGCTTCGGGTGGATCCACCTGCACCGGCGTACCGGCTCCGAGGCGGGCGCCCCCGCCCGCGAGCTGCTGTCGTGGCCCTACGACGTGGAGCAGCCGATCGCCCCCGCCGTGGCCGCGTGGGGCCGGGCGGTCCACGTCGACGCCGGCCCGTCGGCACGGCTGGTGCTGCGCCCCGACGTGCGCCAGGAGACCGTCGGCCCGGTCGGGGCCGAGGACCCCGAGACCATCGTCCTGCGCCAGCAGACGGGCCTGCGCCGCGCCCGCACGGCCGACACCGTGGTGGCCGGGCTGGCCGGGGCGTGCGACGGGGAGCTGACGGTCGGGCAGATCCTGGACGCCCTGGCGCAGATCCTCGACCTCGACCCCGCCGCCACCCGGGAGGACTACCTGCCGGTGGTCGCCGAGCTGGTGCGCGAGGGGTTCCTCGTCGAGGGCTGATCGATCGAGGGCTGATCAGGCAGGCAGTGCCGGCACGACGTCGGTGTGGGTGAAGTCGTCTCCGACGTACAGCAGCGGTGCGCCCGTCACCCTCGCCAGCGCATAGGAGTAGGTGTCGCCGAGGTTGAGGCGCGGAGGAGAGCCCGACCCCTTGCCGAAGCGTCGGTACGCCTCCGCAGCCACCTCGCTGTGCTCCTGGGTGAAGGGCACGGTCTCGATGTCCAGCTCAGCAATCAGCGGCTCCGCCCCGAGTGCCAGTCTGCGATGGGCCACGACGGCCGTCTCGACCCGGGTGGGCGCCGACATCCGGGCTCGGCCCTCACACGTCAGGATCGCGTGGGCCAGCTCGGCCGCCGTGGGCTCGCCGAGGAGGATCGCCATCACGGCGGAGGTGTCGACGATCACCGCGGCAGTCCCCACTCGTCGTACAGGTCGTCATCGGTGAGGAAGGGCTCGTCGCTCGACTCGCGGATCGCGCGGGCCAGCTCCAGGATCTCCTCGACGCTGGCCCTGCGCCGAGGAACCGGCTCGCGCTCCACCGCTTCGGCCAGGGCTGCCCGCACGGCTGCGGTCATCGACGTGCCCCGCCGCTGCGCCAGCTCGCGCGCGAGTCGGTAGACCTCGGGGTCCTTGAGGTTCAACGTGGGCACTCCTCCAGCGTACGGCGGGTTCTACCGTCGAGGGTAGAAGTCGGCACCGACGTGCGAGGACGTCTCTCCACAGGCCCCGCTCCGACCTCGTGGCAGGTCCGGCGAGCCGCCCGCCCCCGACGTACGACGCGAGCCCCGTCGCCCCCACGCGCTACCGTGATCGGCGCCGACCCCCTGCGCGGGCCGGCCCCGGACCCGGGTGCACCCCCGTCCGGACGTCTCCAGCCCCGCGCAGCGCCCCCGATCGAAGGAACACCCAGCCCCGTGGCACACAAGCTCGTCATCGTCGAGTCCCCGGCGAAGGCCCGCACCATCGGCGGGTACCTCGGCCAGGGGTACGTCGTCGAGTCCTCGATCGGTCACATCCGCGACCTGCCCAACTCCGCCGCCGACACCCCGGCGAAGATCAAGGACAAGCCCTGGGGCCGGCTGGCCGTCGACGTCGACAACGGCTTCGAGCCCTACTACGTGGTGCCGCGCGACAAGAAGAGCCACATCTCCAAGCTCAAGAGCCTGCTCAAGGACGCCGACGAGCTCTTCCTCGCCACCGATGAGGACCGCGAGGGCGAGGCGATCGCCTGGCACCTGCTCGACGAGCTGAAGCCCAAGGGCATCCCGGTCAAGCGGATGGTCTTCCACGAGATCACCAAGGCCGCGATCCTCGAGGCCGCCGAGAACCCGCGCGAGCTCGCGATGGACCTCGTCGAGGCCCAGGAGACCCGCCGCATCCTCGACCGGCTCTACGGCTACGAGGTCAGCCCGGTGCTGTGGAAGAAGGTCATGTCCGGCCTGTCCGCGGGCCGTGTGCAGTCGGTCGCCACGCGCCTGGTCGTCGACCGCGAGCGCGAGCGGATGGCCTTCAAGATGGCCTCCTACTGGGACCTCGAGGGCACCTTCGACTCGATGCGCACCGGGGGGAGTCCGGGGGGTGTCCCCCCGGAGGTGCGGATGTTCCCGGCCAAGCTGCACTCGGTCGACGACAAGCGGGTCGCGCGCGGCTCGGACTTCGGCCAGGACGGCGTGCTCAAGTCCTCGGCGGAGGGCAAGGTCGTCCACCTCGACCGCCCGCGCGCCGAGGCCCTGGTCTCCGCGCTCGAGGACGCGACGTACGACGTGCGCTCGGTCGAGGCCAAGCCCTACCGCCGCTCGCCGTACCCCCCGTTCCGCACCACCACGCTGCAGCAGGAGGCCAGCCGCAAGCTCGGCATGAGCGCCAGCGTGACGATGTCGGTGGCGCAGCGGCTCTACGAGAACGGCTACATCACCTACATGCGCACCGACAGCACCACGCTGTCGGGCACGGCCGTCAACGCCGCGAGGTCGCAGGTGCGCGAGCTGTACGGCGCGGAGTACCTCCCCGACGCCCCGCGCACCTACACCAGCAAGGTCAAGAACGCCCAGGAGGCGCACGAGGCGATCCGCCCCGCCGGCGAGTCGTTCCGCACGCCCGCGCAGACCGGGCTCACCGGCGAGCAGTTCCGCCTCTACGAGCTGATCTGGATGCGCACCGTCGCCTCGCAGATGAAGGACGCCGTCGGCCAGTCGGTCACGATCCGGCTCGGCGGCGCCGCGGCCACCGGCGAGGACGTCGTGTTCTCCGCGACCGGTCGGGTCATCACCTTCCACGGGTTCCTCAAGGCGTACGTCGAGGGCACCGACGAGGGCAAGCAGACCGACGACCAGGAGACCCGGCTCCCGCAGCTCGCCGAGGGCGACAGCGTCGTCGCGGCCTCGATCCAGGCGACCGGCCACGAGACCAAGCCGCCCTCGCGCTACACCGAGGCGACGCTGATCAAGGAGCTCGAGGAGCGCGAGATCGGCCGCCCCTCGACGTACGCCTCGATCATCGGGACGATCCTCAACCGCGGCTACGTCTACAAGAAGGGCACCGCGCTGGTGCCGGCGTGGCTGGCGTTCTCGGTGATCCGGCTGCTGGAGGAGCACTTCCCGCGCCAGATCGACTACGCGTTCACCGCACGGATGGAGGACGTCCTCGACGAGATCGCCGGCGGCCGCAAGGACCGCGCGACCGAGCTCGCGGAGTTCTACTTCGGCACCGGCGAGGTCGAGGGGCTGAAGAAGCTCGTCGACGAGCTCGGCGACATCGACGCCCGCGAGCTGGCGACCTTCCCCGTGGGTGGGCCCGGCTCGGGCATCAACCTGCGCGTCGGTCGCTACGGCCCCTACCTCGAGGTCGTCGGGGGTGCCGACGGTGACGGGGACGGCGCGGGTGCCGGCGTACGCGCCAACGTGCCCGACGACCTGCCGCCCGACGAGCTGACGCTGGAGAAGGCCAAGGAGCTGCTGGCCAACCCCGCCGGCGAGGAGATCGACCTCGGCGCGCACCCGGAGACCGGTCTGCGCGTGGTCGCCAAGAACGGCCGTTACGGGCCCTACGTCACCGAGCTGCTTCCCGAGGACGCCCCCAAGAGCGCCAAGCCGCGCACCGGCTCGCTCTTCAAGTCGATGTCGCTGGACACCGTCTCCCTCGAGGACGCCGTCAAGCTGCTCTCGCTGCCGCGCGTCGTCGGCGAGGACCCGGAGTCCGGCGAGGAGATCTCCGCCCAGAACGGACGCTACGGGCCGTACCTCAAGAAGGGCACCGACTCCCGCTCGCTCACCTCCGAGGACCAGCTGCTCACCATCACCCTCGACGAGGCGCTGCGGATCTACGCCCAGCCCAAGCAGCGCGGCCGCGCCGCCGCCGCGCCGCCGCTGAAGGAGCTCGGCAACGACCCGGTCTCCGGGCAGCCGGTCGTGGTGAAGTCGGGCCGCTTCGGGGAGTACGTCACCGACGGCGAGTACAACGCCACGCTGCGCAAGGACGACACCGTCGAGGACCTCACCCTCGAGCGCGCCGCCGAGCTGCTCGCCGAGCGCCGCGCCCGCGGCCCGGCGAAGAAGGCGGCCAAGAAGGGCGCCAAGAAGGCCCCGGCGAAGAAGGCTGCTGCCAAGAAGACGACGGCCAAGAAGACGGCTGCGAAGAAGACCGCGAAGAAGGCCGCGGCCAAGAAGTCGTAGGCGCCACCGTGGGTCGAGCAGGCGAGCGCCAGCGAGCCGTCGTCGAGACCGCGTGAGGTGCCTGTGGACTCTGCCCACAGCCGGTCGCCGTGGGCACGGTCGCCGTGCGGCGTACGCGGTCTCGACGACGGCTCGCCGGGGGCTCGCCTGCTCGACCACCGAGGACCCTGCCCCGCCCCTGTCCCCGCCGCCCCGTAGGTTCGCCCCATGACCCAGCACCCGGCCGCGCAGGCGACCTGGCCCGGCCGCTGGACCGCCCGCGGGCTCTTCGTCTGCTTCGAGGGGGGCGAGGGGTCCGGCAAGTCGACCCAGTCGCGCCTGCTGCGCGACCACCTCGAGCAGCAGGGCCGCGAGGTGCTGCTGACCTTCGAGCCCGGCGACACCCCGGTCGGTGCCGAGCTGCGGCGGATCGTGCTGAGCCCCGAGACCGGAGCGCTGTCGGACCGCACCGAGGTGCTGCTCTACGCCGCCGACAAGGCCGAGCACGTCGACACCGTCGTCCTGCCGGCGCTGGAGCGGGGCGCGGTCGTCGTCACCGACCGGTACGTCGACAGCACGCTCGCCTACCAGGGCGCGGGTCGCACGCTGCCGGTCGCCGACGTGGCGCACGTCGCGCGCTGGGCGACCGGCGACCTCCGCCCGCACCTGACCGTGGTCCTCGACCTCGAGCCGGCCGCGGGGCTGGGCCGGTTCGAGGGGCGCGACCGGATCGAGGGCGAGTCGCTGGAGTTCCACCAGCGGGTGCGGCAGGCGTTCCTCGACATGGCCGCCGAGGACCCGGAGCACTACCTCGTCCTCGACGCCCGGGCTGCCGTCGAGGAGATCGCCGCCGCCATCCGCGAGCGGGTGGAGGAGCTGCTGCCCGGGGTGACCCGATGAGTGTCTGGGACGACCTGGTCGGTCAGCGGCCCGTCATCGAGACCCTGCGCGCGGCGGCCGCGGGCAACGGGATGACCCACGCCTTGCTCATCACGGGGCCGCCGGGCTCGGGCCGCTCCAACGCCGCCATCGCCTTCGCCGCCGCGCTGCAGTGCGAGCGCGGGCCCGGCCCCGAGGCCGGCTGCGGTGCCTGCCACGCCTGCACCACCGCGCTGGCCGGCTCCAACCCCGACGTGACCCGGGTGCAGACCGAGTCGGTCCAGTTCCGCGCCAAGGACGCCCGCGAGATGGTGCGCAAGGCCGCGATGAGCCCGGTCTCGCACCGCTGGCAGGTGATCGTGGTCGAGGACGCCGACCGCTTCAACGACACCTCCGGCAACGCCGTGCTCAAGGCCGTGGAGGAGCCGGCGCCACGCACCATCTGGCTGCTGTGCGCGCCGACCACCGAGGACGTCCTGCCCACGATCCGCAGCCGCTGCCGGCTGGTCTCGCTGTCCACGCCCACCGCGCCCGACGTCGCGGAGTTCCTCGTGCGGCGGCACGGCGTGGGGGAGGCGCTGGCGTCGTACGCCGCCCGCGCGAGCCAGGGGCACATCGGCCGGGCCAAGGCGCTCGCCCTCGACGAGGCCACGCGCAACCGTCGCCGCGAGGTCGTCTCGCTGCCAGCGCGGCTGACCACGCTCGGGGCCTGCATGCAGGCGGCCACCAACCTCGCCGACGTGGCGAAGGAGGAGGCCGAGGCGATCACGACCGATCTCGACGCGCGGGAGAAGGCCGACCTCGACCGGGCGTTCGGGTACGAGGACAAGGGTCGCCGGCCGCGGGAGTACGCCTCGGCGCTGCGCGAGATGACCGAGGACCAGAAGCGGCGCGCGCGGCGACGGGTCCTCGACGTGGTCGACCGCAGCCTGATGGACCTGGTCTCGGTCTACCGCGACGCGATCGCGCTCGGCACCGGTGCGCCCGGCGAGCTGGTCAACGAGGAGATCCGCCCGGACGTGCAGGAGGTCGTGCGCACCTCCACGCCCGAGCTCAACCTGCGGCGGATCGCGTGGGTCTTCGAGGCCCGCGAGCAGATGCTGGAGTTCAACGTCCCGGTCGCCTTGGCGCTGGAGTCCATGATGGTGGCGCTGAAGGTACCCGAGGGGAGCAGGTAGCCAGATGTCGCAGACGATGGTGCGCGTGATCGCTGGGGTGACCGCGCTCGCGCTGGTGCTGACCGGACTCGGGGTGGCCCTGGCGCTGGTCTTCACGGGTGAGGACGACGCGACTCCCGACCGCGACGGCCCGGCTCCCACGACGACCCCGGCCCCGGGGGCGACCGACGCCCCTGACCCCGCGCTCGAGGAGTACTACTCCCAGCAGCTCGACTGGGCCCCCTGCGAGCAGGACGACGACCTCGAGTGCGCGGTGCTGACCGTGCCCGTCGACTACGCCGAGCCTGAGGGCGACACCCTGCGCGTGGCGCTGCTCAAGGTGCCGGCCACCCGGCCCGACCAGCGGATCGGCTCGCTCGTGGTCAACCCGGGCGGCCCCGGTGCTCCCGGCACCTCGTACGCCGCCTCGGCCGGCCAGGTCCTCCGGCCCGCGCTCTTCCAGGCCTACGACATCGTCGGCTTCGACCCGCGCGGCACCGGCGCCTCGGCCCCGGTCGACTGCCTCTCCGACGCCGAGATGGACGAGTTCCTGGCCGCCGACCCCGCCCCGGACACCGAGGCGGAGGTCGACGCGGTGGTCGAGGGGCTCGAGGACTTCTTCGAGGCGTGCGAGCAGAACTCCCCGGACATCGTCGGCCACGTCACCACCGTCGAGACCGCCCGCGACATGGACGTCCTGCGCGCGGCGCTGGGCGAGTCCGAGCTCGACTACCTCGGCGCCTCCTACGGCACCAAGCTCGGCGCCACCTACGCCGAGCTCTTCCCTGACCGGGTCGGGCGCCTCGTCCTCGACGGCGCCGTCGACGTCTCGCTGTCCTCGCGCGACCTGACGCTCGGCCAGGCCGCCGGCTTCCAGCGGGCGCTGGAGGCGTACGTCGGAGCCTGCGTCGACGCCGGTGACTGCTTCCTGGGCGACTCGGTGGACGCCGGGCTGCAGCGGATCTCCGACTTCCTCGACGAGGTCGACGCCCAGCCGTTGCCTGCGGGCGACCGCGACCTCACCGTCGGCAACGCCTTCTACGGGATCATCACCCCGCTCTACGTCAGCGACTTCTGGTTCCTGCTCGACGAGGCGCTCGAGACGGCCTTCCGCGGCGACGGCGCCTCCCTCATGCGCCTCGCGGACCTCTACGCCTCGCGCAACCCCGACGGCACGTACGCCGACAACTCCACCGAGGCGATCTACGCCATCAACTGCCTCGACGACCCGGGCTCCACCGACCCCGCCGAGATCCCCGCGCAGATCCCCGAGGTCGAGGAGGTCTCCCCGACGCTGGGCGAGGTCTTCGCGTGGTCGCTGGTCGGGTGCCTCGGCTTCGACCTGGAGCCGGCCGAGGAGGCGCCGCAGATCCGCGCCGAGGGAGCCGCGCCGATCCTGGTCGTCGGCACCACCCGCGACCCGGCCACCCCCTACGAGTGGGCCGAGGCGCTGGCCGACCAGCTCGCCTCCGGGGTGCTGCTGACCCGCGACGGCGACGGCCACACGGCGTACAACTCCGGCAACGAGTGCATCGACTCCACCATCGAGGCCTACCTGCTCGAGGGCACCGTGCCCGAGGACGGCAAGCGCTGCTGAGACCTTCGCTGGTCGAGGTGCGAGGCGCGCCAGCGCCGAGCCACGAGCCCGGTGACCCCAGGGTCGAGGTGCGGGTCGAGGTGCGGGTCGAGGCCTGGTGACGCGCAGGACCGCGTCCTGGGGCCTCGACTCCGGTCTCGACTCCGGCCACGAGGCACACCTCGACCCCGGCTCCCGGCGCGCGGGCTCCCGGCGCGCGGGCTCCAGGGCCGCGCGGGCGCCCCAGGGCCTCGCGGGACCCAGGTGCCGGTGCCGGGGCGGTTACCGCGGCAGCACCGCCCGGGCCAACCCCCGCAGGGTGTCCGCGGCGAAGCCGCCCATGGAGAACGCGTCGTCCCAGACGACGATCTTGCCGTCGCGCAGGGTGAAGGTGCCGCGCACCCAGAACTCCGAGCGCAGGCGGCCGAGGGTGATCCAGTCGGTGCGGTCGGTGAGCACCGAGTCGCCGTCGGCGGCGACCGCGACGGTGTGCATCTCGTAGCCGAAGCCGATCCCGCGCTTCTCCATCCCCAAGAGCGCACCGGTCGCGCGGCGACCGCGCAGCGTCGGCAGCCCGGTGTTGCGCCACTCGACCTCGGGGTCCAGCAGGTCGACCGCGGTGCGGGCGTCGCCGGCGGCGAGGGCGTCGAGGAACGTGGTGACGACGGAGACCTGGTCGATCATGCGGACAGGGTAGGGGTGCGTCCGGGCGGGGGGTCGTCGGCTCCCCGGCCGGACCCGCTCACAGCACCCCCAGCACCTCCCGGGCGGTCGCCTCCCCGGAGAGCACCGCACCCTCCATGTAGCCGTTCCACACCGGCGAGCACTCGGTGCCGGCCCAGTGGACCCGCCCGACCGGCTCGCGCAGCGCCGGGCCGAAGCCGGTCCACACGCCCGGGGCGAAGTGCGCGCCGTAGCAGCCGCGGGTGAACTCCTCCGCGGTCCAGTCGCGCTCGACGTACTCCACCGGCGAGGCGGCCCGGGGCCCGAAGTAGCGAACCAGGCACTCCACGATGGCCGCCTGCCGCTCGGCGGGAGACCGACCCGACCAGGAGCGGGCGGCGGCGCCCTCGAGGAAGCCGCTGAGGATGCCGCGGTCGTAGCCAGGTGGCGAGTTGTCGAAGACGACCTTGAACGGGCCGGTGTCCGAGCCGACCTGGCCGTTGAGGCCCTCGTCACGCCAGAACGGCGACTCGTAGACCACGTGCGCCTTGATCACCGAGCCCTGGGGCAGCTTCTGGGTCAGCTGGTCGCGCTGGGCCGGCAGGGCGGGGGAGTAGCGCAGCCGCCCGGCCAGGGTCGGCGGGAGCGTCACGACCACGCGCGCGCCGTCGAACCGCGTGCCGTTGCGAGTGACCACCGAGACGCCCGAGCCGTCCTGGGAGATCGCCCCCACCGGCTGGCCCAGCCGCACGTCGAGCCCCTCGGCCATCCGCTGCGAGACCAGCACGGAGCCGCCCTCCACCCGGTCCTGCTGGGCGCCGCGGTCCACGGCCATCAGCGTGTCCAGGTCGGTGCCGGAGCGGGTGTAGAAGAGCGCGTGCAGCAGCGAGAGGTCGGCGGTCTCGCAGGCGAAGACCGCCTCGGTGAAGAGCTCGAAGTAGGCCCGGCCCTGAGGGGTCCGCAGGTTGCGCCGGATCCAGGTCGCCAGGGTCTGCTCGTCCAGGCGGTGGGCGCCGGGCGTGGTCCACGGCGCGTCGAGGTCGGTACGCCGGGCCAGCCGGCCGAAGCGGGTGACGCCCTGTGCCAGGTCGGCCAGTGCGACAGGGTTGATCCGCGGCACCGCGCCCTTGCGACCGGCCAGTCGCCCCGTCCGGCGACCGAGGCCGAAGACGATGTCGCCGTCGTTGTACGTCGGGACGGTGCTGAGCCCGAGCTCGGCGACCAGCTCGTACATCCGGTCCTGGGTCGGCCCGATCCACTGCCCCCCGAGCTCGATCCACTGACCGTCCGACAGCGTCCCTCCCTCGGTGCGCCCGCCGACCCGGTCGCGCGCCTCGACCACCACGACCGACCGGCCCTCCGCGGCGATGGCCCGAGCCGCCGCCAGCCCGGAGAGCCCGGCCCCGACGATGACGACGTCCCAGCCCATGCGCGTTCCTCCTCGTACGCCGGTGGCCCCCCGGCGTACGACGGGGCGTGCGGTGCCTCGAGGCTAGGGCGTGACGGGGTCCGGTGTCGCGGGCGTCGCGGGACGGCGTGACGCGGTCGCCTCCGCGATGGCCTGCATCCGGGTCGTGGCGAGGTCGATCATCAGCCGGGCGGCGGGGGACAGCACCGCGCCCTTGCGGTGCACGACGGCGAAGGTGTCGAACTGGCGCGGTCGCAGCGAGACCCAGCCGGCGTCGGGGGCCAGTCGCGGGAGCAGCTGCTGGGCCGCGCCGAGGGGGATGATCGAGTCGGCGTACCCCCGCCCCACCAGCTCCACCGCCGTCTCGATGTCCTCGACCTCGATCCGGCTGGCGGGGTTGCGGCCGGCCTCGTGCAGCATCCGGCGCAGCGTGACGCGCGTGGGGTCGGTCGCCCGGAAGGTGGTCTCCGGCATGACGAGGGTCGCCAACGAGAGCCGGTGCGCGGTCACGGGTGTCTCGAGCCGCGCGGGGTCGGCGGAGATGTAGACGAGCTCCTCGCGGGCGACGGGGGTGACCTGCATCCCCTCGCTCTCGACGGTGGAGACGGCGAGCATCGCGGCCTCGAGCCTGCCGCGGCGCAGCTCCTCCATCACCTCGGCGGAGTTCTGCCCCACGAGCTCCACCCGGACGCCCGGGTAGCGGTCGAGCACGTCGGCGATGAGGTCGGCGCCGGCGTACAGCCGGGCGATGCCGAACATCCCGAAGCGGATGGTGCCGGTCTCGAAGGACTTCACGCTCTGCACGGCCTCGCGGGCCTGGTCGAGGGAGGCGATCACCTGCTCGGCGTACGGGCGCAGGGTGTCGCCCACGGTCGTCGGCACGACCCCTCGGCCGACCCGGCGGAAGAGCTGCACGCCGAGGGACTTCTCCAGCGCGCGGATCTGCTCGGAGACCGAGGGTTGTGCGTAGCCGAGGTGCTCGGCCGCCCGCGTGAGCGACCCGTGCTCGTAGGCGGCCAGGAAGCATGTGAGCTGGTGCACAGAAAGCATAGGAGATTCCTTGGGAACAGGCTGGAAACCCAGGCTACCCCTGTTCCTACCGACGGGTCACACTTGAGGTGTCACCGATCAGATCCACGAGGAGGTCCCCCATGTTCATGTTCACCCACGACTGCTCTGCCTGCGACCGTCGCCAGCTCATCTTCCCGAGCATGATCGAGGGCGTGACCCGCACCGAGGGCGGCACCGAGGTGGCCTTCACCTGCTGGTGCGGCGCCGAGCAGACCGCGCTCCGCGGCTCCTCCTCGACCTCCGGCGACCGCAAGCTCGTCGCCGCCTGACGTCAGCTCCACACCGTCCCACCGCGAAGCCCCGGGCAGTGCCCGGGGCTTCGTGCTGCCTAGGGTGAGGCCATGTCGCACCTCGACCCGCTGCTCGCGGAGCACTACGAGACCGTCCTGCAGCGCAACCCCGGTGAGCAGGAGTTCCACCAGGCGGTGCTCGAGGTGCTCGGGACGCTGGGTCCGGTCGTGCGCAAGCACCGCGAGTACGTCGACGCCGCGATCATCGAGCGGATCTGCGAGCCCGAGCGGCAGCTGATCTTCCGGGTGCCGTGGACCGACGACGCCGGCCAGGTGCAGATCAACCGCGCGTTCCGCGTCGAGTTCAACTCCGCGCTCGGCCCCTACAAGGGCGGGATGCGCTTCCACCCGTCGGTCTACCTCGGGATCGTGAAGTTCCTCGGCTTCGAGCAGATCTTCAAGAACGCCCTGACCGGCATGCCGATCGGCGGCGGCAAGGGCGGCTCGGACTTCGACCCCAAGGGCCGCAGCGACGCCGAGGTCATGCGCTTCTGCCAGTCGCTGATGACCGAGCTCTACCGCCACCTCGGGGAGTACACCGACGTCCCCGCCGGTGACATCGGCGTCGGCGGCCGCGAGATCGGCTACCTCTTCGGGCAGTACAAGCGGATCACCAACCGCTACGAGTCCGGCGTGCTCACCGGCAAGGGCCTGGCGTACGGCGGCTCCCAGGTGCGCACCGAGGCGACCGGCTACGGCACGGTCTGGTTCACCGAGGAGATGCTGAAGACCCGCGGCCAGTCCCTCTCCGGGCGTCGCGTCGTGGTGTCGGGCTCGGGCAACGTGGCGATCTACGCCGCGCAGAAGGCGATCGCCCTCGGCGCCCAGGTCGTCGCGTGCTCGGACTCCTCGGGGTACGTCGTCGACGAGGCCGGCCTCGACATCGAGCTGCTGCGGCAGGTCAAGGAGGTCGACCGGGCCCGCATCTCGGCGTACGCCGACGAGCGCGGCTCCGCGACCTTCGTGGCGGGCGGCTCGGTGTGGGACGTGCCGTGCGAGGTCGCCCTGCCGTGCGCCACGCAGAACGAGCTCGACGGCGCGGAGGCGCGCACCCTGGTCGAGAACGGTGTCGTCGCGGTCGCCGAGGGCGCCAACATGCCGTGCACCCCCGAGGCCGTCGACGTCTTCCAGGCCGGCGGTGTGCTCTTCGCTCCTGGCAAGGCCGCCAACGCCGGCGGCGTGGCCACCAGCGCGCTGGAGATGCAGCAGAACGCCTCGCGCGACTCGTGGACCTTCGCCCACACCGAGGAGCGGCTGCACGAGATCATGAAGGGCGTGCACGACCGCTGCGCCACGGCCGCCGAGGAGTACGGCAGCCCGGGCGACTACGTCGCCGGCGCCAACATCTCCGGCTTCGTCCAGGTCGCCGACGCCATGCTCGCCCTCGGCGTCGTCTGACCCGCTCGACCTAGCGGTTCAGCCACCAGATCGACGCGTTGAGCACGCTGGCGAACCCGACCCACGCCAGGTACGGCACCAGCAGCCACCCCCCGAGCGTGCTGCGGCGGCGTACGACGACGATCGTCGAGACCACCGCAGCGAGCAGGAACCCGATCTCCACCAGGGCCCAGCCGTACTCGCCCGCGCCGAAGAAGATCGGCGTCCAGGCAGCGTTGAGGACCAGCTGCACGACCCACCACGCGATCGCGGCGTCGACCCCGGCCGCCCGCCAGGACAGCCAGCCCGCCACGGCGATGCCGACGTAGAGCACGGTCCACACCGGACCGAAGAGCCACGACGGCGGCGCGAACGGCGGTTGCTCGAGCGAGGCGTACTCCGACCCGGCGGACCCGGCCGCCGCGCCGCCCAGGCCGGCCGCGAGCCCCACGGCGACGGCGAAGACGAGCAGCGCCAGCCAGGACCGCGCGCCCTCGCCGCGCTCCCGTGCGGTGGACCGGGTGGACCGGGTGGGCGTCGTGGCGGTGGTCATGCCTCCACCGTGCCCGCGGCGACGGGTCCTCTCACCACCCGCAAGAACGGGTCAGTAGCTTCCTGTGGCCATGTCACGACCCTGGCGGAGCCGCCGCTCGGCCTCGGGAGTGCCGATCTGCCCGCGCGCATCGGCATCGGCAGCCCAGTCCTGCAGCACGATGAGCAGCCACGGCGAGTGCGGTTCGACGGCCCGTGAGTCGACGTCCACCCGTCCCGGGGCCATCGGGACGCGGCCCGGCAGCACGTGCTGCAAGCGGCGGCCGCGCCAGGTGGTCCCGGCGGTGTAGCCGGCGACCGCGATGACCATGCCGCGCGGCCCGAGGTCGAGCGTCACCCGCTCGACGTCGTCCCAGGCGATGCTGGTCTCGGTGTGCCACGACCGCACGGTGAGCCGTTCACCGTCGGCGACGACCTCCGCCCCGCGCAGCAGGGCGAGCAGCGTGTCGACGAGCGGCAGTCCGAAGAGCAGCACGAACGGCAGGCCGAGCAGCAGCGACATCCCGGTGTGCCCACCCGCCACCCCGAACGAGGTGCCCAGCACGGCGACGAGGGTGGTCCAGCCGAGCGCCCAGGCAGCGGCGTACGCCGGCACCCGGTCGTAGGCGATGACGGTGGCTCCGTCCCGGGTGCGGACGCGGTCGGCCCACCGAGCCGAGCTCGACCAGTGGCGCCCGACGAACGGGACGTTGCCGAGCAGCCCGATGCCCGCGATGGCCACGCAGAGCCTGGCCTGCCAGGACCAGGGGGCGAGGACGCCCGTGGCGAGCACCCCGAGCCCGGTGAGGGCGCTGAGGGTCAGCAGTGCCACCAGGGCAAGGGGGCGCCGGGACCGCGGCTGCGCGTCGCTCATCCGAAGACCGAGTCCCAGGCGCCGCTGAGGCCGTCGCCCACGGCGTCCACCGCATCGCCGCCGAGGTCCACGAGCGCGCCGCCCGTCTCCTCCAGCTCGTCCCAGCCGTCGCCGATCGCCGATCCCACGTCACCGAGGCTGTCCACGCCGTTCTCCCACATCGAGTCGATCGCGCCGGACGTCACGATGCCGACGCCTGCACCCACGACCGTACCGACGACGGCGCCGACCGCCGTCCCCACGCCGGGGACCGGGATGAAGGACCCGGCAAGGGCCCCGATGCCGGCGCCGGACGCCGCGCCGGCGCCGAGTCCGGCCAGGAACCCTCCGACGTTGGAGGTGGTGGCCTGCGCAGCGGACTCCCCTTCGCTGGTCATGTCGTCGTAGATGCCGTAGCCGGTGGCGAGGACACCGAGGGCTAGGAAGGCCCGCCCCACGTTGGTGGCCACCCGGGTGCCGCTGAGCTCGGAGTTGCGGGCCAGGGCGTCCATCTCGTCGATACGCTGCAGGGCACGGTAGTAGTCGTCGGGGTTGGTCCCGACGAAGCGGCCGTCGCGCAGGTAGCTGTCCGCGATCTCACGCCAGATCCCTGCCTGCTGGCGCCACACGGTCGCCCCGTCGCTGAAGTACCGCGACACCCTGATCTCGAGGTACTCCTGCGCTGCGCCGGAGAACAGGTCCTGGAGCAGGGAGGTGATCTCGTCGCCCCGGTCGGCCCAGGTGGCCTGCGCGTCCGACACGGCCTCGGCCCAGCTGCGGTCAGCGGCGTCGGCGAGCAGCACGGCGGCGTTCCATGCCTCGACCCGGCGGCTGTGCTCGAGGCCAGCGGCGACGGCCCGGTCGTGGGCCGCTGCCTCTGCAGGGGTGGCGTCCACCGGTAGCGCCGCCGGCGTGGCCGGTGCGGGCCCCGGGGCGAAGATGACGGTGCCTGCCACGGTGAGTCCACCGGACCGTGCGACCTCACGGGCAAAGGCCATGTCCTCCTGGGCGCGGCGCAGGACCACGGCGAGCCCGCTGAGGACGCTCCCCAGGGAGGTGGCCGCACCCTGGACGCCCTCGGTCGCCGTGCCGAGCGTGCGCAGCTCGGCCCGGAAGGACGTGGCCGCGTCGGACTCCCAGGCCGCAAGGGTGCGGTTGCGGCCGTCGTACACCTCATCGGCGAAGGCTCCCGCTGCCGCAGCAAAGGAGCCGGAGAGCCAGTACGCGACCCGTTCCAGGTCGCCCGGGGACCCGGGGAGGTCGGTGTCGCGGATCACGGCCGCTCCAGCAGGAAGCCCTCGGCGATCTCGCTGTCGGTCGTCGCGAGGTCGACATTGCACCGGTCGGCGACCCCGGCCAACGTCGCGGCGTCCGTCGTGAGCTGGACCCCGGCACCGCAGAGCGTATTGAGGATGTCGGCGACGAGGCCGGTTGCCGCGCCCGCGTCCACCGCTCCGGGCACGTCCTGGCCTGCCTCGTCGAACGTGGTGGCCGCATCGACCAGTTGCTCGGTGACCGTACTGAGCGCGGCATGGTCCAGCCGGAAGCCACCGCTCATGCGCGCAGCCCCGCGCGCGACTCCTCGGGGACGACGAGATCCATCAGCACGAGGTCGAAGGGGTCGAGCTCGTGCATCGCCTGCAGCCCCCGGGCCGGCAGCAGGAACCACGGCTGCTCCTCGCCGCAGCAGGTGTGCAGCCGGTCGAGCGCGGAGTAGACCAGCACGGCTCGGCGGCCGTCGTTCGTGATCTGGTAGCGGACCTCGAGCTCCGAGATGTCGGCGGTGTGGCGGGTGCACGGCACGTAGACCACTGGTGGGAAGCCCTCGGGGGAGCGACGATCTGGAGCAGTCACACCAGCGTTGATGCCCGATCCGCTGGCCGCAAACCTCGCTCGGCCTCGGCGGCACCGGGCTCGAGCGACCCGTTTTCGCGACTGACCTGTGCCGTCCCTATACTTCCTCGGGTTGTCCGCCGCCAGGCGGCCAGCGCGCCGCCTTAGCTCAGTCGGTAGAGCGATTCACTCGTAATGAATAGGTCGTCGGTTCGATTCCGACAGGCGGCTCTCCTATAAGCCCCTGACCTGCGGAAACGCGGGTCAGGGGTCCTTCCATTTCCGTCGAGCAGTCGAAACCTTCGGGATTCCTTCGCTTTTGCCTACCTGCTCATTGCTCAGGTCCGCCAACGAGGACTCCAGGGCCCGACTCGCGGCGGGCGCGTGGAGACGGCATATCCCGGCACTAGCCGTGCCGCCGGCCACCGGACCGACCGCCCGCTCCCAAATACCCCACAGACGGCGTTCCGGTCGCTACTGTGCCGAGACGTCTTTACCTGCAGTGGAGGGAGCGACATGGCCGAGCAGACATGGCATGAAGCTCGCCTGATTCCTACATCAGGCATCTCGGGCGCTGACGAGCAGGAGCGGCGGGCGACGTCCGCGTTGCTCGCTGTCATGAGTGTCGTGAAGGAGTTCAGCCGTGCGCTCCTGGCGCCCGTCGGTGCCATCGCGGGACAGGTCGAGACGTTCATCGAAGTCCCCTTCGAGGTGGCCGACGGCAAGAAGGTCATCCCCGATGGGCTCATCCGGGTCACCCGTGGACAACGCAGTTGGACTGCACTCGTCGAGGTCAAGACCGGCAAGAACGATCTTCGGGCTGATCAACTCGAGAGCTACCTCGACGTAGCCAAGGACCAGGGCTTCGATGCACTGATCACCATCAGCAACGAGATTTCTGCCGCCGCCGGACAACACCCCACCAAGGTGGACAAGCGCAAGGTGAGGAAGGTGGCGCTGCACCACTGGTCATGGACCTACATCCTCTCCACCGCGGTCATGCAAAAGGAGCATCGCGGCGTCACCGATCCCGAGCAGGCGTGGATCCTGGGCGAGCTCATCCGCTACCTCGAGCACCCGAAGTCCGGCGCCATGGAGCTGGATGACATGGGCGCCGGCTGGGTCCCCATCCGGCAGGCCGTGGCGGCTGGAACGCTGCGCAGCAGTGACAAAGAGTTGCCCGAGGTTGTCGCCCGATTCGACGCCCTCCTCCGCTACACCGCGTTGCGGCTGGGTAGGCAACTCGGGACCGACGTGGTTCATGTCCTCTCTCGCAAAGAGCAGGCTGACCCCGCACTCCGGGGTCAGGCCTTGGCCGCCTCGCTCGTCGCAGACGGCACGCTCAGCGGCACCATCCGGATCCCCGACACCGTGGCGCCCATCGACGTGGTGGTTGATCTTCGCGCGGGGCGGGTCATGGCATCGGTCGATATCGACGCGCCCAAGCAAGGTCGACCGGCGACGCGCGTCAACTGGCTCGCGCGGCAGCTCAAGCACGCCCCGGACAACCTCAGGGTCGAAGCATTCGTGGTCGGCGGTCGGGGGCCCGGTGAGACCGAGCTGCTGAGCACAGTCCGCAACGATCCCAACTGCCTGGTCGCAGACCCTAAGCGTGATCTCCGTGCTTTCCGCGTCGAGATGGCAAGACCGATGGGCACAACGCGGGGCCGCGGCACAGGAGCGTTCATCGACTCCGTGCTCGACCTCGTCGACGACTTCTACGGGGAGGTCGTACAGCACGTGAAGGCCTGGACGGCCTCCCCTCCCAAGATGCGCGAAACCCCGCCACCAGAGGGCGACGTCAGACCCACGCTTTCGTCCACGGCACTGTCCTCGCAGGACGGCGCTGAGACCACCTGAGCCCGAGCTAGGCCCTGTCGACGGCTCGACAGGGTTACCAAGGTCGTTCTTGTCCGCGAAGGGGTGGCGCAGCCCGGGCCTCGGTCGCGCTGACTGATCGTCTTGCACGCAATCGCGGCGGAATGACGCACGCTCGTGGCCAAGGCCCGCGACGGCGTTGGTCACGGTGGTGGCAGCAGAGGCACCGGTCGCCTGGTCGCGCCCTGACGCGAACCGGAGTTCGGGTGACGCGCCATGTACGACGCAGGCACTCCATTCGCGTCATCGTGGGCGGAGCGACGTGCCGCTCGTCATCGAGGCAGCGAGGGATGTCGAACCCCACTGGAATCGGCGGGACAGTTGCTCACGGGGGTGCGGGTGGGCCGACCTGTAGGCCGGCAATCGGCCGTGCGCGTTAGCTAGCGTTGGCCACTGTTGGCTGTAGTCGGCTGACCTGCGGGGATGTGTTGGTCATGAATGGGGACTGTCTGCAGACTGCAGCGGCGCCTTCACGGCAACCGGTCGGAGCTCTTCATTACCTCGTTGACGACGTCTTCGAGCTTGGGGCGCTTGCGCCACCGGCGACCCTCGACGCCGAGCCACGCCAGGGAGGCGAGGAACCCGAGTGCGAAGACGGTCTGCCACGCGGTGGCTGGGATGCCGAGGCGTTGGCGGAAGTCGGCGGTGAGCAGCGAGCCGCCGAAGGCCAGGGCCACGCCGAGGATCGCCAGCAGCTGCTCGGTGCTGGAGTAGCGAGGGAGCACCCGCCGGAGTGCCAACTCGACCTTGTCCCTGGTGGTGACGTGCACTTCTTGCGCGAGGTTCGTGGTCACGGTGGTCTGGTCGACGATGCCGGTGCCGACGTCGATGGACATCTCTTCGGAGGGGCTCACGGCTGGTCGACCTCGAGCTCGTCGTCGGGGTCTGAGTCCGCGTCGCTTTTAATGATCTCGCCGAGCCCCAGCGACCCGACGGCGTGGAACATCATGTGGCCGCAGTTCCCGCAGATGAGCAGCGCCGCAGGGATGCGCTGCTCGATGACGGGCGCGGAGACGTTCACCATCTCGGGGAGGGGCTGCATCTCGAAGTAGGTCAGCCGCGGGTAGATTGACAGCTCCCGCTGTTGGCATCTGGCACAGGTCGCCGGCACCCCCCGGTTGACGATCTCCTTGACGATGCGGCGTCGCTTCCACTGGGCGAGGGCGCTACTCGGTTCGCGTGGGTCCACCGGCCGCAGTATGCCCACGATGAGGTCATCTCGGGAGGGGACGGGCGAGGTCGGCCAGGCCTCCGTGGTCCCCGCGCACCAAGCGGTCCTGGATCGTCGCGGTCCGGGCGTTCTACCGGTTGGGGGGTGCTGGCCGGCCATGTGGAGGTGAACCCCACCGACGGGTCGACATGGTCCGGGTGCCCCGGCGAACGCCCGCCAGGTCACGGTGGGGGCGTCATGAGTCGGCCCAGGTGCTGACCTAGGAGTTCGAGGAAGCCATCCGGCTCCTCGTCCGCCTGAGGAGGTCTGCGACTCGTCGGTGACGGCTTGGGGCTACATCTCGGCGATGACCTGGCGGCGTTTGGCCTCGAGCTCCTCGTCGGTCAGGTCGCCGGCCTCGTGCATCCGCTTCAGCGCCGCGAGCCGCTGCTCGGGGACGGTTCCGCCGGGGCGAGGCCCGGGCGGCGTGCTGTTCGGCCTGGAGACGGCCGCGGACACCCCGGCAGCGATGAGTACCAGCACGCCGAGGGGCACGGTAATGAGCATCGTGAAGGAGCCGACGCTGGTGAGGGTGGCGTCGCCGCTGTAGCCCAGCACGATCCCGAGGATGAGGCCGCAGCCGAGGATGCCGGAGCCAATGACGGCGAGCTGCTTGGTCGCGGCGCGGAACGTAGCAGCCCACTCTCGCCTGGCGCCGCCGCTGCGCGCTCGCACAGCCGTAGTGGACGGTTAGTCACAATTGTCGGTCAGAGCGTCGGTGCTCCTGGCCGGTCACCGGGGTGCAGCATGGCTCGGGTGAAGTGGGTCGTGGGAGCAGCCGCAGCGGTGGGCCTGGTGGCCGGGGTGTTGGCCGGGATCGTCTGGGGCTGGTCGTGGGCCGGGCGGGACCGCGACGAGCTGGCTGGCTGGGTGGAGGCCGGGGCGACGGCTGCCGCCTTCGTGGCTGCCGCGGTGGCCGCAGTGTTCGCGGCCGGGGCGTTCCGGCTCGAGTCGCGTCGCGAGCAGCGGTGGGAGGAGCAGCAGCGTTCAGCTCAGGCTGCGCTGATCGCAGCGTGGTTCGAGATGCGCCCCGAGGAGTGGTCGCACGATGGTGACCGCAATCTCGCCTGGATGTTTCCTAGCTCGGGTACGGACCACATCCCGAGCGTGGCCTACCGCAACGCCTCGGACGTCCCGGTGACCCGTGTCCGCGTGGAGCTGCTCATGGCAGCAGTCGATGCGGAGACGGGTGGGGAGTCCGGCCACCAGTTCGGGGTCATGACCCGGGAACTGATCCCGCCCAGCAGCGAGCGCGGCCACTGGGATCTCGACGAGTCGATGGTCGACAAGCGTGAGGAGCTCGTCGGGGAGGCGACCAACGCCGGCTACGACCAGACCCTGACTCGCGTCGTCCTGGAGTTCACCGACGCAGCCGGCCGCCGATGGGTGCGCGACGCAGACGGACGGCTGACACTGACGTTCGAGCCCCGCGACCCGCGCCCGCCGCGCTGGTGGCGTGTGATCGAGCGTCGACGTCGCAGGCGCGAGGCCGAGCGGTGGGATGAGCTGGTCAGCACCCCACCCGCTCAGGCGGCCTCGTAGCACGCGTCCGGCCTCACGCTTGTCGAGGACGGCGATGGCCTCGCCGCGCATCATGGGCGGTGTATGCGCGCCGCGACTGCACGTCATCGATGCGCCTAGCCGGACGGACGACATGACGGCCCATCAACCGTGCAGCCGAGATTGCGAGCATGGATCAAGGGAGCGCACGCTGCGTGGCCATCGTGGACGACCTGCAAGAGGGCCTGTCACACAGGTAGGTCACACACGATGAAGGTGTCACACGAGGTCCGCGTCATCTGCTTGATGAACCGGTGGTCAACCTCGGTATTCGCTGGTCGGAGGCGCAACGGTTCTTGACCCTCGCTTGACTGTCACAAGGAGAGGAACTGGCAGGGCCCTAAGACATCGTCGCCGGCCTGGTTGCCCTCGGCCCGTTGCATCTCGGCGTCGAGGCATGGTGACGCGTTGATCAACGTCGTGCCTCGGATCGCGATCCGTCACAATCTCGCTGCTTGATCATCAGGCGGCAGCAGCTTGTGCCGCCGCCGGATTGGGTATGGCGAGTCGACGGCCACCTCGGTCCCCGGTTGTTGAGGGGGTGGTGCACCGGCTCCCCGGATGGCCGCTACCCGCTCGCGGTGGTGCATGTGGTGGGTAGCGGCCTGGTCCGGGTGGTCCGGGTGGTCCGGGTGGTCCGGGTGGTCCGGGTGGTCCGGGTGGTCCGGGTGGTCCGGGTGGTCCGGGTGGTCCGGGTGCCCCGGGTGCCCCGGGTGCCCCGGGTGCCCCGGGTGGTCCGCGTGGTCCGGGTGCTCCGGGTTGTGGGTGGTAGTGCTGGATCCCCGGGTAGGGAGGTGGGTACCCGCCCGAGGGTGTCTTCTGTCGATCCTGGGTGGGTGGGTGCTGTGGCACGCCGGGTGGTGGTCCGGGCCAG
>WLJH01000070.1 GCA_009701885.1 Actinomycetota bacterium
CAACAAGGCACGCCATAGGCTGCGTTCACGCACGCCGTTCTCCTGCTCCTGGTGACTGTTCCTCGACAGCTCAGAAACCTAGCCAGAGAACGGCGTGCGCTCATTCAGGCGCGATCACAGCACCCACACATGCAGCAGAAGAGCCCGAGTCAGCCTTGGAACAGCGCCGAGTGGGCGGTCAGTCGGAGAGGCGCTCCCCGGTCTCGGTGTCGAAGACGTGGACGTGCTGCGGGTCGGTGGTGACGTGGAAGACCTCCCCCTTGCGCCCGTGGCTGCGACCCGACGTACGCACGATGAGGGCCGAGGGCGTGCCCTCGACGTCGCAGGTGCCGTAGACGTAGGCGTCCGCACCGAGCTCCTCGACGACGGTCGTGGTGACCGGGAGGCCCTCCCCGGGGCCGACGATGCGCCAGTTCTCCGGGCGTACGCCGACGGTGATGCGGCCGTTCATCTTCTTCGCCGCCACCGGGTCGACCGGCACCTCGTAGCCACCGATGAGGGCCTTGCCGTCCTTGGCGACGGCCTCGATGAGGTTCATCTGCGGGGAGCCGATGAAGCTGGCGACGAAGAGGTTGGCCGGGCGGTCGTAGAGGGCCAGCGGGGTGTCGACCTGCTGGAGGACGCCCAGCTTCATCACCGCGACGCGATCGCCCATCGTCATGGCCTCGACCTGGTCGTGGGTGACGTAGACCGTGGTGATGCCGAGGTCCTGCTGGAGCTTGGCGATGTCGGTGCGGGTCTGCACCCGCATCTTGGCGTCGAGGTTGGACAGCGGCTCGTCCATGCAGAAGACCTGCGGCTGGCGCACGATCGCGCGGCCCATGGCGACGCGCTGGCGCTGGCCACCGGAGAGCGCCTTGGGCTTGCGCTCGAGGTACTCGGTGAGGCCCAGCATCCGCGCGGCCTCCTCGACGCGCTTGGTGCGCTCCTCGGTCGGCATCTTGGCCATCTTGAGCGCGAAGCCCATGTTCTCGGCCACGGTCATGTGCGGGTAGAGCGCGTAGTTCTGGAAGACCATGGCGATGTCGCGGTCCTTGGGCGGCAGGTGGGTGATGTCCCGGTCGCCGATCCGGATGGTCCCCGAGTTCACCTCCTCCAGCCCCGCGAGCATGCGCAGGGTCGTGGACTTGCCGCACCCGGACGGGCCGACGAGCACCATGAACTCGCCGTCCTTGATCTCCAGGTCGATGCCGGGCACCGCCGGGGTGTCAGCCCCGGGGTACCAGCGCTGGGCCTTCTCGAAGGTCACCGATGCCATTGTTGTGTCTCCATTCACCGGCAGGTACGTGCCGGACGATCCGTCGTGAAGTGACGCGCGTCACTCTAGTCGACGCGTAAGCGGTTGCACAGGTGCGGGGTCTCGTGGCTCGCTGCGCTCGCACCTCGACCGGCGCGGAGACGCGGGCGGACCGCGGCGTACGCTCAGCACTCGTGGCTGACGCAGAGTTCCGGTACTCCGACCTCCTCCCCACCGGCAAGGACGACACGCCCTACCGGCTGATCACGACCGAGGGCGTCTCGACCGTGGAGGTCGACGGGCGCACGTTCCTCAAGGTCGACCCCGAGGCGATCCGGCGGCTCACGGCCGAGGCGATGCACGACATCTCCCACTACCTGCGCCCCGCGCACCTCGCGCAGCTGCGCAAGATCATCGACGACCCCGAGGCGTCGGGGAACGACCGCTTCGTCGCGACCGACCTGCTCAAGAACGTCAACATCTCCGCCGGCGGCGTGCTGCCGATGTGCCAGGACACCGGCACCGCGATCGTCATGGGCAAGAAGTCCGAGGGCGTCCTGACCGGGGCCGAGGACGGCGAGGCGATCAGCAAGGGCGTCTACGACGCCTACACGAAGCTGAACCTGCGCTACTCCCAGCTCGCCCCGCTGACGACGTACGACGAGAAGAACACCGGCACGAACCTGCCGGCCCAGATCGAGATCTACTCGACCGCCGAGGGGCCGAAGGGTCCGGAGTACAAGTTCCTCTTCATGGCCAAGGGTGGCGGGTCGGCCAACAAGTCGTTCCTGTTCCAGGAGACCAAGGCGATCCTCAACCCCAAGCGGATGCTGCAGTTCCTCGACGAGAAGATCCGCTCGCTCGGGACGGCCGCGTGCCCGCCGTACCACCTCGCCGTCGTCATCGGCGGCACGAGCGCCGAGTTCGCGCTGAAGACCGCGAAGTACGCCTCGGCGCACTACCTGGACAACCTGCCCACCGAGGGCTCGATGGACGCCCACGGCTTCCGCGACCTGGAGCTGGAGGAGGAGGTCTTCAAGCTGACCCAGTCCTTCGGCATCGGTGCGCAGTTCGGCGGCAAGTACTTCTGCCACGACGTCCGCGTCGTCCGGCTGCCGCGCCACGGCGCCTCG
This sequence comes from Actinomycetota bacterium, assembly GCA_009701885.1. Classification (GTDB taxonomy): domain Bacteria; phylum Actinomycetota; class Actinomycetes; order Propionibacteriales; family Nocardioidaceae; genus Nocardioides. Next base: position 2,371 of record WLJH01000070.1, read on the forward strand.
TGCCCGGTCGCGATCGCCGTCTCCTGCTCCGCCGACCGGCAGGCGCTGGGCAAGATCACCGCCGAGGGTGTCTTCCTCGAGCAGCTCGAGACCGACCCGGCGAAGTACCTCCCCGACACCACCGACGAGGCGCTGTCGGCGTCGGAGGACGACGTCGTGCGCATCGACCTCAACCAGCCGATGGCCGACATCCTGGCCACGCTGTCGCAGCACCCGGTCAAGACCCGGCTCTCCCTGACCGGTCCGCTCGTGGTGGCGCGCGACATCGCGCACGCGAAGATCCAGGAGCGCCTGGACGCCGGCGAGGAGATGCCGCAGTACATGAAGGAGCACGCGGTCTACTACGCCGGCCCGGCCAAGACGCCCGAGGGCTATGCGTCGGGCTCCTTCGGCCCCACCACCGCGGGCCGGATGGATTCCTACGTCCAGTCCTTCCAGGCCGCCGGCGGCTCGATGGTCATGCTGGCCAAGGGCAACCGCTCCAAGGTCGTCACCGAGTCCTGCGTCGAGCACGGCGGGTTCTACCTCGGCTCGATCGGCGGCCCCGCAGCGCGGCTGGCCCAGGACTGCATCAAGTCGGTCGAGGTGCTGGAGTACCCCGAGCTCGGCATGGAGGCGGTCTGGAAGATCGAGGTCGAGGACTTCCCGGCCTTCATCGTCGTCGACGACAAGGGCAACGACTTCTTCACCGACCCCTCGGGCGCGGTGACGGTGCCGATCTCGGGCATCCGGGTGCGCTCCGCGGAGTAGCCGGTCGAACCAGCGCCGAGTCGGCCTCGAACCAGCGCCGAGTCACCCTCGAACCAGCGCCGAGTCGGCGCGGACCTGCGGGCGCGGGTCAGTTCTTGTTCGAGCCCGCGCGGGCGTTGGGGCCGGTGGGGCCCTCGTCGACCCTGCCGGACTCGCCGTCGGGCTGACCGGCGACCGACTGGTCGTCGCTGATCGGCTCGTCGGCGCGCTCGAAGTTGCCCACCTCCGAGACCTGGCCCTCGGAGGCCTGGCCGTCACGGCCGTCGGCCTGCTCCGCGGGCTCGCGCTGCGCCTGCTCCCGACCGTCCTGCTGCCGCTCGTGCCGCCGGTCGTCCTCGCGCTCGCTCATGCAGCAGAACGTAGTCCGCGGGAGCCGCGGCCCGTTCACCCGACCGGTCGAGCGCCGGGGACGAGCAGGGACGGCGTACGTCGTCAGCGGCGAGGCGCGCCGGGGGGCACCGGGTCCGGCGGCGGGTGGTCCCCCACGGCCTCGTGCTCGCGCTCGCGCACGGCGACCCGGATCTGCTCGAGGTTGTTGCGCAGCAGGTCGGAGACCAGCTCGTCCATGCGCGGGTCGCCGAGCATGTCGACCACGACCCGCAGGACGGTCTCGGAGACCTCCGAGACCAGCGTGTCGTACCCGGGGACCCTGCTGACCAGGCGCAGGTTGGGGTCGGCCCGCACCTTCTCGAGCGCCAGCGCCTTGAGCTCGTCGTGGTTCTCGACGAGCGCGTCGGAGATGTTCTTGGTGTAGTGCCCGGTCCGGATCACCGCGACCACCTCGTCGAGCACGACGATCGTCAGCGGGCGCTTGATGAGACCGAGCAGCTTGTAGGCCAGCTGGCTCGCGCGGCGCACGACCCAGGGCCGGTGCATCCCCATCCGCACCAGCAGGGCCCCGACGATCGCCGAGGCGATCGAGCCGCCGACCACGATGGTCAGGACCAGGAGCAGCACCTCCAGGGTGCTGAGTCCGTCGAGCCAGGCGTTCACGCTCCGAGACTACGGAGCAGCGGCTCATCCCAGCGGCGCGTTGTGCGACAACCCGCCGCCCCAGGCCGCCACGGCGGCGAGCAGGAGGAGCACCGCCGGCGCGAGCGCCGCCGCCCGGGACGACCAGGGGCGCGTACGCCGGTGGCCCCCCGCGGCCGCCGGGTCGACCGCTCCCGTGGCCGGTGGCAGGGCGAGCGCGGCGACGAGCGGCACCATGAGCAGCAGGCTCGGGTAGGCCCAGTCGAAGTCCATGCCGGAGTGCAGGCCCAGCACCAGCAGCGTCACCGCCGCTCCGACCTGCGCGAGGTCGCCGCGCCGCACCGCCGCGGGCAGCGCACGCGCCACGGCCCAGGCCACGGCGGCGAGCACCCCGAGCAGCGGCAGCGCCAGCAGCAGCCCGCCGTCGGAGAGCGCCTGGAGGTAGCCGTTGTGCGCGTAGGCCGTCGCGCCGGCGCGCTCCCCCACCTCCGCCGCGACGGTCCCGGCCCGGAAGCCGTCGAAGCCGCCGCCGGTGAGCGGCCACCGGGCGAAGACCTCCCAGGCCGCAGCCCAGTCCTCGACCCGGGTCACGCCGTTGTCGACGAAGCTCTCGGAGCGCGCGGCCGTGCCGGCGGTCGGGGCGACCCGCTCGTCGAAGAACGGCGGACCCGTGAGCAGCCAGCTCGTCGCCCACCCCAGGCCCAGGCCGCCCAGCACGCGCAGCCGCGGGGCGATGGAGCGGCCGGCCAGGGCGAGCAGCAGGACGGCGCCGAGGAGCAGGCCGAGCTGCGAGCCGCGGCTGGTGGTGAAGAGCGTCCCGGTGACGGCCAGCGGCGCCACGACCCAGCCGAGCCGTGCAAGAGGACCGCCGCCGGCGAGGGTGGCCAGCGCCAGCACCGCCGCAGCCGCCAGGAAGATGCCGACCTGGTTGTGCCAGTAGAAGGTCCCCTGGAACAGCTTCTCGGGGTCCTGCGCCCCCCACCAGGGCAGCCAGCCCTGCGCGAACTGCGCGCCGCCGGCGGCCAGCAGCGCGGTGAGCAGCACGAGGCGGCGTACGTCGTCGCGGGCCCAGGCCAGCAGCAGCAGCCCGGTCTGGGCGGCGAGCACCCAGGCCGCCGCGTCGTCACGACCCGCCCACCCGGTCGGCGCCGTGAGGACCACGGCCACCGCCCCGAGCGAGAGCGCGTGACCCAGCAGCAGCACCCGCCGGCGCAGCACCCTCTCGGGTCGCACCAGCAGCCAGCCGAGCGCGGCCAGGACGCAGCCGACGGCGAGGACGTGCGGCTCGCGGCCGCCGGTCCCCCAGGTCAGGTACGTCGCCCACCAGCCGAGCCCCGCCACCACGGCCACCTCCGGCAGGAGGCGCCGGGCGGTGCGCAGGTGCCGTCGCGCGGGTGCGTGGGGCAGCGGCGCTGGTGCCAGGTCGGTCCCGGTGTCGAGCAGGGTCACGACCGGTGTCTCGGTCGTCGCGGACCGCGACTTGACCGCCCTCACCCCTCCGCGCGTGCGGCGACCGGCCACGACCGCACTAGCGTCGGTGGCATGAGCAGTGGGCGTGAGGACCAGGAGTTCCGCACCGAGCACGACTCGATGGGAGAGGTGCGGGTGCCGGCGCAGGCGCTGTGGCGGGCCCAGACCCAGCGGGCGGTCGAGAACTTCCCGATCAGCGGCACCCCGATCGAGCCCGCGCTCGTCCACGCCCTGGGGCACGTCAAGGCCGCGGCGGCGCTGGCCAACGGCGAGCTGGGGGTGCTGTCCCAGGAGCAGGTCGACGCGATCGTCACCGCAGCGACGGCGGTGTCGGCCGGCGAGCACGACGACGCGTTCCCGGTCGACGTCTTCCAGACCGGCTCGGGCACCAGCTCCAACATGAACGCCAACGAGGTCATCGCCACCCTGGCCGCCAGCGCCGGCAGCGAGGTCCACCCCAACGACCACGTCAACGCCAGCCAGTCCAGCAACGACACCTTCCCCACCGCGATCCACGTCGCCGCGACCCTCGCGGTCACGGGCGACCTGCTCCCTGCGCTGGACGTGCTGGCGGGCTCGCTGGAGGCCAAGGCCGAGGAGTTCGCCGCGCTGGTCAAGGCCGGACGCACGCACCTCATGGACGCCACCCCGGTGACGCTGGGGCAGGAGTTCTCGGCGTACGCCGCCACGGTGAGGTACGCCGGCGAGCGGCTGCACTCCGTGCTCCCCCGCGTCCGCGAGCTGCCGCTGGGCGGCACCGCCGTCGGCACCGGCATCAACACCCCCGACGGGTTCGCCGCCCGGGCGATCGAGCTGCTCGGCGAGCGCACCGGCCAGCCCTTCACCGAGGCCCGCAACCACCTCGAGGCCCAGGGCACCCGCGACTCGCTCGTGGAGCTGTCCGGCGTCCTGCGCACGATCGCGGTCGGGCTGACCAAGGTCTGCAACGACCTGCGCTGGATGTCCTCCGGCCCGACGACCGGCCTGGCCGAGATCCACCTGCCCGACCTCCAACCGGGCTCGAGCATCATGCCGGGCAAGGTCAACCCGGTCCTGCCCGAGGCGACGCTCATGGTCTGCTTCCAGGTCGTCGGCAACGACGCGGCGGTCACCGCCGCCGGCGCCAGCGGCTCCTTCGAGCTCAACGTCGCGATGCCCGTCATCGCGCGCAACGTCCTGGAGTCGGTGCGCCTGCTCGCCGCCTCCTCCCGCGTCCTGGCCACCCGCTGCGTCGACGGCATCACCGCCGACGCCGAGCGGATGCGCACCTACGCCGAGTCCTCCCCCTCGGTCGTCACGCCGCTCAACAAGCACCTCGGCTACGAGGAGGCAGCCACGATCGCCAAGGCCGCGCTCGCCGAGGGCCGCACCATCCGCGAGCAGGTGCTGGCGATGGGGTACGTCGAGCGCGGGGACCTCACCGAGGCCGAGCTGGACGCGGCCCTGGACGTGGACGCGATGACCGGCCGCTGAGCCTCGATCCACCGATGGTCGCCGTCGCGAGCGGCACCAGGCGGGTGCGCTGGCAAGGCGGAGCGCCGAAGGCGGGCCCCCAGGCCCGTCGAGGCGTGACAACGCCGCCAGGGCGCCCGCATGGTGTCGCGTAGCAGGCGAGAATCGGTGGATTCTCAATGACTTTGTCAAGCCGTTGCAGGCAGTTCCTTCCGCGCTGGCGGGGCGACCTCGAA
>WLJH01000071.1 GCA_009701885.1 Actinomycetota bacterium
ACGCTCGCACGCCGTAGGCTCGAGCATCGTCGAGGCCTTCCGGTTGGTTGCTTGGTCGCACCAAACTTTGGAAGGCCTCGACCCCGTTCCGGGTCAGGCGCTCAGGTCGTGTCGCTCACCTACCCCCACCGCAGGTATGAAGAGCCGGTTTTCGCCGGCATGGGCCGAAACTCTGGGCGCCTGATGCCGGCGCAAGGGGGCGACCATGTCCGCGAACGCTACGGACTCCCGGCAAACCGGCGAGATCGGACCGCACCATCGGTGACTCGCGACCGGATGCGTTCTGTGCTGGCTGGACTGAGGAGAACCCATGACCCTTGAGACACTGCAAGTCCTGTTGTCTGACACGCCGTCCGGTCTACTGCCCGCGCGTAACCAGATGGCACCAGATGGCGCTGTCGCTGGGCTGGCACATCATCCTGGCCTGCTTCGGCGTGGCCTTCCCGTCGATGATCTTCATCGTCCATTGGCGCGGTGTCTACCGCGGTGACGCGGTAGCGCTCGAGCTCGCCAGGCGGTGGTCGAAGGTCTCCGCCGTGCTGTTCGCGATCGGCGCGGTCTCCGGGACCGTGCTCAGCTTCGAGATGGGTCTGTTGTGGCCGGGCCTGATGGGCAGGTACGGCGACGTGCTCGGTCTGCCGTTCGCGTTCGAGGGGCTGGCGTTCTTCGTCGAGGCGATCTTCCTCGGCATCTACCTCTACGGCTGGGGCCGAATGCCTCCGCGGATCCACCTGCTGATGCTGGTCCCGATGGCCTGCGCGGGCGTGATCGGCACGTTCTGCGTAATCGCGGTCAACGCCTGGATGAACAACCCAACCGGCTTCCGGCTCAACGCGGCCGGCGAGGTGGTCGACGTCGACCCTTGGGCTGCGATGTTCAACGACGGCGTGTGGCTGATGTTCGCGCACATGTGGATCGGCGCCTTCGTGGTCGTCGGCTTCACCGTCGCCGGGGTCTACGCCGCGGGCATGCTGCGCGGCTGCCGCGACCGCCACCACCGGCTCGGGTTCATTGTGCCTTTCGTCTTCGCCACCGTCGCCGCACTGGCTCAGCCGCTGGTCGGCCACGTGCTCGGCCTGCGGGTCGCGGAGAGCCAGCCGGCCAAACTGGCCGCGTTCGAACTGGCCGAGGAGACCGAGCAACCGGCGCCGCTGCGGCTGGGCGGGATCATGATCGACGGCGAGGTCCGCTACAGCATCGACATCCCGAAGATCGGGTCGCTGATCGCCCGCAACAGCTTCGACAAACCGGTGCCCGGCCTGGACGAGGTGCCAGAGGACGACCGGCCTCCGGTCAACATCGCCCACTGGGCGTTCCAGACCATGGTTGGCATCGGCTCGCTGCTAGCCCTGTCCGTGCTGCTGTTCTGGTTCGTGCGATGGCGCGGCCGCGACCTGCTGCAGAACCGCTGGTTCCTGCGATACGCCGTGGCCGCTGGCCCGCTCGCGATGATCGCCCTCGAGGCTGGCTGGATCGCGACCGAGGTCGGACGTCAGCCGTGGGTGGTCTGGCAGGTGCTGCGCACCGAGGACGCGGTGACCGACAACCCGTGGATCTGGTGGAGCCTGGCCGGGACCGCGGTGGTGTACCTCGGGATGACGGTCGGCGCCTACGTCGTACTCCGGTCCATGGCGCGACGCTGGCGCGCCGGCGAGCTCGACCTACCCAGTCCCTACGGCCCCGAGTCCGCCGAGGGCGTGAAGGAGGCGTCCCGGTGACGCTGGAGATTGCGGTGGCCGCTGCGCTGTTCGCCGGCGTCGTCGTCTACTCGGTCTTCGGTGGCGCGGACTTCGGCTCCGGCTTCTTCGACGCCACCGCAGACGGCGCCCGCCGCGGCGCGGAGGTGCGCACACTGATCGACCACTGCATCGGACCGGTGTGGGAGGCCAACCATGTCTGGCTGATCTACGTGCTGGTCACCTGGTGGACGGCGTTCCCCGGCACGTTCGCCGCGGTCATGTCGACGCTCTGGTTACCCCTGATGCTCGCTCTTCTGGGCATCGCGCTGCGCGGGGCGTCGTTCGCGTTCCGAAAGTACTCCGCGACCATCGGCCAAGCTCGGCTCTTCGGCATCGTGTTCGCCGGATCCTCACTGATCACGCCCTTCTTCCTGGGCTGCGTGGCCGGTGCAATCGCCTCCGGCCGAGTCCCTGCCGACGGTGGCGGCGACCTGGTCTGGTCGTGGGTGAACCCGACCTCGCTGTTCGGCGGCCTGATCGCGGGCGGCAGCTGTGCGTACCTGGCCGGTTCGTTCCTCGTCGCCGACGCCGCCCGATCCGGGCACCCTGGTCTAGCTGAGATGCTGCGCGTGCGCACGCTGGGTGTGGGTGCGCTCACCGGCGCGTTGGTGTTTGCCGCTCTCGTGCCGATCAAACAGGACGCCCCCGCGCTCTTCGACGGCCTCACAGGTCGGGCGCTGCCACTCATGGTGCTGTCGGCGCTCGCCGGAGCCAGCGCACTCGTGCTGATCTGGACGCGGCGGTACTCCGTCGCCCGGCTCGCCGCGGCGGCCGCGGTCGCCACTGTGACCCTGGGCTGGGGGGCCGGGCAGTACCCGTGGCTGCTGGTCGACGAGGTCACCATCGTCGACGCCGCCGGTGCTGACGCGACGCTGCGGGCGCTGCTGGTCGCCGTCGGCCTGGCTGTCGTGATCGTGCTGCCGGCACTGTCCTACCTGCTCTACCTCACCCAGTCCGCGCGTTGGTTACGACACTGAAGATGACCTCGGCAGCGGCCAGGACGGGCGGCCACGTGGTGCCGTCCACCCGTCCATCTCCAACAGTCGTCCCGACTAGAGGAGGTCGTTCAGGCTCTCGATCTCGGTCCGTGCTGGGAGCTCTCGAGCTCCTTCGCCATGCCAACCGCACGATCATGGTCGATAGGCAATCGGGGGGACCGCCGCCGATACCTTCATCATGTTCGATCTCAGTGCTCCTTCCGTGAGCACTCCGGATGAGCTCTCCATATGTATCGGCATTGCGGAGGTCGCGAACCCCGATCGCGCCTGTGCGCAGTACCGCGACCGTCCGCCATCCGGCGTGCCTGGCCCGCGTGGAGCTCCGCTTTCGACCCACATGGCTCACGGAGCACCACACTGATCACGGAGATGCTGAACGGAGCCGCCGACGACCTCAGTCCGATTGAGCTGCGGACCTGCACCGCGGCCACCTCGTTGGGAGTAGCTCGTGCCGATCCCGACTCACATGCCCGAACAGGTGTCCTATCCGGGATAGTAGTGAGGATTTCAGAATCCGTTGACCGGCGTGCTTGCATCACTCGTCATGCCTGGATTCCTCACCGGGGGGACCAGCGCATCGACCATGACAGCGACAGTAAGGAATCAGCGCGTGGCGACTCATAGCCACAAGCGGGAAACCGCACGACGCAAGCCTTCGGCAGCACTCATCGCCGCACCCCTCGCGATTCTCGCAACGGTTGCTGCGGTGACGATCGGTGTTGTCGGCTCCGAACAGCCCGCCGACCTCCTGGCCGTCGACCAATCGGCAGCGGGCGACATCGCCGACCGCGGCCCAGTCGTGTCGCGTGGCGGCATCGGTCGCGGCGACCTCCGCCGGCCCGCGGGACCGCCCGCGCGCGAGGTCGAGGCGGCCGCTGCGCCACAGCTGAGCCCGGTCGATGAGGCTCTGCTACCTGCGGCAGTCACCGCGGCCATTCGGAATGCCGACACCCAACGGTGGACCACCACCGAGCTCAACATCTGGACCCGCCCCGACAAGCAGGCCAAACAGCTCGGCGTCCTCGATGCCAGTAAGAAAGTGCCCGTGACCGGCCGCGAGATGCTCGGCCGACAGGAGATCGTGCTGGACGGCGAGGCCCGGTGGGTCACCTCGGGCTATCTCAGCGAGAAGAAGCCTGACCCGTGGCCCAGCCTCGGCGGGCAGTGCACGAACGGCACCTCTGTCCCCTCCGGCGTCAGTTCGAACATCCGGGCGATCCACCAGGCCGTCTGCGCGAACTTTCCCGAGATCGCGACCTACGGCACGTTGCGCGGCGACGGCGAGCATGCGCAGGGGATCGCAATGGACATCATGGTCACCGGCGACCGCGCCTGGCAGGTCGCGGAGTTTCTCCGGGAGAACTACTCCGAGTTTGGTGTCAACTACGTGATCCACGCCCAGCGGATCTGGTCGGTGGACCGCTCTTCAGAGGGTTGGCGCGCGATGGAGGATCGCGGATCGGTGACCGCGAACCACTATGACCACGTCCATGTAACGACCTACTGATCTCAAGGGAGCGGGTCGCGATGAGACGGGTTCGAGTAGAACCATAGGTCGCTCCAAAGGGTTCTCCAGCCCGCCCCCTGTGGCCAAGCGTGGGGCAGGCCGCTGCGGCGGCAAGCTCGACGCGTGTCTACTATTACGTCTAGTAGATAATTGAACCGCCCCGGCATGTCCGGAGAGCTGATTCGTTGGAAGGATCACTCTCATGGCACGTCCCTCGAGGTACCCCACCGAGCTGCGTGAGCGCGCAGTGCGGATGGTGATGGAGTCGCGGCAGGACTACCCGCATGAGTCCGCGGCGATCAGGTCGGTCGCGGCGAAGCTGGGGATCTCCTCGACTGAGTCGCTACGCAAGTGGCTGCGACAGGCAGAGATCGACGGTGGTGTTCGTGCTGGCAAGACCAGCGATGAGATCGCTGAGATCAAGGCGCTGAAGAGAGAGGTCGCTGAGCTTCGGCGGGCCAACGAGATCTTGAAGAGCGCCTCGGCTTTCTTCGCGTCAATGTCAAAGTGATCGTGCCCGATCGGGGTTCGCTCGTTTCTTCGCTGCCCCGGGTAACGAATGGCACTCGGTGGCTTCTCTCCGATGTGCGGCCTCGGTCGGGCGCCCTGTCGTCAGCGGGTGCGTGGCTTGATAGGAGCCTGCCTGCGACGACGATCGCGCTGAATTGAGGCGTGCCCGCCTCGCTGCCGACAGGGCGCCCGAGTAGCCCGTCGACGGCAAGGAGCACCTGGATGGTCATGATCGGTACCGACTCGCACAAGCGCACCCATACGGTCGTGGCGCTCGACGAAGTCGGCAGAAGACTCGGCACCAAGACGGTCCGGACCAACGCTGAGGGCCACCTCGTGCTGGTCGAGTGGGCCACACAGTTCGCCGACCACGACGAGCATGGCGTCAGGTTCGCCTTGGAAGACTGCCGGCACCTCACCCGCCGGCTGGAATCTGACCTCTTGGCTGCAGGGCAACGCGTGCTGCGGGTACCGACTCGGCTCATGGCTGGCGCACGCCGCAGCAGCCGCGAGCCCGGCAAGTCCGACCCAATCGACGCCGAGGCCGTAGCACTCGCTGCGCTTCGTCACCCGGACCTTCCCGTCGCCGAGCTGGACGGACCTGCCCGCGAGGTCAAGCTGCTCTCTGATCACCGTCATGACTTGGTGGTTCAGCGGTCCCGTATCGCTCAACAGGTGCGCTGGCACCTCCATGAGCTTGACCCGGACCTGATGATCCCCAGCCGCGGGTTGCGACGCCAGAAGGTCGTACGTGAGCTACTGGTCGAGCTGGGCCGGTTCGACGGCGTCGTCGCCAGACTTGCCCGGCGACACCTGCTGCGCTGTCAGGAACTGACCACCCAGATCAACGACCTCGAGCGAGAGTTGCGGGAACTGGTCCGTCAGCTCGCGCCCTCGCTACTCCAGATCCCCGGCTGCGGCGTGCTGTCCGCCGCCGTGATCGTCGGTGAGACCGCCGGAGTGCACCGCTTCCGCGACAAGGACGCCTACGCCCGCTTCACCGGCACAGCGCCAGTGCCGGTCTGTCGGATCCAGCGCAGGCAAGGTACGGCTCAACCGAGGCGGCAACCGGTCGGTCAACTGCGCCCTGCACATGATCGCGGTGACCCAGGCCCGCGGCGTCGGGCCCGGCCGGCCCTACCTGGACAAGCAGTTGGCCCGCGGCAAGGACCGCGTGGCCGCACTGAGACTGTTGCGCCGGCGCCTTTCCGATGTCGTCTTCGCGGCTCTTCGCGCCGACCTGCGCGCAGCCCAGCAGCCCGCCTTGTCGCCTCTTCAACTCGCGGCTTGACATAGGAGCATCGCGGACCTCGACCGCCCCAACAGGTACTGATCGACTACATCGAGGACCACAAGGTGGAGTTCGGGGTCGAGCCGATCTGCCGGGTGCTGAGCCAGCACGGCATCAAGATCGCCCCTTCCACCTACTACGAGGCCCGGTCCCGTCGCCCTTCTCGGCAACGGCTCCGCGATGCGGAGCTGGTCGCGGTCATGGTTGCGGAGCGGGAGCGGCAGAAGCTGATTGCGCGGTTCGGGGCACGGAAGATGTGGCTGCACCTACGCGGCCGCGGTCACGACGTCGCTCGCTGCACCGTGGAGCGGCTCTACCGCGAGCAGGGCTGGGTCGGTGCGCTGCGGTTGAAGAAGATCCGCACCACCGTGCCCGATGAGTCCGCCGAACGGCCCACCGACCTAGTCGATCGACAGTTCTGGGCCAGCCGTCCCAACCAGCTGTGGGTAGCGGACTTCACCTACGTCGCGACCTGGGCCGGCACCGTCTACGTCGCGTTCGTCTTCGATGTCTTCAGCCGAAGGATCGTGGGCTGGCGAGCTGCAACGCGCATGACCACCGACCTAGTGCTCGACACCCTCGAACACGCGATCTGGACCCGCCAACAAGCCGGCGTCACCGACTTGTCGGGCCTGATCCATCACACCGATGCCGGCTCCCAGTACGTCAGTTTCGCCTTCACCCACAGGCTCATCGACGAGGGAGTCGACCCCTCGGTCGGGTCCGTTGGTGATGCCTACGACTGTCGGCGGCCGCGAGAAACTGCCCGGAGACGGCCACGAAGCTGCCCGCTGGCGGTCATGAGAACTGCCCACTGACGGTCATGGGATCTGCCCGACACGACGTCGTCTGCCTTGCCGCGGTCCGCGGTTGAGGCCCCTTCCTCGGG
>WLJH01000072.1 GCA_009701885.1 Actinomycetota bacterium
ATCCTCGCCTGCTACGCGACACCATGCGGGCGCCCTGGCTGCGTTGCCGACGCTCGACGGGCACCCAGCAGGCCTTCGCGCCGGCGCCTTGCCAGCGCACCCGCCTGGTGCCGCTCGCGACGGCGATCATCGGTGGATCTGGGCTCAGCGCGGGACGAGTGCCCACCAGGCGCGGTGCCAGCGCCCGAAGGGCAGCCGGTCCTCGGCGTGCTGCTCGCGGTCGACGGTGACCAGCCCGCCGCGGGCCGGGTCGTAGACCACCCACGCCTCCGGGGCGGCGGCCACGACGAGCACGACGTGGCGGGGCAGCAGCCGGTTGCCGACGTAGACCGCGACCGGGCCGCGCGGGGCTGCGGAGAGGACCCGGTCGAACGAGGGGCGGGTGACGAGCCGGTGGTGACCAGGCAGGTGGCGCACCAGCGCCCACGGGGGCGTGCCCAGCGCCCGGGGCCACCAACCCACGACCTCGCGGTGGGTGGTGAGGACCTCGTCGGCGAAGCGAGGCAGCACGCGTTCGGCGTACACCTCGTCGGCGAGCATGCGTGCGACCACGAGCGTGGCGGCACCGCAGGAGAGCTGGTCCGGCTGGCGCAGCCGGCCCCAGGGGAGTCCGTCGGGTGCGATCACCTGAGTGCTTCGGAGCCGAGCCTCTCGACGGCGGCCACGACCTCGTCGGGGGAGGCGGGGGTGCAGCCCTTGGCCACGGCGTCGGCGACCACGCCGCGCTGGGCCCGGGCCAGCCCGAGGCCCCGGGTGAGCAGCACCAGGGGCGGCTTGCGGCGCTCCTTGAGGTCGCGCACGAGCCGGAGGACGAAGGTGGTCGCGGCCGAGCGGCGCACGCAGTACGCCGCCGCGAGGATGCCGGCCTCGCGGGCCGGCGCGACGACGTCGGGAGCGAAGATCCCCTCCGCGACGTAGAGCGGGCTGCCCCCGAGGTCGAGCTGGCGCGAGCCGCAGCGGCCGTTGGCGGAGATCTCGTAGACCGGCACCTCGGCGCGGCCGTCGCGGCACAGCGCCGACATCGTCGCCAGGGCGTCCTGCGGCAACCACGAATCGGGGTGGTCCCAGTCGACCATGCCGGCGTTGGCGCCGTGCTCGATCCGCGGCAGGGTCGGGTCGTCGCCGTCCTTGTAGAAGTCGTCGAGGCGCAGCACCGGCAGCCCGAGCCGGGCGGCGAGGCGGGACTTGCCGGACCCCGAGGGGCCGGCCAGGACGATCACCCGCGCGCGCACCGTGCTCAGAGCCCCATCGGGTGCCAGACGGTCTTGATCTCGAGGAACGCCGTCATCGGCTCCAGCCCCGGGTCGAGGGTCCAGTCCGGCTCGGCGGCCGGAGCGCGTCGTACCCGCTTCAGGTTGTCGGCGGCTGCGACCTCCAGCTCGGCGGCGAGGGCGGTGTCGCCCGCAACCCCGGTCAGGTCGATCGCGTTGACGTCCATGTGCGAGGCCAGCCACGGTGCGACGGTGGCAGCGCTGCCGGTGAGGATGTTGACCACGCCGCCCGGCACGTCGCTGGTGGCGAGGACCTCGGCCAGGTTCACCGCCGGCAGCGGGCGCTCGTAGGAGGAGACCAGGACGGCGGTGTTGCCGCTGACCACGACCGGGGCCAACACCGAGACCAGGCCCAGCAGCGAGGAGCGCTGCGGGGCCAGCACGGCCACGACACCGGTCGGCTCGGGGGTCGAGAGGTTGAAGAACGGGCCGGCGACCGGGTTGGCGTTTCCGACGACCTGGGCCAGCTTGTCGGCCCACCCGGCGTACCAGACGAGGCGGTCGACCGCGGCGTCGACGACGCCCTCGGCCTTGCTGCCCGACAGGCCCTCGGACTGCTGGACGGCCTGGACGAACTGCGGGCGGCGGTCCTCCATGACCTCGGCGACCCGGTAGAGCACCTGGGCCCGGTTGTAGGCCGTGCGGCCCGACCAGCCGGGGAAGGCCTTGCGGGCGGCGACGACGGCGTCGCGGGCGTCCTTGCGCGAGGCGAGGGCGGCGTTGGCCACGAAGGCTCCCTTGTGGTCGTTCACGACGTAGGAGTAGCCGGACTCCGAGCGCGGGAAGGCGCCGCCGATGAAGAGCTTGTAGGTCTTGCGGACGTCGATCCGGTTGCTCATGCCTGGCCACCCTTCAGGTACGCCGCCAGCCCGTGCCGGCCGCCCTCGCGGCCGTAGCCGGACTCCTTGTAGCCGCCGAAGGGGCTGGTCGGGTCGAACTTGTTGAACGTGTTGGCCCACACGACGCCGGCGCGGAGCTGGCCCGCGACCTCGAGGATGCGCGAGCCCTTCTCGGTCCAGATGCCAGCCGAGAGCCCGTACGGCGTGTTGTTGGCCTTCTCGACCGCCTCGGACGGCGTGCGGAAGGTGAGCATCGACAGGACCGGGCCGAAGATCTCCTCGCGGGCGATCCGGTGGGCCTGGGAGACCCCGGTGAAGAGGGTCGGGGCGAACCAGTAGCCCGTGGAGGGCAGGTCGCACGGGGCCGACCAGCGCTCGGCACCCTCGGCCTCACCGATGTCGGAGAGCTCGCGGATGCGGGCCAGCTGGGCGGCGGAGTTGATCGCGCCCACGTCGGTGTTCTTGTCCAGCGGGTCACCGACGCGCAGGGTGCCCATCCGGCGCTTGAGCCGCTCGAGCACCTCCTCGGCCACCGACTCCTGGACCAGCAGGCGCGAGCCCGCGCAGCAGACGTGGCCCTGGTTGAAGAAGATGCCGTTGACGATGCCCTCGACCGCCTGGTCCATGGGGGCGTCGTCGAAGACGATGTTGGCGGCCTTGCCACCGAGCTCGAGGGTGACCCGCTTGTCGGTGCTGGCCACGGCCCGGGCGATCGCCTTGCCGACCTCGGTGGAGCCGGTGAAGGCGACCTTGTCGACACCGGGGTGCTCGACGATCGCGCGACCGGTCTCGCCGGCGCCGGTGAGGATGTTGACCACGCCCGGCGGGAGGTCGGCCTGCTGGCAGATCTCGGCGAAGAGCAGCGCGGTCAGCGGGGTGGTCTCGGCGGGCTTGAGCACCACGGTGTTGCCGCAGGCCAGGGCCGGCGCGATCTTCCACGCCAGCATCAGCAGCGGGAAGTTCCACGGGATGACCTGGCCGGCGACGCCGAGCGGGGTGCTGCCGTAGCCCGAGTGCTCGAGCTTGTCGGCCCAACCGGCGTAGTAGAAGAAGTGCGCGGCGACGGTCGGGACGTCGACGTCGCGGGACTCCTTGATCGGCTTGCCGTTGTCGATCGACTCCAGGACGGCGAGCTCGCGGCTGCGCTCCTGGATGATCCGGGCGATCCGGTAGAGGTACTTGGCGCGCTCGCGGCCCGGCATCGGGCCCCAGACCTTGTCGTGGGCCTTGCGGGCGGCCTTGACGGCGCGGTCGACGTCGGCGGCGTCGGCCTCCGCGACCTCGGCCAGCACCTCCTCGGTGGCCGGGTTGACCGTCTTGAAGGAGGCACCGCCACCGGGCGTGAACTCACCGTTCACGAAGAGCCCGTAGGACTCCTTGATGTCGACGACCGCGCGGGACTCCGGCGCGGGTGCGTACTCGAAGATGCTCATGCTGTCCTCGTCTCTCTCGCCGGGCTCAGTCGAGCGTCACGTAGTCGGGGCCGCTGTAGCGGCCGGTGCGCATCTTGGTGCGCTGCATCAGCAGGTCGTTGAGGAGCGTGGAGGCACCGAAGCGGAACCAGTCGGGGTCCAGCCAGTCGGGACCGGCGACCTCGTTGACCATGACGAGGTACTTGATGGCGTCCTTGGTGCTGCGGATGCCACCCGCCGGCTTCACGCCGACCATCTGCCCGGTCGCCTCGCGGAAGTCGCGCACGGCCTCGAGCATGATCATCGTGACCGGCAGGGTCGCGGCGGGCTGGACCTTGCCGGTGGAGGTCTTGATGAAGTGGCCACCGGCCATCATGGCCAGCCAGCTCGCGCGGCGGACGTTGTCGTAGGTCCGCAGCTCGCCGGTCTCGAAGATCACCTTGAGGTGGGCCGAGCGCTCGCCCTGGGTGCACGCCTCGCGCACCGCGACGATCTCCTCGAGGACCTGGAGGTAGCGGCCGGCGAGGAACGCGCCCCGGTCGATGACCATGTCGATCTCGTCTGCACCGGCCTCGACGGCGTCGGCGGTGTCGGCGAGCTTGATGTCGAGGGCGGCGCGGCCGGAGGGGAAGGCGGTGGCGACGGCCGCGATGTGGACGTCCGAGTCGCGCCGTCCTCCGTCGGTCAGGGTCTCCTTGGCCACCCCGACCAGGTCGGGGTAGACGCAGACCGCGGCGGTGGCCGGGCACGTCGGGTCGGTCGGGTCCGGGCGCATGGCCTTGCTGGCCAGCGCACGCACCTTGCCGGGGGTGTCCTGGCCCTCGAGGGTCGTCAGGTCGACCATGCGGATCGCCAGGTCGATGGCCTGGGCCTTCGCGGTGGTCTTGATCGAGCGGGTGCCGAGAGCGGCGGCGCGGGCCTCGGCCCCGACCTGGTCGACGCCCGGCAGGCCGTGGAGGAAGCGGCGCAGCGCAGCATCGGACCGGGTGGCGTCCGAGAGGTCCCAGCCGACTCCCTGGGTGGAGATCGTGGGCATTGGGTCAGCATAGGGTTGCCGGCGCCCTGCGCCCCAACCTCCGCGAGCGCCCCCCGCTCCCTCCCGACCACGCACAGGAGAGCCCGATGGACCACGACCAGCACGAGCGGGTGGAGTTCGCCCCCACGAGCGGTCGGCTCACCGCGGTCGTCACGGCCGTCCTGGGCGTGGCCGCCGTCGTGCTCGCACTGCTGGTGCCCGAGGGCTACCCGCCTGCCGTGGGCACCGGCGGGGTGCTGGCGATCGTGCTCGCCTGGGCCGCGGCCCTGCGCCCGCGCGTGTGGCTCGAGGGGCCGTGGCTGGTGCTGCGCGGGATGTTCTCCTCCGTGCACCTCCCGCTCGCCGCGGTGCAGTCGCTCGTGGTCCAGCAGGTGCTGGTGGCCACGGTCGCGGACAAGCGCTACGCCAACCCCGCAGTCGGCCGGACCCGGTTCCGGGCCATGCGCCGCGCGCGCACCACCCGCGACCTGACGATGACGGCCGTGCCAGGTGAGGGTTGGCAGCCCGACCAGGGTGCCGACTACGCCGACTTCGTGGAGGAGCGGATCCAGGAGGCGGTCCGCGCCGCGCGGGGCGCCGCGGGGGATGCCGCGGGGGACGCCGCGCCCGCCGTCGTACGACGCGAGCCGGCGTGGGCGCCGATCGCCCTGGTCCCCGCCGCGACCCTGCTCTTCGTCGCCAGCCTCTGGTTCTGAGGTGGAGCCGTACCAGCTGCCCTGGTCGCCGCTGGATCCCGCTGCGCTGCCGGACCTGCTCGCTGACGTCGGGGCGCCGTGGTGGCTGGCCGGCGGGTGGTCGATCGACGCCTTCGTGGGTCGGGTCACGCGGGTCCACGAGGACACCGACGTGCTGGTGCTGCGGCGGGACCAGGCGGCCTTCCGCTCCGCCCTCACCTCGTGGGACGTCCACGCGGCGGACCCGCCCGGCACGCTGCGCCCGTGGCCCGTGGGGGAGACCCTCCCGGTCGGGGTCCACGACGTCTGGTGCCGCCCGACGCCCTCGTCGCCGTGGGCGCTGCAGCTGATGATCGACGACACGGGCGGCGAGGACTGGGTCTACCGCCGTGACGCCCGTCTGCGCCGTCCGGTGTCGTCGCTGGCCGGTCCGGCTTCGGACCCCGCGCGGCAGGTGCTTGCGCCGGAGGTCCAGCTGCTGCAGAAGAGCAAGGGACGGCGCCCGAAGGACGAGGCCGACCTCGCCGCCGCCGCGCCCCTGCTCTCCCCCGAGGCCAGGTCGTGGCTGCGTGATGCCCTCGACCTCGTCTCACCCGGTCACGACTGGGTCCGATCCCTGTGAGCGCCGGGTGCGGCCGGTACGGGTCTGGGTGACCACGGCCCACTCGGCGCGTGGGCGGTGCGCGGTCCGGTCGCGCGGTCTCGCCGACGGCTCGCTGGCGCTCGCGCGCTCGACCATCCTTCGGGGCCGCGAGCCGCCGGCCGCGGTCTGGGGGCGGCGAGCTGCGGGTGTGGATGTGGAGGTCCTGTCCGGCACCTGCTGCCGAGGGGGACCTCCAGCTCGGCTCGGTCGCGCCCGCCTGCTCCGTCATCCCGGTCTCGTGGCTCGCTCCGCTCGCACCGCGGCCAGCGCCGTCCGGCGCGGGGCGTGCTGGTAGCCCGGCCACGGGGGGTGGTCGGGCTGCGAGCAGTGTCGGGTGGTCAGACGGTGAGTGGTGTGGTGCCGTCGGGGTGGACGAGGTACTG
>WLJH01000073.1 GCA_009701885.1 Actinomycetota bacterium
TACCTCGGACTCGAAGTCCTCGCCCGCTGCCGCGTCAACCCCGTCCCCACCACCGACACCGAGATCGGAGCCGACCAACTGCCAGCACTCACTGCCTGAACCCCCCAGCGAAGGAACACAGCGCTACACCACTAGCCGGGACTTGACCCCGGCACAGCCACGACTACCTGACCCGAACCGACCCACCTCGTACCAGCCGGTGGCGCAGGAACGGTTGGGTCCGAGGCTGAGTCACCGGATGACTGGCCGCAACCACCAACGAGAACCGAGACAAGAACCGCGAGAACGGGCATAGGCAGGCGCATGACTATTGGACGCTATAACTCACGGCGTCGTTCCATGGCAGAACGCGGTTCGGGGTGACCTCGACGCGCTCGCTCATCGGCATGACCGCGCTGCGGCAGGAGAGCGCGCGCTGCCGCGCACACCAGGCGGCAGATGAGTGCGTTGGGCTACCTGTCCGCGCACGCCTTGTCATCAGGCTCGGCGGCGCAATAAGCGTCCATCTCATCGATGTCAGAGGTCTTGTCGAGTCTGAGGTACTTCGACGGCCCATCGTCCGGTCGGCTCATCCCGGCTTCGTCTCCGCACCCCGTGAGCAGCGTGAGACCACCGACCAGGGCGAGAACCTGCAACCAGCGAACGACCATCCGAGACATCCGCAGAGCGTAGTTGCCGGCTCGCCCGTACGTCCGCGTATCGGCGGCACGAGCAGCGGCAGAAGAGCGCGCGCTGCCGCGCACGCTCGGCGGCAGATGAGCGCGCGCTGCCGCGCACACTAGGCGGCAGCAGAAGCGGAGCACTCAACGGAGCGTCGACGGCACTCCCGGCTCGAGTTCCTGGTCAGGCAGCAAACGAGGCATCGGCACTGGCTGCGGCAGGACAGGCTGAACTTCCCGCATCCCGTCGGGGGCCACTCTGTGGGGCTGCACCTCAGGCAGGACGTAGACCGGAGGACTCGCTGGGACGACGCTCTTCACTCCAGCCATGCCGAGGCATCGAGGCTCTTCACATATGACGTTGTCGCTAGACGACTGAAGGGGTTGAGGAGCCACCGGAATGGTCACCGCTGGCCCTGGCGGTTCGGACGAACATGCCGACAGCAGACAGGCGGCGAAACCAAGTGACATGGAGAGTCGCCAGGTCGAGTTGCTGCTCATCGTCCCCTCCCGAGTCCGCCTACCGTCATCGTCCCATGCTGATTCACGGGTGACCAGTCAATCGCTAGCCCGTCCGCTCATCGGCAGAAGCGGATGTTCTCGAGGCGGATAGCACTCACGTCCGGCGGACGAACTCGACCTGGTTGTCGGGCGTGGTGCGGTGGTCGTAGGCGGGGTCGTGGACGCGTCTATGGTGCGCGGGGCAGAGCAGGCGGCCGTTGGTCAGGTCGGTGGGTCCACCTCGGGCCCAGGGGTCGTCGTGGTGGGCGTGGCAGAACCAGGCCGCGGTCCGGCACCCGACCGCGGTGCAGCCTGCGTCGCGCACGACCAGCGCGATCCGCTGGGCGCGGGTGAAGCGGCGTCGACGGCGGCCCTGGTCCAGCACCTGCCGTCTGCCGCCGAGGACGACGGGGATGATCTGGGCCTCGCACGCCAGGCGGCGGGCGGTGTGGGCGGCGATCCGGTCACCGGTGTCCAACGTGGCCGCGGCCAGTCCACCGGTGAGGGTCTCGAGGCTCATGGTCACCACCACCGTCGCGCCGGTGCCGGCGGTCTCGGGCAGCCCGGTGCCGTCCAGGCGCTCCAGCAGCTCGCAGAACGCCTGGCCGAGCTCGTGGCTGGTCGCCCGCCGCTGCGGCTCGGGCCGAGCCGGGTCCGTCCGGTCCGCGGGCGTACCCGTGGCGGCGGGGTCCTGGTGGCCCACGACCAGGCTCATCAAGAACTTGCGCAGCATCCCGGCGTGCAGCTCGGGGATGGTGAACCGGCCGTGGACCTTCCCGGTGCCGTCGGGGGTGAGCGAGAGGGTGGTGGCCTTCTCTGCCGCGGCCTCGGCGTCAGCGAGCTGCTTGGCCTCGTGGGCCTCCCCGACCTCGGGTGCCACCACGTGCAGGATCCGCTCGCCCAGGACTCGCAGATGCTGTGCGTCGTGACGGGCAGCGAGCTCGACCAGGGTCTGCTCGGCCTCGACCCGCACCCACGACGCCACCTCGGCCGGCAGGGCGTCCAGGGCGCGGGCGATGACCTCGCCCTGCTCGAGGTTCACCGCACCCGCAGCCATCCCCGCCCGCAGCACCTCGTAGCGACCCAGGGCCTCGGCGAAGAACGCCGCCCGGCGCGACGCGCGGACCGTGGTGCGGGTCGCGTGGGCGAACCACGTCGCCGTCGTCGTCGCGCCACAGGTCTGCTCCACCGCCACCTCGGCGCCGTGGGCCAGCACCCGGTGCCTCAGCTCGGCCACCCGTGCCTCCAGCCGCGCCAGCGCGACCAGCGAGACACCCGTGGCCTCGGCGTCCAGGCCCAGCAGGGAGGCCTCACCCAAGTCCGAGAGCACGTCGTCGATGGCCGCGATCCCGCGGTCCACCTGGTGCTGCCCGAGCCCTGCCATGACCAGACTCTTCCACCCGCCACCGACAATCCGAGACGCTCAGGACCGTTGTCCACAAGGGATCCGGGCATCGAGACCGGACCGTGACCGACCGGCCCCGCTGTCCACAGTCGGCCTGTCGGCGTACGGGGTCTCGACGACCGCTCGCCACGTCTCGCCGGGAGAGACCACCGGTGCGAAGCTCGCCGACCAGGAACTGGTGTGAGCCCTCGTCCGTCCGGCTCCTAGGATTCTCCCCATGACCGAGACCACGCAGCAGGCCCCCGACCCGACGAGCACGGACACCCGTGCCGTCGAGGTACCGGACAAGCCCGCGCTCGAGGGTCTCGAGACGACCTGGGCGCAGCGCTGGAAGGAGCAGGGCACCTACGCCTTCGACCGCACCCAGCCCCGGGAGAACGTCTACTCCATCGACACCCCGCCGCCGACCGTCAGCGGGTCGCTGCACGTGGGCCACGTCTTCTCCTACACCCACACCGACCTCATCGCCCGCTTCCAGCGGATGAGCGGGAAGTCGGTCTTCTACCCGATGGGCTGGGACGACAACGGCCTGCCCACCGAGCGCCGCGTCCAGAACTACTTCGGTGTTCGGTGCGACCCCTCGCTGCCCTACGACCCCGACTTCACCCCGCCGGAGAAGCCGGACCCGAAGAAGCAGGTCCCGATCAGCCGGCCGAACTTCGTGGCGCTGTGCGAGCAGCTGGTCGAGCAGGACGAGCAGGTCTTCGAGTCGCTGTGGCGCACGCTCGGCCTCTCCGTGGACTGGGACCAGCAGTACACGACGATCGGCAAGAAGGCCCAGGCCGTCAGCCAGCGCGCGTTTTTGCGCAACGTCGCCCGCGGCGAGGCCTACCTCCAGGAGGCGCCTACCCTCTGGGACGTCACCTTCCAGACCGCCGTGGCCCAGGCCGAGCTCGAAGCCCGGGAGTACGCCGGCGCGTACCACCGCGTGGCCTACCACCGCCCTGACGGCACCCCGGTCCACATCGAGACCACCCGCCCCGAGCTGATGCCCTCGGTCGTGGCCCTGATCGCCCACCCCGACGACGAGCGCTACCAGCCGCTCTTCGGCACCACCGTGACCTCCCCGGTCTTCGGCGTCGAGGTGCCCGTCGTGGCGCACCCGGCCGCGGAGATGGACAAGGGCGCGGGCATCGCCATGTGCTGCACCTTCGGTGACCTCACCGACGTCACCTGGTGGCGCGAGCTGCAGCTGCCGGTGCGCACCGTGATCCAGCGCGAGGGCAGGCTCGCCCGCGAGACGCCCGAGTGGCTGTCTTCGGAGCAGGCGTCCGCGGCGTACGAGCGGCTGGCCGGCAAGACCGTCTTCTCGGCCCGCGAGGAGATGGTCGCGATGCTGCGCGAGAGCGGCGACCTCGACGGCGAGCCCACGCCCACGCAGCGCATGGCGAACTTCTACGAGCGCGGTGACAAGCCGCTGGAGATCGTCTCGACCCGCCAGTGGTACATCCGCAACGGCGGCCGCGACGCCGGGCTGCGCCAGGAGCTGATCGAGGACGGTGGCCAGATCACCTGGCTGCCGGCCCACATGCAGCACCGCTACGACAACTGGGTGGGCGGCCTCAACGGCGACTGGCTGATCTCGCGCCAGCGCTTCTTCGGCATCCCGTTCCCGGTCTGGTACCCCCTCGACGCGGAGGGTGAGCCCGACTACGACCACCCGCTGCTGCCCCGTGAGGAGCAGCTGCCGGTCGACCCGTCGACCGACGCCCCGAGCGGGTACGACGAAGCGCAGCGCGGCAAGCCCGGCGGCTTCATCGGCGACCCCGACGTGATGGACACCTGGGCCACCTCGTCGCTGACCCCGCACATCGCGGGTGGCTGGGAGAGCGACCCCGACCTGTTCGAGCGCGTCTTCCCGATGGACCTGTGCACCCAGGGCCACGACATCATCCGCACCTGGCTCTTCGGCCGGGTCGTGCGCTCCCACTTCGAGCACGGCCAGGTCCCGTGGAGCCACGCCATGCTGTCGGGCTGGATCCTCGACCCCGACCGCAAGAAGATGTCGAAGTCCAAGGGCAACGTGGTCGTCCCGACCGAGATCCTGGAGAAGTTCGGCGCCGACGCCGTGCGCTGGCGCGCCGCGATGGCCCGCCCCGGACTGGACTCCCCCTTCGACGAGACCCAGATGAAGGTCGGTCGCCGACTGGCGATGAAGGTGCTCAACGCCTCGAAGTTCGTCCTCGGCAACGTCGGCGCCACCGAGACCAACGCGTACGCCGTCTCCGAGCCGGTCGACTGCGCCCTGCTCGGGCGGCTCGCGCTGGTCGTGCGGCGCGCCACCGAGGCGTTCGAGGCCTACGACTACACCACCGCCCTCGAGGTCACGGAGAAGTTCTTCTGGGAGTTCTGCGACGACTACCTCGAGCTGGTCAAGGAGCGCGCCTACGACGAGGAGGGTGGTGAGCCGACCGCCTCGGCCAAGGCTGCCCTCGCGATCGCGCTCGAGGTCCAGCTGCGGCTGCTCGCGCCGTTCCTGCCCTACGTGACCGAGGAGGTCTGGTCGTGGTGGCAGGAGGGCTCGATCCACCACGCCGCCTGGCCCACCGAGCTGGACCTGGGCTCCGCCGCTGCCGCCGACCCGTCGGTGCTGGACGCCGTCGCTGCCGCCCTGATCGGCATCCGCGGCGCGAAGTCGCAGGCCAAGGCCAGCATGAAGACCCCCCTGTCCCGGGTGGAGGTCAGCGGACCTGCCGCCGTGGTCGAGGCTGCCGAGCGGGCCGCCTCCGACCTGCGCCGCAGCGGCAAGATCACCGGCGACCTGGTCTTCACCGCCACCGAGGACAGCGAGCTCCGCGTCGACGCCGAGATCGCCCCGGCTGCCGAGTAGCCCTCGGCGCTGCTCCGCGCGAGGGCCCCGGTCGACATCATCGACCGGGGCCCTTCCGCGTCGTACGCCGGGTGGGCGGGGTGGCGTCAGCGGCGGGGGCCGCCCTTGCCCTTCCCGTTGCCGTTGCCGTTGCCGTTCCCGCCGGCGTTGCCGTTGCCGTTGCCGTTCCCGCCAGCGTTGCCATTGCCGTTCCCGCCAGCGTTGCCATTGCCGTTCCCGCCAGCGTTGCCATTGCCGTTCCCGCCAGCGTTGCCATTGCCGTTCCCGCCAGCGTTGCCATTGCCGTTCCCGCCA
>WLJH01000074.1 GCA_009701885.1 Actinomycetota bacterium
AGCGGAGCGGGATGAGCGAGCCGGGTCCGGAGCCCGGGTGGTTCGTCGGTCTGCTGCTCCGTCGCCGCGGCGTGGTGCTGCTGGTGGCGTTACTGCTGATGGCTCTGGCTGGCGTGGCCGGGCGGGATGCTGGCGACAAGCTCGTTTCTGGTGCCTACCTAGACCCCTCGGCAGAGTCACAACAGGCAGCCGAACTCCTGACCCACCAGTTCCCCGGCGACCCCCCGAACCTGCCTGATCGTCGAGACAACCACTGGCACCCTGAACTCTTCCGAAGTCGCACAGTCAGGCCGCGCGCTCACCGAGCAGCTGGCCGAGACGCCCGGAGTCGCCGGTGTGCGGTCCTACTGGACGACACCGGACCCGGCGCTGCGCGGCGCCGACGACCGGTCAGCCGACGTCACCGTGCTGCCGATCGTGATGAACACCCGCGAGCAGATCACCGCCGACATGACCGCCAACGGAGTCACCACACCGTTCCTGCTCGACGACGGCACGGTCTCCGAGGCCTACGGAACCCTCGGCAAAGGCATGCATGCCGGACTGCCCGGGCACAGCTTCGTGCTCATCGACAGGCAGGGTCGACAGCGCTGGTACGGCGAATACCCCTCCATGTGGCTGGCACCCCAGGACCTGCTCGACGAGATCCGCAGCAACCTCAGCGCCTGACCACCGAGGCAGAGTACCGACCTCGATGAAGGTTCGATGAAGGTCTCTCCGGCCACCTTGTGGGAGTACCCCATGGGGGTATAGTCAAGTGCGAAGGCGGACACCCCGTCCGGGTACGGGCAGAGGAGGGTCGCGATGGCAGTCGAACCGGGATACATCACCGAGAAGCAGGCAGTGCTGACCCGGCTGCGCCGCATCGAGGGTCAGATTCGCGGCCTGCAGCGCTTGGTGGACGAGGAGCAGTACTGCATCGACATCCTCACCCAGGTCTCGGCGGCGACGAAGGCCCTCGAAGGCGTGGCGCTCGTTCTCCTCGACCAGCACCTCGAGCACTGCCTGACCCACGCCACCGACCCCGCCGAGGCCCAACAGAAGCTCAACGAGGCCTCCGCAGCGATCCGACGACTCGTCCGCTCATGACCGACCCGACCAACGAAGGAGCACCCATGCCCGCCCCACACACCAGCCGCGAACTCCAGTTGGCCGACAGCCCCCCGAACGGCGGTGGCTGCGGCTGCGGAGGATGCGGCTGCGGCGCCAACACCGAGACCGGTAGTTCCACCGGCACCACCATCGAGTCGACCGCCACCGCCGCGACGAAGGGAAACGAAATGACCACGACCAGCTACGACGTGACGGGGATGACCTGCGGTCACTGCGCCAGCGCCGTCACCAGCGAGCTCAAGAGCCTGGACGGCGTCAGCGACGTCTCCGTCGACCTCGTCGCCGGCGGGACCTCGTCGGTCACTGTGACCAGCGCCCAGCCCCTCGATCGGGCGCAGGTTGCCGCAGCCCTCGACGAGGCCGGCGACTACCACCTCGCCTGACGGGCCAGGTCCCTCCACGCCCGAAGCGCGATCCATCCCCCAGGAGGCACAGTCATGACCCAGCAGACCACCGCGTCCGACACCGTCAACGACATCGAGCTCGCCATCGGTGGGATGACGTGCGCCTCCTGCGCCGCGCGGATCGAGAAGAAGCTGAACAAGCTCGACGGCGTCACCGCCACGGTCAATTACGCCACCGAGAAGGCCAAGGTCAGCTACCCGACAAACCTCAGCCCCGACGACCTCGTCACGGTGGTGGAGGCCACCGGCTACACCGCGACTGTGCCGGCCCGGGCGCCCAGCGGTGACGAGGGCGTGGCCACCACCGAGCCGGACGATCGGGACCGCGAGGCCGCGGGGTGGTGGCAGCGCCTGGTGGTATCGGCCGTGCTGACGGTGCCGGTGCTGGCCATGTCGATGATCCCGGCGCTGCAGTTCGACAACTGGCAGTGGATCTCGCTGACCCTGGCCTCACCCGTCGTGGTCTGGGGTGCCTGGCCGTTCCACCGAGCCGCGGTGACCAACGCCCGTCACGGCGCCGCCACCATGGACACCCTGATCTCGGTCGGCGTCACCGCCGCCTGGCTGTGGTCGCTGTGGGCACTGCTGTTCACCCACGCCGGAATGACCGGGATGCGGATGCCGTTCGACCTCTTCCCCGACGGCGAGGCGGACGTCCACATCTACCTCGAAGTGGCGGCCGCGGTCACCACCTTCATCATCGCGGGCCGCTACTTCGAGGCCCGCGCCAAGCGCCAGTCCGGTGCGGCGTTGCGCGCCCTGCTCGACATGGGCGCCAAGGACGTCGCCGTCCTCCGTGACGGCGCAGAGGTGCGCGTGCCCGTGAGCCAGCTGGCGGTCGGGGACCGGTTCATCGTGCGTCCGGGGGAGAAGGTCGCCACCGACGGTGTCGTCGAGGACGGCACGTCGGCCGTCGACGCCTCCATGCTCACCGGAGAGCCAGTGCCCGTCGAGGTCGGGCCCGGCGACTCCGTCGTCGGTGCCACCGTCAACGCCGGCGGTCGCCTGGTCGTCCGGGCCACCCGCGTCGGAGCCGACACCCAGCTGGCCCAGATGGCCCGCCTGGTCGAGGACGCCCAGAACGGCAAGGCCGAAGTCCAACGCCTCGCCGACCGAGTCTCGGCAGTCTTCGTCCCCATCGTCATCGCCCTCTCCCTGGCCACGCTCGCCGGGTGGCTGCTGAGCGGCCACAGTGTCACCGCCGCGTTCACCGCCGCAGTGGCGGTCCTGATCATCGCCTGCCCCTGCGCCCTCGGGCTGGCCACGCCCACCGCCCTGCTCGTCGGCACCGGCCGCGGCGCCCAGCTCGGCGTACTCATCAAGGGCCCCGAGGTGCTCGAATCCACCCGGGTGGTCGACACCATCGTCCTGGACAAGACCGGCACCGTGACCACCGGACGGATGGAGCTGGTCGAGGTCGTCCCCGCCGACGGCGTCGACCCTGCTGACCTGCTCCGACTGGTCGGGGCCCTCGAGAACGCCTCGGAACATCCGATCGGTCAGGCCATCGCCACCGGTGCCACCCAACGACTCGACAGGCAGCTGCCCGACGTCGAGGGGTTCACCTCGACGCAAGGCCTCGGGGTCGCCGGTGTGGTCGACGGCCACGCGGTCGTGGCGGGTCGACCCTCCTGGCTCGCCGGAGAGTGGAGCCAGCCACTGGACGCGCACCTGACGCAGGTGATCGACACCGCCGAGCAGCAAGGCCGGACCGTGATCGCCGCCGGCTGGGACGGATCGGCGCGCGGTGTGGTCGTGGTCTCGGATGCGATCAAGCCCACCAGCGCCCAGGCCGTGGCCGAGCTGAAGGAGTTGGGGCTGGAGCCGGTGCTGCTCACCGGCGACAACGAACGCGCCGCCCGGGCCGTCGCCGCAGAGGTCGGCATCGCGGAAGTCATCGCCGAGGTCCTCCCAGCCGACAAGGTGGCCGTCGTCGAACGCCTGCAACGCGAGGGCCGTACCGTCGCCATGGTGGGAGACGGCGTGAACGACGCCGCCGCCCTGGCCACCTCGCATCTGGGGATCGCTATGGGCACCGGCACCGACGTCGCCATCGAGGCCTCCGACCTCACCCTGGTCCGCGGCGATCTCCGCGCCGCCGTCGACGCGATCCGGCTGTCCCGGCGCACCTTGCGCACGATCAAGGGCAACCTGTTCTGGGCCTTCGCCTACAACGTCGCGGCACTGCCCCTGGCCGCGCTCGGCTTGCTCAACCCGCTGATCGCCGGCGCCGCGATGGCGTTCTCCTCGGTGTTCGTGGTGTCCAACAGCCTGCGGCTTCGCCGGTTCCAGGCGGTCTCCACGCAATCAACCGAGACACCGCACCTGGATCACGACTCGACCAGGACCAACCCTTCCAAGGTGGAGGCAGGACGATGACCACGCACCAGCACCCCAGCGGCCGCCACGACCACGACGCGGACGCGCACCGTGACGGCGCCGCCACCGCTGTCCTCGAGGTCTCCGGCGTTCAATGGGCGACCAGCAAGAACGTCGCCGAGGCCGTGCTGTCCCGTCAGCCGGGCGTGATCTCCGTGGACGCCAACCCGGTCGCGCAGACCGCCACCGTCACCTACGACCCGAAGCGCACCAGCATCAGTGAGCTGCGGGACTGGGTCCGCGAGTGCGGCTTCCACTGCGCGGGACAGTCCGTTCCCAGCCACGTGTGCGACCCCATGCTCGAACCAGGTCATGACCACCCCGTCGACCACGCTCGGCGGGGCACGGACGGCGCACACGACGCGCACGCCGGGCATCACGGTCACGCCGGAGCTACCGGTCCGGAGTCGCCCGTCTCGTCACCGCACGACGCGATGGGTCACGGCGGTCACGGGGAGATGTCGATGGCCGACATGGTCCGCGACATGCGCAACCGGTTCCTGGTCGCCGTGCTGCTTGCCGTACCCGTCTCGCTGTACTCGCCGATGGGGCGCGACATGCTCGGCTTCGACGCCGCCGCCCCGTTCGGCATGCGCGACGACATCTTCACCCTGATCCTGTCGCTGCCTGTCATCTTCTACTCCGCGTGGATCTTCTTCGACGGCGCCTGGCGGGCCCTGCGGGCCCGGACCCTGGACATGATGGTGCTGGTGGCCGTGGCCGTCGGCGCCGGTTGGCTCTATTCCCTCGGGGTCACTATCACCGGCGGCGGCGAGGTCTTCTACGAGGCCGCGGTGATGCTCACCGCATTCGTGCTGCTCGGCCACTGGTTCGAGATGCGGGCCCGAGGCGGTGCCAACGACGCGATCCGTACCTTGTTGGACCTGGCCCCGCCGATGGCGGTCGTGCTCCGCGGGGGTGAACCCGTCGAGGTCCCGACCTCCGAGGTCCAGGTCGACGACCTGCTCCTGGTTCGCCCCGGCGCGAAGATCGCCACCGACGGCACCGTGGAAGAAGGCGAGGGGGTGTCAGATGGTCTGTGTAAGCGGTCGGTCCTGAAGGAGGACCAAGATGACCGCTGTGACCACTGAGAACGATGAGGCTGACGTGACGACGACAGGCACCGGTGAGCGGCCGAGCCGTGCTGCTGCTCGTCGCGTCGCGCGGGC
>WLJH01000075.1 GCA_009701885.1 Actinomycetota bacterium
CGGGGCAAGAAGGGCAGCGAGCGCAAGGCCCAGGGACGCCTCGTCGAGGGCCAGGTCGTCACGAACTGGAAGCAAGCCCTGGCCCAGCTCGCGATCGCCTACCCCGACCGCATCAACCCCCACCTGTAGAACCCACCCGAGAAAGTAAAAAGATCGACTGCCTTACACAGAATTCTTGACACGCTCGCCTGTCTCGGCCCAGACCCGGGTGATGATCGAGCCGACGGTGCGCCAGGCGATGCGCATCAACGCCGTCGCAGCGCTCTTGGAAGTCTGGGTGGCCAACCACGCGACCGTGGCGTCGAAGTCGCGGGTGTGGCCGGCGTCGTGGCGCGCCCACGGGACGTGCGTGACAACCACCCCGTGGACCGGGCAGGTGACACGTGGCGCATCGGCCTCGAGGAAGGCGGTCATCGTGCCCAAGTCCAACGAGCGCCACCGGGCGTCGACCACGACCCGCGTCGTAGACCCTGCCCCGGCGCAGACAGTGTCCGCACCTATTGCGGGACTTCGCTACCGGTCGGACATGGACGACCACGCACCCGTTTCCGCCATCGTGGTCTTCGTCGTGCTCGACGGCTTCGATGACGGTCTTCTCGATGCCAAGCAACGCACGCCATAGGCTGCTCTCACGCACGCCGTTCTCCTGCTCCTGGTGACTGTTCCTAGACAGCTCAGAAACCTAGACAGGGAACGGCGTGCGCTCATTCAGGCGCGATCAGACCACCCACACATGCAGCAGAAGAGCCCGAGTCACCGTCGAACGGGCGCCGGGTCACCGTCGAACTGGCGCCGAGTGAGCGGGGCACCAGGACGGGACCGAGGTCCCTGGGGCGGCCGCCCGGGGTCGGGCTAGCCTCGAGCAGGTGACTCCCGAGGAGACCCGGCAGGTCCTGAACACCGCAGCCCGAGCCGAGAGCGCGGACGGGACGGCGCCGCTGGACGAGGCCACGCTCCTCGAGCTCCGCAACCGGCCGGAGGGGATCCGCGGGTGGGTGCAGCCGGAGGGGTTCGCGCTACTCATCGAGGACCAGGTGCACCTGTGCGTCGACCCTGAGCACCGCGGCACCGGCATCGGGGGCGGGCTGCTCAAGGCCCTCCTCGGCGACGTCTTCCCGCCCCGACCCCTCGAGGCGTGGTCGCACGCGGACCACCCGGCTGCGCGGGCGCTGGCGGCACGGCACGGGTTCGCGGCGGTCCGCGAGCTGTGGGTGATGCGCCGACCCGCCACGCTCGAGCTCGAACCGCTGGACGCGCCCGGCTCCGGCGTACCGGACGGGGTCGAAGTCCGCGGCTTCCGGCCCGACGACCCCGAGGAGACGGCCGCGCTGCTGGCGCTCAACGCCGCCGCGTTCGCCAGCCACCCCGAGCAGGGGCAGATGGACGAGGCGGGCTTCGCGGAGCGGTGCTCGGAGTCGTGGTTCCGGCCCGAGGGGCTGCTGGTGGCGATCGACCACCGCCCCGGCTCCCCCACCGAGGGCCGGATGCTCGGGTTCCACTGGACCAAGGTCGCCGAGCGCGACACGGGCGAGGTGTACGTCGTCGCCATCTCCCCCGAGTCGCAGGGCCTGGGCCTGGGGCGGCTGCTGACGCTGGCCGGGCTGCACCACTTGCACGCGCGCGGGGTGCGCGAGGTGATCCTCTACGTGGAGTCCGACAACGTCGCGGCGATCCGGGTCTACCGCGACAAGCTGGGGTTCACCCACGACGCGCGGGACACGCACGTGATGTACCGCCGCTGACCCCCTCCGCCGGCCCCCTCCCTGCCAGGGACGGCCGCACTGGTCCAGACCGACCCATCCACGTCTACGAACACGTGTCACTGATGGTCTTTACTTTCGTTGCACCATCGTCCCTGAAGCAGCCCGGGGGCCTGGCCCTCTCGGGACCGATCGAGGAGCACACGCCCGCATGGTCAAGAAGCTCTGGCGCTCCGTGCGCTGCCGGATGCGGCACGGCCACGCCTGCCCGCACGTCTCCGCCTACCACCAGACCCCCCGCGAGCGGGAGCGCGCCCGCGCCCACGCCCGTCAGCTGGTCGACAGCTGACCCACGAACGACACGTCAGTCCCCATGCACACCTGACGCGTCGACGGCTCCCGGGGCGGTCCTGAGACTCCCGCCCCGGGAGCCGCCTCTCTCGAGCCGGTGGGGGTGGGCTCAGCGCTCGAGGTTGGGGCGCACGTGCAGGCCGACCTCGGGGTCGACGACGACCTCCTGCGTGGCGGGCATCCCGTCGACCTCGAGGGTCACCTCGAGCGGGACGTTGCGCTTGACCATCGCCAGCGCGATCGGGCCGAGCTCGTGGTGGCGGGCCGAGGAGCCGACGAACCCGACGGTCTTCGTGGACTCACCGGAGCCCAGGAGCAGCGGGGCGCCGCGAGCGGGGAGGCGGTTCTCGGTGCCGTCGAGGTG
Organism: Actinomycetota bacterium; assembly: GCA_009701885.1. Taxonomy (GTDB): domain Bacteria; phylum Actinomycetota; class Actinomycetes; order Propionibacteriales; family Nocardioidaceae; genus Nocardioides. Next base: position 2,416 of record WLJH01000075.1, read on the forward strand.
CAGCAGGGTCAGTCGCCGCGGCGGCCGGCCGAGGGTGTGCACCCGCGCGACGGTCTCCTGCCCGCGGTAGCAGCCCTTGTCGAGGTGCACGGCCGGCCCGACCCAGCCGACCTCGTTGGGGATCGTCCGCTCGTCGGTGTCGACCAGGTGGCGCGGCTCGCCGCGCGCGATCCGCAGCGCCTCGAAGGCCCACATCCCGCAGGCAGGGCCGGCGGCACCGGCGTACGCCGTGAGCTCGCCACGGGGCACGAGGTCGTACGTCGGGCCGTCGCTGCGGCCGCGCCAGGCGACGGCCCAGTCGTCGGTGACGTCGGCGAGCTCGACACGGGTCATGAAGACCATCCGCTGCAGGAACTCCAGCATCGACCCGGACGCGCCGGGCTCGGTGTGCGCCCAGAACGACTCCCCGTCGTCGTACCCGGTCATCGCGTGCTCGACGTGACCCTGCGGAGACAGGATCAGCGCGCTGGTCCACTCGCGGGGCCGGAGCGCGAGGAAGTGCTGGGTGGTGAGCGAGTGCAGCCAGGTCAGCCGGTCGGGTCCGCTGATCCGGACCACGTCGCGGTGGGAGAGATCGACGAAGCCGGCGCCGGACTCCAGGGTCCGCTGCTCGGCGTTGAAGGAACCGTAGTGCGCGGCGACCGGGGCGTCCGTGCCGTCACCGGCGACCGCACCCGGGAGGTCCAACAGGGGGGAGCGCACGTCAGGCCCGCTTCAGTCGCGCCCACAGGTGCGGCTGGAGGTCCTCGCCCACCGCGCCCATGTCGTAGGCGTAGAGCAGGTCGCCCTCGACGTTGCCGTAGAGCCGGTGCCCGGAGGTGACCTCCTTGGCGGTCTCGGTGTAGCCGACCCCGGCGGTGCGCAGCTCGAGCTTGCCGTCGGCGGCCTCGCCGTACCAGATCTCGGAGAAGCCGATGTTGTGCGCGAGCACCATCTCGACCTTGCCGGGCTCGGGGCAGCGCAGGAAGCCGGTCTCCTGGGCGGCGTCGCGCACCTTCTCGCCGTTCTCGTCGATCACCCAGGACCGCGCGAAGTAGTGGAAGAAGGGGCGACCGTCCTGCTGGAAGACGATCTCCTGGCCGTACTGGAACGGCTCGATCGTCGGGTAGTCGCCGTGGCCGTTGCCGAGCCAGCTGCCGAGCAGCCAGGCGACGGGACCACAGTTCGGGTGCAGGTTGGGGGGGAGCTCGAACGCCACCCCTCCACCGTACGCGGGCGGCGCGCCTGCCGACCTAGGGTGGGGGACGTGACCCGGACACTCGTGGTGAAGGTGACCTGCGCCGAGGACGCCCCCGAGCGGGCGAGCCAGGCGTTCACGGTGGCGGCCTCGGCTGCGGCGGCGGGCGCCTCGGTGTCGCTGTGGCTGACCGGCGAGGCGTCCTGGTGGGCCGTCCCCGGCCGCGGTGCCGACCTCGGGCTCGAGCACGCGACCCCCGTCGAGGACCTGCTGGGCGTGGTCCTCGCCACCGGCACGGTCACCATCTGCACCCAGTGCGCGGCCCGGCGCGGGATCGGCGAGGCCGACGTGCGCGAGGGCGTGCGGGTCGCGGGGGCCGCGACCTTCGCTGAAGAGGTCCTCGCGGACGGGGCGCAGGCGCTCGTCTACTGACCGCGCTCCGGCCACCGGGCTGTTGCGCCGGCGGCCGTCGTCAAGGAACAGACAGAAGTCGCTCCGGGCGCGACCTCTCCCGCCTGGGGCGGTGAGGAGATGGCCACTTCGGTACGTCGTTTGACGACGGCGCGGACTGTCCCTTTAGTCCCGCACACGCGGGCTAGGTCTGAGTAGGCTGCTGCCCGCGATGACCTCCCCCGACGTGCCGCCGACCGACTCCCCCGCTGGCGGGGAGGCCGGGCGCCGCTGGCTGCGCCGCAAGGACACAGGCCCGACGGTCGAGGAGCTCGAGGTCCGGGTGGCCGAGCAGACGGCGGCGGCCGAGCGGTTCGCCGCGCTGCGGGCCGCGGCCGAGAAGGCTGCCTCCGAGCAGGCCGCCGTGCGGATGATCGCCGAGGAGCGGGCCGCCGAGGCGTTGCAGGGACGCAGCGAGTCCGAGGCCCGGTTGGCCGAGGCCGAGGACCGGCTCGCCGAGGCCCTGGCCGCGCGGGAGTCCGCGGAGACGGCGCTGGCCGAGGCGCTGGCCGCGCGGGAGGCTGCGGAGTCCGCGCTGACCGAGGCGTACTCCGCCCGCGAGGCCGCCGAGACCCTCGCCGTGGAGGCCCAGGAGCTCGCGGCCGAGCAGGCGCGCCGCCGCGCGGCCGCCGACACCAGCGCTGCCGCCGCGGCCAACGCCCGCGAGGCCGCCGAGGTGCTGGCCGC
>WLJH01000076.1 GCA_009701885.1 Actinomycetota bacterium
CCACGCGCGCCGACCTGGTGCGACTGACCGGGCTCTCCCGTGGCGCGGTGACGGCACGGGTGGGCGCGCTGGCGGCCGCCGGCCTGCTGCTCGAGGGCGCCGACCTCGCCCCGACGGGGGGACGACCGGCTGCCGCCCTGCGCCTGGACCCCGACGCCGGGGTCGTGCTCGCCGTCGCCGTCGGTCGCTCCCGCAGCCAGGTCGGGGTCTTCGACCTGGCCGGTCGCGAGGTCGCCGGCGACACCCGCGACCACGAGCCCGGCACCGGCGCCCGCGACCTCATGCCCGACGTCGCCGCCCGACTGGACTCCCTGCTCGACGGCCTCGTCGCTCCCTCGGCCCCTCGCGCACGGGTGCTCGGCGTGGGGCTGAGCCTGCCCGGCTCCGTCGACCCGGCCTCGGTCACCGCGACCGACGCGCCCGTGATGCGCGGGTGGGACGGGGTCGCGCTCGCTCCCTACCTCTCCCCCGTCACCGACGCGCCGGTCCACCTGGACAACGACACCTCGGTCCTGGTGCGCTCCGAGCTCTTCGGCCGGGTGCCGGTGGCCCGGGACATGCTGGTTCTCAAGGCCTCGACCGGCCTGGCGCTCGGCATCGTGGCCGACGGCCGGCTGGTCGGCGAGGGTCGCGGCACCACCGGCGAGCTCGGGCACACCCGGGTCGACGCGGCCGGCGACCTGCTGTGCCGCTGCGGCGCGACCGGCTGCCTGGAGACGGTGGCCGGCGGGTGGTCGCTGGTGGCCAGGCTGCAGGAGGCGGGTCGCTCCGACGTACGCCACGTGCGCGACCTCGCCGCCCTCGCCCTCGCCGGCGACCCCGAGGCCCGCCAGCTGCTGCGGGATGCCGGCCGGCACCTCGGCGAGGCGCTGGCCGTCGCCGTCAACCTGCTGCACCCCGAGGCGGTCGTCGTCGGCGGGGACATGTCCACCGCGTTCGACCTGCTCACCGCGGGGGTCCGCGAGTCCCTCCACGCGCGCGCCCACCCGGCCGCCGCGTGGGCCCTGCGCTTCGTGCCGGCCACCCACGGCGAGGCCGCCGGGCTGCACGGGTGCGCGGCCCTGGCCATCGACCGGGCCCTGGACCCGCGGGCCGTGGACGCGCTGCTGCGGGGGTGAGGGCGTCCACGTGCCGATGCGCCACGTGGGGTGTGCGGGGGCGCGGTGGGCCGGGGGCGCCCCCGGAGGAGCGTGGATGGGCCTGGCCCCCTTCTCGTGAGGAACGAGCGAGAAGGGTGGGTGCGACGAAGGGGGCGCCCCCGGCCCACCGCGCACTCGCAGACCCCACCCCGACCAGCGAGGGAGCTCAGCCCTGGTCGCGGGCCCAGGTCCAGGCGTACTCCGGGTCCTCGACGGCCAGCGCGGCCTCGCCGAGCTCGAGCGGGGCGAAGGTGTCGACCATGACGGCGGTCTCCTCGAAGCGCTCGGCGCCGAGGCTGGCCTCGATGGCGGAGGGCTGCGGGCCGTGGGCGTGGCCACCGGGGTGCAGCGAGATCGAGCCCAGCCCGATGCCGGAGCCCTTGCGGGCCTCGTAGTCGCCGGCGACGTAGAACATGACCTCGTCGCTGTCGACGTTGGAGTGGTAGTAGGGCACCGGCACGGCGAGCGGGTGGTAGTCGACCTTGCGCGGCAGGAACGCGCAGACCACGAAGTTCCAGCCCTCGAAGACCTGGTGCACCGGCGGCGGCTGGTGGACCTTGCCGGTGATCGGCATGTAGTCGTCGATGTTGAGCGTGTAGGGGTAGAGGCACCCGTCCCAGCCGACCACGTCGAAGGGGTGGGTCGCGTACGTCATCCGGGTGCCGACGATCCCCTGGCTGGTGCGGTGCTTGACCAGCACCGGCACGTCGGCGCCCACGCGCAGCAGCGGCTCGGCGGGGCCGTGCAGGTCGCGCTCGCAGTACGGCGCGTGCTCGAGCAGCTGGCCGAACCTGCTGAGGTAGCGCTTGGGCGGCGCGACGTGGCTGCTGGCCTCGGTCGCGTAGAGCCGGCTCGCCTCGGCGGGGACCCAGCGGTGGGTGGTGGCGCGCGGGACCACCACGAAGTCTCCGGCCCGGTAGGGGACGGCGCCGAAGACCGTCTCGACGACCCCGGACCCGGACTCGACGAAGACGCACTCGTCGCCGATCGCGTCGCGGTAGTAGGCGCTCGGCTCGGCGCCGGTGACGACGTAGGTGATCCGCACGTCGTTGTTGGCCAGCACGGTGCGGCGGTCCGCCACGGCGTCGGTGCCGGTCTCGAGGTCGTGCAGCCGCAGGTGTCGCGGGGCGAGCGGGTGGTTGGGGGTGCGGGACTGGTCGGGCAGCTCCCAGACCTCGCTCGCGGTGATCGCCGACGGGACCCCGCGGTGGTAGAGCAGGGAGGAGTCGGAGGAGAAGCCCTCCTCCCCCATCAGCTCCTCGCGGTAGAGGCGTCCCTCGGCGTCGCGGTGCTGGGTGTGGCGGGTCCGGGGGACGTCGCCGACGCTTCGGTAGTAGGCCATGCTGTCTCCGGACCCCCTCATCGCTGCGTCCGACTATCGGACGTTCAGGTGCGCTATCCGTTCGGTACAGTAGCGCGGTGATCCCCTTCGAGGAACCGCCCACCGCCCCCTTCTGGGTCGGGCTCGTCGACGACGCCGCGACCTTCCCGCCCGGCGACGCCCCGCTGGAGCAGGCGCTGGCGGCGTACGCCGGACGCTCCGGCCCCGCGGCGCGGCTGGTCCGTTCGCTGGTCGTGCGCGACACCGACCTGCCGGCGGTGCCGAGCGGGACGCCGGTGTCGGTGGTGCTGACCGGGGGCGCCGGCCAGGTGCTGGGCCCTGCTCGGCTCTGCGCCCAGCGCGACCTGCCGCTCGCCGGGCTGGAGATCGCCCTGCGCGACGTCGAGGACCCCGCCGGCAACGCCCGCCGCGTGGTGACTGCTGTCGAGGCGGCCCGCGCCGAAGGCGTCCTCGACGAGGACACGCGGGTCTTCGTCGAGCTGCCCGCGACCGACCCGACGTACTCCTGGCTGGCCGCCGCCGACGAGGTCGCCGCGGCCGAGCTGCGGCTCAAGCTGCGCACCGGCGGGCTGGACGCCGAGGCGTTCCCGCCCCCGGACCGGCTCGCCGCCTGGATCGACGCCGCGCTCGACCGTGAGCTGCCGTTCAAGTGCACCGCAGGCCTGCACCGGGCGCTGCCCCACACCTCTCCCGAGGGCTGGCGCCACCACGGCTTCCTGGCGGTGCTCGCCGCCACCCGGGTCGCCTTCGACGGCGCCTCGCGCGCGGAGGTGGTCGAGGTGCTGACCTCCGGCGACGCCCCCGACCTGCTGGCGTTGGAGCTGGCCGGCGCGCGCCGGTGGTTCTCCTCGTTCGGTTCGTGCAGCGTCGACGAGCCCCTGGCCGACCTCCGCGAGATGGTGGACCTGTGAGCACTCCTCCCGCCGACCTCGGCTCCGACGACCTCGGGGGCTTCGGCCTCGACCACCTGCCCTACGGCGTGTTCTCCGTCGACGGCGGGCCGCGCCGGGTCGGCGTACGACGGGGCGAGGAGGTCCTCGACCTGACGCACGCGACGGGTCGACCCGAGCTGGCCGAGCCCTCGCTCAACGCGCTGATGGCGCGTGGGCCCGCGACCTGGCGCCAGCTGCGCGAGCAGGCGCTCGACCTCGCGCCCGACCTGCCCGGCATCCCGCTCTCCGACGTGGTCATGCACCTGCCCTTCGAGGTGGCCGACTACGTCGACTTCTACGCCTCCGAGCACCACGCCACGAACCTCGGTCGGATGTTCCGTCCCGACTCCGAGCCGCTGCTGCCGAACTGGAAGCACCTGCCGGTCGGCTACCACGGCCGCGCGGGCACCGTCGTGCCGAGCGGCACCCCCGTGGTCCGGCCCTCGGGGCTGCGACCCGCGGGACCCGGCGAACCGCCGTCGTTCGGACCGACCCGGCGCCTGGACGTCGAGGCCGAGCTCGGCTTCGTCGTCGGCGCGCCCTCGGCCCTCGGCTCGCGCGTCCCGGCCGCCGCGCTGGCCGACCACGTCTTCGGGGTCGTGGGCCTCAACGACTGGTCCGCGCGCGACGTCCAGGCCTACGAGTACGTCCCGCTCGGGCCGTTCCTCGGCAAGTCCTTCGCCACGACCATCAGCTGCTGGGTCACCCCGCTGGCCGCCCTGGACGCGGCCTGGTGCGACCTGCCCGGTCAGGACCCGGAGCCGGCGGCGTACCTCGAGCCGGGTCGCACGCGCGGCCTCGACATCGACGTGGAGGTCGTGCTCGACGGCGAGGTGGTCAGCCGACCGACGTACGCCTCGACCTACTGGTCGCCCGCGCAGATGCTGGCGCACCTCACCGTCAACGGCGCCAGCGTGCGCACCGGCGACCTGTTCGCCAGCGGGACGATCAGCGGGCCCGAGCCGGGCCAGGAGGGCTCGTTCATCGAGCTCTGGCGCGGCGAGCGGTTTCTCGAGGACGGACAGGAGGTCGTGCTGCGCTACTCCGCGCCGTCGACCTCCGGGGGCCGGCTGAGCCTGGGGGAGGTCGCGGGGCGGGTCGAGCCGGCCCGCTGAGCCGGCCGCTGAGCGGGCCATCGGTCGAACCGGCGCCGAGTCACCGTCGAACCAGCGCCGAGTCGGTGAGGTCAGAGGAATGTCGCAACACCCCCTACCCCCAAGGGGATGCGACATGTGGGCACGGAACCCGACGATCTCTGATGACCAGCTAGACCTGATCCACTCCCTACTGCGGCGCGGTGAGAAGCGTGC
>WLJH01000077.1 GCA_009701885.1 Actinomycetota bacterium
CTCAACACCAAGATCCGGCTCCGCACCCGCATGGCCTTCGGCTTCAAAGACCCCGACGCCCTCATCGCGCTGCTCATGCTCACCCTCGGCGGACACCGACCCACACTCCCCGGCCGAACATGACCCACACATCAGTCACAAGAGCCTGAGTCGGCGCTGGTTCGACGCGCGCTCGAATCTGCGCCGAGTGACGCTCGAACCCGTGCCGAGTCAGCGGGTGGCGAAGGTCAGCGCTTGGCGAGGTGGAGCGGCTGCGGCTCGCGGATCGGGCAGCGGGTGCCGTCGTAGATGGTGGGCATGCACCGGTTGCAGTGGATGCACACGCCCTGGGTCGCCTGCCCGGCCGCCAGCCGGTTGACCAGGTCCGGCTCGCGGAGCACGGCGCGGCCCATGGCGACGTACTCGAAGCCGTCGGCCATCGCCTGCTGCATGGTGTCGAGCCGGTTGATGCCGCCCAGCAGCATCAGCGGGATCGAGGTGGCGGCGCGGACCGCGAGGGCCTTGTCGCGGAAGTAGGCCTCCTCGAAGGGGTAGCTCTTGAGGAAGGAGCGGCCGACCGGGGTCTTCATCCCCCAGCGGACGGGCGCGGGCATCGAGGCGGCGAACTCCGAGGCGGGGACGTCGCCGCGAAAGAGGTACATCGGGTTCATCAGCGAGGAGCCGCCGGAGAGCTGGACGGCGTCGAGGGTGCCGTCCTGCTCGAGCATCCCGAGCAGACCGATCGACTCCTCGAGGGTCACGCCGCCCCTGTAGCCGTCGGACAGGGAGACCTTGGCGGTCACGGCCACCGCGTCGCCGACCTCCTCGCGGACCGCGCGGGCGACCTGCCGGGCCAGGCGGGCACGGTTCTCCAGCGAGCCGCCCCAGCGGTCGCGGCGCCGGTTGAGGGCGGGGGCGAGGAAGGAGGAGATGAGGTAGTTGTGCGCCATGTGCAGCTCGAGCACGTCGAAGCCGGCGCGCACGAGGGTGCGTGCGGCCGCGACGTAGGCGCCGGTGACGCGGGTCAGGTCGGCCTCGGTGGCAGCCCGGACCATCTGCATCGACAGCGGGCTCGGCATCCGACTGGCCGCGATGGCGTGCACGCCGTTGGAGCGGCCGTTGGCCACCGGGCCGGCGTGCCCGACCTGACCGGCGATCCTGGCGCCGGTCGCATGGACCGCCTCGGTCATCCTGGCCAGCCCGGCCTCGGTGTCGGGGCCGACGACGACCTGCTCAGCGTGCGTCCGTCCCTCGGGCGCCACTGCGAGGTACGCCACCGTCGTCAGGCCGATCCCGCCCTCGGCGACGGCGAGGTGGTAGTCGATGAGCTCCTGGGTGACCTGGCCGTCCGGCGTCCGCCCCTCGAAGGTCGCGGCCTTCACGGTGCGGTTGCGCAGCCGGACCGGACCGAGGGTCGCGGGCGCCAGGACGTCGGGAGTGCTCACCGGGGGATGGTAACCCCGAGAACTAGAACGCGTTCTCGTTCTGCTCGGGGCGCCCCGCTCACCCGGCCGCGCCTTCGGCAGGATGGCCCCGTGGACACGCCCGACCCGCTGGTGGCGCAGCTGCGCGCCGCGGGGTGCGTGTACGCCGAGGAGGAGGCACGGCTGCTGCGCGAGGCGGCCGACGGCGAGGCCCTCCGGGCCCTCGTCGTACGACGGGTGGCGGGCGAGCCCCTGGAGGTGCTGCTCGGGTGGGCGGAGGTGGCGGGGGTGCGGGTGCGGACCGCCCCGGGGGTCTTCGTCCCCCGGAGGCGCAGCGGCCTCCTGGTGCGGCTGGCCCTGGAGGCGCTGGCCGCCACCCCGACGCCGGTCGTCGTGGACCTGTGCTGCGGCACGGGCGCGCTCGGCGTCGCCGTGGCCCACCACCGCCCGGACGCCGACGTGCACGCGTGCGACCTCGACCCGGCCGCGGTCGCCTGCGCGCAGCGCAACCTCCCGCGGGACCGGGTCCACCTCGGGGACCTCCTCCACGCACTGCCGACCGAGCTGCGCGGACGGGTGGACGCCCTGGTGGTCAACACGCCCTACGTGCCGAGCCCGGCGCTGGCGACGATGCCGCCCGAGGCGCGCGAGCACGAGCCACGGCTGGCGCTCGACGGCGGTCCAGACGGTCTCGACCTGCACCGCCGGGTCGCCGAGGGCGCGCCGCCGTGGCTTGCCCCCGGCGGCGTGCTGGCGCTCGAGACCAGCGAGTCCCAGGCAGAGGGGTCGGCCGGGCTGCTCGCGGCCACGGGCCTGCGGACCGAGCTGCACCGCGACGAGGAGCTCGACGCGGTCGCGGTCCTGGCCCGGCGTACCTGACGGGAGGTGCCGGGGCCTCAGCGCGCCCGTCGGAACGGCAGCACCGTCGCGAGGTCCTCCTCCGCGGGCGGCACCGGCACCACCAGCACCGGGCACACCGACTCGTGCAGCGCGACGCGCCCCGACACCGAGAGCCCGCCGGCGCGCCCACCGCGGCCGACCACGAGCAGGCTGGACCCGCGCGAGGCGGCGACGACGCCGGCGCGACCGACCTCCCACCCGCGCAGCAGCTCGACCGCACCGCCCAGGGCAGCGGCACTCTCCAGGCCCGCACCCACCACCTGTCGGCACTCGGCCGGCTCGTCGAGCAGCACGCCGACGGTCCGCGGCTCGCGGCCGCCGTGCCACACCGGCGGCAGCCCGTCGGCGGCGACGCGCGCGGTGGGCCAGAGCCCGGGCACCACGACCACCGGGGCCTCGAGGTGCTCCACGAGCGCGGTCGTCAACGACGTACGCCGTCGCAGGCCGCCCAGGCGCACCACCGCCGGCCGCTCGAGCACCACCAGCGCGGCCGTGGCCGCCGCGCCCCACACGTGGTCCAGCACCTCACCGAAGGCCAGCACCGGCTCGACGCGCACCGCACCGCCGCCGAGCGAGCGCGCAGCCTCGGCGACCGGGTCCAGGCACTGCTGGGCCTCCTCGAGCCCCATCGGCGTCGTCGTCTCGGCGACGTGCAGGAGCCGCAGCACCCCGCCCGTGCGCCGGGCCCGGGTCGTGGCGACGCGCAGCGTGGCGGCGCCGACCCCGTGCCTGCCGACGCACAGCAGCACCGGGCGCTCGCCCGTCGATCCCGACGACGCACCTGCCGACCCGCCCACCGGACCTCCCACCCGTGGACGCACGACCGCGCGGACCCCTCCGGTCCCCACGGCCAGCACGAACCCGAGCACCATAACCAGCACGCCCGACCCCGGACCGGCGTTCCGCCGAACCCGCCTCCGGGGCCGATACTGGCTGCGATGGCGCCCCCCGACCCCGCACCGACCCCGCGCAGCCCGCGGCCGGTCCGCGACCCCATCCGCGAGGCCCACCGCCAGTGGGTGGCCCACGGCTGGTCCGACGCCGCCGACGCGATGGCCCTGGTCACCTCGGTCACCCGCGCTCAGCAGCTGCTCGCCGAGCGGGTCGAGCGCGCCCTGCGCCCCCACGGCCTCACCTTCGCCCGCTTCGAGGTGCTGCGCCTGCTCTCCTTCACCCGCGACCGCGCCCTCCCCATGACCCGCCTCGGCTCCCTCCTCCAGGTCCACCCCGCCTCGGTCACCAGCGCCGTGGACCGGCTCGAGGCCCAGGGCTTCGTACGTCGCGAGCGACGCAGCGAGGACCGCCGGGTCGTCCACGCCGAGCTCACCGACGCCGGCACCGCCACCGTCGAGCAGGCCACCGCCGACCTCAACACCGTCTTCACCGACCTCGCCGCCGACCTCGGCCCCACCACCGTCACCGAGCTGACCCGCCTCCTCGGCGCCCTGCGCACCGGCGCCGGCGACGAGGTCGACGGCAGCTGACCCCCAGGCTCGAATCGCTGCCGACTCACCCTCGAACGAGCGCCGAGTCACCCTCGAACCAGCGCCGAGTCGGTGAGGTCAGAGGAATGTCGCAACACCCCCTACCCCCAAGGGGATGCGACATGTGGGCACGGAACCCGACGATCTCTGATGACCAGCTAGACCTGATCCACTCCCTACTGCGGCGCGGTGAGAAGCGTGC
>WLJH01000078.1 GCA_009701885.1 Actinomycetota bacterium
ACGGGGGCGCCCCCGGAGGAGCGTGGATGGGCCTGGCCCCCTTCTCGTGAGGGACGAACGAGAAGGGTGGTTGCGACGAAGGGGGCGCCCCGGCAGAGCGCCACGCCGCGCGCCCCACCGACAGCCACCCACCGACAGTCCACGCGCGACAGCCCACCCGGACCAACCCGCACCGGCGTACCGCGTTTCACCCGATCGGTGCCCCAGACCCCGGGCCTAGGGTGGGCCCGTGCCCTACGACCTCGTGATCGTCGCCAACCGGCTGCCGGTGGACCGGGTCGAGCTGGCCGACGGCACCAAAGGCTGGCGCACCTCCCCGGGCGGGCTGGTGACCGCGATCGAGCCGGTCATGCGCGCCAACCACGGCATCTGGATCGGTTGGCCCGGTGGCACCGACAGCGACCTGGAGCCCTTCGAGAGCGACGGCCTGGAGCTGGCGCCGATGTCGATGTCGGCGCAGGAGATCGAGGAGTTCTACGAGGGCTTCTCCAACGCCACCCTGTGGCCGCTCTACCACGACCTCGTGGCCAAGCCGGAGTTCCACCGGGAGTGGTGGGACTCCTACGTGCAGGTCAACCAGCGCTTCGCCGAGCGGGCCGCCGAGCTCGCCGCCGAGGGCGCGACGGTGTGGGTGCACGACTACCAGCTGCAGCTGGTGCCGCAGATGCTGCGCACCCTGCGGCCCGACCTGCGCATCGGCTTCTACCTCCACATCCCCTTCCCCCCGGCCGAGCTCTTCCAGCAGCTGCCGTGGCGCCGCCAGATCCTCGAGGGGCTGCTGGGCGCGGACCTGGTCGGCTTCCAGCTCGCCGGTGCGGCGCAGAACTTCGTGCGGCTGGTGCGCCAGCGCGTGGGCCACAAGACCCACCGCGACCTGGTCTACCTCCCCGACGGCCGCACGGTGCGCGCCGCACCCTTCCCCATCTCCATCGACGCCCGCGGCTTCGAGGAGATGGCGCGCTCGGAGAGCGTGGTCGCGCGGGCCGCGGAGCTGCGCGAGGCCCTGGGCAATCCGCGCAAGGTCTTCCTGGGGGTCGACCGGCTCGACTACACCAAGGGCATCTACGCCCGGCTGCGCGCGTTCGCCGAGCTGATGGGCGAGGGGCACATCGACGTCGAGGACGCGGTCTTCGTGCAGGTGGCGGCGCCGAGCCGCGAGCAGGTCGAGCAGTACCGCCTGCTCCGCGACGAGATCGAGCGGCTGGTCGGCCGGATCAACGGCGACCACGGCCGGATCGGGCGCCCCGCCATCCACTACCTCCACTCCTCCTACCCGCGCGAGGAGATGGCGGCGATGTACGCCGCGGCCGACGTCATGGTCGTGACCCCCTACCGCGACGGCATGAACCTCGTGGCCAAGGAGTACGTCGCGTGCCGCTACCAGGACGACGGCGCCCTGGTCCTCTCCGAGTTCGCCGGCGCGGCCGACGAGCTGCGCCAGGCGTGGCTGGTCAACCCCCACGACATCAACGGCATGAAGTCGGCCCTGCTCGAGGCCTACCAGGCCGACGAGAAGGAGGTGACCCGCCGGATGCGGGCCATGCGCAAGCAGGTCACCCAGCACGACGTGCAGGCCTGGGCCGCCTCGTTCATGACCGGCCTCTCCGACGCCGGGGTGCACGACAAGGACGTCCGGACGCCGGGCGCCTGATCCTCCTGCCGCGTCGGGCTCCCGCCCGGGGGCGGCCGCCGCGACGGCGTACGCCGCGACCTCATGTGACGGACGACCCGCGTAACCCGAAGGGGTGGGGGTAGTTTTCCCCGAGGAGGTGGATGTCGTGGATCGGATCCCGAAGCCCGACCAGGTGGTCAGCGCCGCGAGCAACGTGGCGCAGAAGGTGCTGTACGGCGGTCTCGCCGACCTGCGCCCGATGCCGCGCACCCTCATCGACGAGGGCGAGCTGCGCGAGGTCTACCACTACCGCCCCGTCGCGAAGGTCAAGGAGCAGGGCGACCCGGTCCTGCTCGTGACCCCGCTGGCCGCGCCGTCGATCTGCTACGACCTGCGCCGCGGCTGCTCGGTCGCCGAGCACCTGGTGACGAGCGGGCGACCGACGTACCTCGTGGAGTACGGCGAGGTCTCCTTCAAGAACCGCAACCTGGGCATGGAGCACTGGATCGAGGAGGTCGTCCCGACCGCGATCCGCGAGGTGTCGGCGCACGCCGGCGGTCGCCCCGTCCACGTCGTCGGGTGGAGCCTGGGCGGCATCTTCAGCCTGCTCACGACCGCGGACGGCCCCGACCTCCCGATCGCCTCGCTCACCGTCGTCGGCTCGCCGTTCGACGTCTCGCTGGTGCCGCTCGTGGCGCCGCTGCGCCCCCTGCTCAACCTCGGCCTGACCCTGGGCGGCGGCAAGGGCGCGATCACCCGGACCTACCAGCTCATGGGCGGCGCCCCGAAGCCGCTGGTCAAGTGGGCCTTCCAGCTCTCCTCGTTCCAGAAGCTGGTCACCAAGCCCCTCGCGGTGGCCACCCACCTCGACGACGCCGACTTCCTCGCGCAGATCGAGGCCGTGGACCGGTTCACCGCGAACATGATCGCCTACCCCGGCCGGACCTTCGGGCAGCTCTACCACCGCTTCGTGAAGGCCAACGCGCTCAAGGGCGGCACGTTCGAGCTCGACGACCGCACCATCGACATCGGCTCCATCGAGGTCCCGGTGCTGGTCTTCGCCGGTGCCACCGACGGGATCGCCCCCGTCGCCGCGGTCAAGGCGGTCACGCCCCTGCTCAAGGGCTCGCGCGAGGTGCGCTTCGAGATCGTCCCGGGCGGGCACCTCGGCATGCTCACCGGTCGCGCTGCGCGCGGGACGACCTGGACGGTCCTCGACGAGTGGATCGACCAGTGGTCCACCGACGCGCAGGCCGAGGAGCCCGCGGGGACGACGGGAGCCGCGAAGAGGCCCGCCAAGACCGCCGCCACGTCCAAGGCTGCCAAGGCAGCGAAGGCCAAGGCCGCCGGCGGCCGCAGCACGAAGGCCCCCGCCCCGCGCAAGCCCGCCGACGAGGCCGCGAGCAAGGACGCCATCGGCGCCAACCCCTCGCGGCGCTACTCCTCCCAGGGCTCGCGCAGCCTGGCTCGCTGAGCCACGGCCGACCCCCCACGGTCCCAGCGCCCCTCTGTCCCCCAGGCTCGTCCGGGTAGCCCGATCGGGCCATCCGGTGCCGTCCGCTCACCCGGCGCCCCGGGCCAGGCCGCGGTCCTAGATTCGTGCCGCAGGGAGCCGGACGGCGCCCGCCGGGCACGGACACCTGGGGAGGGGTCGGATGGCCACGACGTCGAGCAGCACGACGACGTCGACAGGGCCGGCCGACGAGACCGTGCACGGCGGGCGTGCGTCATCCGCGCGACCGTCCCCGCTGGAACCGGAGCGCCGGCTCGTGGGGTTCGCGCTCGACCTGCTCGACGCGCCCGAGGGTGCTGCGGGGGAGGTCACCAGCGGCGGTGACGACGCGGCCCTGCGGGTCGTGCTCGCCGCGCGCGAGGCACGGCCCGGGCTGCATGCACCGAGCCTGGTGCTCCCGGACACCGGCGACCCGGCGTACCTCCGGGCGGCGCGGGCGCTGGGCGTGCGCGCCGTGGTCATCCCGACCGATGGCGCGGCCCGGGCCCAGGTGGGGCCGATGGCCCAGGCGATGGACGAGCAGACGGTGCTGGCGGTGGTCTCGGCGCCCTCGCCGGCGCTGGGCGTCGTGGACCCGGTGACCTGGATCGGCACGGCGGCGAGCGCCAAGCGGGTCCCGCTGCACGTCGACGCGCGCGCGGGCGGCTGGCTCCTGGCGTGCGGGGAGCGGCTGGGCCGGGTGGGTCCCACGTGGGGCTTCGCGGCCCCGGGCGTCACCTCGCTCGTGCTGGACCTGCCGCTGCAGCAGCGGGCCGCGACGCTGCTGCTCCAGCGCAGCGCGGTGCCGGTCGCGCCCTGTGCGCCGCACGGACCGGGTCGTGCGTCCGCGCCCCGCACGGTGCCCGGCGCCGCGGCCGCCTGG
>WLJH01000008.1 GCA_009701885.1 Actinomycetota bacterium
GTCGCCGCCCAGCTGGCCGGCACCACCCAGAACGACATCATCAAGGAGTACCTCTCCCGCGGGACCTACGCGTTCCCGCCCGAGGCCTCGATGCGGCTGATCGCCGACATGATCGCCTACACGGTCCACCAGATCCCGAAGTGGAACCCGATCAACATCTGCAGCTACCACCTGCAGGAGGCCGGCGCGACGCCGACGCAGGAGCTGGCCTACGCGCTGTGCACCGCGATCGCCGTCCTCGACGAGGTCAAGAACTCCGGGCAGGTCTCGGAGGAGGACTTCGGCAAGGTCGTGGGCCGGATCTCGTTCTTCGTCAACGCCGGTGTCCGCTTCATCGAGGAGACCTGCAAGATGCGGGCCTTCGTGCAGCTGTGGGACGAGATCACTCGCGAGCGCTACGGCGTCACCGACGAGAAGATGCGCCGCTTCCGCTACGGCGTGCAGGTCAACAGCCTCGGCCTGACCGAGGCCCAGCCGGAGAACAACGTCCAGCGCATCGTGCTGGAGATGCTCGGCGTGACGCTGTCCAAGAACGCCCGCGCCCGCGCCCTGCAGCTGCCCGCCTGGAACGAGGCACTCGGCCTGCCGCGGCCGTGGGACCAGCAGTGGTCGCTGCGCCTGCAGCAGGTGCTGGCCTTCGAGTCCGACCTGCTGGAGTACGGCGACATCTTCGACGGCTCGCACGTCATCGAGGCCAAGGTGGCCGAGCTGGTCGCCGGCGCGAAGGCCGAGATCGACCGGGTCCAGGCCATGGGCGGCGCGATCGCCGCCGTGGAGTACATGAAGGGTGAGCTCGTCTCCTCCCACGCCGCCCGTCGGGCGCGCATCGAGTCCGGCGAGGAGATCATCGTCGGGGTCAACAAGTTCGAGACCACCGAGCCCTCGCCGCTGACCGCCGACCTGGACGGCGCGATCATGGTCGCCGACCCCGAGGCCGAGCGCACCGCACTGGCCAGCATGGAGGAGTGGAAGGCCCAGCGTGACGAGGCGGCCGTCGAAGAGGCGCTCCGGGCGCTGGCCGAGGCCGCCAAGGGGACCGAGAACCTCATGCCCGCCACGCTGGCCGCGGTGCGCGCCGGCGCGACCACGGGGGAGTGGGCCGGCACCCTGCGCGAGGTCTTCGGCGAGTTCCGGGCGCCCACCGGCGTCTCGGGCGCCGTCGGCGTGGTGGAGGCCGGGGCCGAGCTGGCCGAGGTCCGCACGAGGGTCCAGCAGACGGGTGAGGAGCTCGGCGGACGCCTGCGGCTGCTCGTGGGCAAGCCCGGCCTCGACGGGCACTCCAACGGCGCCGAGCAGGTCGCGGTGCGTGCCCGCGACGCCGGCTTCGAGGTCGTCTACCAGGGCATCCGGCTCACCCCGCAGCAGATCGTCTCCGCGGCCGTGGCCGAGGACGTGCACTGCGTGGGGCTCTCGATCCTCTCCGGCTCGCACATGGAGCTGGTGCCCGCGGTCCTCGACGGCCTGCGCGAGGCCGGGCTCGACGACGTGCCGGTCATCGTCGGCGGCATCATCCCCGAGTCCGACGGGCGCAAGCTGGTCGAGCTCGGCGTCGCGGCGGTCTACACGCCCAAGGACTTCGGGCTGACCCAGATCATGGGCGGCATCGTCGACGTCATCCGCAAGGCCAACGGGCTCGACTGACCCCCTGGCAGCGACGAGGCCCCCGCCGGATCCGGCGGGGGCCTCGTGACGTCGTACGCCTGCTGCGGAGCGGGCTGGTGCTCAGCGCTCCACGAAGGTCGTGTCGAGCCAGTCGAGCACGGTGCGGCGCACCTGGGGCGCCTGGCGCTCCAGGGGGAGGGCGGAGCCGGCGCGGGCGAAGGTGCGCGCGGTGACGGCCTCGGAGGAGCGGAAGCGCTGGGCCTGGGCCTGGGCGTCGCCGTTCATGCGGGCGTCACGACCGCCCTGGAGCACCAGCACCGGGGGCTCGATCGAGCCGGTGCCGAGACCGAGCGCGCCGAGGGTGCCGAGCAGGCTCGTCACGTCGCCGCAGGGGGTGTCGTTGCGCTGGGCCAGGGCTCGGCGCTGGACAGCCTCGGACGCCGAGGAGAAGAGAAGGGAGACGAAGTCGGCCGGCGTCGCGCCGTACGACGCGTAGTCGTCGCCCAGGCAGGTGCTGGTCTGCCGCGCGGCCTCGCGCACGGCGGCCTGCGAGGCACCCGTGTCGTTGAAGCCCATGACGACCAGGCCCTCGACGTCGTCGAAGGTGGCCGCCTCGAGCTGGGCGACGGCCGCGCCGACGCCGTGCCCGTGCAGGACCACCTGCGAGGCGTGGGGGACCGAGGCCCCAGGACGGTCGACGAAGCGGTAGATGCCCGCCGTCACGTTCTGCACCACCTGGTGGAGCATCGTGGCCTGGGCGCCGAGGCAGGTGGAGCGACCGTCCGCGAGCGGGCTGGCGTCGAAGCCGAGCCGGTCCAGCACGAGCGAGGTCTCGCCCTGCGCGGCCAGCTTGCCGGCGTAGTCGTGGCGGGGCGAGGACTCCAGGTTCCAGAACCAGCCGCCGGTGCCGGCGTCGTGGACGAGCACGTTGATCCGGGTGCTCCCGGCGCGGCCGAGCACCTCGTCGCGGGGGCCCACCAGGCGGCCGGCGACGGTGTACGTCGAGCCGTCGGCCAGGCAGGGGACGTCGGTGTCGTTGGTATTGGTCAGCGTGAAGACGACGTCGCGGGTGATGACCGGCTGGCGCTCACCGCGCTGGCCGGCCTCGGCCGCGGCGGACTGGCCGGCGACGGCGCCCACCAGGGCGCCGGAGACAGCGCCGGCCAGCAGGCCGGCGAGGAGGGTGCGCGCGACGCGCGAGCGGTGGGGGGTCCTCATGGTTGTTGAATGTAGGTCAACAACGAACTTGCGAACAAACTGTCGGTATGTGGCGCTCCCCACGTCCGAGGGGGTGGTGCTAGGGAGCCGAGCGCCGGCCGCGACCCCGACGCTGCAGCAGCCAGACGGCCAGCAGCCCCACGCCCAGGCCGGCGGCGGCGCCGGCGAGGGTCTCGGGCCCACCGTCGGGGCCGCCCACGAGTACCCCACCGAGGCCGGCCAGGGTCACGAGCAGCAGGCCCAGCGCTGCGTTGCGCAGCACCTCGCGCAGGAAGAGTCCGCTGAAGGAGGTCGCTGCGAGCGCGTCCTCCAGGGGTACGGCGCGGACGACCGCGGCCACGGGCACGGGCCCGTACAGGTGCGGGAAGGTCTCGCGGCCGCCAGGCTCGCCGGGCTCCTCGACCACGGGGCAGCCCAGGAGTGCGGTGTCGATCTCGAGCAGGACCAGCGGCTCGGTGACGTCGGCGTAGAAGCGCGCGTGCACCCCGCGCCACTGGTCGGCCCGGCTGGCGTGGACGAAGCCCTCCTGCTCCAGCGTGCGGCCGCGGGTGGAGGTCGTGTACTGCCCCTCGCGCCGGGCGGCGGCCCAGTCGGCGGCGGTGGCGACGTGGTAGACGAGCACGTCAGAAGAGCCGGTGCTCGGCGCCGTCGTCCATGCCCCGCAGCGCGTCGTAGTCCACGACGGCGCACGTGATGCCGCGGTCCTCGGCGAGCACGCGGGCCTGGGGCTTGATCGCCTGGGCCGCGAAGATGCCGCGGACCGGGCCGCGGGTGCACAGCAGCGGGTCGCGGTTGAGCAGCTCGAGGTAGCGGGTCAGCTGCTCGACGCCGTCGATCTCCCCGCGGCGCTTGATCTCGACCGCGACCGACAGGCCTTCGGCGTCGCGGCACATCAGGTCGACCGGGCCGATCGCCGTCGGGAACTCCCGGCGCACCAGGGTGAGGCCGTCGGCGAGCGTGGCCGGGTGCTCGGCCAGCAGCTCCTGGAGGTGCTTCTCCACCCCGTCCTTCTGCAGGCCCGGGTCGACGCCCAGGTCGTGGGAGGAGTCGTGGAGGACCTCTTCGAGGGTGATCCGCAGCGTG
Organism: Actinomycetota bacterium; assembly: GCA_009701885.1. Lineage (GTDB taxonomy): Bacteria > Actinomycetota > Actinomycetes > Propionibacteriales > Nocardioidaceae > Nocardioides. Next base: position 3,904 of record WLJH01000008.1, read on the forward strand.
TCGTCAGTCTTGCTGGTGACGACCCACTCGACGGTGCCGTCCTCGGTCGTGCCCTCCTTCAGGGTGCAGGGCGGGGACATCCAGTTCAGCGGCTTGTAGGAGCCGCCGTCGGAGTGCACCAGCACCGACCCGTCGGCCTTGATCATCAGGACCCGGGTGGCCATCGGGAGGTGGGCGGTCAGCCGGCCGGCGTAGTCGACCTGGCAGCGCGCGACGACGAGTCTCACGCGGCCCGAGCGTACCGGCGGCGCGACTCCGCCCGTGCCGGGGTCCTCCCGGGTGGTCCACTAGCCCGTTGGGGTGGTGTTCCATGGTCCGCTATGACCATTCTCGGAAGCATCGCCGCGGTGACCCCCCTGGCCGCGCAGCCCGACGAGGGCGTCATCACCGACATCGAAGAGGGGATCAACGACGCCTTCACGCCCATCGCGGACGCCGTCACCTCCGTGGTGTTCTGGACCGTCCCGCTCGGGGACTACTCGTTCCCGCTGATCGTGCTGTGGCTGGTCGCGGCCGCCGCGATCTTCACCGTCTACTTCAACGGTGTGCAGTTCCGCTCGCTCGGCACGGCCTGGGCGCTGGTGCGTGGACGCTACTCCCGCTCCAGCGACCCGGGGGAGGTCACGCACTTCCAAGCGCTCGCCTCGGCGGTGTCCGGAACCGTGGGGCTCGGCAACATCGCCGGCGTCGCGGTGGCCGTCACGGTCGGCGGTCCGGGCGCCACGTTCTGGATGATCCTGGCCGGCCTGCTCGGGATGTGCACGAAGTTCGTGGAATGCACCCTGGGCGTGCGCTACCGGGAGATCCACGAGGACGGCACCGTCACCGGCGGCCCCTTCACGTACATGCCGGTCGCCTTCGAGCGTTTCGGCGCCTCCGCCAGCAAGATCGGCGTGAGTATCTTCGCGGTGGCCCTCATTCTCTTCGGGGCGCTGGGCGGCAACGCCTTCCAGTCCAACCAGACCTACGCGCAGGCCGTGGAGATCACCGGCGGCGAGGAGGGGTTCCTCGGCTCACCGCTGGCCTCGTTGCTCTTCGGCATCGCTCTCGCGCTGCTGGTCGGGGTGGTCATCCTCGGGGGCGTCCAGTCGATCGCCCGGGTCACCTCCAGGCTCGTCCCCTTCATGGCGCTGATCTACGTCGGAGCCTGCCTGCTGGTGATCCTCGGCAACGTCACGGAGGTCCCGGACGCCTTCAGTGCGATCATCACCGGCGCGTTCAACCCCGAAGGCGTCGCCGGCGGGATGATCGGTGTGCTGATCGTCGGCTTCCAGCGCGCCGCCTTCTCCAACGAGGCCGGGGTCGGCTCCGCGCCGATCGTGCACTCCGCGGTCAAGACCAAGCACCCCGTCAGCGAGGGCTTCGTCGCGCTGCTGGAGCCGTTCATCGACACCGTCATCATCTGCACGATGACGGCGCTCACGATCATCATCGCGGCCGACTCCACCGACTACGAGGACCGGATCGGGCAGAGCATCGACAGTGCGGGCGGGGTCACGTTGACCTCGCGGTCCTTCGAGTCCTTCCTACCGGGCTTCGAGAACGTGCTCACCGTCGCGGTAGCCCTGTTCGCCTTCTCCACCCTCATCACCTGGAGCTACTACACGCTCAAGGCCTGGACCACACTGGTCGGTAGGTCGCGGGCCAAGGAGAACGCGTTCAAGATCATCTTCTGCCTCTTCACCGCCCTGGGCGCCGTGGTCGATCTCGGCTCGGTGCTCTCCTTCGCCGACGCGATGCTCTTCGTCTGCGCGGTCTTCAACCTGCTGGCCTGCTACCTGCTGCTGCCGAAGGTGCGCGAGGAGATGCGCTCCTTCCTCCGCGGCATCCGCAGCGGTGAGATCGAAGAGGTCCCGGTCGAGGAGCGCGCCACTACGTGAGCGGGTCCCCGCCGGTCCTGGTGCGCGAGGCACGGCCCTCCGAGCTGCGCCACCTCGCGGCGATCGAGGACTCCGGTGCACCGCTCTTCCGGGAGTGGTGCACCGGGGACCTCCCGCCGGCCCTGGTCGCCCCCGCACCCACCGGGCACCAGCGCGACGCGGAGCCGGGGCGGCTGCTGGTCGCCCTCGACCCGGCGTACGACGGTGGGCCGGTGGGGTTCGCGCACCTGCTGTGGCTGCGTGACGACGCCGGCCTGCCCGCGGCCCACCTCGAGCAGCTCTCGGTGCTGCTCCCGGGGCACGGGCGGCGCGGGGTCGGGTCCGCCCTGGTGCGGGCGGCGTGCGAGGAGGCCCGGTGGGAGGGCCACGGGTCGATCAGCCTGTGCACCTACCGCGACGCCCCGTGGAACGGGCCGTTCTACCGGCGGCTCGGGTTCCGCGAGGAGCCGCGCCCGGCGGCGTACCTGCGCCGGCTGCGGGAGCACGAGCGGGCGCTGGGACTGGACGCCTGCGGGGTCCGAGAGGTGCTCGTGCGGGACTTGGATCGATCAGATCGCGGCTAAGTTACCGACCAGTGAACATCCGCGGGGGAGGGGTTCCCGGACCGTGCCATGATGCCGCCCATGACCGCTGAGAGCGCCGCCACCGAGTCCGCTTCCCGCACCTTCACGACCATCGGCGTCGTGGGTCTCGGCACCATGGGTGCCGGCATCGCCGAGGTGTTCGCCAAGCACGGCTACGCCGTCGTCGGCGTGGAGAAGGACGAGGAGGGCGTGGCCCGCGGCCGCCGCCACCTGGAGGCCTCGACCTCCCGCGCGGTCTCCCGCGAGAAGCTGACCCAGGAGGAGGCCGACGCGCTCCTGGGGCGGATCACCTTCTCCACCACGCTCAAGGACCTCACCGACGCCGACCTCGTGGTCGAGGCCGTCGTGGAGTCGATGGACGTCAAGATCGGCATCTTCCGCGAGCTCGACTCCGTGGTCGCGCCGGGCGCCATCCTCGCGACCAACACCTCCTCGCTCTCGGTCACCGAGCTCTCGACCGCGACCTCGGCCCCGGGGCGGGTCGTGGGCATCCACTTCTTCAACCCCGCTCCGGTGCAGCGACTGGTCGAGGTCGTGCGCACCGTCGTCACCGAGCCCTCGGTGCTCGAGGACGTGCAGTCGCTGCTCGGCTCGCTCGGCAAGAGCCCGGTCGTGTGCGGCGACAAGGCCGGCTTCATCGCCAACACCCTGCTCTTCGGCTACCTCAACCACGCCGCGTCGATGTTCGAGCAGAAGTACGCCTCGCGCGAGGACATCGACGCCGCCATGCGCTTCGGCTGCGGCTACCCGATGGGCCCGCTGGCGCTGCTGGACCTGATCGGCCTCGACACGGCGTACGAGATCCTCGAGACGATGTACCGCCAGGGCCGCGACCGCCTGCACGCGCCCACCCCGATCCTCAAGCAGATGGTCACCGCCGGCCTGCTGGGCCGCAAGACCGGCCGCGGCTTCTACACCTACGAGAAGGCCGACTCCCCGGTGGTGGTCGCCGACGCCGCGACGCCGTCCGCCGACGAGGCGCCCGCGCTGCGCCACGACATCAAGCAGGTCGGCGTCGTCGGCACCGGCACGATGGCCTCGGGCATCGTCGAGGTCTTCGCCAAGGCCGGCTACGACGTGCTCTACGTCGGGCGCTCGGCCGAGAAGGTCGAGGGCGTGCGCGGCATGATCACGAAGAACTTCGACAAGCAGATCCAGCGCGGCCGCGCGACCGAGGAGCAGAAGAGCGAGGTGCTGGGCCGCGTCACCGGCACCACCTCGCTCGACGACCTCGCGACCGTCGACATCGTGGTCGAGGCGATCGCCGAGGACCTCGCGATCAAGACCACGCTCTTCGAGAACCTCGACGAGATCTGCCGGGGTGGGAATGGGGGGCGTGGCGCGATCCTCGCGACCACCACCTCGAGCCTGCCGATCATCGCGATGGCGAAGGTGACCTCGCGGCCGCAGGACGTCATCGGCATGCACTTCTTCAACCCGGCCACCGTGATGAAACTGGTCGAGGTCGTCTCCACCGTCTCCACCTCCGACGAGGTGACCGAGACCGTGCGCGCGCTGTGCGCCAAGGTCGGCAAGGTCGCCGTGTCCTGCTCGGACCGCGCCGGCTTCATCGTCAACGCGCTGCTCTTCCCCTACCTCAACGACGCCGTGAAGATGCTCGAGGCGCACTACGCGACCGCCGACGACATCGACACCGCGATGAAGCAGGGCTGCGCGCTGCCGATGGGTCCCTTCGAGCTGCTCGACGTCGTCGGCAACGACGTCTCGCTGGCGATCCAGCGCGAGCTCTACCTGGAGTTCCGCGAGCCGGGCTTCGCGCCGGCGCCGCTGCTGGAGCACCTGGTCACCGCGGGCTACCTCGGTCGCAAGACCAAGCGCGGCTTCCGCGACTACAGCGTGCGCTGAGCGCTCGCCACCCCCTTCGACCACCCCCGTAGCATCGGGACATGGGCCTGCTCCTGATGCTGCTGGTGGTCGTGCTCGGCATGGTGGTGCTCGGCGTGGTCGTGACCAGGGTCAACCGCCGCCAGGTCGAGGCACGCCGCGAGGCCGAGATGGCGCCGGTGCGCAAGCTGGCCTTCGAGGACGTCACGGCGCTCGGCACCGAGCTGCAGGACCTCGACCTGGAGCTCGCCGGGCACCCGCTGGACGCCGGCGCCAACGCCGACTACCAGCGGGCGCTCGACGACTACGAGTCGGCCAAGGCCGCCGCGGACGCCATGAAGTCCCCCGAGGACGTCAAGGGCGTCACGGAGATCATCGAGGACGGTCGGTACGCCATCAACTGCGTGCGTGCACGGGTGGCGGGCCGGCCGCTCCCGACCCGGCGTCCGCCGTGCTTCTTCGACCCCCGCCACGGGCCCTCGGTGTACGACGTGCCGTGGACGCCGCCGGGCGGCGCCGAGCGCGAGGTGCCGGCCTGCGCGCTGGACGTGGAGCGGGTGCGTGCCGGCGCGGAGCCGGACATCCGCAAGGTGATGGTCGGCACCCAGCGGGTGCCCTACTGGCAGGGCGGGCGGGCCTACCGGCCCTACGCCGCCGGTTACTTCGGCGCGTTCAGCCCGATGGACTGGATGTTCGCCGGCCTGCTCTTCAGCGGCATGGGTGGCTTCGATGCCCTCGGCGGCATCGGGGAGGGCATCGGCGAGGGGATTGCCGGCGTCGGCGAGGGCTTCGGTGACCTGCTCGGCGGGATCGGCGAGGGCTTCGGCGACCTGTTCGACTTCTGACCCGCCCCCGGTCGGGGCGGCGGTCTCAGGTGGCGCGCTCGGCGCCGGCCAGCTGCTCGACGGCCTCGACCAGCCCGGCGGCGGTGAAGGGCTTCACGAGCACTCGGTCCACCCCGCCGGCCAGCGCCTTCGCGTGGTCGGGCAGCGCGGTCACCATGAGCAGCGGCAGCGAGGTGAGCCCCAGCTCGCCGCGCACGGCGGCGGTCAGGCCGAGGCCGTCCAGGCGCGGCATGTTCCAGTCGAGCACGACGATGTCCGGGACCTGCTCGCGGATGGACCCGAGCGCCTCGATGCCGTCCCCGGCCGTGGTGACGTCGTGACCGGCCTTGCGCAGGAACAGCGACATCAGCAGCGACAGGTCGGGGTCGTCGTCGACGACGAGGATGCGCATGGATGGTCTCCTGGGACGGCTGTGGGGAAGTCCCGCTGGGGACAAGGGTGTCACAGCGCTCCACGCCGCGCCGGGGAACCGGGGTCGGCCTCGCTCACGTCCCGGCAGGTGGGACGAGCTGGTGGGCCGTACGCCGCCGTGGCGGCTCTCCTGGGGCTAGCGTGACCGGGTGGTCGCCAGTGTCCTCGCCGCCGTCGTCGCGGTGCTCGCCGTGGCCGTCCCGGCCGTGCCGCCCCCGCCGGCACCTCTACCGGCACTGCCGTCCGCGAGCGACTGGGACTACCAGCTCGGCGGTGTCTCCGACCCGCCGCCGCACGTCGGGATCGTGGCCCGCGACCGCACCGAGGCGCCGACGCCGGTCGAGGAGGGGCGCTACGACCTCTGCTACGTCAACGGCTTCCAGATCCAGCCGGATGCGAAGCGCTTCTGGCGCCAGCGGTGGGCGCTGGTGCTGAAGGACGGACGCGGGCGGCCGGTGGTCGACGAGGCGTGGGGCGAGTGGCTGCTCGACCTGCGCTCCGCGGCCAAGCGTGAGCGGTTGGCCCGGATCGTGGGCGGCTGGACCGCCGGGTGCGCCGAGGACGGCTTCGAGGCGGTGGAGTACGACAACCTCGACTCCTTCACCCGCAGCGACGGCCTGCTGCGGGCGCGGCACGCGACGGCGTACGCCGCCCTGCTGGTCGAGGCGGCCCACGAGGTCGGCCTGGCTGCGGCGCAGAAGAACCGGGCGGGCTGGGACGGCGCGCAGGTGGGCTTCGACCTGGCGGTCGCCGAGGAGTGCGGTCGCTACGACGAGTGCGACGCCTACACCGCGACGTACGGCGACCAGGTGCTGGTCGTGGAGTACCGCCGGGTGGACTTCGGGGAGACCTGCGAGGGGTTCGGTGAGCAGCTGCCGGTGCTGCTGCGCGACCGCGACCTGGTCGCCGACGGGCTGCGGGAGTGGTGCTGAGCGCGGCTCCCGGCCTGGATCAGTCCCCGCCGGCCCGGCGGGCGCGGTAGGCCGCGACGGCGTTGCGGTTGCCGCAGGTGGTGGAGCAGAAGCGCTTGGACCGGTTGCGGGAGAGGTCCAGGACGATGCCGTCGCAGTCCTCGTCGTCGCAGGTGCCGAGCCGCGACATCTCGTCGGCGCGGATGACGTCGATCATCGCCATCGCGGTCTCGACGGTCATGCGGGTGGCGAGGGCGGCGTCGGGGGAGACGGCGTGCACGTGCCAGTCGTAGGGCTCGTGACGCACCAGTTGGGGCACCGCTCCGGCCTCGGCGAGCATCCGGTTGACCATGCCGACGGCGTCCTCGCGGGAGGCCGTGAAGAGGGTGCGGAGCTCGCCGCGCAGGGCACGGACCTCGTCGAGCTCGGCCCGGGTGCGCTGGCGGCGACCGGTGTACTGGAAGCGAGCGTAGAACTCGTCCAGGTCGGCGACGGTCTGAAGGGTGTCGGGCTCCGAGGCGGTGTTGACCAGCTCGACGGCCGCCTGGAGCGACATCGCGGTGTCATGGGCGAATACCATTTTGACAGATTACTACGTCGACCGTACTGTCATGTGTCATGACGACGTTGACCCATGACGCCTCGCGGGGCGCCTCCGTGTCGCGGGTGCCGGCGGGCCTCGCCTTCGCCCTCGTCTCCTCGCTGTCCTTCGGCCTGTCCGGTGCCGTGGCGCGTGGACTGCTGGACACGGGGTGGTCGCCGGGGGCGACGACGCTGATCCGCGTCTCGGTCGCCGCGCTGGTCGTCCTTCCGCTCGGGCTGGTCGCGCTGCGCGGGCGGTGGGAGCTGCTGCGGCGCAACGCCTCCCTCGTCCTCACCTACGGCGTGCTGGCGGTCGCCGGCGCGCAGTTCTGCTACTTCTCCGCGGTCCAGCACATGCAGGTCGGCCCGGCGCTGCTCATCGAGTACACCGCGCCCGCCGCGGTCGTCGTGTGGCTGTGGCTGCGCCACGGCCAGCGGCCTGGCCCGGTCACGCTGGCCGGCGCCGGACTGGCCGTGCTCGGCCTGGTGCTGGTGCTCGACGTGGTCTCCGGGGCCGACCTCAGCGTGCCGGGCGTGCTCTGGGCGCTGGGTGCGATGGTCGGCGCGACGGCGTACTTCCTCATCTCCGCCGACGAGGACAACGGCCTGCCGCCGCTCTCGCTGGCCGCCGGCGGCCTCGTGGTCGGCGCGGTCGCCCTCGGCCTGCTCGGGCTGGTGGGGCTGCTGCCGATGGAGGCCGGCACCGCCGACGTGTCGTACGCCGGAGCAGCCGGCGGCACGGTCGCCTGGTGGGTCCCCGTGCTGGTGCTCGGGCTCGTCACCGCGGCGCTCGCCTACACCTCCGGCATCGCCGCCGGGCGCCGGCTGGGCTCGCGCCTGGCCTCGTTCGTCGCACTCACCGAGGTGCTGGCCGCGGTCGTCGCCGCCTGGCTGCTGCTGGGCGAGCTGCCGCGCGGCATCCAGCTGGTCGGTGGCCTGGTGGTGCTGGCCGGTGTCGTCACGGTCAAGCTGGGCGAGGGCCGCGGGGCCCACATCGCCGAGCGGCCCGAGCCGGTCATCCAGAACTGACCCGCGTCTCCCGCCACGCCCACCAGGCCAGCGCGACCAGCACCGGCCAGAGGGCCAGCCGCTCGAGCGCGCCGGTCACCGGGGTGTCGCCGAGGGCGATGAAGGCGACTGCCGCTGCGGCGGTCACGACTCCGGTGTTGGTGAGCGTCCGAGCCGTTCTCGGCTGCTCCCGGCGCGCGCGTGCCCCGAGGAGCAGCAACGCCAAGGGCTGGGCGACGAACAGGGGAGCGGCCGCCAGCAGGTGCAGGGTCGCTCCCTGGTCCTGCGGCGCCAGGCCCGTGGCCACCGAGCTGAGCCCGGAGACGACGAGCAGCACGGTGACCAGCGGTCCGAGCCTTCGGTGCAGCAGCGTCGCTCCTGCGGCCAGGAGCACGCCGAACACCACGAACGAGCCGTTCATCAGCTCGTGCCGCGGCGAGCAGTACGCCGCCGAGCAGCCGACCTCACCGAGCCGGCTCACCGTGTCCCGCGCGAAGCCGTAGCCGCCGGTCGTCGCCGCCGCGACCACGACCTCCGTCGCGACGTACGTCGGGCGCACCAGCAGGGCCAGGGCGCCCCAGCGCTCGAGGTGGGGGCGGGTGGCTCGGGGCACGCGGTCACCGTAGGCGGTGGGGAGGGGAGCCGTGCCGGTTGGCGCCCCGCTCGCGGCGCTATGACGCAGATTCCTCCGTGGTGTGATGATCGTGGAGGCCTTGGTCCACCCGATGGACCAAGGCCTCCACGATCTCGAAGCTGCGCGTCGATCTGGGCGGAGTGACGCGACCGAGAGCGCCGGGCCCCGCGCAGTCCGAGCAGCGAGACGGCGCGGAACGCGGTGGCTGCCGCCCGGGCGGACCTCCACGCTGTGCGGGTGGGACCCCTGCTGATCCTCGTCTCCGCTACGTGCTTCGGCGCGATGGCGGTCTTCGGGAAGCTCGCGTACGCCGCCGGCGTGCCGGCCCCGACGCTGGTGCTGCTCCGGTTCGCGCTGGCCTCGCTCGTCCTCGCGGCCGCCGTGCTCGCCCTGCGGGCGCGGAGCGGCCGACCGGCGCTCCCGGTGGTGGGACCCGGCCTGCGACGACTGGTGCTCACCGCGATCGCTCTCGGGGGGATCGGGTACGCCGCCCAGGCCTCGCTCTACTTCGCCGCCCTCGAGCGGATCGACGCCGCGCTGGTGGCGCTGGTGCTCTACACCTTCCCGGTGATGGTGACCGTCGCGTCGGTGCTGCTCGGGCGTGACCGCCTCACGCCGGCCCGGGTCGCGGCCCTGCTGGCGGCGACCGGAGGGACGGCCCTGGTGCTGGTCGGTGCGGGCGCGGTGTCCTTCGACGCCGCCGGGGTGGCCCTCGCCTTCGGGGCGGCCCTGACCTACACCGTCTACATCCTGGTCGGGGAGACGACGGTCCAGCGGGTGCCCGCGCTGACTCTGACCGCCCTGGTGATGGTCGGCGCCACCGTCACTCTCGCCGGTCGCGCCGCGCTGACCGGCGGGATCGACCTGGACCTCGGAGCCGAGGGCTGGGGCTGGATCGCCTGCATCGCCCTGGTCTCGACCGTCGTGGCGTCCACGACGTTCTTCGCCGGCCTGCGTCGCACCGGGCCCTCGGCCGCCTCGATCCTCTCCACGTTCGAGCCCGTCGCCACGGTGACCCTGGCGGCGCTGGTGCTGGGGGAGCGGCTCACGGGTCTGCAGGCGGTCGGCGCCGCCCTGGTGCTGTCCTCGGTCCTTCTGGTGCAGCTGCGACGCCGGCCCGTGGTCGACGCGCCGGTCCCGCTGGTGGACGCGCCCGCGCCGGCCGCCGTCGAGAAGCACGCCGCGGGGCCGCGCCCCGCGGACGGACAGGCCTAGCTGGCGTCCTGTCGCCGCACGTAGACCTCGCGCAGCAGCATCAGGATGCCGGCTGCCGTGGGGATGGCGAGGAGCGCGCCGACGACGCCGAGCACGGCCGCGCCGACCAGGGCGCTGATGACGATGACCGCGCCAGGCAGGTCGACCGAGCGCGACATGACGCGCGGGTAGATGAGGTAGTTCTCCACCTGCTGGTAGATGACATAGAAGACGATGCAGATGATCCCGGTCCGCACGTCGGTGGCGAAGCCGATAGCGACCACGACGACCGCGCCGAGGGTGGCCCCGATCATCGGGATCACGCCCAGCAGCGCCACCACGGTGGCCAGCGCGACGGCGTACTCCCCGAGGCCGACGGCGAAGAGGAAGACCAGCGAGGACAGCCCGGCGACCAGCGCCACCAGGAAGGCGCCGGAGACGTAGCCACCGATGCCGGCCAGCACCCGGTCGCCGAGCCGGCTGACCCGGTCGCGGCGCGAGGCCGGGGCCAGGCGGTAGACGGCGGCCTTGGTGGTCTCCATCGAGGCGAGGAAGTAGAGCGTCAGCACCAAGATGATGAAGGCGTTGAACACCGCCCCGAGCAGTGCCAGGCCCAGCCCCAGCACCCCACCGAACAGGCCGCTGATGAAGTCGCCGCTGGCGACGTACTCCTTGGCCCGCTCGAGGACCTGGTACTCCGCCTCGAGGTCGCGGATCCGCTCGTTGGACTGCAGCTGGTCGAACCAGCCCGGCGCCCGGTCGGTCAGCGCGCTGACCTGGTCGGCGATGACCGGCACGATCGCGAAGACGAACAGCGTGACGCCCGACAGGAACGCGACCGTGACGGTGAGGACCGCGAAGCCGCGGCGCAGGCCGTGCCGCTCCAGGAAGAGGACGGCCGGGTGCAGCCCCGCCGCGAGGAACAGCGAGACCACGATGAGCAGCAGCGTGCTGCCGATGGCCAGGAGGGTCGTGCCGAGCCACCAGGCGGTGAGGGCCCCGAGCCCGCCGAAGAAGCCGAGGTAGAACGGCGCCCGGCGGTCCAGCGGGGGACCGGGGTGCCCGAGGTGGTCGGGACCGCCGACCAGGCCGACGTGGGCGTCCTCGTCACCGTCCCCGTCGACGGCCTCGCGCTCGTGCTCCTCGACCATCGCGTTGGTCTCGTCGTCGGCCAGCCGGGAGTGGTCGTGCTCCCGCGCCGGCTCCGGGTGGCGCGAGGGGGCCGGGTCGGGCCGCTCGTCCTCCGGCCCGCCCGACCCGCTGCTCACTTCGAGCCCGCCTCGGAGTCCGGGGCGCTCCCGGCCTCGGCGGCGGGCGCGTCGTCGTCGCGGCCGAAGCCGGAGACGATGTCGGCCAGCGAGGCCAGCTGGGCGGTGATGCCGTCGCGGCGCTTCTGCAGCCGCTCGACCTCGGCGCGCACCGCGGCGAGCTCGCGCTCGGCCTCGGCGGTGCCGGAGGAGGAGATCGACTCGGCCTGCTTCTGCGCGGAGGCGACGATCTGCTCGGCCTCGCGGCGGGCCCGCTGCAGCAGGGCGTCGGCCTCGGCCTGGGACTGCTCGCGGTACTGCGTGGCCTGGGTCGTGGCCTGGCGGCCGCGCTCCTCGGCGGCGGTCGCGCGCTGCTCGGCCTCCTGGACCAGGCGCTGGGTCTCGGCCATGGCGCTCTCGTGGTGGTCGGCGGCCTCGCGGGCCAGCCGCTCCTTCTCCACCGCCAGGGTGCGCCGCGCCTCGGTCACCTCGCGGTCGGCGGCCGCACGGGCCTTCTCGACCTCGCGCTGCGCGGCGGTGCGCATCTCGGTGGACTCCTGCTGGGCAGCCAGCCGCAGCTGCTCGGCCTCGCGCTGTGCGGAGGCCCGCAGGTCGTCGGCCTCGCTGCGGGCCAGCGAGCGCTCCTGCTCGGCGTCGGTCAGCAGGCGGGTGCGGTGCTCCTCCAGCTCGGCCAGCTGGACCAGGCGCATGTCCTCGGCCTCGCGGGCGGCGTCGGCGCGGATCGCCTTCGCGTCCCGCTCGGCCTGGGTGAGGATCTCGGCGGCGTCGCGCTGGGCGGTGGCGCGCACGTCGGCGGCCTCCTCCTCGGCCAGGCGCAGCATCGCGCTGGCGCGTCCGCCCAGCCCGGCGTACGACGGTCGCTCCATCTCCGCGAGCTCGGTGCGGACGCGCTCCAGCTCGCTCTCGAGCTCGGCGACGCGGCGCTCGGTGGCGACGAGGCGGGAGGCGTCGTCGGACTTCTCCGCGAGCAGCTGGCGCAGCCGGGTGTCGACCGCGGCGACGTCGTACCCACCGCGGCGCACGACCGGGAAGGCGCTGCCGCTCGGCGGGGGCACGGGCGCGCCGCCGCGGGCCGGGGCGGGTGCCGGCGGCACGACGGGACGCTGGGCCGTGGGCTGACCGGTCGCGGACCCGCCCGCGGCACGGCTGGGACCGGCGGCGGATCCGGGGCCCGCCTGCGCGTCGGGGGTGCTCGGCTTGCTCGCTGAGGCGCCCTGGACGGGGATCACCTGGGTCTTGTCGTCGGGGGAGCCGGGCTCCTCGTCGAAGATGGACAGGCCCTGGTCGCTCATGGAGGACAACCTACTTCCAGTCGTGGGAGTGCGGTGGCGGGCCCCATCATGGCGCGGGGCCCCGGTGGGACACACCCGGAGGACGCCTGCGGGGCCTGAGAAGTTGCCGTGCTTCCGGGCCCGGACCGGCTGGGGACGCCACGAGGGCCGCCCCTGCGGGACGGCCCTCGTGGTGGGAGCAGCAGGTGCGGCGGCTCAGACGCCGCGGAAGCGGTTGATCGCGTCGAGGTGCTTGGCGCGCTTCTCGTGGTCGCGCACGCCCAGGCCCTCCTCGGGGGCCAGGCACAGGACGCCGACCTTGCCCTGGTGCTTGTTGTGGTGCACGTCGAGGGAGGCCTGGCCGACCTCGTCCAGGGTGTAGGTCTTCGACAGGGTCGGGTGGATCTTGCCCTGGTCGATGAGGCGGTTGGCCTCGTAGGCCTCGCGGTAGTTGGCGAAGTGGCTGGAGACGATCCGCTTGAGGTTCATCCACAGGTAGCGGTTGTCGTACTCGTGCATGTAGCCCGTCGTCGAGGCGCAGGTCGTGATGGTGCCGCCCTTGCGGGTGACGTAGACCGAGGCGCCGAAGGTCTCGCGGCCGGGGTGCTCGAAGACGATGTCGATGTCCTCGCCGCCGGTGAGCTCGCGGATCTTCTTGCCCAGGCGCTGCCACTCCTTGGGGTTCTGCTCGGTGTTGTCCTCGTTCCAGAACTTCCAGTTCTCCTCGGAGCGGTTGATGATCATCTCCGCGCCCATGGAGCGGCAGATCTTGGCCTTCTCCTCGTTGGAGACCACGCAGATCGGGTTGGCGCCACCGTTGAGGGCGTACTGCGTCGCGAAGCCGCCCAGGCCGCCCGAGGCGCCCCAGATCAGGACGTTGTCGCCCTGCTTCATCTGACCGGCATTCTTGGAGACCAGCTGGCGGTACGCCGTGGCGTTGACCAGCCCCGGGCTGGCCGCCTCCTCCCACGTCAGGTGGGCCGGCTTCGGGAGCAGCTGGTTGGACTTGACCAGCGCGATGTGCGCGAGACCGCCGAAGTTGGTCTCGAAGCCCCAGATCCGCTGCTGCGGGTCCATCATCGTGTCGTCGTGGCCGGCCGGGTCCTCGAGCTCGACGCTGAGGCAGTGGGCCACGACCTCGGCGCCCGGCTTCCACTGGGTGACACCGGGGCCGGTCTTGAGCACGACGCCCGCGAGGTCGGAGCCGACCACGTGGTAGGGCAGGTCGTGGCGCTTGGTGAGCTCGGAGAGCCGGCCGTAGCGCTCGAGGAAGCCGAAGGTGGAGACGGGCTCGAAGATCGAGGTCCACACGGTGTTGTAGTTGATCGCCGAGGCCATGACTGCGACGAAGGCCTCGCCGGGACCGAGCTCGGGCAGCGCGACGTCCTCGACGTGGAGGGACTTGCGCGGGTCCTTGTCGCGGGTGGCGACCCCCTCGAACATGTCGACCTCGTCCTTGTGGACGGTCACGGCGCGGTAGGACTCGGGCAGGGCGAGGTTCGCGAAGTCCTCCGAGGCCACGTCGCCGGAGTCGAGGGCCTGGATCGCGTCGAGGATGTGCTGCACGGGGTGGCTCCTGTGTCGTCGGGAGTCGGTCGGGGCGGGTGCCCGCGACGGGGGGCTGAGATTACCGATGGGTAACAGTGACGGGAAGGGCGTCTCGCGGGCCAGCGGCTGTGATGCACGCCATGGGCGGCCCGCCGGCCGGTCCGGTCCGGCGGCGGGTCAGTGCGCCGCGTGCGCGGCGGGCTCGACGATCTCGACGAGGATGCCCCCGGCGTCCTTGGGGTGCACGAAGTTGATCCGGCTGTCGGAGGTGCCGCGCTTGGGCGCGTCGTACAGCATCCGCAGGCCGCGCTCGCGCAGGATCGCGGCCACCTGCTCGACGTCGGTGACGCGGTAGGCGATCTGCTGGCAGCCCGGGCCGTTGCGGTCGATGAACTTGGCGATCGTGGAGGACTCCGAGAGCGGCGCGAGCAGCTGCACGCAGGAGCCGGAGTCGCCGACGGCCATCATCGCCTCGCGCACGCCCTGCTCCTCGTTGGTCTCCTCGTGCGCCAGCGTCATGCCGAAGGTGTCGCGGTAGAACGCGATCGCCTCGTCGAGGTCCGGCACGGCCATGCCGACGTGGTCGATGGCGGTGAAGAGGTGGGCGGGGATGTCCAGGGGTGCGCTCATGGCCGCATCGTCGTACGACGGGGGCGGGCGCGACAACGCACCTGCGGAGGTTGTGACGAGCGACTCACCGGACGTCGTACGGACGCCTCTCGCCGCCGAGGTGACTCGTGGGTAGCCTGAGCCGGTCCCGGCCCGGCGCACCGCGAACGTCGGCGCGCCCGGGGGTCGGGCCCACGCCAGCACTGGAGGAGAACCCCATGTCCGGAACCGTCATCGTCGCCGGGGCGCGCACCCCGATCGGCCGCCTGCTCGGCGGGCTCAAGAGCTTCTCGGCCGCCGACCTCGGTGGCTTCGCGATCAAGGGCGCCCTGGAGAAGGCCGGCGTGTCCGGCGACCAGGTCGACTACCTGATCATGGGCCAGGTCATCCTCGCCGGCGCGGGCCAGAACCCCGCCCGCGCGGCCGGCATCGCCGGCGGCCTGCCCGCCTCGGTGCCCTCGATCACCATCAACAAGGTGTGTCTCTCGGGCCTCAACGCCATCGCCACCGCCGACCAGATGATCCGCGCCGGCGAGGCCGACATCATCGTGGCCGGCGGCATGGAGTCGATGACCAACGCCCCGCACCTGCTGCCGAGGTCCCGCGAGGGCTTCAAGTACGGCGACACCGCGCTGGTCGACTCGATGGCCTACGACGCGCTGTTCGACCAGGCGACCCAGCAGGCCATGGGCGGGCTGACCGAGTCGTGCAACGCCGCGACCGACAAGTTCACCCGCGAGGAGCAGGACGCCTTCGCCGCCGCCTCGCACCAGAAGGCCGCGCTGGCGTGGAAGAACGGTGTCTTCGACGAGGAGGTCGTCCCGGTCTCGATCCCGCAGCGCAAGGGGGACCCGGTCGTCGTCTCCGCCGACGAGGGCGTGCGCGGCGACACCACCGTGGAGTCGCTGGGCAACCTGCGCCCCGCCTTCGCTAAGGACGGCACCATCACGGCCGGCTCGGCCTCGCAGATCTCTGACGGTGCCTGCGCCGTGGTCGTGATGAGCAAGGCCAAGGCCGAGGAGCTGGGCCTGGAGTGGCTGGCCGAGATCGGTGCGCACGGCATGGTCGCCGGCCCCGACTCCACCCTGCAGCTGCAGCCGGCCAACGCCACCAAGAAGGCCTGTGACAAGGAGGGCATCTCGCCCGCCGACCTCGACCTGGTCGAGTTCAACGAGGCCTTCGCCGCGGTCGGCATCGCCTCGGCCCGCGCCCTCGACATCCCCGACGAGAAGGTCAACGTCAACGGCGGCGCGATCGCCCTGGGCCACCCGGTCGGCATGTCCGGCGCCCGCGTGGTGCTGCACCTGGCCCTGGAGCTCAAGCGCCGCGGTGGTGGCACCGGTGCGGCCGCGCTGTGCGGCGGCGGCGGCCAGGGCGACGCCCTGATCGTGCGTGTCCCGAAGAGCTGACGCCTCGGCGGTCCCGGACCTGGTCGAGCGCGCACGCGCCGGCCAGGCCCGGGCCGTCGCCCGGCTCGTCTCGCTGGTCGAGGACGAGTCGCCCCTGCTGCGGCCGGTGATGGCGGCGCTCGCGCCGCACACCGGCCGTGCGCACGTGGTCGGCCTGACCGGCGCCCCCGGTGTCGGGAAGTCGACCTCGACCAACGCCCTCATCGGCGCGCTGCGCGCCGCGGGCAAGCGGGTCGGCGTGCTCGCCGTCGACCCCTCCTCGCCCTTCTCCGGCGGCGCCCTGTTGGGCGACCGGATCCGGATGCAGGACCACGCCTCCGACGAGGGCGTCTTCATCCGCTCGATGGCCTCGCGCGGCCACCTCGGCGGACTCTCCTTCACGACCCCGCAGGCCGTGCGGGTCCTCGACGCCGCGGGCTTCGACGTCGTGCTGGTCGAGACCGTCGGCGTGGGCCAGAGCGAGGTCGAGGTCGCCGGACTCGCCGACACCACGATGGTGCTCCTCGCCCCCGGCATGGGCGACGGCATCCAGGCCGCCAAGGCCGGCATCCTCGAGGTCGGCGACGTCTACGTCGTCAACAAGGCCGACCGCGACGGCGCCGAGCGGCTGCGCCGCGACCTGCGCAACGGGCTCTCGCTCGCCGAGCGCGCCGAGGGCTCCTGGAAGCCGCCGATCGTGCTCACCGTGGCGCAGTCGGGCCAGGGCGTCGACGAGGTCGTCGAGGCGCTGTCGTCGCACCGGGAGTGGCTGGGTGGGACCGGCCAGCTGGCCGTGCGCCGCGCCCGCCGCGCGCGCGCCGAGGTCGAGGCGGTCGCGGTCGCCGCGCTCCGCAGGCGCTGGGAGATCGGTGACCGGTCCTCCCTCGACGCGCTCGCCGAGGCGGTCGCGGCCGGCGAGACCGACCCGTACGCCGCGGCCGACCGGCTCCTCGGGGACTGACACGCCCGGGCCCGGCTGCGGACCGAGCCCGACCGGGCGGGTCGGTGCGGGGCCCGCGTCTGCTGTGATGGGGCAGTGGACCTCGCGACGTTGCTGGCCGACCTCCCGGACGACCCGCGGGTCGTGGTCACGGGCAACCACGCCAGCCCCGGGCACCTGCTCGGCCTGGTCGACGGGCTGCTGCCGGCGTACCGGCTGTGGATGCTCAACGCCCAGCGCGGCATTCCGGACCGCGACGGGGTGGTCTTCGAGACACCCTTCGTCGGGCCGGGGATGCGGCGCAGCCCGCGGCTGCGCTACACGCCCTCGCGGCTCTCGCTGGTGCCGCGGCTCTTCCGCACCACCCAGCCGCCGGACCTGGTGCTGCTCCACACCACCCGCCCCCGCGGCGGCAAGGTGTCCCTCGGCACCGAGGTGAACATCCTGCCGGCCGCGATCGAGGCGACCCGCGCGCGAGGCGGCCGGGTCGTCGCGCAGGTCAGCGACCAGGTGCCCTGGACTTTCGGCGACGCCGAGCTCGACCTCGAGCACGTCGACCTGCTGGTGGAGGCGGACGAGCCGCCCGTGCCGGCGGCGCCGGCACGCATCGACGACGAGGCGGCCCTGATCGGCGAACGGGTGGCAGTGCGGGTCGGCGACGGCGCGACGCTGCAGGCCGGGATCGGCGCCGTGCCCGACGCGGCGCTGCGCGGCCTGGTCGAGCGCCGGGGGATGCGGGTGTGGACCGAGATGTTCTCCGACTCGATCCTCGCGCTGGAGCTGGCCGGGGCGCTGGACCCGGACGTGCCGATCCACGCCTCCTTCCTCTTCGGCACCCCCGAGCTGCTCGCCTGGGTCGACGGCAACCCGCGGGTGCGGATGATCCGCACCGAGACCGCCAACGACCCGGCGCTGATCGCGCGGAACCCGGCGATGACCAGCGTCAACACCGCGCTGCAGGTCGACCTCTTCGGCCAGGCCAACGCCTCGCGGATCAACGCGCGCATCCACTCCGGCTTCGGTGGCCAGACCGACTTCATCGTCGGTGCGCTGCACAGCGACGGCGGGCAGGCGCTGATGGCGCTGCGCTCCTGGCACCCCAAGGCGGACTGCTCCACGATCGTGCCGCTCGTGGACGAGCCGGTCACCTCCTTCCAGCCCACCGCGGTCATCACCGAGCAGGGCGTCGCCGAGGTGGCCGGCCACGACGAGCGGTCCCAGGCGCGGCACCTGGTCGAGCACGCGGCGCACCCGCGGGCCCGCGAGGAGCTGCGCGAGGAGGCGGTCGGGCTGGGTCTGGCCTGAGGGGTCCGGCCTGGGGGGTCCGGCCTGGGGGTCCGGCCCGAGGGGCCTCGCCTGACCGGGCGGGGCGCACGCTTCCTAGGATGTCGGCCATGACGCAGCAGCCGTTCTCCCGACCCGGTGCGATCGACCTCTCCGCGCTCAAGCGCCCCGCCCCGCAGGCTCCTGCGGGTGGCGCGGCCGGCGCCGGCGCGCAGGGCGGCTCCGCGGGGGCCGGCGGCGGGTCGGCGTACTCCGTCACCGTCACCGAGCAGAACTTCCAGGAGGTCGTCGAGTCCTCGATGACCGCGCCGGTGCTGCTGGTCTTCTTCTCCGCCAGCCGGCTGCCGGAGAGCGAGCAGATGGCCCGCGACCTCGCCACCGTCGTCGACGAGTACGACGGCCGCTTCCTCGCCGGCCTGGTCGACGTCGACGCCACCCCGGCGATCGCCCAGGCCGTGCAGCTGCCCTCGGTGCCGTTCGTGATGGCCGTGCTCGACGGCCGTCCGCAGCCGCTGCTCCAGGACGTGCTGGGCATCGACGAGCTGCGCACCGTGCTGCAGCAGGTCGGCCAGCAGCTCACCACCCAGGGCATCACGGGCCGGCACCAGCCGCGCGCGGCCGCTCCCACCGCCGAGGGCGAGGAGCCGGCGATGGACCCGCGCTACGCCCCGGCGCAGGACGCGCTCGAGGCCGGTGACGTGGACCGGGCGGTGGCGGAGTACCAGAAGCTGGTGTCCGCCAACCCGGCCGACACCGAGGCCGCTGCGGGGCTCGCGATGGCGAAGGTCCTCCAGCGCACCCAGGGCGTCGACCTGAACGCCGCGCGCGCGGCCGCCGCGGCCGACCCCGACGACGTCGACGCCCAGACCCTCGTCGCCGACCTGGACATGCTCGGCGGGCACGTCGAGGACGCCTTCGCCCGCCTGGTCGAGCTGGTGCGGCGTACGTCGGACAAGGAGCGCGACCGCGCGCGCGACCACCTGCTGGGGCTGTTCTCGGCCGTCGGCAACGACGACCCGCGGGTGCTCAACGGTCGCCGCGCCCTCGCCTCGGCGCTGTTCTGAGCGGCGGCGGTCCCGTGCGCGGCCCGTCCTACCTCGTGCGCGGGCTCGGGACGTGGCGCCGTCGCCCGGGGCTGATGCTGCTGGGGATGGTGCCGGCGCTGCTGGTGCTGCTCGCGGTGCTCGCCGCCCTGGTCGCGCTGCTGCTGCACGTGGGCGACCTGGTCGCGTGGGCCACGCCCTTCGCCGACGACTGGACCGGGGGCCTGCGCGACCTGCTGCGGCTGGGCCTGGCGGTGCTGGTGGTCCTGGGGTTCGTCGTCGTGTCGTCGCTGACCTTCACCGCGATCACGCTCACGGTGGGGGACCCGTTCTACGAGAAGATCTGGGCCGAGACCGAGCGGATGCTGGGCGGTGACGTCCCCGACCAGGGGCCGGGGTTCTGGACGTCGGTCAAGGACGGCGCGGCGCTGGCCGGCACCGGTCTGCTGCTGGGCCTCGGGGTCTTCGTGCTGGGCCTGCTCCCGGTGGTCGGTGCCGTCGTCGGGCTGGTGCTGGGTGTGACCGTGTCCGGGCGGCTGCTGGCCGGCGAGCTGCTCTCCCGTCCGCTCGAGGCCCGCGGGATGGACCGCGTCGCACGGGCCGAGGTGCTGCGCCGTGACCGCGCGACGGTCCTCGGGTTCGGGGTCGCCATCCAGCTGTGCTTCCTCGTGCCGCTGGGTGCGGTCGCCGTGATGCCGGCGGCTGTCGCGGGGGCCACGATGCTGGCGCGCGACCTGCTGGAGCGCCCGCCGGCCTAGCCGACCCCGCCACTCTCGACGTACGCCGGACCCCCGCGGCCCACGTTGGCCAGAGCCGACTCGATCCGGCGCGCGGTGAAGTCGGCGCAGCGCTCGCGGACCTGCTCGACGGTGCAGAACTCCGCGGAGCGGATCTCGCGCGGCTGCTCGACGACGCTCTCGAGGATCGCCGCGTCGTGGGTGCCGCCGTCGAAGACCAGGCACAGCGCGTCGTCCCACCCGCCCCACGGCGGCAGCCAGTCGGTGAGCAGCAGCGCGCCGGCGTCGATGTGGAGGGCGAGCTCCTCCTCGACCTCGCGGGCCACCGCCAGCTGCGGCGACTCGCCGACCTCGACGACACCGCCGGGCAGGTCCCAGTCCTGCTTGTAGGTCAGCTGGCACAGCAGCACCCGGCCCTCGCCGTCGCGCACCAGCATCTGGCCGATCGCGCGCTTGCGCGGGAGGAAGGAGTTGAGCAGGGAGCGGAACGCGCCGGGCTCGGAGAGCGGGGGGTCGGTGGCCAGGCGGGCCAGCACGACATACCCCGTGGTGGCCGACTCCTCGCCGGGGACGACGCGACGCACGCCCTCACGGCGCAGCCCCGCCCGGGTGGCCACGCGCAGGGCCGCCTCGAGGTCGGTGGGCACGTGCGCCTCGACCCGGCTCAGGCCGAGCCCGTCCTCGCGGACAGGGGCCAGCGACCAGTCGGTGAGCACCCGCACGGCCCGCGTGGCGTAGCCGCGGCCGCGGTGGGTCTCGGCCAGCTCCCAGGACAGCTCGCCGACGCGCTCACCGGTGCGACCCTCGACGGGCACGACGGCGACCCGGCCCACCAGCTCCTCGCCGGCGAGCACCACGAAGGTGTGCGGCTCCGCGGCGGGCTCGAGGGTGACGGTGCCGTCGGTCAGGGTCGGCTGGGCGGTCACGCGCCCAACCCTAGACACTGGGCGGGAACCGCATCACCTCTGCGCCCGGAACCACACGGTCCCCAGCGGCGGGAGGGAGACGTCGGCGTGGGCGGGCTGCCCGTGGTGGCCGCCCTCGACGGCCGTGACCGAGCCGAAGTTGCCCACGCCCGAGCCGGTGTAGGCCTCGGCGTCGGTGTTGAGCACCTCCGACCACTCCCCGGTGGAGGGGAAGCCGACGCGCACCCCGTGGTGCGGCACGGCCGAGAAGTTGGCCACGCACACGACGTCGGGGTGCCCGGGGGCGCGCCGCACGAAGGAGAAGACGTTCCGACCGGCGTCGTTGGCGTCCAGCCACGCGAAGCCCTCGGGGGAGTGGTCGAGCGCCCAGAGCGCGCCGGAGCCGGCGTACGCCGTGTTGAGGTCGCGCACGAGGTCGTGGACGCCGCGGTGCTCGGGGTGGTCCAGCAGCCACCAGTCGAGCTCGCGCGACTCCGCCCACTCCGACTCCTGGCCGATCTCGCAGCCCATGAACAGCAGCTGCTTGCCGGGGTGGGCCCACATGAAGGCGAGGTAGGCGCGCAGGTTGGCCAGCTGTTGCCAGCGGTCGCCGGGCATCTTGCGCAGCAGCGAGCCCTTGCCGTGCACGACCTCGTCGTGGCTGATCGGCAGCACGAAGTTCTCCGACCACGCGTAGACCAGCGAGAACGTCATCTCCCCGTGGTGGTAGGCGCGGTGCACCGGCTCGTGGGCCATGTAGGCCAGCGAGTCGTGCATCCAGCCCATGTTCCACTTGAAGCCGAAGCCCAGGCCGTCGACGTCGGTCGGCCGCGTGACGCCCGGCCACGAGGTCGACTCCTCGGCGATCGTCACCACGCCGGGGACCCGGCGGTAGACGGTGGCGTTCATCTCCTGGAGGAACTGCACCGCCTCGAGGTTCTCGCGGCCCCCGTGGATGTTGGGCGACCACTCGCCCTCCTTGCGGGAGTAGTCGAGGTAGAGCATCGAGGCGACGCCGTCGACGCGCAGGCCGTCGGCGTGGAACTCCTCGCACCAGTAGACCGCGTTGGCGAAAAGGAAGTTGCGCACCTCGGGGCGGCCGAAGTTGAAGATGTGGCTGCCCCACTCCTGGTGCCAGCCGCGCTGCGGGTTGGGGTCCTCGTAGAGCGGGGTGCCGTCGAAGCGGGCCAGCGCCCACTCGTCGGTGGCGAAGTGGCCGGGCACCCAGTCGAGGATGACGCCGATGCCGGCCTGGTGCAGCCGGTCGACGAGCAGCCGGAAGCCGTCGGGGTCGCCGAACCGGCTGTCGGGGGCGAAGTACGACGTCACGTGGTAGCCCCACGACCCGCCGAAGGGGTGCTGCATCACCGGCATCAGCTCGACGTGGGTGAACCCGAGGTCGGACACGTAGGCGACCAGGTCGGTGGCCAGCTGCTCCCATGACCAGAGGGTGTCGTCGTAGTTCTTGCGCCACGACGCCAGGTGCACCTCGTAGGTGCTCATCGGCGCGCTCACGGCCTGCCGCTCGGCGCGCGCGGCCATCCACTCCTCGTCACCCCAGGCGTAGGAGGACTCGAAGACCTTCGAGGCGGTGCTCGCGGGCTGCTCGGCCCACTGCGCGAGCGGGTCGGCCTTCTCCCGCCAGTGGCCGTCCTGGCCCAGGATCGCGAACTTGTACGCCGTCCCGGACCCGATCCCGGGCACGAACAGCTCCCACACCCCGGACGTGCCGAGCTGGCGCATCGGGTGCTCGCGGCCGTCCCAGCCGTTGGCCTCGGACTTCAGCCGCACGCCCCGCGCCGAGGGGGCCCAGACGGCGAACGAGGTGCCGCTGACCGGCTCCTGGCCGGGGGCGTCGTAGTGGTGCACGTGCGCGCCCAGGACGGTCCACAGCTGCTCGTGACGGCCCTCGTTGACCAGGTGCAGGTCGACCTCGCCCAGCGTAGGCAGGAACCGGTAGGGGTCCTCGAGGAGCAGCGGCTCGCCGTCGTACGCCACGGAAAGGCGGTACGCCGGGACCTCTGCCACCGGGAGCACCCCGACCCACACGCCCTCGTGCTCGTGGGTCAGCGCGACCTCCCCGAAGTCACCGACGACCGCGACCCGCGAGGCCAGCGGCTTGAGCACGCGCACGGTGACCGCGCCGTCGTGCTCGTGCGGGCCGAGCACCGCGTGCGGGTGCCCGTGCTCGCCGCGGACGAGCTGGTCGAGCTCCTCGCTGGGGACGGGCGCGGGGGCGGGTGTGCTGGCGGGCGTGCTGGCGGGGCTCATGCGGCTCCGATCTCGGCCACGGCCCGGAGCGGGATGTCCACCCAGGTCGGCCGGTTGCGGGTCTCGTAGACGGTCTCGTAGACGGCCTTGTCGGCGACGAAGGCCTCCACCAGCGTGCGCTGCTCGGGGGTCACCTCGCCACCGGCGTAGGCGACGAGGAAGTGGTTCTTGGCGCGGTTGGCCCACTCCTGGGCACGGGCGCCGCGGACCTCGCCGCCGTCGGGGTCGTCCTCGGCCCAGGTGCGCTCGACCACGCGCGGGGCGTAGTCGAAGGAGCGCAGCATCCCGGCGACGTCGCGCCAGGGGCAGTCGGGCAGCAGCCGCTCGGCCAGCGGCTTGGCCGGCTCGCCCTCGAAGTCGACGATCTTCCAGCCCAGCGAGGTGCGCAGGGTCTGGCCGAGGTGGAGGTCGCCGTGGACCCGGTGCACCGTGACGTCGCCGAGGGCGCCCACGCGGTCGAACAGGGCCTCGAGCCGCTCACCGTGCTCGGCGAGGGCGGGCGCGGCCGCGACGGCGGCGGGCAGCCGCTCGCGCATCCGTGCGGCCACCTCTCCGGCCGGCACCCGGCCGGCGCCGAAGTGCTCGACCAGCAGGTCGTGCACCGCACGCAGGGTCAGGCCGAGGCGGGTCGCCTCGCCGGCGAAGTCGCCGCCGGAGGCCGAGGCGTGCACGTCGGGCTCGGAGAAGAGGGTGCGGACGCTGGCCAGCGCCAGGTCCCACCCGTCCGAGGCGGTGCGCAGGAACTGCTGGAGCATCGCCAGCTGCACGACCTCCCCCGAGTCCGGGTCCGCGGCGTCGACCGACCCCGGCTCGACCCAGTCGACCCAGCCGTAGAGGTGGGCCACGTCGGGGGAGTCGGCGCGCGAGAGCACCTCGTGCACCTGGATGTCGGGGTTGATCCCGGGGGTCACCTTGCGGAAGACCTTGAGCAGCGCGTCCTCGCCGAAGGCCACCGAGGAGTTGGACTGCTCCCCGGAGAAGAGCGTCGAGTGCGCGGAGAGGTCGAGGTCGTGGCCGGGCAGCCGGTGGAAGGCCAGCGAGCTGGCCGGGTCGTGCAGGTTGCCGCCGGGCTGCTCCGCCGCCGCCGCGAAGGCGTGCTGCCAGGCGGCCATCGCCTCCCGGTCGTGGAGCGCGTCGTAGGCGTGGACCCAGCCCACCCCCGGCTCCTCCCACCAGCCGACGAAGGCGTGCTCGAGCCGCGCCTCGGCGTCGGTGTAGAGGGCCAGCGGGACCTGGTAGTGCTCCACGGCGTCGGGCGCACCGGGCTCGACGTCGGTGTAGGTCACCTCGACCAGGTGCAGGGCCACCCGCGGCTCGGCCGGGCCACCGGTCGCCGCGCGGGTCTGGGTCCCGGGCACCTCGCCGAGCCTGCGTACGCCGGTGACGGAGGAGGGGCGGCCCTTGCCGGCGTACCAGCGGGTGCGCGCGAGGTAGTCGGCCAGGACCTGGCGGTCGAGGTGGTCGGTCTCCGGGCTCAGCCCCGGACGGGCATCGTCGGGCTCGCTCACAGCAGCTGGTCCTCCTCGTGGTGGCCCTCGGGCGTGGTCAGCCGGAACCAGTAGAAGCCGTACCCGGCCAGCGTCAGGAGGTACGGCAGCTCGCCCACCTGGGGGAACGGCACGTTGCCGAGCAGCTCGACCGGCCGGCGGCCCTCGAAGCGGCGCAGGTCCAGCTCGACCGGCTGCGGGAAGCGGGAGAGGTTGTTGACGCAGAGGATCACGTCCTCCTCGCCGGTCGCCGGGTCGGTCCACTCCCGCACGTAGGACAGCACGCAGGAGTTGGAGCCTCCGAGGTCGTGGAAGGTGCCGAGCCCGAACGCCGGGTGGTGGCGGCGGGCGGCGAGCATCCGGCGGGTCCAGTGCAGCAGCGAGGAGGGGTTCTCCATCTGCGCCTCGACGTTGACCGACTCGTAGCCGTAGATCGCGTCCTGCACCACCGGCAGGTCGAGCCGGCCGGGGTTGGCCGAGGAGAAGCCGGCGTTGCGGTCGCCGGTCCACTGCATGGGGGTGCGCACGCCGTCGCGGTCACCGAGCCAGATGTTGTCGCCCATCCCGATCTCGTCGCCGTAGTAGAGCACCGGGCTGCCGGGCAGCGAGAGGAGCAGGGCGTTGAACAGCTCGATCTGGTTGGTGTCGTTGTCCAGCAGCGGGGCCAGCCGGCGGCGGATGCCGATGTTGGCCTTCATCCGCGGGTCCTTGGCGTACTCCGACCACATGTAGTCGCGGTCCTCGTCGGTGACCATCTCGAGCGTCAGCTCGTCGTGGTTGCGCAGGAAGATGCCCCACTGGCAGGTGTCGGGGATCGCCGGGGTCTGCTCGAGGATCTCCGAGATCGGGTAGCGCGACTCCCGTCGCACCGCCATGAAGATGCGCGGCATGACGGGGAAGTGGAAGGCCATGTGGCACTCGTCGCCGCCGACGGAGAAGTCGCCGAAGTACTCCACCACGTCCTGCGGCCACTGGTTGGCCTCGCACAGCAGCACCCGGCCGGGGTACTCCTCGTCGACGACCCGACGCACCTTCTTGAGGAACTCGTGGGTCTCGGGCAGGTTCTCGCCGTTGGTGCCGGGCCGCTCGTAGAGGTAGGGCACGGCGTCGAGCCGGAAGCCGTCCAGGCCCATGTCGAGCCAGAAGCGCAGCGCGTCGAGGATCGCGTCGTGCACGGCCGGGTTGTCGAAGTTGAGGTCGGGCTGGTGGTGGAAGAACCGGTGCCAGAAGTACTGCCCGCGCACCGGGTCCCAGGTCCAGTTCGAGGGCTCGGTGTCGACGAAGATGACCCGGGCGTCCTGGTAGAGCTCGTCGGTGTCGGACCAGACGTAGAAGTCGCCGTACGGGCCGTCGGGGTCGCTGCGGCTGGCCTGGAACCACGGGTGCTGGTCGCTGGTGTGGTTCATGACGAAGTCGATGATCACGCGGATGCCGCGGGCGTGCGCCTCGTCGAGGAAGTGGTGGAAGTCGTCGATCGTGCCGACCGCGGGCAGCACGCCCTCGTAGTCGGCGACGTCGTACCCGCCGTCGCGCAGCGGGGAGGGGAAGAACGGCGGCACCCACAGGCAGTCCACGCCCAGCCATTGCAGGTAGTCGAGCTTCTCGACCAGGCCCTTGAAGTCGCCGGTGCCGTCGCCGTTGGAGTCGCGGAAGGAGCGGACCAGGACCTCGTAGAAGACGGCGGTCTTGAACCAGTCGGGCGTGCTGTGCGCGGCCTCGGTCACGTCCACTCCCGAGTCGGTGGTCTCGTGCGGGGCCTGGGTCATGCGCCTCTCCTGACGGTCAGCACGTGGGCTGGTTCGTGGTGGGGGTCGAGCCGGACGTAGTTGTGCTGGCCCCAGGACCAGTCGGCCCCGGTGACCTCGTCGTGCACGACGTACCGCTCGCCCCAGTCCATGCCCAGGGCCGGCAGGTCGATGTGGACGGTGGTCTCGCGCGTGGCGTGCGGGTCGAGGTTGACGACCACGATGACGGTGTCGCTGTCGGGGTCGCCGACCACGGCCTGCTTGGCGTAGACCAGCACGTTCTCGTCGTCGCTGGAGTGGACGGTCAGGTTGCGCAGCAGCTGCAGCGAGCGGTGCTCGCGGCGCACCCGGTTGAGCATCGAGAGGTACGGCGCCAGCGTCCGCCCCTCGGCCTCGGCGCCCTCCCAGTCGCGGACCCGCACCTGGAACTTCTCGGTGTCGAGGTACTCCTCCGAGCCGGGCTTCACCGCCACGTGCTCGAACAGCTCGTAGCCGGAGTAGACGCCCCACGTCGGTGAGCTGGTCGCCGCGAGCGCCGCCCGGACCTTGAACGCCGCCGGCCCGCCGTACTGGAGGTAGGCGTGGAGG
Organism: Actinomycetota bacterium; assembly: GCA_009701885.1. GTDB lineage: Bacteria > Actinomycetota > Actinomycetes > Propionibacteriales > Nocardioidaceae > Nocardioides. Next base: position 30,882 of record WLJH01000008.1, read on the forward strand.
ATGTCAGGGGTGTTGACGAAGAAGTTCGGCCGCATCAGGTGGTCGGTCTCACGGCTCAGCTCGCGCAGGTAGTCCTCGATCTCCCACTTCGCGGTGCGCCAGGTGAAGTAGGTGTAGCTCTGGTGGAAGCCGACCGCGCCGAGCCCGCGCATCATCGCGGGCTTGGTGAAGGCCTCGGCGAGGAACAGCACGTCGGGATCGGTGCGGCGCACCTCCTTGAGCAGCCACTCCCAGAAGGCGACCGGCTTGGTGTGCGGGTTGTCGACGCGGAAGATCCGCACCCCGTGCGACATCCAGAGCTTCACCACGCGCAGGACCTCGCGGCAGATGCCGGTCGGGTCGTTGTCGAAGTTGATGGGGTAGATGTCCTGGTACTTCTTCGGCGGGTTCTCCGCGTAGGCGATCGAGCCGTCGGCGCGCGTGGTGAAGAACTCCGGGTGCTCGGTGACCCACGGGTGGTCGGGTGCGGCCTGCAGCGCGAGGTCCAGCGCGACCTCGAGGCCCAGGCTCCTGGCGTGCGCGACGAAGGCGTCGAAGTCGGCCATGGTGCCGAGGTCGGGGTGGATCGCGTCGTGCCCGCCGTCCTTGGACCCGATCGCCCACGGCGAGCCCGGGTCGTCGGGGCCCGGGGTGAGGGTGTTGTTGGGGCCCTTGCGGTTGACCTCGCCGATCGGGTGGATCGGCGGCAGGTAGACGACGTCGAAGCCCATCGCCCTCGCCCGGTCCAGGCCGGTCACGGCGGTGCGGAAGGTGCCGCTGGTGATCTTCCCGGTGACCGGGTCCTTCGTGGCGCCCTCGGACCGCGGGAAGAACTCGTACCAGCTGCCGAACAGCGCGCGCTCCCGGTCGGCGTACGCCGGGTAGGGGCCCTCGACGGTCAGCAGCTCGCGCAGGGGGTGGGCCAGCAGGACGGCGTCCAGCTCCGGGTCCTGGAGCGCGGCCAGGCGGGCCCCGGCCGGGCGCCCGGTGTCCGAGGCGGCCAGCACGGCGCCCTCGAGGACCTCGCGCGCCTTCGTCTCCTCGGGGGGCAGCTCGGCGAGGACCCGCTCGAAGAGCAGTCGGCCCTCGGTGAACATCAGCTCCACGTCGACCCCGGCCGGGATCTTGATGCCCGCGTCGTGCTGCCAGGTGGCCAGCGGGTCGGACCAGGCGTGCACCTCGAACGTCCACGCCCCTTCCACGTCGGGGGTGACCCAGGCGAGGTACTCGTTGGGCTCGGGGCTGGGCAGGTGCATGCGCACCGGGGCCCGCCGGGTGCCCGTGGGGTCGATCAGGACGACCTCCGCCGCCAGCGCGTCGTGGCCCTCCCGGAAGACCGTCGCGGTCACGGGGAAGGGCTCGCCGACGGTCGCCTTGGCGGGCTGACGTCCGAGGTCCACCAGGGGCATCACGTTCATGACGGGGATGCGTCCGACCATGCGCACTACCCAACCGGCTGCCCCCAGCAGGTGCAAGCGGCCCCCGGGGTGAGGGAGCGCCACGGCCGACCACGACGACGGGCGGGCAGCCCACCGTGGTGGTGCTGCCCGCCCGTGCCGATGTCAGCCTGTGGGGAAGATCTCCCCGCTACCGGCTGAAGACCTGCAGCTCGGCGGCGTGCACGATCGTCCCGCGGTCCGACCCGGTGGCGCAGTCGGTGGTGGTGATCGGGTCGTTGTCGAGCTCGCCGGCGTACCCCTTGAACCCGGTGCACTGGTTCTCCAGGGTCACCAGGCGCACCGCAGCCGCGCGGGCCGGCCTCGGGAGCCGGAAGGAGCGCATGGCCTGGGTGGGGGCGGTCGGGCGCGGGCGCACCGAGGGGAACGCGTCGGGTGCGGAGGTGAACACCCGGGTCCAGCGGGCCTTGCTGCTCTCGCAGCCCGAGGTGCAGACCTCGATCGCGAACCGGCGCAACGCGGTGAAGCGCGAGCCGGAGGCCTGGTCGACGTCCTCGGGACCGTCGACCGGGTTCAGCAGGGCGCTGACCTGGACCCGACGGATGGTCGAGGTGCCGCCGGCGAGGTCCACCGCGACGTACGGGTTGGACTCGTCGACGTTCTCGGCCGTGATGCCGGCCCAGTTGGTGTCCTCGGTGCCGTCGATCAGCGCCTCGGTCTTGAGTGAGCCCGGGGTCGCGTCGATGACCTTCGCGCCGGCCGCGCCCGCTGCGAGGTTGCGGTGCTCGGGCATCCGCACGGTGCGGGTCTCGCCCGCGCGCAGCTGCAGGGTCGTCCGGTGGAAGCCGCCCTTGCGGGACACGTAGATGACGTCGTACGTGCCCGGCGCGAAGCGGGCGGTGGACGAGATCCGCTTGGTGCGCGGGTCGGTGTCGGCCGCCGGCGAGGTGCGGGCCTCGAACATGCCGACGAAGACCTGCGTGGGGCCGTTGCCGCCGGTGAAGCGGACCGTGGCGTTGGGCTCCTTCGGGGTGGCGAAGCCACCGGTCACGTCGCTCTCGTCGGCCTTGGCGATGGTGGCGTTCGCCCCCATGCCACGGCGGGCGAAGGCGCGCCACATGACCTGCTGGTTCTCGCCACCGAAGCGCATCCGGTCCGCGGCCAGCATGGCGTCGCGGGCGTCGAGCATCGTGGTGCTGCCCTGCTGGAGCAGGAAGGCGTCGAAGAGCAGCTGGATCCAGCGGCGGTTGCCGGGGCAGAACTGCGGGGCCACGGGGGAGGCGTTGGGCGTGCCCTCCGCGCAGGCGACCTGCAGCTTCTTGTCCCGGTAGGGGAAGCGGGCGTCCCACTTCTCCACCAGGGCCTGGCGGACCTCCCACTGGGTGCCGCTCCAGATCTCGCCGTCGGCGTGGACCTGCACCCCGAGGGTGTCGTAGCCGTAGTTGGAGTAGTTGAGCGGGTTGCGGTTGATGGAGAAGTTGCGGATCGCGGTCGTCTTGTTGCCGGTCGCGTAGACGCCGACGGCCCAGATGTTGCCGCCGTTGTCGTAGCCGTGGCTGAACTGGTACTCCGCGGCGACCAGGTCGCCCCACGACTCGCCCATCGCGCCGCCCTGCTGGGAGCCGATGCCCTCGTCCGGGCCGGCGATCATCCGGTTGGAGATGGCGTGGGTGTACTCGTGGCCGACGATGCCCATGTCCAGGCTGCCGTCGGTGCACGGGGCGTAGAACGCGCCCGCGGCCGGCTGGAAGAGGTACTGGTTGGTGATGCCCGGCACGCCGTCCTGCAGCGTGACCTGGTTGGCGTTGTTGCGACCGGTGGCGACGCCGGTCGCGTCGAAGACCGGGGAGGTGAGCGCGCCGGCCTGGACGTTGCCGATCTCCTGGTCCGCCCCGACGCCGCCCTTGCCGAAGTTGTCCAGCTGCATGTTGTAGTTGGCCTCGGTGAAGCCGAGGTAGTAGCTGTAGTCGTGCATCCGGTTGTGGGACACGAACAGGTTGCCGGTCACGTAGTTGACGTCGTTGCCGCCCGGCACGAGGTTCGTCGGGGCGCAGCCCGACTCGTTCCAGGCGTCGGTGAACTCACCGGTGTAGTCGCGCACCGGGGAGATCGGGGCCTGGAAGAGGCCGCCCGGGGTGAGCGGGCTGACCCAGGCCTCGTGGGTGTTGGCGTTGTTGCCGAGCGTGGTCATCGAGGAGAGGCCCGCCACGTTGACCTGGTCCCAGGCGAGAGGGGAGGCGACGTTGGCGAACGGACCGGTGGGCTCGGTGCAGCCCTCGGTGGCGGTCCAGCAGCCGACCACGTCGTTGGAGGGGGTCGTGCCGACCTTGGTCGAGGACATCGACGGGTTGGCCGGGAAGTAGCTCCAGGTGGGGGCGAAGGCCGCGCCGCCGGGGGTGGGCGCACCCGTGTCGGAGGTGGTGACCAGCAGCGCGTACATGCCGAGGACGGCCGAGGCCTCGTCGAAGGGGCAGACCTGGGCGGAGTAGACACCGGCCGGCAGCGGCTCGGGCGCGGTGTAGGTCGCGACCTCGGGGCTGGTGAGCAGGTCACCGGTGAAGAGCAGGCGGTCCTTCGGGCCGAAGAACTTCACCACGACGTCGTCGAGCGGCAGCGCCAGGGCGACCGCGGTGAGGGTGCGGGTGGCGTCGTCGGTCAGCTCGAAGGGGTGCTTCGGGCCGCACTCGGTGCCGGTGAACGCGCCCTGGAAGACCTCCTGGACGGAGTCGTTCTCGACCTGGTGGGCTCGGTGCAGGACGTCGCCGGTGACGGCGTCGACCATCAGCGTGTAGGCGAAGGCGTGGCCGTCGGTGTTGTCGACGACGTTGGTCTCGTAGACCGGGCGCACTGTGCCGTCGGCGAGGGCGAGCGCCCGCAGGCGGACCTGCTGCTGCTCGGAGAAGCCGGGCACGGCCAGCCGGGTCCAGGCGACGACGCCCGCGGTGGCCTCGTCGAGGGTCTCGACGATCTTGGACAGCACCGAGCCGGTGATGGAGCGACCGACGTTGGCGGCGGCCTCGACCCACGCCTGGACCGGGCTCAGCTCGGCGGCGGGGACGGAGGTGCCGTCGGCGACCCGGGCGAGGGAGGAGGAGACGTAGGCGATCTCGCCGCGGGAGACACCCACGGTCACCATCGAGCCGATCGCGGGGGACAGGTCGCCGAAGCGCTGGCGCAGGAGCACGGCGTGGCCGGCGGGCGCGGTCGGGCGACCCTGGGCGTCGGGGTAGCTCGCCAGCTCCTGGGCGTTGACCACCTCCAGGTCGCCCATCGCCGCGCGGGTCAGGCCGAAGAGGCTCGCGTGGTCCTCCAGGAAGGCGCGGGCAGCACGCACCGGGTCGGGAGAGGTGGCCCGCGCCAGCGCGCCGTCGGTGGGCAGCAGCGAGGCCGGGGTGCCGAGGGCGTTCCAGCGCAGGGTCGTCGGCCCGAGCCGGTCGGCCGCGGCCAGCTGGGCGCGCGTGGGCAGCACCCGTCCCCGCAGGTCGAGGTCGGAGAGGCCGGGGACGGTGTCGCCGATGGTCGAGACCAGGTCACCGACGATGTCGCCGCGGTCGGCCGTGGCCAGGGAGGCGGTGGCGGAGGCAGGGGCGAGGGCGGGGAGCTGCGCGAGGCCCGGGACCAGGGTGGTGGTCAGCAGGGCGAGGGCGACCGTCGTACGGCGGCCCCGGCGCGAGGGAGCGATGGGCATGGCCTGCACAACGCCGGTCGCTCACGGTGGTTATGCGCGACGTCCGTCTGGACCCGGCCGTCACCGGACCGTGACCGCTCCGTGACCCGTCCAGTCCGCGGAGCGTCAGTGTTGGATCGATCCAAGAAACCGTCTAGCATCCCGCGGGTGCGTGCCATCCGACGCTTCACCGTCCGCCCCGTCCTGCCGGCCGAGCTGGCGCCCCTCCACGACCTCGCGCTGAACCTGCGCTGGTCCTGGCACCCGCCGACCCAGGACGTCTTCGCCGCCGTCGACCCCGAGCGGTGGGACGCCGTGGGCCACGACCCGGTCCGGCTGCTGGGGGCCGTGGACCGTGACCGGTTCGCCGAGCTCGCCGCGGACGCCGACTTCCGGGAGCGGCTGGACGCCGCGCAGGCCGACCTGGCGGCGTACCTCGGCGCCGACCGGTGGTACCAGCGGGCCCGCGGCGAGCAGGGCGGGGAGTCCCTGCCGCGCGCGATCGGCTACTTCTCCCCGGAGTTCGGCATCACCGCGGTGCTCCCGCAGTACTCCGGCGGCCTGGGCATCCTGGCCGGCGACCACCTCAAGGCCGCCAGCGACCTGGGCGTCCCGATCATCGGGGTCGGCCTGCTCTACCGCCACGGCTACTTCAAGCAGTCGCTGTCGCGCGACGGCTGGCAGCAGGAGACCTACCCGCTGCTCGACCCCGACGAGCTGCCGATCTCGCTGCTGCGCGAGCCCAGCGGGGAGCGCACCCGGATCTCGATCACCATGCCCGGCGGGCCCGACCTGGTCGCCCAGGTGTGGGTCGCCAGCGTCGGCAGGGTGCCGCTGCTCATGCTCGACACCGACGTGGAGGAGAACCCCGCGGCGTACGTCGAGGTGACCGACCGGCTCTACGGCGGCAACTCCGAGCACCGGCTGCGCCAGGAGCTGCTGCTCGGCGTGGGTGGCGTGAAGGCGCTGCGCGCCTACTGCCGCATCACCGAGCACCCCGAGCCCGAGGTCTTCCACACCAACGAGGGCCACGCCGGCTTCCTCGGCCTGGAGCGGCTGCGCGAGCTGACCGTCGACCCCGCCGGCCCCGGGCTGGACCTCGACACCGCGCTCGAGGTCGGTCGCGCCTCGACCGTCTTCACCACCCACACCCCGGTCCCGGCCGGCATCGACCGCTTCCCGCGGACGCTGGTCGAGCAGTACTTCGGCGAGGGCGGCGCCGTGCCCGGCGTCCCCCTGGACCGGGTGCTCTCCCTGGGTGCGGAGGACTACGAGGGCGGGGACCCCGGCGTCTTCAACATGGCCGTCATGGGCTTCCGGCTGGCCCAGCGCGCCAACGGCGTCTCGCTGCTGCACGGCCACGTCTCCCGCGGGATGTTCCAGGGCCTCTGGCCGGCCTTCGACGAGGCCGAGGTGCCGATCACCTCGATCACCAACGGGGTGCACGCCCCGACCTGGGTGCCGCGCGAGGTCTACGACCTGGCCGAGGGCGTCGGCAGCGGCGCCGACCGCGACTCCGACGACACCGACGCCTTCTGGGCGGCGGTGGACCAGATCGACGGCCGGGCCATCTGGTCGGTCAAGCGCGAGCTGCGCGAGCGGCTGGTCCAGGACGCGCGGCGCCGGCTGCGCAAGTCGTGGGCCAAGCGGGGCAGCGCCCCGGCCGAGCTGGCCTGGATCGACGAGGCTCTCGACCCCGACGTCCTGACGATCGGCTTCGCCCGCCGGGTGCCGTCGTACAAGCGGCTCACGCTGATGCTGCGCGACCCCGAGCGGCTCAAGCGTCTCCTGCTCGACCCCGAGCGCCCGGTGCAGCTCATCATCGCCGGCAAGTCCCACCCCGCCGACGACGGCGGCAAGCGGCTGATCCAGGAGATGGTGCGCTTCGCCGACGACCCCGAGGTCCGGCACCGCATCGTCTTCCTGCCCAACTACGACATCGCCATGGCCCAGCCGCTCTACCCCGGCTGCGACGTGTGGCTCAACAACCCGCTGCGCCCCTACGAGGCGTGCGGCACCTCGGGCATGAAGGCCGCCCTCAACGGCGGCCTCAACCTGTCCATCCTCGACGGCTGGTGGGACGAGTGGTACGACGGCGGCAACGGCTGGGCCATCCCGTCGGCGGACGGGCTGGACGACCCCGACCGTCGTGACGACCTCGAGGCCGCCGCGCTCTACGACCTGATCGAGACCCAGGTCGCCCCGCGCTTCTACGACGTCGACGGCGACGGCGTGCCGACCGCGTGGGTCGAGATGATGCGGCACACGCTGAAGTCGCTGGGCCCCAAGGTGCTCGCGACCCGGATGGTGCGCGACTACGTGCGCCGGCTCTACGCCCCGGCCGCCGGGGTGGCGCGCGCGCTCAACGACGACTACGCCGGCGCCCGCGACCTCGCGGCCTGGAAGCAGCGGGTCCGCTCGGCCTGGTCGGGCGTGCGGGTCGAGCACGTGGAGTCCAGCGGCGTCGGGGACGCGCCCGAGGTCGGCGCGGTCATGTCGACCCGTGCCTTCGTCGCCCTGGGCGCGCTGTCGCCCGAGGACGTCGCGGTGCAGCTCGTGCACGGGCGGGCCGGCGCCGACGACGAGCTGCTCGACACCCGCACCTGCCTGCTCACGCTCGCGGAGAGCTACGAGGGCGGGCGGCACCGCTTCGACGGCGAGGTCGCGCTCGACCACGCCGGCGCGTTCGGCTACACGGTGCGGGTCGTGCCGCGGCACGACCTGCTGGCCTCCGACGCCGAGCTCGGGGTGGTGGCGCTGCCGGCGCCGTAGGGGTACCTCCTATGGCGCGAGCTCGCGCAGCACGACGACGCTGCGGCGGCCGATCGCGATCCGGCCGCCGGCGTCGACCCGGGCCCCCACCGAGAGCTTCGCGTCGGTGGAGAGCACGACCTCGCCGGCCTGCACCCAGTCGTTCTCGGGCAGGTGGACCGCCTGGGGCAGCCAGCCGGCGTTGAACCACATCATGAACGAGCGGTCGACCTGCTGCTCCCCGCGCGGGCCCGGGGCGCGCAGCGGCGCGCCGGAGACGAACATCCCGATCGTGCGCTGCTCGTGGTCGAACCAGTCCTCGTCGGTCATCTCCCGGCCCGAGGGGTGCAGCCAGGCCAGGTCCTTGGGCCCGCCCCGGATCGTGGGCCGACCCTCGAACCAGTGCCGCTGGCGCAGGGCCGGGTGGTCGCGGCGCAGCCGCAGCGCGGTCTTGGTGACCTCGTAGACGTCCAGCCACGCGTCGTCGGGGCGCCAGTCGACCCACGAGGTCTCGTTGTCCTGGCAGTAGGCGTTGTTGTTGCCCCGCTGGGTGCGCCCGCGCTCGTCGCCCGCGGTGATCATCGGCACGCCGTTGGACAGGCACAGGGTCGCCATCATGTTGGCCGCCTGCCGACGGCGTACGGCCTGGAGGGCGGGGTCGTCGGTCTCGCCCTCGACCCCGTGGTTCCACGAGCGGTTGTTGTCGGTGCCGTCGCGGTTCTCCTCGCCGTTGGCCTCGTTGTGCTTGCGCTCGTAGGTGACGACGTCACGCAGGGTGAAGCCGTCGTGCGCGGTGACGAAGTTGATCGAGTTGTACGCCGAACGGCCGTCGTCGGCGTACAGGTCCGAGGAGCCCGCGAGGCGGGTCGCGACCGTGCGGGGGCCGGGTGCGTGGTTGCGCCAGAAGTCGCGGATCTCGTCGCGGTACTGGTCGTTCCACTCCACCCACGGCGGGGGCATCCGGCCCACGAGGTAGCCGTCCATCGAGGCGTCCCACGGCTCGGCGATCAGCTTCACGTGGCGCAGGACCGGGTCTTGGCCGATCGCGACGAGCAGGTCCGAGCCCATGTCGATGTCGTAGCCCGTGCGGGTCAGGGCCGACATCAGGTCGAAGCGGAAGCCGTCGACGTGCATCTCGGTGACCCAGTAGCGCAGCGAGTCGAGGATCAGCCGCAGTGCCAGCGGGTGGTTGGAGTCGACGGTGTTGCCGCAGCCGGTGACGTCCCAGTAGGTGTCGTCGTACTCCACGGCGCCCGTCTCCGGGTCGGGGACCGGGATCACCCGCTTGTAGAAGCCGCGGTCGTCCAGCCCGCGGAAGGAGAGCGTCGGCCCGAGCGGGCCGGCCTCGGCGGTGTGGTTGTAGACGACGTCGAGGATCACCTCGAGGCCGGCGCGGTGCAGGGCCTTGACCATCTCCTTGAACTCGCGGACCTGCTGGCCGCGGTCGCCGGAGGCGGAGTAGGCCCCGTGCGGGGCGAAGTAACCGATGGAGTTGTAGCCCCAGTAGTTGACCAGGCCGCGCTCGCTCACGCCCGGCTCGGTGAGGAACTGGTGGACCGGCAGCAGCTCGACGGCCGTGACCCCGAGGTCGCGGAGGTAGTCCGTGACCGCGGGGGAGCCGAGCCCGGCGTACGTGCCGCGCAGCTCCTCGGGCACCCGGTCGTGCAGGGCGGTCATGCCCTTGACGTGGCACTCGTAGACGACGGTGTCGCGCCACCGTCGGCGCATCGGGGCGTCGCCCTCCCAGTCGAACTCCCCGCCGTGGGAGGGGTCGACGACCACGCTGCGCGGCACGAAGGGGGCTGAGTCCTCGGTGGACAGCTCCTCGGGGGAGCCGAAGACGTAGCCGAAGACGGGCGGCTGCGGGTCGAGGTCGCCGCTGATCGCCTGGGCGTAGGGGTCCAGCAGCAGCTTGTGCGGGTTGAACCGGTGGCCCTGGGCGGGGTCCCACGGGCCGTCGACCCGGTAGCCGTAGCGGGTGCCGGGCGCGAGGTCGGGCAGGGCGCCGTGCCAGATGCCCAGCGACTGCTCGGTGAGCACGAAGCGGTGCTCCTCCTCCCCGCCGTCGGGGGCGTCCTCGAAGACGCACAGCGTGACCTGGGTGGCGGCCGGCGCGTAGACCGCGAAGTTGGTCGACTCCGGCGTCCAGGTCGCCCCCAGAGGCCAGTTGCGGCCCGGCCAGACCCGGGCGGTCTGCCCGAGGTGCGTCCACGTCACCGGTGCCATGCGGGCGATCATCCCAGGGGTGGCACGATGCCGACGCAGGACCTGGCAACGATCGGGCCACGACGACCCGGTGAGCGGGTCCGGCCATCGAGGACGCGGCGAGAGGTGGAGTGTCATGGGTGAGTTCGTGCGGCTGGAGGTCGCCGACGGGGTCGGCACGATCCGGCTGGACCGGCCGAAGATGAACGCGATCTCGGTCGCGGTGCAGGAGGAGCTGCGCGCCGCCGCGGCCGAGGCCACCGAGCGCGACGACGTCCGCGCCGTCGTGGTGTACGGCGGGGAGCGGGTCTTCGCCGCCGGCAACGACGTCAAGGAGATGGCCGAGATGTCCTACCAGGACATGGTCGCCCGCTCCGGCCCGCTGCAGTCCGCCGTCACCGCCATCGCCCGCATCCCCAAGCCGGTCGTCGCCGCCGTCACGGGCTACGCCCTCGGCGGCGGCTGCGAGCTGGCGCTCGCCGCGGACGTCCGGATCGCGGGGGAGAGGGCCGTGCTCGGCCAGCCGGAGACCCTGCTCGGGATCATCCCCGGCGCCGGCGGCACCCAGCGCCTCGCGCGTCTGGTCGGCCCCAGCAAGGCCAAGGACCTCATCTTCACCGGCCGCTTCGTCAAGGCCGACGAGGCACTGGCCATGGGCCTGGTCGACCGGGTCGTCCCCGATGCCGACGTCTACACCGAGGCCGTCGCCTGGGCCGCCCAGTTCAGCGGCGCCGCCGCGCTCGCCCTGCGGGCGGCCAAGGAGTGCGTCGACCGCGGCCTCGAGACCGACATCGAGACCGGGCTGGAGATCGAGCGCATGCAGTTCGCGGCGCTCTTCGCCACCGAGGACCGTGGGGCCGGTATGCGATCCTTCGTGGAGAGCGGTCCGGGCAAGGCGACCTTCACGGGACGGTAGGGGCAACGGATGGGCATCAGGGACAGGTTCTCCTCCGCACGTGCGGGCGGGGCCTCGGAGGTGGAGCCGGCGGCGGAGCCTGTCGTCGAGCCGGTGGTGACCGAGCCTGCTGCGCCTGCCGCTGCCGCCGCGCCTGCTGCTGCGCCCGCGAAGGCGCCGAAGCCCGCCAAGCCCCCGAGGGCCGCCAAGCCCGCCACGGCCGAGAAGGCGGCCAAGGCCGAGAAGCCGGCCAAGGCGTCGCGGGAGCGCGCCGACCTGACGATCTGGCGCACCCGCGTCTCGCAGCTGCTGTGGACCGCGTTCGTGCTGCTCGCCCTGGTGCTGGCGGTGGCGGCCCTGCTGGTCGCGATCGACGCCAACGAGGACAACGGCCTGGTGGACTTCGTGCTCCGGGCCGCCGACGCCGTCGACCTGGGGGTCTTCTCCCGGGAGAACGGCGTGCGGGAGTTCACCGGCGACAACGCCGAGACCAAGAACGCCCTGTTCAACTGGGGTCTCGGCGCCGTCGTCTACCTGCTGCTCGGCCGCCTGGTCGAGCGGCTCGTGCGCCCGGGTCGCTGACCCGCGCGCACCTGCTCGACGCGGGTGCCCGGCCCTGTGGGGGCCACCCCCGGCGGGTGTGAGAAAGCCAACCGTAAACGCCAGTTACATCGTCTGGATCGCGCGGGTAGCCTCGCGATCGACCCCGAGTGCACAGGAGGGGCCCTGACGGGCCGACCCACCATGAACATTGTCGTCTGTGTGAAGTACGTCCCCGACGCCACCGCCGACCGGCGGTTCGAGTCGGACAACACCGTGGACCGCGTCGGCGTCGACGGCCTGCTGTCGGAGCTCGACGAGTACGCCGTCGAGCAGGCGCTCCAGCTCAAGGAGAAGGCCGGCGACGACACCGAGGTCACCGCGCTCTGCATCGGCCCCGAGAAGGCGGTCGACGCCGTCCGCAAGGCCCTGCAGATGGGTGCCGACAAGGGCATCCTCGTCTCTGACGAGGCCATCGCCGGCTCCGACTACCTCGGCACCTCGCTCGTGCTGGCCGAGGCCGTCAAGAAGATCGGTCAGGACCTGGGGAAGAGCCCCGACATCGTCATGTGCGGCATGGCCTCCACCGACGCCTCCGGCTCGGTCGTCCCGGCGATGCTCGCCGAGCGCCTCGACCTGCCGCAGGTCACCTTCGCCGCCGTGATCGAGACCCAGGGCGACCAGGTGCGGATCAAGCGCGACGGCGACACCGCGACCGAGGTCATCGGCGCCACCATGCCGATCGTCATGTCGGTCACCGACCAGACCGGCGAGGCGCGCTACCCCTCCTTCAAGGGCATCATGGCCGCGAAGAAGAAGCCGCTCGAGACCTGGACCCTGGCCGACCTGGGCGTCGACGCCGAGCTCGTGGGCCTCACCGCCGCAACCAGCGCCGTCGAGGAGGCCTCGGAGCGCCCGCCGCGCACCGCCGGCGAGATCGTCACCGACGAGGACGGCTCCGGCGCGACCGCGCTGACCGAGTTCCTCGCGTCGAAGAAGTTCATCTGAGCCGGGCTCGGATAGGAGAGGAACACACACATGTCTGAGGTCCTGGTCGTCGTCGACCACGTCGACGGAGCAGTTCGCAAGCCCACCCTCGAGCTGCTGGCCCTGGCCAAGCGGCTCGGCACGCCCTCTGCCGTCCACTTCGGCTCCGCCGACAGTGCGATCGTCGAGAAGCTGAAGGCGTTCGGCGCCGAGAAGATCTACGTCGTCGACGACAGCGAGATCAAGGGATACCTGGTGGCCCCGAAGGCCGAGGCGCTGCAGCAGCTGGTGGAGAAGACCTCCCCGGCCGCCGTGCTCATCGTCTCCGGCTACGAGGGCAAGGAGATCGCCGGCCGCCTCGCGGTCAAGACGGGCTCGGGGATCATCACCGACGCCGTCGACATCGAGGACGGCGGCGTGACCACGCAGTCGGTCTTCGCCGGCAACTACTCGGTGAAGTCCAAGGTCACCAAGGGCACCCCGATCATCACGGTCAAGCCCAACTCCGCCGCTCCGGAGGAGACCCCCGGTGCCGGTGAGGTCGAGGAGTTCGCCGCGACCATCTCCGACTCCGCCAAGAAGGCCCAGATCGTCGCCTCGCAGCCGCGCAAGGCCAGCGGTCGTCCCGAGCTGACCGAGGCCGCCATCGTCGTCTCCGGCGGTCGTGGCACCGGTGGCGACTTCTCGGCCGTCGAGGGCCTCGCCGACGCGCTCGGTGCCGCTGTCGGCGCCTCGCGCGCCGCCGTGGACTCGGGCTGGATGCCGCACAGCTTCCAGGTCGGCCAGACCGGCAAGGTCGTCTCGCCGCAGCTCTACGTCGCCAACGGCATCTCGGGTGCGATCCAGCACCGCGCCGGCATGCAGACCGCCAAGACCATCGTGGCGGTCAACAAGGACGAGGAGGCGCCGATCTTCGAGCTCGTCGACTTCGGCGTCGTCGGCGACCTGCAGACCGTGCTGCCCGCCGCCACCGAGCAGATCGAGAAGCGCAAGAACTGATCGAGGACGCCCCCGTCCTCGAGGCGAGCCCCGACGGTCCTCGGACCGTCGGGGCTTCGTCGTGCTCCGAGTCCTAGGCTCTCGGCCATGACCACCTCCACCACCGAGCAGGACGTGCTGGCGCTGGCCCAGCGGGCGCGGGCGGCGAGCCTGGGCCTGGCCCTGGCCACGCGGGCGCAGAAGGACGCGGCGCTGCTGGCGATGGCCGAGGCGCTGCTGGCCGCGCAGGAGCGGGTGCTGGCCGCCAACGCCGAGGACGTCGCGCGCGCCGAGGCGGCGGGTACGCCGGAGGGGATCGTCGACCGGCTGCGGCTGACCCCGCCGCGCCTCGAGGGCATGGCCCAGGGGCTGCGCGACGTCGCGGCGCTGCCGGACCCGGTGGGGGAGGTCGTGCGCGGTTCGACGCTGGCCAACGGGCTGGAGCTGCGCCAGGTGCGGGTGCCCTTCGGGGTGGTCGGGATGATCTACGAGGCCCGGCCCAACGTGACCGCCGACGCCGCGGGGATCTGCCTGAAGTCCGGCAACGCCGTGCTGCTGCGGGGCTCGTCCAGCGCGGCGGCCAGCAACGCCGCCATCGTCGAGGTGCTGCGCGGTGCGGCCGAGGACGCCGGCCTGGGGGCCGACGTCGTGCAGCTGGTGCCGGCGGACTCCCACGACACCGTCAAGGCGCTGATGCGGGCGCGCGGGGCGGTCGACGTGCTCATCCCGCGCGGGGGCGCGGGTCTGATCCGCGCGGTGGTCGAGGAGTCGACGGTTCCGGTGATCGAGACCGGCGTCGGCAACTGCCACGTCTACGTCGACGCCGCGGCCGACCTCGACAAGGCGCTCGCCATCGTGGTCAACGCCAAGACCCACCGCCCCAGCGTGTGCAACGCCGCCGAGTCGCTGCTGGTGCACGCCGACGTCGCCGAGCAGTTCCTGCCGCGGGTGGTGGAGGCGCTGCAGCGCGAGGGCGTCACGATCCACGGCGACGCGTACTTCGCGGCGTACGACGGGGTGGTGGCCGCGACCGAGGAGGACTGGGACAGCGAGTACCTCTCCCTCGACCTCGCCGCCCGCGTCGTGCCCTCGCTCGACGAGGCGCTCGCACACGTGCGCCGCCACTCCAGCCAGCACAGCGAGGCGATCGTGACCGAGGACCAGGCCGCCGCGCGGCGCTGGGTCGCCGCCGTCGACGCCGCAGCCGTGCTGGTCAACGCCAGCACCCGGTTCACCGACGGCGGGGAGTTCGGCTTCGGTGCCGAGATCGGGATCAGCACCCAGAAGCTGCACGCCCGCGGGCCGATGGGACTGCCGGAGATGACCTCGACCAAGTACGTCGTCACCGGGGACGGCCACGTGCGCTGAGCGGGCCGCGGACCACTGACCGGTCCCGTGCGGCAGCCCGCTAGGATCGGGGCATGCACGCGCTCACGATCCTGGCCACGGAGGCCGAGGAGCACTCCCTCAACATGACCCTCTCGTGGGGCATCGGCTTCCTGACGCTGGGCATCCTCATGGGCCTGCTCTTCGCGCTCCTCGCCTTCGGCGGCGGCCGCGAGCACAGCTGAGCCCCTGCCGGCCACCGACCTGGCCGGTGACGCGGGGAGCACGCAGCCGCCCCGACGTCGTGTCGGCGTCATGGGGGGCACCTTCGACCCCGTGCACCACGGCCACCTCGTGGCGGCCTCGGAGGTCCGGCACCAGCTCGACCTCGACGAGGTCGTCTTCGTGCCCACCGGCGACCCCTGGCAGAAGGCGGGGCGCGACGTCGCGCCCGCCGAGCACCGTTACCTCATGACCGTGGTGGCCACCGCCTCGAACCCGCGCTTCACCGTGAGCCGGGTCGACATCGACCGACCCGGGCGCACCTACACCGTCGACACCCTGCGCGACCTCGCGGCCCAGCTGCCCGACGCAGAGCTCTTCTTCATCACCGGTGCCGACGCGCTGGCCGACATCTTCACCTGGCGCGACCACGAGGAGCTCTTCGAACTCGCGCGGTTCGTCGGCGTGACCCGGCCCGGCTACGAGATGGACCCGGCCGTGCTGGCCGCCATCCCGGCCGACCGCGTGACCATGCTGGAGATCCCCGCCCTGGCGATCTCGTCCTCCGACGTGCGCCGACGCCGCCGGCGCGGGGAGCCCGTGTGGTACCTCGTGCCCGACGGTGTGGTGCAGTACCTCGTCAAGCACGACCTCTACCCGTCCGGGCCGGAGGGGGCGCCCGCCCCCGTGACCGAGCGCCGGGCAGACCCTGGAGCACCATGACCGCCACCGACCACGCCGTCGAGCTCGTCGTCGCCGGCGCCCGCGCCGCGAGCGACAAGAAGGGCGAGCAGATCATCGCCTTCGACGTCTCCGAGCAGCTGGCCATCACCGACGCCTTCCTGCTCGTCTCGGCCTCCAACGAGCGCCAGGTGGGCGCCATCGTGGACGCCGTCGAGGACGCTCTGCGCGAGGTCGGCGCCAAGCCGATCCGTCGGGAGGGCCAGCGCGACGGGCGCTGGGTGCTGCTGGACTACGGCGAGATCGTCGTCCACGTCCAGCACGAGGAGGAGCGGCAGTTCTACGCCCTGGAGCGGCTGTGGCGCGACTGCCCGGCCATCGCCCTGCCGGAGGACGTCACCCGCTCGTGAGCGACGTGCCCGACATGCGTGACGGGCGGGGGCACGGCCGGCGTCTCGTGCTCCTGCGGCACGGCCGCACCGCCCACAACCACGCCCGCCGCATCCAGGGCCAGCTCGACGTCGATCTCGACGACGTCGGGCGTGCCCAGGCGGCGGCGGTCGCCCCGGCCATGGCCGCCCTGGCACCCGACGTCGTGTGGTGCAGCGACCTCGCCCGCACCCGCCGCACCGCGGAGCCGGTCCTGGCCGCGTGCGGGCTGGAGGCGTCGTACGACGCGCGGCTGCGGGAGTTCCACCTCGGCGAGCGCCAGGGGCTCTCCCACGACGAGTACCGCGCGCTCGCACCCGAGGAGTTCGCGCGCTTCCACCAGGGCGACTTCGACGTCGTCCCCGGGGCCGAGACCACCGAGCAGGTCCGCGACCGGATGGTGGGGGCGCTGCACGCGCTGCTCGACACCGTGGAGCCCGGCCGCACGGCGCTGGCCGTCTCCCACGGCGCGGCCATCCGGGTCGCCACCGTCGCCCTGCTCGGCTGGCCCACCGAGGCCATCCACGCCCTGCGCGGGGTCGACAACTGCGGCTGGGTCGAGCTCCTCGAGCAGCCGGAGGCGGGACGGCTGCGGCTGCTGGCGTACAACCGCACCGCGGGGGACCCCGATTTCGCGTAGCCGACACCGGTCGGCTACTGTTCCGTCGTCGCTGGAACGGTCTGCAGGCCGGTTCCGGCACACCACCTGGGGGTGTGGCGCAGCTGGTAGCGCATCTGCATGGCATGCAGAGGGTCAGGGGTTCGAGTCCCCTCACCTCCACAGGAAGACAGAGAAGGCGGCCCCCCGGGCCGCCTTTCTGCGTCTCTGGCCTCCATGGCTCGGGCTAGAGCACCGCGCCCGGGTTGAGGATGCCGCGCGGGTCCAGGGCGGCCTTGACCGCACGCGAGGCCGCTAGCGTGCCGGGGTCGAGCTCGCGGGCCAGCCAGGAGCGCTTGAGCCGGCCCACGCCGTGCTCGCCGGTGATGGTGCCGCCCAGGTCCAGGGCGGCCGCGGTGATGGCGTCGAAGGCGCGCTGCGCGGCGACCGAGGCCGGGTCGCTGCGGTCGTGGACGATCGTGGGATGCATGTTGCCGTCGCCGGCGTGCCCGAAGACACCGATGACCAGGCCGTAGGTCGCGGCGACCTCCTCGACCCGCTGGAGCAGCGCCACGACACGGCTGCGGGGGACGCAGACGTCGTCGAGGATCCAGTCCCCGAGCCGTTCCAGCGCCGGGAGCGCCTGACGACGGGCCTCCATCAGGGCCTCGCCCTCGGCGGGGTCCTGGGCCACGGCCAGGTCCGCTGCGTCCGTGCACAGGGCAGCGGCGCGGGCGAGCACCTCGGCGGCCGCCGGGGAGTCGGATTGCACGAGGAGCATCGCTGCCGGCGTACGTCGGTCCGGCCCTGCCCCGCCGGCGAGCCCCATGCCGGTGAGGTCGTCGACGGCCGCCAGGGTGGTGCGGTCCATGACCTCGAGGGCGGAGAGGTCCAGGCCGGCGCCGACGAGCGCGCCGACCGCCTCCCCGGCGGCGGTGAGGGTCCCGAAGGTCGCCACCAGCGTCAGGGCCGGCGGGGGAGCCGGCATCAGCCGCAGCGTCACCTCGGTGACCACCCCGAGGGTGCCCTCGGAGCCGACGAGCAGCGAGGTGAGGTCGTAGCCGGCGACGCCCTTGACGGTGCGGCGGCCGGTGCGGGAGACGGTGCCGTCGGCCCACACGACC
Source organism: Actinomycetota bacterium (assembly GCA_009701885.1). GTDB lineage: Bacteria > Actinomycetota > Actinomycetes > Propionibacteriales > Nocardioidaceae > Nocardioides. The sequence goes on from WLJH01000008.1 coordinate 48,661, forward strand.
TCCAGGCCCAGCACGAAGTCGCCGGTGACGCCGTACTTCACGCAGCACATGCCGCCCGCGTCGGTCGCGACGTTGCCGCCGATCGTGGAGAAGGCCACCGAGCCGGGGTCGGGCGGGTAGGCGAGCCCCGCCTGGGCGGCGGCCGCGCGGAGGTCGGCGGTCACGACGCCCGGCTGCACCACCGCGAGCCGCTCGACGGGGTCGAGCTCGAGGACCCGGGCCATCCGCGCGGTGGAGAGGACCACCGAGCCCGGGGGAGCGGTGGCCGCCCCCGCGAGTCCGGAGCCGGCACCGCGGACCACCACGGGCACGTGGTGCGCGTGGGCGATCGCGAGCGCTGCCGCGACGTCGGCCGTGGTGCGGGGTCGCACCAGCGCCACCGGTCCGGTGCTCGGCGCCGGACCGGTCCCGGCGCCGGCCCAGCCCTGGTCCGCCGCGACGGAGGCGAGCAGGTCGGGGTCGGTGGTGACCAGGTCCGGCCCGAGCGCGTCGAACGGGCTCCCGGTCAGGAGACGGCCATCTCGCCGAGCTCGGACCAGTCCGTGCCGGGGACCTTCGCGTTGACGATGCGCGGCGTCTCGAGCAGGTACGCCGGCAGCTCGGCCGTGGCCTTCTTGAAGTGCTCGGACTGCACGTGGGCGACCGCGGCGTCGTCGCCGGCGAACGCCTCGGTGAGGAAGTACTCGTGCGGGTCGTCGAGCGCACGCGCCCAGTCGAACCACAGGCAGCCCGGCTCGGCCCGGCACGCCTCGGTGAACTCGCGCGAGATCTCGGGCCAGTCCTCGGCGTGCTCGGGCTTGATGCGGAAGCGGGCGGTGATGAAGATCAAGGACTCTCTCCTCCGACTCGGGTCACGGTCGGGTCGAGCCTAGGTCGCTCTGCCGCCCGCGCCAGCACCCCCTGGGGCCTCGCGCCCGGTCAGCCGAGGTCGCGCACGGCGCGCTGGAGCATCCATCCCTGCGGGCTGTCCGGGTTGAGCGCGCAGGCCGAGCAGGTCTCCTCGCACCCGGTCCCGGTGCGCTTGAGCCGGCACAGGACGGCCATGACGTCCTCGGCCTCCCACGGCCGGTGCTCCACCGCGGCGGCGTCGAGACCGTCGAGCCCGTCGGGCTCCACGACCGCACCGACCTGCAGGTCGTAGACGGTTTCGTCGAGGCCGAAGGAGACCCGCAGCACGACGGCGCGGTGCAGGGTCCCGCGGACCCGCAGCACGACCACCTCGCCGGGATCGAGACCGGAGTCGAGCCCGAGCAGGCTGGCGTGGTCGACGCGGAGCCGCTGGCCGGGCCACGGGGCCCGGGGGAGACGTGACAGATGGACGATGCGCATGGTTCCCACCCCCTGGGAGGCCGGCGCGGATGAGGCTTCACCCCCGCCTGCGTGAGTCGGATCGGTCCCCGGGGCACCGACCTGAGAGGCAGGGCGCCAGGTCGGGACCGACGACCCCCGAGGTCGGGACCTAGGTCCTGGGGGACGCCGCGGTCCCGGGGCCCGCCTCAAGCCTCGCGCAGCTCGGTCAGCGCCTGCTGGAGGTAGTCCGCACGAAGCACCGGGCGCACGTCCCCGGTGCGGCCGACCCATCCGACCCCCGGCTCGTAGCGGCGTACGACGCGGGCCGGGGCGCCCGCGACGACCGCGTGGTCGGGGACCTCCCCGCGCACCACGGACCCGGCGGCGACCACGACGTTGCGACCCAGCCGGGTGCCCTGGAGCAGGATCGAGCCGTGGCCGATCCAGGAACCGGGCCCGATGACGACCGGGTCGTGGCTGCCGAACTGCTCGCCGATCGGGACGTCGGGGTCCTGGTAGCCGTGACCGGCGTCGGAGACGAAGACGTCCTGCCCGAACCACACGCCGTCGCCCACCACGATCGACTCGTGGGCGGTGAGGGTGCAGCGGGCGCCGATGATGCAGCGGTCACCGATCACCAGCCCGCGCTCGGGCATCCCCGGGTCGTCGAGGCCGTACCCGACCGAGAGGGTGACCTGGCGCCCGACGAGGGTGTCGCGGCCGAGGTGGATGGCGCGCGGGTTCATGATCGTGGCGGTCGGGAAGCCGATCGCCGAGCCCTCGCCGAAGGAGCCGAAGCGGTCGGCCGCACGCGTGCCCGGCACGATCTCGCCCACGCGGTCCAGCCAGGCCCAGCCGGCCTGCACCAGCGGGCTCAGGACCCGCCTGCCCAGTGACGTCACGCCGGGAGACTAGTGGCCGGGGCGCCCGCGCGGAGCGGCGTCCGGCTCAGGAGCCGAACCGCATCGAGAAGTCCCGGGCCAGCAGGCTGACCCCGGGGCGGGCGGCGCGCAGCCAGGCCAGCGGCCCGGTCTCGGCGAGGTCCCAGCGCGCGGTCGCGGGGCGGACGGTGCCGCCCGCCCGGATCGGGCTGGCCTTCGTGGCCCCGTCGAGGGTCTGCACCACCGACCCGCGCAGGGGGAGCGGCAGCCGCAGGTCCGGGGCCCGGCGCGGGGAGAAGGAGGCGGCGGCGATCGGGCCGTCCGCGGTCTCGGCGTACCGCTCGCCGAAGGTCGCGAGGTCCTTGGGGATGCCCCAGTGCCCGCGGCCGCCGGCGACCGACGTGGGGCTGTCGACCCAGATGTCGGTGATCGAGAGCGCGAGGCCGCGGCCGTGCCGCACGAGCACCGCGGCGAGCAGCTCGTCGTAGGCCATGAGCCCGCGCTCGTCGTACCGGACGAAGGCGGTGGTGACCAGGGCGGTGCCCCGCCACGCGGCAGGACGTACGCCGCTGGGCAGCCGTGGCAGCGACGCGACCGGCACCCGCCAGGTCGTGATCGCGCCCGTGCCCGTCAGGTCCCACGGCTCGGGCGGGTAGTCCACGGCCTGCTCCTGAGCCTGCTCCTGCCGACCCGCCACCTGCTCGCTCACGAGACCTCCTCCAGCTCCGACCAGTCGACCTGCGCCAACCGGTCCTTGTACTCCTGCACCAGCCCGGGCCAGTTCGTCGTGATCCGGCGACCGTCGGTGTACCAGCTGTCGCAGCCGGCCCACGCCGAGGTCTTGAGCCGCCCCTGGACCTCGCGGTCGAACCCGTCCCAGACCTCCGCACGCGGTGCGACCGCGCGGTGGTGGCCAGCGCGGATGCCGGCGGCGACCTGCGCGACGTAGTCGGCCTGCGCCTCGAGCATGCCGATGATCGAGCTGCCGCCGAGGTTGGTGTTGGGGCCGTAGATCGTGAAGAAGTTCGGGAAGCCCGGCACGGTGAGGCCGAGGTGGGCGCGGGCGCCGTCGGCCCACACCTCGTCGAGCGTGCGGCCGTCGGGTGCGCTCACCTTCATGCCGCGCAGGAAGTCGGTGGCCGCGAAGCCGGTGCCCCACACGATCACGTCGACCTCGTGCAGGCGACCGGTGGCGTCGACCACGCCGGTCGGCTCGACCGAGGTCACCGGTTCGGTGACGACCTCCACGTGGGGCTGGGCCAACGCGGGGTAGAACTCGTTGGAGAACAGCACCCGCTTGCAGCCGATGTCGTAGTCGGGCACGAGCTTGCGTCGCAGCTCGGCGTCGGGCACCTGGCGGCGCAGGTGCGCGCGCCAGACGGTCTTGAGCGCGGCGAGGAACGGTCGGCTGATCGGCGAGCTGCCGACCAGGGCACCGTTGAGCCGCTCGGAGAGCCAGTAGACGAGATTGCGCTCGGCCGCGAGCACGGCGGGCTGCTTCTCGAAGAGCCGGTGGTGCCACGAGGCGTAGGCCTGGTCCGGCTTCGGCACGACGTAGGGCGCCGAGCGCTGGAAGACCGTCATCGACCCGACCCGGTCCACGATGCCCGGGACGAGCTGGACCGCGCTCGCGCCGGTGCCGACGACGGCGACCCGCTTGCCGGTCAGGTCGACGTCGTGGCGCCACTGCGCGGAGTGGAAGGCCGGGCCCTCGAAGGTGTCCAGGCCGGGGAGCCGGGGGACGACCGGCTCCGAGAGCTGGCCGGTGGCCAGGACGAGCACGTCGGCGTCGTACGTCTGGCCGGCGGAGCCGTCAGAAGCTGCGGTGCGCACGCGCCAGGCGCCGTCGACGTGCTCGGCGCCGAGCACGGTGGTGCCGGTGCGGACGAGGGGGAGCAGGCCCTCCTCCTGCGCGGTGCGCTGGATGTAGTCGAGGATCTCCGGCTGCTCGGAGTAGCGCCGGCCCCAGCGCGGGTTGGGTGCCCAGCTCCAGGAGTAGAGCGGGGAGGGCACGTCGCAGGCGGCCTTGGGGTAGGTGTTGTCGCGCCAGACGCCACCGACGGAGTCACCGCGCTCGAGGACGGTCACGTCGGTGACTCCGCGGCGCAGCAGGGCGCGGGCGGCACCGAGGCCACCGAAGCCGGCGCCGACGATCACCACGCGCGGGCTGGTGCGCGGGCTCGACGAGGGGGCAGGGGTCGCTGCGGGAGTGCTGGTCACGCCTCCGAGGTTAGGAGCGGAGACGGCCCCGGGGGAGCCATCGGCGCCAACGTGGTTGATCATTCCGGACATGTCCCGCACGCTGCCGCCGCCCGGCGCCACCGCCTGGGACTTCCCGCGCTCGGCGGCCGGGGTGCGGCACCTCGTGGCGTACGCCGAGCGCGCCGGCCTGCCGGTCGAGCCGCTGCTCGTGGGCTCGGGCCTGCGGGTCGAGGACCTCGACCGGGTCCAGGTCGTCACCGCCGCGCAGGAGCTGCGCGTGGTCCGGGCGCTGGCCCGGCTGCTGCCCGACAGCGGTGCCGACGTGGGGCGTCGCTACACCGCGGCCTCCTTCGGCGTCATGGGGTGGGCCATGCGCGCCTCGGCGACGCTGGGTGAGGCGGTCGGGATCGCGTTGAGCTTCATCGACCTCAGCTTCGCCTTCGTCATCCCGCAGGCGCGGCTGGAGGGGGAGACGGGGGAGGAGCGCGTGGTCGCCGAGCTCGACGCCACCGCCCTGCCCCGCGACGTACGACGTTGGCTGCTCGAGCGTGACGCCACGGCCGTGGCGACGGTGCTGACCTCGCTGGTGCCCGGCGGCGTCGGGCTGGTGCAGGTGGTCGAGGGGGACCGGGCGACCCTCACCTTCCCCGCGCGCGAGCTGGACCGGCCGCTGGTGCGCGAGCGGGGTGCGGACCACGCGGCTGCAGCGGCCGCCTGCCAGGCACTCGCCCTCCCGCGGCGCGAGCGCACCGGTGTCGTCGCCGACGTGCGGGTGCTGGTGGCCCAGCGGCTGCGCGAGGGGGCGCCGATGGCCGAGGTGGCCGCTGCCCTCGGGGTCACCGAGCGCACCCTGCGCCGGCGGCTCGCCGCCGAGGGCACGGGCTACCGCGCACTGGTGGAGGAGGTGCGCTCGGGGCTGGCCGCGGAGCTGCTCGCCGTCGGTCTCCCGGTGGCCGACGTCGCCGCACGGCTGGGCTACGCCGAGACCGCGCCGCTGACCCGGGCGCACCGCCGCTGGACCGGTCGGCCGCCGAGCGCGGCCCGCTGAGGCGACGCGCGCCGGCCCCGCGGTCCAGACCACCGGTCGTTCACCGAACCGTCGCCCCCGCGTCGGGTCGACGCCGCCGTACCGCACCTGCGGGCTTCCTAGGTTTCGTCGCGGCCGGCTCCCCGGCTCCCGACCACGCCCATCTCCTGAAAGGGAGAGTCCCCCATGACTCCTGCGCCCGAGGGCCGCACCCTGCTCTCCATCACCCCGCTCGCCGACGAGCAGGGGAACCGGCACGGCTCGCGCAGCCGGATGACCTGCTTCTTCCGCTGCGGCAACGCGTGCGACCACCCCGAGCCCAACACCTCCGGCAACGGCCACGTGCGCGACGAGATCGCCAAGGCCGTGGCCCGCCGCGCGGTCCTCAAGGGTGCCGCCGCCGGCTCCAGCGCCCTGGTCCTCGGCGGCCTCGCCTCCGCCGCCGTCACGGCGCCTGCGGCCGCCACCACCGGGGTCGCGGCCCGCTCCGGCACCGGTGCCCCCGGCGGCACCGCCGACCTGGCCAGGGCGGCCTTCACCGCCGTGCGACCCAACAAGCGCGACGCCGTGGTCACCGCGCCCGGCTTCGACCACGAGGTCGTCATCCGCTGGGGCGACAAGGTCGTCGCCGGCGCGCCCGACTTCGACGTGCGCAACCAGTCCGGCGAGGCCGCTCGGATGCAGTTCGGCTACAACTGCGACTACGTAGGCGTGCACCCGCTCACCAACAGCAGGAACGACAAGTTGGACCGCGCGCTGCTCGTGGTCAACCACGAGTACACCGACGAGCAGCTGATGTTCCCGGCCGACACCTACACCCCCGAGCAGATCGCCGAGATCGGCCTGGCCAGCCACGGCATGTCGGTGGTCGAGCTGCGCCGCGGCGCGGTCCCCGGCTCGTGGTACCCGGTCACCGACCTGGCGAAGGCGAAGTACAACCGCCGCATCCACCACCGCACCGAGTTCGTCGTGAGCGGCCCGGCCGCCGGCGACGACCGGCTCAAGACCGCCGACGACCCGACCGGCACCCGGGTGCTCGGCACCTTCAACAACTGCGCCGGCGGCATGACCCCGTGGGGCACCTCGCTGTCGGGCGAGGAGAACTTCAACCAGTACTTCCAGGCCAGTGGCGAGCTCGACCCGCGCTACACCGACGAGTACGCGCGGTACGGCATCACCGCCACGGGCTCTGGCCGCAACTGGCAGCTGGTCGAGCCGCGCTGGGACCTCACGACCGAGCCGCACGAGCCGCACCGCCACGGCTGGATCGTGGAGGTCGACCCGTTCGAGCCCGACGAGGCGCCGGTCAAGCACACGATGCTCGGTCGCTTCAAGCACGAGGGCGCGAACGTCATCGTCTCGAAGGGCTACGCCGTGGCCTACATGGGCGACGACGAGCGCGGCGACTACCTCTACAAGTTCGTCTCCAAGCGCAAGGTCGCCAAGGGCAGCTCCCGCAAGGCCCGCCAGGCCAACAAGCGGCTGCTCACCGAGGGCACCCTGTACGTCGCCAAGCTGGTCGGCGACGGCACCGATGACGGCGTCTTCGACGGCACCGGCGAGTGGATCCCGCTGTGCAGCGACACCGAGTCCTTCGTGCCGGGCATGTCGGTCGCCGACGTGCTGATCTTCACCCGGCTCGCGGCCGACGCGGTGTCGGCCACGGCGATGGACCGTCCCGAGGACGTCGAGCCCAACCTGGCCACCGGCAAGGTCTACGCCGCGCTGACCAACAACTCCCAGCGCGGCACCCGGTTCGCCGCCGACGAGGCCAACCCCGTCACCAGCTCCCAGGTCCGCCCGGCGCTGGGCGCCCCGCTGACCCCGGCCTCGGGCAACCGCAACGGCTACGTGCTGGAGATGACCCAGCCCGGCAACGACCACACCGCCGACACCTTCACCTGGGACCTCATGCTGGTCTGCGGGGACCCCGAGGCCCCCGAGACCTACTTCGCGGGCTTCGACAAGGCGCAGGTCAGCCCGATCAGCTGCCCGGACAACGTCGCCTTCGACTCCGAGGGCAACCTGTGGATCTCCACCGACGGCAACGTCCTGGGGTCCAACGACGGCATCTTCCGGGTGCCGACCGAGGGTCCCGAGCGCGGCAACGTGCAGCAGTTCGTCACGATGCCGCGCGGCGCGGAGGCCTGCGGGCCGCTCATCACCGACGCCAACCGGTCGCTGTTCTTCGCCGTCCAGCACCCGGGCGAGGTCGACGGGGCGACCTTCGAGAACCAGGCCTCGACCTGGCCGCACACCGACGACTTCCCGCGCCCGTCGGTGGTCGTCGCCTTCCGGCGCCGCTGAGGCAGTCGGCGAGAGCCACACCGTACGACGACCGCGCCCCCGGGACCGACCAGGTCCCGGGGGCGCGGTGCGTGTGCCGTGCGTGCGCCGGCGTACGTCGTCGGGTGGTCAGGCGATCGTCATGCCGCCGTCGACGGCGAGGGTCTGGCCGGTCACGTAGCCCCCCGCGGCGGAGGCCAGGAAGACCACGGCGGCCGCGAGCTCGCGCGGGTCGCCCTTGCGGCCGGCGGGGATGCGGCCCTGCTGCGACTCCAGGTAGCCGGGCGGGTACTGCTCGGTCATCTCGGAGGCGAAGAAGCCCGGGGCGATGGAGTTGACGCGGATGCCCTTGCGCCCGGTCCACTGCTGCGCCAGGTCACGGGTCAGCCCGTTGAGGCCAGCCTTCGACGCGGCGTACGCCGCCTGGGGGAGCCCGGCGGTGGTGATGCCGAGGACCGAGGAGATGTTGATGATGCTCGAGCCCTCGCCCATGACCCGGCCGCATGCCTGCGCCATCCAGTAGCAGCCGTTGAGGTTGACGTCGATGACGTTGGTGAACTGCTCGACGCTCTCGCGGGTGGCCGGGACGGCGGTGCCGATGCCGGCGTTGTTGACCAGCACGTCGACGTGGCCGAACTCCTCCATCGCCAGTGCCACGATGTTCGTGCAGTCCTCCGGCCTCGCGACGTCGGTCGCCACGCAGAGCGCCTTGCGGCCGGCGGCCTCGACCAGCCGGGCGGTGTCGGCGAGCCGGTCGACCCGGCGGGCGCCGAGCACGACGTCGGCGCCGGCCTCGGCCAGGCCCTGGGCGAAGGCCACGCCCAGGCCGCTGGAGGCGCCGGTGACGATCGCGACCTTCCCGTCGAGGCGGAACATGTCGGGCACGGTGCTCGGAAGGCTCATGCGGGCATCGTAGGGGAGCGAGGAGCCCGGACCGATCACTCGCTCGGTTCCGTGTCGCGGCCCGTACGCTCGACGCATGGCACCCGCCTCCTCCACCCGCCCCGGCAGTCGACCGCGCACCTGGCCGGCGGCCGCGGCGCTGACCCTCGGCTTCACGGCGGTCCTGTGGGTCCTCGAGGCCTGGGACCAGTGGACGCCCGCCGTGCTCGACGACGACGGCATCCGCCCGCGCAGCTCCGAGGGGCTCCTCGGCGTGCTGTTCGCGCCGCTGCTGCACGGCGGCTGGGGGCACCTGGAGGCCAACACCCCGCTGGTGCTGCTGCTGATGTTCCTGACCCTGCTCGGCAACATCGGTCGCGGGCTCGCGGTGACGGCCGTCATCTGGCTGGTGGCCGGTATCGGCACCTGGCTCGTCGCGCCCTCCGACACCGTGCACATCGGGGCGTCGGGGCTGGTCTTCGGCTGGCTGGTCTTCCTGGTGCTGCGCGGCTGGTTCGCCCAGAGCCTGGGCCAGGTGCTGCTGGGGGCCCTGCTCTTCCTCGCCTACGGCGGCATCCTGTGGGGCGTGCTGCCCGGACAGCCCGGGATCTCCTGGCAGGGGCACCTCTTCGGAGCGGTCGGCGGGCTCGTCGCGGCGCGCCGGTTCGCGAGCCGGGACGAGACCCGCGAGGCTGCCCCGACGCCGTACCGTCGGCGCGCGTGAGCCAGGACCCCGCCACCCAGGACCCCGCGACCCAGGACCCCGCGACCCGCGACCTCCGGATCGAGCGGGCGCCCGGCGTCGTGACCGTGACCTTCGACCGGCCGCACCGCCACAACGCCTTCACCCGCGAGATGTACGCCGCGATGCGCGCGCTCTGCGCGGACTGGTCCAGGACGCCGACACCCGGGTGCTCGTGCTGCGCGGGGCCGGTGGCCGGGCCTTCGCCGCCGGCAACGAGATCTCCGACTTCCTGGAGCAGGAGCCCGTGGCCTACGAGGACTGGATCCGCGAGCTGCTCGAGGCGCTCTTCGCCCTGCCGCAGGTGACGGTCGCGGTGGTCGACGGGGTCTGTGTGGGCGGAGGCCTGGCCGTGGCCACCCACTGCGACCTGCGCCTGGCCACGGCCGGCTCCCGGTTCGGCTACCCGATCGCCCGCACCCTCGGCAACGCGCTGGCCGGCTCGATCGTCTACCGCTGTGCGAGCGTCTTCGGGGAGTCGCTGACCCGGGAGATGCTGCTCGCCTCCCGGCTGGTCGACGCCCCGCGCGCCCACGCCGTCGGTGCGGTGATGACGGTGGCCCCGGACGCCGAGGAGCTCGACGCCGAGCTCGCCCGGCTGCTCGAGGGCTTGGCCGCCGCCAGCCCGGTCACCATCCGGGCGACCAAGGGCCAGCTGCTCGACCGCGCCCGCCGGCTGGAGGCCTCGCCCGAGGGCGACGCCGAGATGCTCCGCGAGGTCTACACCGGACCCGACTTCGCCGAGGGTGTCCGCGCGTTCCTGGCCAAGGAGAAGCCCGCCTTCCGCGGCTGAGCGGGCCGGCCGGGCGGCCTATGAAGCAGCCGCTGCTGGAATGCTCCGCCGTCCCGCGCTGTTGAACCCCGTCGTGACCTCGGCCGCGAATCCTCCTGCGAGCCCGCACGCGCGCCCCGACGACTCCCGCCGGGTGAGCACCGTCCTCGGTCTCCTCTTCGGCCTGTCCGCCTCCGGCTCGGCCTCCGCGGCGATCGTGCTGTCCGACGTGGCGGCCGAGTTCGACGTCTCGGTCGGCCAGGCCGCGTGGGTGATCAGCCTCTACGCGCTGCTGCTGGCCGTCACCACCGCCGTGCACGGACGGATCTCCGACCTGGTCGGGGTGCGCACCCCGCTGCTGGTCGGCGTCGCGATGATGGCCGGCGGCGCCGTCGCGGCGGCCCTGGCGCCGACGTACCCCCTCCTGCTGCTCGCCCGCCTGCTCCAGGGAGCCGGTGCGGCCGCCGTGCCCGTGCTCGGCGTCGCCGCCCTCAGCGCGCGGTACGACGGCGCCGTCCGCGACCTCGCGCTGGGTCGGCTCGCGGGCTGGTCGGCGGTGGTCGCCAGCCTGGGTCCGCTGATGGGCGGGGCGATCGAGGCCGCCTTCGGCTGGCGGGCCGTCCTCGCGCTGCCGGCGCTCGGTTTGCTGGTGCTGCCGCTGCTCTGGCACGCGCTGGGCGCCACCGGCAGCGGCGCCGACCTCGACGTCCCGGGCGCCGTGCTGGTCGGGCTCACCGCCGCGGGGCTGGTGCTCCTCGTGCAGTCGCCCTCGACCGGTGTCGTCGTCGCCCTGGTGGGCGCGGTGCTGCTCGTGCTGGGTGCCCCCGTCACGGCCCGGCGGGTGCGCCGTCGACCCGAGGGGTTCCTCCCGCTCGTGGTCGTCTCCGACCCCGCGGTCGTGCGCAGCGCGACCGCGGCCGCGGCGGTCCCGGCCGCGTGGTTCGGCCTGCTCATCGCCGTCCCGGCGGTGCTGGTGGCCGACGGCTGGGAGCCGTGGCAGGTCGGGATGCTGCTGGTGCCCAGCGCGCTGGTCGCGCTGGTGGTGCCGCGGGTCACCGGCCCGCTCCTGAGCCGGATCGGCCCCTCGCGCTCGCTGGCGATCAGTGCCGGCAGCGCCTCGTTCGCGCTCGCCGTCTCCGCGATCGGCGTCGGCACCTCCCAGGTCGCGGTCATCGCCGCCGCTGTCGTCGTGGTCACCTTCGCCTTCCTGCTCGGCCAGCCGGCCCTGTCGGCTGCCGTCGGCCAGGCCGTCCCCGCCGAGGTCCGCGGGGTGGCGCTCGGCGTCGCGACGCTGGTGTTCCTCACCGGTGGCTCGGTCGGCTCCGCGGTGGTCGGCGGTCTCGGCGACACCGTGGGGATGGGTACGGCCCTGGTCGTCCTCGCCGCCCTCCCGCTGCTCGCGCTCCTCGTCCTCGCCCCGCTGCTGCGCCGCCCCGTTCTCGCCACGGACCCCGCCCCCAGCCCGGTCGACTGATCCCCGCCGGACCGGCTCGTCCTCCCGGGACGATGCGCCGGCTCGAAGGGTGCTGGTCTGCCAGGCTGTGCCGCATGCAGCTGGGCATGACGCTCCCCGTGATGGAGCCGGACCTGTGGGACGCGCCGGACACCCTCGAGCGCTGGGCGCGGGCGATCGACGAGGGGCCGTTCTCCAGCCTCTGCTTCGGGGAGCGGATGGCCTTCGCCAACCCGCACTCGCTCACGCTGCTCGGCGCCGTCGCGGCGTGGACCTCGCGGGTGCCGATCGTCACCACGGTCCTGGTGCCGCAGCTGCACGACCCGGTCACCCTCGCCAAGGCGCTCGCGACCGCCGACCGGCTCAGCGGCGGTCGGCTGACCGTCGGTGTCGGGGTCGGTGGGCGCGAGGAGGACTACCGCGCGGCCGGCGCCGACCCGGCCACCCAGACCATGCAGCAGATGGCCGACCGGGTCGCGGTGATGCGTCGGGTCTGGGCGGGGGAGGACGTCACGGGCGCGACGCTGCCGGTCGGTCCGCCCCCGCTGCAGGCGGGTGGTCCGCCGGTGCACGTCGGCACCATGGGGCCGCGCACCGTCCGGCACGCCGCCGCCTGGGCGCAGGGCCTGGCCGGGGTCACGCTCGACCTCGACCCGACCGGGGTCGCGGCCCTCTTCGACACCGCCCGCACCGCCTGGGCCGAGGCAGGCAGGCCGGCACCGCACCTGGCCACGTCGTTCTGGTTCGCCCTCGACGACGGCGACGGGTCGGCGCGGGCCCAGGTCCACCGCCACCTGCGCCACTACATGAACTGGATCCCCGCCGACCTCGTCGACGCCATGGCCTCGACGACCGGGTACGCCGGCACGCTGGCCGGGCTGCGCGAGGTGCTGCTGCGGATGGCCGACGCCGGCGCCGACGAGGTCCAGCTGATCCCCACCGGCTCCGACGTGCGCCAGGTCGAGGAGGTGGCCGCCCTGGTCGGCTCGCTGTGACGGGCGCGCCGGGGGCGAGTAGCATCGCCCCCGTGCGCCAGGACCTGCTCCTTACCTAGCCGCGACGGCCAGCACCACGCCGCCGCGGCTGCCCCTCGTGCCCGAGGGGTTTTTTTGTGCCCCGAGCCAGACCCCGAGCCAGGTCCACCGAAGACGTGAGAGAGACGAAGCGATGAGCGAGCAGCAGCAGGAGCAGGACCCGACGACGTACGACGTCACGGCCGTCGAGGAGAAGTGGCGCCCGGTCTGGGACCGGCTGCAGCCCTTCAAGGCCGACGACGACTCCCCGCGGGAGAAGAAGTACGCGCTGACGATGTTCCCCTACCCCTCCGGCGACCTGCACATGGGCCACGCGGAGGTCTTCGCCCTGCACGACGTCGTGGCGCGCTACTGGTGGCAGCGCGGCTTCGAGGTGCTCAACCCCATGGGGTTCGACTCCTTCGGCCTGCCCGCCGAGAACGCCGCGATCCGCAACGACGAGCACCCGGCGACGTACACGAAGGCCAACATCGCCAAGTCCATCGAGTCCTGCCAGAAGTACGCCGCGTCCTTCGACTGGACGCGCACCTTCAACACCAGCGACCCGGAGTACTACCGCTGGACCCAGTGGCTGTTCGCGAAGTTCTACGAGCGCGGCCTGGCCTACCGGAAGAACAGCCCCGTCAACTGGTGCCCGCAGGACCAGACGGTGCTGGCCAACGAGCAGGTCGTGCAGGGCACGTGCGAGCGGTGCGGGGCGGAGGTGACGAAGAAGGAGCTGACCCAGTGGTACTTCAAGATCACCGACTACGCCCAGGAGCTGCTGGACGGCCTGGACGAGCTGGAGAAGACCTGGCCCGACCGCGTCGTCACCGCGCAGCGCAACTGGATCGGCCGCTCCGAGGGCGCCCACGTCGACTTCGCGATCCAGGGCCGTGAGGAGCCGGTCACGGTCTACACGACGCGTCCCGACACCATCTTCGGCACCACCTTCATGGTCGTGGCCGTCGACGCCGCGCTGGCCGAGGAGCTGGTGACCGACGCCCAGCGCCCGGCCTTCGAGGCCTACCGCGAGGAGGTCCGCAAGGCCAGCGAGATCGAGCGCCTGGCCACCGACCGACCCAAGACCGGGGTCGACCTGGGCGTCACCGCCACCAACCCGGTCACCGGCGAGCAGATCCCGGTGTGGGCCACCGACTACGTCCTGGCCGACTACGGCACCGGTGCGGTCATGGGCGTGCCCGGCGGCGACCAGCGCGACTGGGAGTTCGCCACCGCGATGGGGCTGCCGATCGTGCGCACCACCGAGGTCCCCGAGGGCTTCGAGGGGGAGGCGTACGCCGGGGAGGGCCCGGCCATCAACTCACCGGCACCTGGGGTCGCCTCGGCGCTGACGCTCAACGGGCTGTCGGTCGCCGACGCCAAGCGGGCGGCCATCGACTTCCTGGAGGAGATGAAGGCCGGCCGGGGCGCGGTCAACTTCCGGCTGCGCGACTGGCTGCTGAGCCGCCAGCGCTACTGGGGCGCCCCGATCCCGGTCGTGCACTGCCCGGTGGACGGCGAGGTGCTGGTGCCCGAGGACCAGCTGCCGGTGCTGCTGCCCGAGCTGCGCGGCGCCGACCTGAAGCCGCAGGGCACCTCGCCGCTGGCCGCGGCCACCGACTGGGTCAACACCACCTGCCCCACGTGTGGCGGCCCGGCGACCCGCGATGGCGACACGATGGACACCTTCGTCGACTCCAGCTGGTACATGTTCCGCTACTGCTCCCCGCACGAGACCGACCGCGTCTTCGACAGCGCCAAGGTCAACGCGTGGATGCCGACCAACCTGTACGTCGGCGGCGTCGAGCACGCGGTCCTGCACCTGCTCTACGGCCGGTTCTTCACCAAGGTCCTCAACGACATGGGCCTGGTCGACTTCCGCGAGCCGTGGTCGGCGCAGCTCAACCAGGGCTTCGTCATCAACCAGGGCAAGAAGATGTCGAAGTCCCTGGGCAACGGCGTCAACCTGGGCGAGCAGCTGGACGCCTTCGGGGTCGACGCGGTGCGCCTGACGCTGGTCTTCGCCGGCCCGCCCGAGGACGACATCGACTGGGCCAACATGTCGCCCGAGGGGTCGCTGAAGTTCCTGCAGCGCGCCTGGCGGCTGTCGGGCGACGTCACCTCCGAGCCCGGGGTCTCCTTCGACGCCGGTGACCCCGCGCTGCGCCGGGTCACCGCCCGGACCGTGCACGACGCGGCCGAGCTGGTGGAGTCCTACCGGTTCAACGTCGTCGTCGCGCGGGTCATGGAGCTGGTCAACGCCACCCGCAAGGCCATCGACTCCGGGTGCGGTCCCGCCGACCCGGCGGTGCGCGAGGCCGTGGAGGCGGTCGCGGTGCTGCTGTCGCTGGTGGCGCCGTACGTCGCCGAGGAGATGTGGGAGCGGCTGGGCAACAACCCCGACCACGACCGCACGGTGGCCCGCGCCGGCTGGCCGGCCGTCGACCCCGCGCTGCTGGTCGAGGACACCGTCACCTGCGTCGTGCAGGTCAAGGGCAAGGTCAAGGCCCGCCTGGAAGTGGCGCCCGACGTCACCGAGGACGCCCTGCGCGAGGCCGCGCTGGCCGACCCCGACGTGCAGCGCGCCATCGGCGGCGCCGCGGTCCGCACCGTGGTCGTGCGCGCGCCCAAGCTGGTCAACGTGGTGGTCTGAGGCCCGTGGCAGCACACCACCGGGTCGCCGTCGTCACCGACTCCACCGCCAGCCTCCCCGAGGAGGTGGCGGCCGAGCACGGGGTCGTCGTCGTGCCGCTGCAGGTCGTCATCGGCGCCGAGGTGCTCGACGAGGGCTCGGAGGGAGCGACCCCGACCCGGGTGGCCGAGGCGCTCAAGGAGTGGACCCCGGTCTCGACCTCGCGACCCTCCCCGGCCGTGATGCTCGAGACCTACCGCGACGTCGCCGCCGACGGTGCTGAGGAGGTCGTCTCCATCCACCTGTCGTCGGAGATGAGCGGCACCTACGAGTCCGCCCAGCTCGCGGCCCTGGAGTCGCCGATCCCCGTGGTCACCGTCGACACCCGTCAGGTGGGGGTGGCGACCGGCTTCGCCGCGCTGGCCGCCGCCCGCGCTGTCGCCGAGGGGGCCACGGCGGCCGAGGCGGCCGAGGCGGCCCGGGCGTGCTCCGGCGAGGCGGCGTCGCTGTTCTACGTCGACACCCTGGAGTACCTCCGCCGCGGCGGCCGGATCGGCGCCACCGCCGCCCTCCTCGGCGGTGCGCTCGCCGTGAAGCCGCTGCTGAAGATCCAGGACGGGCGGGTCGCCCCGCTGGAGAAGGTCCGCACCTCCGGGCGCGCCCTGGCCCGGCTCGAGGAGCTGGCGGTCGAGGCGGCAGAGGCGCTGGACCCCGAGCAGGGCGTCGACGTCGCCGTCGCGCACCTGGCCAACCCCGAGCGCGCGGCCACCCTCGCCACCCACCTCACCGAGCGGCTGGCCGAGCGGCTCGACGGCCGCCCGGTCACGTGCGGGGAGCTCGGCGCCGTGCTCGGCGCCCACGTCGGCCCGGGCATGATCGCCGTCTGCGTCGCCCCCCGCCACCGCTGACGGCCCGCCGGTCGTCCACAGGGGTGCCGCGCTGCGGGCGCGTCCCCAGCGGCGCGCGTCCCCGCGGGCAGGGCGTCGCGCCGTTCCTAGCGTGGGTCCATGCGAAGCCGCCGCTCCGAGCCCGACCGCCGCGAGGTCGTCGCCCACCGGCTCTCCCTCCTCGCCCCGGTGCCCGGGAGCGGTGACGCTGCTCGCGGGGCCGGACCGCCCGGAACGCCCGCTCCGGAGGCGGAGGTGCCGCCGTGGTGGGGGACCCACACGCGTGTGCGCGACCAGGCCGTGCTCGCGGCGGCTGTCCCGGGCCCCGGCTCCGCACCTGCCGCGACGCCGCCCAGTGAGCCGTCCGGTGAGTCGGCCGGTGAGTCGGCCGGTGAGTCGGCTGGTGACCCGGCCGACGCGTGGCCCGAGCACGTGGTCCGCCCGGCCACCCGGGTGCCGGCGCTGACGCGGCCACCCACGGAGCCGCCCGCGCTCGTGGTCCGGGTGCCCGTGCCGGGTCGGCACGCGTCGCGACGCCCACGTGCCCGCCCGGGGCTGCCCACCGGGCCGCTGCTGCTGGCGCCCGCCCACCTCGCGGTGCTGGCGGTCGCGGTGGCGCTGGCGCTGGCCCTCACGAGCTGGTGGGTCGTCCGCTCCGACCCGGTGCCGGTCGCCGCCCCGGCCACTCCCGGCCCGGGGGAGACGGCCGCGCCCCTGACTCTGCTCGAGCCCGAGGGCGCCCCCGTCGGCGCCGCGGCCGAGGCGGGGGCGGCCGAGGCGGGGGCAGGGCTCGTGGTGGTCGACGTGGCCGGCAGGGTCCGGCGTCCGGGTGTGGTCGAGCTGCCCGTCGGGTCGCGCGTGGTGGACGCGCTCGAGGCCGCTGGCGGGGTCCGGGGCGGCGTCGACCTCAGCGCCCTCAACCTGGCGAGGGTCCTGGTCGACGGAGAGCAGGTGCTGGTGGGCGCGCAGCCGGCACCGGCTGTCGGAGCGGTGCCCGGGACGGCAGCGCCCCCTGTGCCCGGCGCCACCGCCCCGGCCGCCCTCGTCGACCTCAACACCGCCGACCAGGCGGCGCTCGAGGCACTTCCGGACATCGGGCCCGTGACGGCGCAGGCCATCCTCGCCTGGCGCACCGAGAACGGCGGCTTCACCGCCGTGCAGGAGCTGCTCGAGGTCGACGGCATTGGCCCCGCCACCCTGGAGACGCTCGCCCCGCTGGTGACGGTCTGAGCGGGCAGGGGCCGCCCGCGGGGCCGGCCCGGACGGACCTCCGCATGGGGCTGGTCGGCGTCGCGGCCTGGGGCGGCGGCCTGGCCGCGGGGCTGCTGCCCGGTGGGTGGCGGCTCGTCGTGGCAGGGCTCTGTGTCGTCGTACCCCTCCTGCTCGCGTGGCGCGCGACCGCCTGGGGAGCCACGGCGCTGGCGTGCGGCGTCGCGCTGGTCGCGGTGCTGGGTGTCGCCGAGCTGCGGGCGGAGCGGGTCGGCACCGACCCGACCGCGGCGCTCGCGCGGGACGGGGCGGCGGTCAGCGGGTCCCTGGTCCTCACCAGCGACCCGCGGCCGATCGCCGCGGCCCGGGGCGACGCGGTGGTGCTGCGGGCCCAGGTGCGCGAGCTGACCGGCCGGGGCAGCACGTGGCGGGTGCGCTCCCCGGTGCTGGTCATCGCGCCCGGCTCGTGGGCCGAGGTGCCCCTGGGGGCCGAGGTCGGGTTCGCCGGCCGGCTCGAGGAGACCGAGCCGGGGGAGCGTCACCTCTCGGCGGTCGTCGTGGCGGTCGGGGAACCGCGGCACGGAGTCGGGCCGGACCCCTGGTGGCGTGCCACCGCCGCCCTGCGTGCGTCGCTGCGCGAGGCCGTGGCCCACCGGCCCGCGCCCGAGCGGGTCCTGGTGCCCGCCCTCGTCGCCGGCGACGACGCGGGCCTGGACCCCGCTGTCGCGGAGGAGTTCCGCGAGACCGGGCTGACGCACCTGCTCGCGGTCTCGGGCACCAACCTCACGCTGCTGCTGGGGGCGCTCCTGCTCACGGCCCGGGCGGTCGGGCTGCGCGGGCGCGCGCTCCTGCTGCTCGGCCTCCTGGGGGTGCTGGGGTTCGTGCTGCTCGCGCGCACCGAGCCGAGCGTGCTGCGGGCGGCCGTCATGGGCGTGGTCGGGTTGCTCGCCCTGACCCGGGGCGGTGGTGGCAGGGCCGTGCGCAGCCTCGGTGTCGCGGTCCTCGTGCTGCTGCTCCTCGACCCCGCCCTGGCGGTCGCCCCGGGCTTCGCCCTGTCCGTCCTGGCGACGGCCGGCATCGTGCTGCTCGCGCCGCGCTGGCGCGACGCCCTCGCCCGCTGGCTGCCGCGGTGGCTCGCGGAGGCGATCGCGGTCCCGACGGCAGCCCAGCTGGCCTGCACCCCCGTCGTCGCCGGCCTCAGCGGCCAGGTGAGCCTGGTGGCGGTCGCCGCCAACCTGCTCGCGGCCCCGGCCGTCGGCCCCGCCACCGTGCTCGGCCTGCTCGCCGGCTGCCTGGGGCTGGTCTGGCCGTGGGCCGGGCGCCAGGTCGGGACGCTGGCCACCTGGTGCGTGGGCTGGATCGTCGAGGTCGCGCACCGGGGCGCAGCACTGCCGACGGCTGCCGTCGACTGGGGTACCTCTGCCGGCGCGCTGGTCGTGCTCACGGCGCTGACGGTGCTCCTCGCCTGGCGCGGCCCGTGGCTCGTGGGCTCCCGCGCGCGCGGGGCCCTGCTCTGCCTGGTCCTCGTCGTCGCCGTCCTCGTCCGACCCCCGACCCCGGGCTGGCCGCCGCGCGGCTGGTCGGTGGTCGCCTGCGACGTCGGGCAGGGCGATGCCCTCGTGCTCGCCACCGCACCGGGTCGCGCCGTGCTCGTCGACGTCGGCCCCGACCCCGCGGCGGTGGACCGCTGCCTCGACGACCTCGGGGTCGAGACCCTCGACCTGCTGGTGCTCAGCCACTTCCACGCCGACCACGTCGACGGCCTGCGCGGGGCGCTCGAGGACCGCGCCGTCGGGGAGGTCTGGGTCTCGCGCGTCCTCGACCCCACCGACGGGGCACGCGAGGCCCTGGCGCTGGCCCGGGAGCAGGGTGTCCCCGTCCGCCCTGCGCCGTACGCCGGCACCTGGACCTCCGGCGACGTGCACCTCCAGGTGCTGTGGCCGACGGCGGGGGAGCCGGCCCCGGGGCCCGGCGACGGCAGCGCGGCCAACGACGCCAGCGTGGTGCTGCTGGCCGAGGTCCACGGACTGCGGGTGCTGCTCACCGGCGACGTCGAGCCGCCGGGACAGGCCGCGCTCGCCCGGACCCTGCCCGGGCTGGACGTGGACGTGCTCAAGGTGCCGCACCACGGCAGCCGGTACCAGGACCTCGACTGGCTGGTGTCGCTGCGTCCCGAGGTCGCACTGCTCACCGTGGGGGAGGACAACGGCTACGGCCACCCCTCACCCGACCTCGTCCGCAGCCTGGAGGGCGTCGGCGCGCGAGTCCTGCGGACCGACACCGACGGGGCGCTCGCGGTCCTCGGCGACGGTGACGCCGCCGGGGCGCCCGCGACCCTCACGGCCCGCTGAGGTGCGGGCGGCACCGTCGGTGCGCTGTGGCAGGCTGAGCCGCACCATGGCAGCCACCCGATCCGCTCCCGCCCGCCAGGCCGGTCCGGCCCCCGGGGACGTCCTGGGCCACGTCACCCTCGTGACGGGCAAGGAGGAGTTCCTGCGCGAGCGCACCGTCGGTGCCGTGCGCGCTGCGGTCCGCGCCCACGACGCCGAGGCCGAGATGGCCGAGGCGGTCGGCTCCGACCTCACCCTCGGGTCCCTGGGGGAGATGTCGGCACCCAGTCTGTTCTCCAGCACCCGCTGCGTCGTCGTGCGCGAGCTCGAGCACCTGCCCGAGGAGTCCGTCGCGGCGCTGCTCGACTACGCCGCCGCTCCCGCCGAGGACGTCGCGCTCGTGCTGGTCCACAGCGGCGGGCCGAAGGGCTCGGGCACCCTGACCAAGCTGCGCAAGCTCGGGCCGGTCACCGAGGTCAAGACCGAGGAGCTCAAGGCCTCGGAGTTCCCGCAGTTCGTGCTCGCCGAGGCGCGGATGCTCGGGTCGCGGATGGAGCCGAGCGCCGCCGCCTTGCTGGTGCAGGCGATCGGGCAGGACCTGCGTGCCCTCGCCGCGGCCGTCGACCAGCTGACCCACGACTTCCCGGGCGAGACCATCGCCGAGCAGAGGGTCTCGCAGTACTTCGGGGGACGGGCCGAGGCGAAGTCCTTCGTCGTCGCCGACGCGGCCTTCGCCGGGCGCCGGTTCGAGGCGCTGGAGGAGCTGCGCTGGGCGCTCGACAACGGCACGGCCTCGGTCCTGGTGACCTCGGCCTTCGCCGGCAGCGCCCGCGGGCTGGCCCGGTTCAAGGCCGCCACGTCCCGCGGCCGGGGCGCCCGCGACGCCGACCTGGCGCGCGACGTCGGCGTGCCGCCGTGGAAGATCCGCACCCTGCGCGAGCAGGTCAAGGGCTGGAGCGACGACGGCCTGGTCGCGGCGATCCGCGCGGTCGCGCAGGCCGACGCCGACATCAAGGGCGCGGCCAGCGACCCGGCGTACACCCTCGAGCGGCTGGTGCTCACCATCACCGCTCTGCGCTCCTGAGGCGCCGGTCAGGTCCCGGAAACGCCGACGACCCGCCCCACCGGAGTGGAGCGGGTCGCTGTCAGCGTCCCAGACCGGGTCGAGCCCGGGGGAGGATCAGAGTGCGGCGGCCTTCTTGGCGATCGACGACTTGCGGTTCGCGGCCTGGTTCTTGTGGATGACGCCCTTGGAGACGGCCTTGTCGAGCTTCTTGGTGGCGACGCGGGAGGCGAGGACGGCCTTCTCGGTCTCGCCGGCCTCGGCGGCCTCGTTGAAGCGGCGGATGGCGGTCTTGAGCTCGCTCTTGACGGCCTTGTTGCGCTCGTGGCGCTTCTCGTTCTGCTTGTTGCGCTTGATCTGGGACTTGATGTTGGCCACGGGGCCCGCCTCACATGTGTCGGTACGTGCTGGTCTGGTGGAGCTGACGGTCGCAACGGGCGCGCAGAGGCGCGCCAACGGAAGCGACAGGAGAATCTAACAGTGGCGCCGGAGCGCACCCAAATCGCGTGGGACCGCCTGCCGGGGGAGCCTCACGACCAGCCGCGCCGTCGGCGCAGCCAGCCCCAGGCAGCCTCACCCTGCCACCGCTGGAACTCCCGCAGCCAGGGCGAGGGCGCCGGCACGGGCAGGTCGCAGCTGGTGAGGAAGAAGCCCGCCATCGCGGCCAGCACGCAGTCGACGTGGTCGTCGGGGACCTCCGCCAGCAGGGGGGTACGCCGGAGCACGGCCTCGACGTCGACGCCGTCGCCGCACGGCCCGACCAGCAGCAGCAGCGAGTCGAGCCAGGCGGCGCCGCGCACCGGCCAGGCCCAGCCGTCGAGGAGGACCCGCCCGTCCGGGGCCAGGCGCAGGGTGTCGTCGCGTAGGTCGGTGTGGACCAGGGTGTCGCCGGCGGTCACCTCGGGGAGGCGACCGGCCAGCCTGCCGGCGGTGATCAGCTGCATCGGCGTACCGAGGTCCTCGCGCTCGGCCAGGATGTCCCATCGCCCCAGCCAGTCGGCGAGGTCCTCGGCGAAGTCGCGCAGGCCCGCGGGCGCGGGGGTCAGGACCTCGGCCACGGACGCCAGGGCGGCCAGGCAGCGGTCCAGCTCCTCCTCGGACCAGGGTCGGGCCGGGGCGGTGGCGACGGGGTGCTCGAGCAGCAGCACGACCCAGTCGCCGTCGAGGAAGGCGGTCAGCCCCACGACGGGGACCTGCGCCGGCAGCGCGGCCAGCCACCGGGCCTCGCTGCGCAGGGCGGCGGCGAAGGAGCGCTGCGCCTTGGCGGAGGCGGCCCGCAGCAGGTGGGTGCTGCCGTCGGCACACGTGAGGACGGTCTCGACGACCGGCACGAAACCATGGGTCAGCGTGGCGTCCGAGACCACCGGGGAGCCGAGCCGGGCCTCGACCTCGAAGCGCACCTGCGGCGGCAGGTGGGCCCAGTCCAGGCGGCGGGCCGTGCGACCCCACGGCAGGTAGGTGTGCACGGGCGCGGGTGTCGGTGGTGCAGGTGACGCAACGGCAGGCGCGACCGCCGGGGAAGAGGTGGGCACCGGCCCATCGTGGCCCGCGTCACGCCCGAAGCCCGGGACCCGGGGCCTCGGCGTGGCGGGGGTTCGTGGGGTGCCGTGGGAGGATGGGCGGGTCCGTCCCGACGTACGAGAGACGCCTGAGACCCCCGTGCCTGCTGTTCCCCCGAAGTCCTGGCCCGTCCCCGGCCAGACCGATCCGGCCATCATCCGGAACTTCTGCATCATCGCCCACATCGACCACGGCAAGTCGACGCTGGCCGACCGGATGCTGCAGCTCACCGGCGTCGTCGACGACCGGGCGGCCCGGGCGCAGTACCTCGACCGGATGGACATCGAGCGCGAGCGCGGCATCACCATCAAGTCGCAGGCCGTCCGGCTGCCGTGGGCGGTGGCGGACGACAACGAGCAGGGTGCCGAGCCGGGCACCTACGTGCTCAACATGATCGACACCCCCGGCCACGTCGACTTCACCTACGAGGTGTCCCGCTCGCTCGAGGCCTGCGAGGCCGCGATCCTGCTGGTCGACGCTGCACAGGGCATCGAGGCCCAGACGCTGGCCAACCTGTACCTCGCCATGGGCGCCGACCTCCACATCATCCCGGTGCTCAACAAGATCGACCTGCCCAGCGCCAACCCGGAGAAGTACGCCGCGGAGCTGGCCGGCCTGGTCGGCTGCGACCCCTCCGACGTGCTGCAGGTCAGCGCCAAGACCGGCCTGGGCGTGGAGGCGCTGCTCAACGAGATCGTCAAGCAGACCCCGCCGCCCGTCGGTGACGCCGACAAGCCCGCGCGGGCGCTGATCTTCGACTCGGTCTACGACACCTACCGCGGCGTGGTCACCTACGTCCGCGTCGTCGACGGCAAGCTCAACCACCGCGACCGGATCAAGATGATGTCGACGGGTGCGACCCACGAGATGCTCGAGGTCGGCGTCATCAGCCCCGAGCAAGTCAAGGCCGGCGAGCTCGGCGTGGGCGAGGTGGGCTACCTCATCACCGGCGTGAAGGACGTGCGCCAGTCCCGCGTCGGCGACACCGTCACGACCCTCCACCAGGGCGCGACCGAGCCCCTGGGTGGCTACAAGCACCCCAACCCGATGGTCTACGCCGGGCTCTACCCGATCGACGGCGACCAGTTCGGCGACCTCCGCGAGGCGCTGGAGAAGCTCCAGCTCAACGACGCGGCGCTGACCTACGAGCCGGAGACTTCCGGCGCGCTGGGCTTCGGCTTCCGGTGCGGCTTCCTGGGCCTGCTGCACATGGAGATCACCCGAGACCGGCTCGAGCGCGAGTTCGGCCTCGACCTCATCTCCACCGCGCCCAACGTGGTCTACGAGGTCGTCATGGAGGACGGCACCGAGGTCGAGGTGACCAACCCCAGCGAGTTCCCCGAGGGCAAGATCGCCGAGGTCCGCGAGCCCGTCGTCCGGGCCACGATCCTCTCGCCGAGCGACTTCATCGGCACGATCATGGAGCTGTGCCAGACCAAGCGCGGCACGCTCGGTGGGATGGACTACCTCTCCGAGGACCGCGTGGAGATGCGCTACACGCTGCCGATGGGCGAGATCGTCTTCGACTTCTTCGACCAGCTGAAGTCGCGCACCAAGGGCTACGCCTCGCTGGACTACGAGCGCTCCGGGGAGCAGGCCGCCGACCTGGTCAAGGTGGACATCCTGCTGCAGGGCGAGCCGGTCGACGCCTTCAGCGCGATCGTCCACAAGGACGCCGCCTACGCCTACGGCGTGATGATGGCCGGCAAGCTCAAGGAGCTCATCCCGAGGCAGCAGTTCGAGGTCCCGATCCAGGCTGCCATCGGCGCCCGCGTCATCGCCCGCGAGAACATCCGCGCCATCCGCAAGGATGTCCTGGCCAAGTGCTACGGCGGCGACATCAGCCGCAAGCGCAAGTTGCTGGAGAAGCAGAAGGAGGGCAAGAAGCGGATGAAGATGGTCGGCCGCGTCGAGGTCCCCCAGGAGGCCTTCGTGGCCGCGCTCAGCAACGACGGTGCCGGCAGCTCGGTGGACAAGTCCAAGAAGTAGTGCCCGAGCCGCTGCCGCCCGCCCTGCGTGGGCTGCTGGAGGAGTGGGACCTCGAGCGGGAGACCGACGAGGTCTGGGGCCGCGCCTCCGTCGCGGTCCCGGTGCGGACCGGCGACGGTGGCCGGGCCGTGCTCAAGGTCGCCGACGCCGGGAGCGGGCCCGAGCACGAGGCGCTGGCGCTGCAGACGTGGGGCGGTCGTGGAGCGGTCCGGCTGCTGCGGGCCGACCCGCACCGACGGGCGGTCCTGGTGGAGCGGCTCGAGCGGCGCGACCTCACCGAGGAGTGGGACATCCACGCCTGCGAGGTGGTGGGGGACCTCTACGGGCTGCTGCACGTGCCGGCACCTCCCCGGCTCAGGCTGCTGACGGCGTACGTCGGGCGGGATCTGGAGCCGCTGACCGCGCTGCCGCGCGACGCCGGGCTGCCGCGGCGGATGGTCGAGCAGTGCGTCGCCCTGCTGCGCGACCTCACCACCGACCCGGCCAGCACCGGCACCCTCGTGCACGGGGACCTGCACTACGAGAACGTCCTGCACCGGACCGCGGACGCGGACGGCGCCGACGGGGGCTGGGTCGCCATCGACCCGCACGCCATGAGCGGGGACCCGCACTGGGAGCTGGCGCCGCTGCTGTGGAACCGCTTCGACGAGGTCGCCGGGGACGTCCGCCGTGCGCTGCGCGCCCGCTTCCACGCCGTGGTCGACGCCGCCGGGCTCGACGAGGACCGGGCGCGCGCCTGGGCCACCGTCCGGCTGGTTCTCAACGCCTTCTGGGCGGTGCGTGACGGGGAGCCGGACCCGGCGTACGTCACCCGGATGCTGACGGTGGCCAAGGCGATCGCGGACTGAGGGGACCGAGGTCACCCCAGCAGGGCGCGCAGCGTGTCCCGGTGCCGCTCGAACGCGGCCCGTCCCTGCTTGGTGATCTTGAAGGTCGTGGTGCCTCCCCGACCGCGCCCGTCCTTGGTGACCGTGAGGTAGCCGGCCGACTCCAGTGCCGAGGCCTGCTTCGAGAGGTCGGAGTCGCTCACGCCGAGGTGGCGGCGCAGGAAGGAGAAGTCGGTCGACGTCGAAGCCGCCAGGACCGCCATGAAGGCGAGCCGCTTGGGAGCGGTCAGCACGGGGTCGAGGTCGGCCAGCGGTGCGGGCGAGGCCTCGTGCCCGGCCTCGGGAGGGGCGCTCACCCGAGCCGCCGCCGCGCGCGCTCGGCCGCCCGGGCGTAGTCGCGCTCGTACCGCCAGACCAGCAGCCCGGCGAGCACGCCGGTCACCACCGCGGAGACCCACACGGAGACGAGGAACCCGAGCGCGGTCGCGGCGGCCATGACCGCCACGGCCCCCACCAGGAGCATCCAGAGCGGACGGTGCAGCTCCTGCGGGACGTCGCCGGTGGGCCAGGTCCCGCGGTGGCGGCGTTGGTAGCCGATCAGGAAGGCCGAGGCCGCCACCAGTGCGAGGTTGCCCAGGGCGCTGCCCCAGCCGGGGAGGTAGCCGACGGAGAGCACCAGGGCTCCCGACCACACGGCGAAGTACGGCGCCCACCACCACGGCGTTGCCGGGTGGTCCAGCCAGGTCGCCGCCTGGGCTCGCTCGATGTCCTGGAGCTGCTGGAGCGCCGCCTCGCGCTCCCTGCCGTCATGGGTCCGAGAAGTTTCCATGATGGAAAGCGTAGCGATCGCTTTCCGGTTCGGCAAGCACTCCGACCGTCCGGGCAGGAAGTCGGGCAGCGCCACCCCCCGCCTGGGAGGATGCCGCCATGTCGCGCATCCTCACCGTCAGCGTCGGCCGTCCCCGCGAGGCCGCGTGGGCGGGCATCGGCCGCACCTCCATCGACAAGACCGCGGTGCACGGCCCGGTGCGCGTGGGTCGGTTGGGCCTGGACGGTGACGAGGTCTCCGACACCGTCCACCACGGCGGGCCCGACCAGGCGGTCTACGCCTTCGCCCGCGAGGACCTCGACCACTGGGAGGGCGAGCTCGGCACGCCCATCGCGGACGGGCAGTTCGGTGAGAACCTCACGACGCAGGGCATCGACGTCAACGAGGCCGAGATCGGCGAGCGCTGGCAGGTCGGCGACGTGCTGCTGGAGGTCCGCTCGATCCGCACGCCCTGCAACGACTTCAAGCAGTGGATGGGCCGCTCGGGCTACGACAACCGGGCCTGGGTACGCCGCTTCGCCGAGCTCGCCCGCCCCGGGCCGTACCTGCGGGTGCTGGGCGAGGGCACGCTCGCGGCCGGGGACGAGCTGAGCGTCGTGCACCGCCCCGGGCACGGGGTGACGGTCAGCACGATGTTCCGCGCGCTCAACACCGACCACTCGCTGCTGCCCCGGCTGCTCGAGGTCCCCGACCTCCTGCCGCGGGCGCGGGAGCGCGCCGAGGTCTACGCCGCCGGATCCTGAGGTTCTCAGGAAGTCCTGAGATGACTTGCACGCATCCCTAGGGGAAGTGACGTAAGTTACGGCCAACGTCCGGCTTTCCTGGAGGTGCCGGAGTTCCGTTGTCCCCTGCACAGGAGCGTCATGCCCGCCAACCCCGATGTCAGCTTCCTCGATCACCTGCCGCAGAACCTGGCCCTGCTCTTCCTCGACCGAGTGGCGAAGTCCCCGAACGCCGAGGCGTTCCGCTTCCCAGTCGGTGAGGCGTGGGAGTCCGTGACCTGGAATCAGGTGGGTCGCAGGGTCACCCATCTTGCCGCCGGCCTGCTCTCGCTCGGCATGACCGGCGGGCAGCGCGTGGCCATCGCCTCGGGCACCCGTTACGAGTGGGTCCTGGCCGACCTCGCCATCATGTGCGCCGGCTTGGCGACCACCACCGTCTACCCCTCGACCAACGCTGAGGACACCGCCTACATCGTCAGCGACTCCGAGTCCCAGGTCGTCTTCGCCGAGGACGACACCCAGGTC
Organism: Actinomycetota bacterium; assembly: GCA_009701885.1. Lineage (GTDB taxonomy): Bacteria > Actinomycetota > Actinomycetes > Propionibacteriales > Nocardioidaceae > Nocardioides. The sequence goes on from WLJH01000008.1 coordinate 75,785, forward strand.
GCCAAGCTGCGCGAGCGCAGGCACGAGATCCCGACCGTGCAGAAGGTCGTGGTCTTCGAGGGCGAGGCGGACGGCGAATGGGTCATCGGCCTGGACGACCTCGCCGCGCTGGGCGAGAAGCACGTCGTCGAGCACCCCGACGTCGTGGCCGAGAGGGCGAGGGCTATCGCGCCCGATGACCTGGCCACCCTGATCTATACCTCCGGCACCACCGGCCGCCCCAAGGGCGTGCGGCTGCTGCACCGGGGGTGGGTCTACGAGGGGGCGGCCATCCAAGCGCAGGACATCCTGCACGAGGACGACCTGCAGTTCCTGTGGCTGCCGTTGTCGCACTCGTTCGGCAAGGTGTTGCTCTCCGCCCAGCTGGCCTGCGGCTTCGCGACCGCCATCGACGGCCGGGTCGAGAAGATCGTCGACAACCTGGGCGTCGTGAAGCCGACGTTCATGGGTGCGGCGCCGCGCATCTTCGAGAAGGCGCACGCCCGCATCGTCACCATGACCGCCTCCGAGGGCGGTGCCAAGGAGAAGATCTTCCAGCAGGCCTTCAAGGTCGGCATCGAGGTCGACAGGCGCAAGCGTGAGGGCTTGAGCATTCCGCTGTCGCTGAAGCTGCAGCACCGTCTGTTCGACAAGTTGGTCTTCAGTAAGGTCCGTGAACGGTTCGGCGGCCGGGTGAGGTTCTTCATCTCCGGCTCGGCCGCCCTCAACTCCGAGATCGCCGGGTGGTTCCACGCCGCGGGCATCCTCATCCTCGAGGGCTACGGCATGACCGAGGACTGCGCCGGCGCCACGGTGAACCACCCCGAGAACTACAAGATGGGCACGGTCGGGCCCGCGCTGCCCGGCGCCGAGGTCCGCATCGGCGAAGGCGGCGAGGTCCAGTTGCGCGGGCCGCACATCATGGCCGGCTACCACAACCTCCCCGAGAAGACCGCCGAGGCGTTCACCGAGGACGGCTGGCTGCGCACCGGGGACAAGGGCGAGCTGGACGCCGACGGCTTCCTCACCATCACCGGCCGCATCAAGGAGCTTTTCAAGACATCCGGCGGCAAGTACATCGCCCCACCGGCGATCGAGTCGAAGTTCAAGGCGCTGTGTCCCTACGCCAGCCAGTTCATGGTCTTCGGTGCCGAGCGCAACTTCGTCGTCGCGCTCATCACCCTCGACCCCGACGCGATGGCGGGCTGGGCCGAGGAGAACGGCATGGCGGGCAAGGACTACACCGAGATCGTGCGCTCGCCGCAGGTCAAGGAGATGGTCGCCGGCTACGTTGAGCAGCTCAACGGCAGGCTCAACCGCTGGGAGACCATCAAGAAGTGGGAGATCCTCGACCACGACCTCACCATCGAGTCCGGTGAGCTGACCCCCTCGATGAAGGTCAAGCGCTCGGTCGTGGAGGACAACAACAAGCAGCTGATCGACAGCTTCTACAGCTGATCGACCTCGACGCCCCGGTCGGCGCACCTCGTGTGCGCCGGCCGGGGCGTCGTCGCGTCCAGGGACGGGGGAGGATGGGCCGGTGCCTTCCACCCTCCCCGACGGCGAGCCCGCACCGGCCGATGGCAGCCTCCCGGTCAGCGCGCTGGAGGGGGTGGGTGAGCGCCCCTTCGGGCTCTACGTGCACGTGCCCTTCTGCGCGGTGCGCTGCGGCTACTGCGACTTCAACACCTACACCGCCGAGGAGCTCGGGCCGGCGAGCGTCCCCGGTGCCTCCCGCGCGACGTACGCCGCCGCAGCCGTCGCCGAGGTCCGCCTGATCCGCGGGGTGCTCGGCGAGCGCGACGTGCGCGTCGACACCGTCTTCCTCGGCGGGGGCACCCCGACGCTGCTGCCGCCCGAGGACCTGGTCTCGGTCCTGGCCTCGGCCCGCGAAGAGCTCGGGCTGGCCCCCGACGTCGAGGTCACGACCGAGGCGAACCCCGACTCGGTGACCCCCGAGGGCCTGGCCCGGCTGCGCGAGGGCGGCTTCACCCGGGTCTCCTTCGGCATGCAGTCGCAGGTGCGCCACGTGCTGGCGGTGCTCGACCGCACGCACGACCCCGAGCGGGTGCCGCGGGCCGTGGAGTGGGCCCGCGAGGCCGGGCTGCAGGTCTCCCTCGACCTGATCTACGGCACGCCGGGGGAGTCGGTCGCGGACTGGGAGACGTCCCTGCGGGCGGCACTGGACTGCGCGCCCGACCACGTGTCGGCGTACTCCCTCATCGTCGAGGACGGCACGGCCCTGGCCCGCCGGGTGCGGCGCGGAGAGCTGCCGATGCCCGAGGAGGACGACCTCGCCGACAAGTACGAGCTGGCCGACCAGCACCTGCGGGCCGCGGGTCTGGAGTGGTACGAGGTCTCCAACTGGTCCACGGGTGAGGCGACCCGCTGCCGGCACAACCTTCTCTACTGGACCGGTGCGGACTGGTGGGGCGTGGGCCCGGGCGCGCACAGCCACGTCGGCGGCGTGCGCTGGTGGAACGTCAAGCACCCCGCGGCGTACGCCGAGCGGCTGGCCGCCGGGGTCAGCCCCGCGCTGGCCCGCGAGGTGCTGTCACCGGAGGACCGCCGCGTCGAGCGGGTGCTGCTGGAGCTGCGACTGCGTGACGGTCTGCCGCTGGACGTGCTCGACGAGGCCGGTCGTGCGGCCGTGCCCGACCAGGTGGCGGCGGGGCTGGTGGTCGCCGCCGGCGACCGGCTCGTGCTCACCGACCGTGGCCGGCTCCTGGCCGACGGGGTCGTGCGGGACCTGCTGGCGTGACGGTCGGCTCGGGGGAGCGACCCTTCAGCTGACCATCCGGATCGTCAGCGGGTAGCGGTACTCCTCGCCGTTCGCCGACTTCACCGTCCCGATGAGGGTGAAGACGACCCACAGCACCCCGACGACCAGCAGCAGCAGGATGCCGACGAGCACCAGCACGAGCACGCCGGAGACGACGGCATAGATCAGCATCGAGAGCTGGAAGTTCAGCGACTCCACGGCCTGGCGCCGGACGTAGGGCGACTCGTTGCCCTTGAGCAGCAGCACCAGCAGCGGGCCGAGGAACGCCAGCGCCACGGCCGCGCCGACGAAGGCCGACCAGTGGGCGGCGCCGCCCCAGGTGCGCTCCTCGTCGGGGGTCATGGGCCGTGGGCCGGGGGCGCCCCAGCCCCCGCCCGGAGGGCCGGGCGGGTGGCCCCACGACGGCGGCTGCCCTCCCGGAGGACCCGGAGGACCCGGGGGCGGCGGGGGCGGCGGGGGCGTCTGGCTCATCGGTCTCCCTGGTCGGTGGTGACGAAATCGATCAGCTCCTCGACCCGACCCAGCAGGGCGGGCTCGAGGTCGGCGAAGGAGGAGACCCTACCGAGCAGCTGCTTCCAGGCGCGGGCGATGTCGGCCTGGTCACGGTGCGGCCAGCCGAGGTGCTGGCACACGCCCTTCTTCCACTCGATCGAGCGCGGGATGGTCGGCCAGGCGGTGAGGCCGACCCGCTCGGGCTTGATGGCCTGCCACACGTCGACGAAGGGGTGCCCGACGATCAGCACGTGCTTGCCGACGGGGGAGCGGAGGATGCCCTGGGCGATCCGGCTCTCCTTGGACCCCGGCACGAGGTGGTCGACCAGCACGCCGACGCGGCGACCGGGTCCGGGCCGGAAGTCGCGCAGGTGGTCGGCGAGGTCGTCGACGCCACCGAGGTACTCCACGGCCACTCCTTCGACCCGCAGGTCGTCGCCCCACACCTTCTCGACCAGCTCGGCGTCGTGGCGGCCCTCGACGAAGATCCGACTGGCCCGCGCCACCCTGGCCCTGGTCTCCACGGCCACCGAGCCGGAGGCGGTGCGGGTCGGCTTGGCCGGGCCCCTCTGCGTCACCGGGGGCACCAGCACGACGGGACGGCCCTCGAGCAGGAAGCCGGGGCCGAGCGGGAAGGTACGCCGGGTGCCGCGGCGGTCCTCGAGCGTGAGCACGCCCAGGTCGCGGTCGACGGCGACGATCTCGCCGCAGAAGTCGGTGGTGACCTCCTCGACGACCTCGCCGAGCGTGGCGGGCGCCTCGACGGCGCGGCCGCGCTTCGGGGCGCGCCAGTCGGTGGAGAGCACGTCGGAGCCGTAGCGGTCGGTCACCGGACGAGGCTAGGCAGCCGACCGGGTCCGGGTCAGGAGGACGCGCCGGGCCCGTCCTTCTCGGCCCCGTCGTCGCTGGCTCCCTCATCGGTGTCGTCCATCTCGTCGGCGGTCTTGCCGCCCTCGAGCAGCTCGCTCCCCTCGCCGTCGGGCAGCCCCTCGGCCAGCGGGTTGTCCTCGCCCGGCACCAGGTCGGGCGGCAGCTGCTCGTCGGGGATCGCGCTCGTGGTCTGCTCGTGCTCGCACTCGGACATGTCCCGACGCTAGGCGCCGCCGGCCGGGGCCAGCCTCACCCCGGCGAGCGCGGCCGACCGGACCGGCGGTGCGGCTGCGCGCTCAGCCGAAGCTGATGAACCCGCGCAGTCCCGCCTCGCCGTCCTCGGCCCCCACCTCGTGCAGCTCGGTGAAGCCCAGCGACTCGTAGAAGGCCCGCTGCCCCGGCTCGGCGTCGGTCACGAGCACCCGCTGGCGCACGTCGGCGTGGCGGTCGAGGACGTGGCGCACCAGCACGCGCCCCACGCCGTGGCGCTGCTCCTCGGGTCGGACCAGGATGTCCTGGAGGTAGCAGATGGTCGCCCCGTCCGAGAGCGCGCGCGCCAGCCCGACGAGCCGTCCCTCGCGTCGCGCGGTCACCACCGTGGTGCTCCCGGCCAGTGCCTGCTCGAGCACGTCGGGGTGGCGGGTGTAGGCGGTCCAGCCGACGGCGTCGTAGAGGTCGAGCAGGTCCTCGCGGGCCGGGAGCTCCCCCTCGGCGAGGGTCAGTCCGTGCGTCGTCGCATCCACCGGGGGCACGCTAGCGGCCATGCGCCGAGACGTTCACCCGCTTTACCGGCGCAGCGGCCCGGCGCTCCACCCGTCCCCGGTGCGGTCCCAGGCGAAGGACCGCTGCCCCGGGTCCACCGGACGCACCACGACCCGGTCCGGACCGGGAGCGGTGAGGAAGGGCCGGCAGCCCGAGTCGGCCGGGGCGCCACGGGGGCGGGTGGTGGTGGCGACCGGCGTGAGGTCGCCGCTGAGCGGGGCCGAGACCAGGAGCGTGAACCGGCACCCGCCGGGCACCACGCGGGCCGCCGCCACCCGCAGCGAGCCGTCCGGTGCCAGGGCCGGCTGCGAGGCCGACACGGGCCCCGCGCCGTACGCCGGGTGGCCGGACCACGCGACCCGGCGGATGCCGTCGTTCTCGTCCCAGAGCCAGGCGCCGCGGGGATCCTCGCCGAGGTAGGCGGTCGCGCCGTCGGGTGCCACCTCCGGCTCCCCGCCGAAGCCGGGTTCCCGCTGGACCCAGCACTCGCGGTCCCGGCACACCAGCCCGACGTCGAGGTCGTCCCCGTCGTACTCGTTGCCGTTCGAGAACAGGGCGAGCACGGCCACCGTGCCACCCTCCTCACGGGCGGTGGTGTCGGCGAAGTCGCGGCCGCGTCCGTCGAGCTCGAAGACCTCCTCGGGCCCGGTCCAGCCGGACCCGTCGGGGTCGCGGTGCTGGACGGTGAGGACGCGACCGTCGGGGCTGCCGACGGAGACCGCCGCCTCGTCGCCCTCGAGCTCGATGACGCGCGCCGGTGGCGCCTGGTCGGCGTAGGTCTGCTGGGCGTGGCGATAGGTGACCAGGTCGTCGTGGAGCACCGTCACCCACAGCACGCCGATCCCGGCCAGCACGACGACCGCTGCTGCGACCACCATGAGCACCCGAGAACCCACGGCCCCACCGTAGAGGGGTCAGGCCGCCCAGCCGGCAGGTCCGAGGTCGTCGACGAGCTCGACCGCGCGGCCCGGGTAGATCTCGACGACGGTTGCGGTGGTGCGGCAGGCGGCCTCGCCCGGGGTGCTCGGCAGGGCGCGGGTGCCGGTGGCGTCGCGGAGGTAGGTGTGGCCGTGGGGGTCGCGCCAGAGGTGAATGCCGGGGAAGGGTTCGCGGACCTGCCAGCCGCCGTGGGTCTTGAGGCGGTGGTGGAAGGAGTGGAGGGGGCCGAGGTTGTCGACGCGGGTCTGTCCGTGTGGTTGTTCGGGCCCGGGTGGTTGCCAGGGTTCCTCGTGGTCGAGCTGGACGTGGCTGCTGGTGGAGATCGCCGCGCCCCAGGGGAAGGTCTCGACGGGGTGGCGGAGCTGGACGGCTCGGCGGTGTCGGGTGGGGATCTCGTAGGCGTCGACGGGGGCGAGGCCGTCGATGTCGAGGACCGGAAGCACCTGGAAGTGAGCGCGGGGGCCGAGGACCTCTCGCAGCCAGGTCTCGGACACGGCTCCGTGGCCGTCGATGCGCGCGACGTGGTCCAGCGGCTGGCCGGTCTCGTCGTGGTCGCGGCCGGGTGGGACGGTGATCTGATCGCCGGTCTCGGGGTCGGTGTGGCTGGTGCCGCCGTAGAGGTGGACCACCAGTGTGGTGTGCGGCAGCAGGTCGCGCAGGTCCAGCTCGGCGAGGTCCAGGTCGGTGCAGTGGGGCAGGTCGGATCCGGCGTCGGATCCGGCGTCGGTGGCGAATCCGCCGGCGAGCAGCGCGACCGCGTGGACGCGGAGGTCGTCGGTGGTGGGGGCGTCCTCGGCCTCGGTCACCGTGGCCGGCAGCGTTCGCTCGATGCGCGAGGCCAGGGTGGTGATCGCGGCGTCGAGGGCGTCGATGATGGGCAGGGGTGCTCGGATCATGAAGGTGGCCATGCCGGCTGCTTGGTCGCCGGGCAGGGGTGTGAGCTTCTTGGCGAAGCGGGCGCGGGCGGCGCGTTCCTCGCGTTCGCGGGCGAGGTGGGGCGCGGCGGCGGTGACCTTGCCGGCCACGAGGGTCTGGAAGCGGGTCCAGGGGATGCGGCCGTCGGCGGACTCGGCGACCTCGCCGTCGACCCAGGCTGCCTCGGCGGCACTCAGGTTGCGGGTGGCCTCGGCGACGTGGATGGCGTAGGTGTCGCGGACCTCGAGGGCCTGGACCCGCGACCACAGGTTCGGCAGTCGGAGCTTGAGGTCGAGAGCGGCGGAGATGTGGCGGCGCCCGGCGTGGGTGCCTCGGCCCATCCGGGCGCCGAAGGTCGCGGCGGCGAACTCGGTGACCTCCGGTGTCCCCTCCCCGCCGTACAGCTTGGCTCTCTCCCGCCCGGGCTTGCCCGACTCGGTCGGGTCGAGCCGGTCCGCGGGGTGCGCGATCGCCCACTCGTAGGCCAGCGCCAGCAGCTCAGCACCCATCCGCTGCCAGGTCCTCGCGCACTCACCGACCCGGTCCAGCACCTCGGTCTCGGTCAGGCCGCCGACGGTAGGCGCCGTGGACTCCGCAACGGGCTCGGCGGAGGCTGACGACATATCGCAACCGTAGTCGAACACCAGTTCGAAATCAAGGGTTCATGCGACATCGACAGTCATCGACGTGCCAGCCAGGAAGGGCCGTCGGCACGGTCGAGGTCACGCGCAGGGTGACGCGAGACGCACCCACGAAGTCACGGAGAGCCCAGGCGCAGCGCGACGCCGCGCCCGTCGTGGAGGTCGGGCCGTCACCGATGCCGACCCACACCCCGCCGTCGGCGAACGGAGCATCGAGCGAAAAGTCGCCCGCCGGCCGGCCGACTACAGCAGCGGCAGCCGCTTCTGGCTGCGCGGCAGGTGCTCGTACCCGCGCTCGACGGCCCGGGCCAGGTGCGCGGGGTCGATCGGCCAGTCGCCGACCGAGAGCGCCTGCGCCAGCGGCACCCCGCGGCCGGCCAGGTCGCGGATCGTCTCGGCCACGACGCCGATGTCGGCGCGCTGGTCCATGACGAAGTCCCGGTCCACCGGGGCCCCGTGCCCGGGGACGACGACCGTGCCGGGCGTGCACAGCTGCAGCGTGACGTCGAGGGCCAGCGGCCACTCCATCGGGAAGGAGTCGGCGCCGTACGCCGGGGGACCGGACTCCTCGACCAGGTCGCCGGCCAGCACCACGTCGGCGTCGGGCACCCGCACGACCAGGTCGCCGGCGGTGTGGCCGCGTCCGGGGTGCACCAGCTCCAGGGCCCGGTCGCCGAGGTCGACCACTGCGACCGACGAGAACGGGCGGTCGGGCAGCACGACCGGGCTCGCGTCGACCTCGCCCGGCACCGGCTCCTCGCCGTCGTACGCCGGCCGGTCGGCCGCCCACGCGGCCAGCTCCTCGACGCACGTCTCGTGCGCGTGCACGGGCAGCGCGTCGCCGTAGGCCTCGCGCAGCGTCGCGGTGCCGAGCACGTGGTCGTGGTGGGCGTGGGTGGTCACGACCGCGACGACCTCGCCGGCACCGAGCGCGCGAGCCTGCTCCACGACCACCCAGCCCATCCGGGTCGAGGCGTGCGTGTCGACCACGACGAGGCCGCGCTCGCCCCCGACGTAGGTGGTGTTGGCGTCGTACCACTCGTGGCGGGCGACCCACACGCGGTCAGCGACCTCGACGAGGGCCGGGGGACTGGCGGTCATGCCGCCACCCTAGGAGCGGGTTCAGCACACCCCGCCGTCGAGGTGGCGGCGCAGCATCTCGCCCAGCTCGGCCGGGGTGGCAGCGGGTGGGCTGAAGCGCAGGCGCTCGGAATGCGCACCCTCGGCGTCGATCCAGCGCAGGTCCACGCCGGCAGGCGTGAGCGCGCCGAGGGAGGCGGCCAGCAGCCGGGCCGGGGGGAGCCCGGTGCGCCGCGAGACCGCCCGCCGCAGCTCCTCGCCGTGGCAGGTCGTGGCGTGCTGCGCGGCGCGCGTGAGGTAGCCGCGGTTGAGCACGTGCTCCTCGGAGAGGAAGTCGGCGACCGGGACGGGGGTGGCCCGCCCCCGCACCGTGAGGACGACCGCGGACGGCTCGAGCACGGCGACGCGGTGCTCCTCGGGGCAGCTGCCGCAGCGCTCGCTGACCCCGAGCGCCAAGCGCCCCGTGAGGTGCAGCTGGTCCGCCTGCGCGGGATCCCCGGCGTCGACGCCACCGGTGAGGTGCAGCGAGACCACCTCGCGCCGCGCCGCCGCGGTCAGCAGGGCCGCGTCCGCGCGGCACACCAGGGTGGGCCGCCCGGCGTCGTCGTCGAGACCGAGGACCTCCTCGGCGAGGTCGACGGGCAGACCGTCCCGGCGCAGGTCCGCGGCGGCGGGGCAGGCGAGCACGCTCCGAGCGCGGGCCGCCACGGAGTAGGGGTCGCGCTGGGTTCGGGGGGAGCGGACGAGCGGCACGGGACCTCCGAGGTGAGTCGGTGCAATAGTTAGGTAAGCCTAACCTACCCTCGCGGTCCTGTCAGCGCCTCGACCCCGCGGCTTGTAGCATTGGCACTCCGGCCTGCGGAGTGCCAGCGCAGGCCCCGCGGGCCTCCGGGCCCGCCCTCGACCGCAGACCTCGGAGGTGGACCGTGCAGGAGGACCGTCGGCTCGCCGTGCTCCGCGCCATCGTGGAGGACTACGTCCACACCGAGGAGCCGGTCGGGTCCAAGGCGCTCGTCGAGCGGCACGGCCTGGGCGTCTCGCCGGCCACGGTCCGCAACGACATGGCGGTGCTGGAGGAGGAGGGCTACATCACCCAGCCCCACACCAGCGCCGGCCGGGTCCCCACCGACAAGGGATACCGGCTCTTCGTCGACCGCCTCACCACTGTCAAGCCGCTCTCGGCGGCGGAGAAGCGGGCCATCTCCTCCTTCCTCGACGGCGCCGTCGACCTCGACGACGTGGTCTCGCGCTCGGTGCGGCTGCTCTCGCAGCTGACCCGCCAGGTGGCCGTCGTGCAGTACCCCACGCTCTCCTCCTCCACCGTCCGCCACGTCGAGCTCGTCGCGCTGACCCCCGAGCGGCTCCTGGTCGTGCTGATCCTCAGCACGGGCCGGGTCGAGCAGCGCCTGGTCGAGCTCACGTCCCCGATCGGTGAGGAGGAGCTGGCCGCCCTGCGCAGCCGGGTCCTGCTCGCCGCCGTCGGGCAGCGGATCGCCGATGCAGTGACCGCGCTCCGGGCCTCGGTGCCCGAGCAGCCCGGCGAGGACGGGGCTCCGGACCGGCCCGCAGACCGGCCCGCGGACCCCACCGGCGCCGTGGTCGAGGCGCTCGTGGAGGCGATGAGCGACCACCGCTCCGACCAGCGGGTGGCGGTCGGCGGCGCGGCGAACCTCGCGCGCTACGGCGACAGTTTCGACTCCGCCGTACGTCCCCTGCTCGAGGCGCTCGAGGAGCACGTCGTGCTGCTCAAGCTCCTCGGCGAGGCGGGCACCGGTGGGCTGGTCACCGTCCGGATCGGCGCGGAGGGCCCCTACGAGGAGCTCTCCTCCACCAGCGCGGTCTCCACCGGCTACGGCCCCGAGGACCAGTCCCTGGCGACCCTCGGCATCGTCGGCCCCACGCGCATGGACTACCCAGGCACGATGGCGGCCGTGCGTGCGGTCGCCCGCTACGTCACCCGCATCCTCGACGAGGCCTGACCCGCTCCCACCGGAGCAGCCGGACCCCGCCGGCCCACCCCCAGCCAGCACCCCGCACCCGAGCACAGGACAGGAAGCAACCGCCCGTGAGCCAGGACCTGTACGCGATCCTCGACGTCGCCCGCGACGCCGACGAGGCGACCATCAAGAAGGCCTACCGGAAGCTGGCCCGGCAGTACCACCCCGACGTCAACCCCGACCCCTCCGCCAAGGAGCGCTTCGGCGAGGTGTCGCGGGCGTACGAGGTGCTCTCGGACCCGCAGAAGCGGGCGGCCTACGACCGCGGTGGGGACCCGTTCGGCGGGATGGGCGGCGCCGGTGCGGGAGCCGGGTTCTCCTTCACCGACATCATGGACGCCTTCTTCGGTGGCGGTGCCCAGGGCACCGGCACCGGCCGAGGTCCGCGTCCGCGCGTGCGCCGCGGCCAGGACGCCTTGATCCGCCTGGAGATCGAGCTCGCCGAGGCCGCCTTCGGCGTCGCCCGGGAGATCAAGGTCGACACCGCGGTGACCTGCTCCACCTGCGCCGGGGAGGGCGCGGCCCCGGGCACGCACGCGATCCCGTGCGAGACCTGCCGCGGCCAGGGCGAGGTCGCCCACGTCCAGCGCTCCTTCCTCGGCGAGATCCGCACGCTGCGCCCGTGCGCGGCCTGTCGCGGCTTCGGCACCGTCATCCCCGACCCGTGCCGCGAGTGCTCGGGCGACGGCCGGGTCCGCTCGCGCCGCTCGCTCACGGTCAAGATCCCCGCGGGGGTCGACACCGGCACCCGGGTCCAGCTGGCCGAGCAGGGCGAGGTCGGTCCCGGCGGCGGCCCCGCCGGCGACCTGTACGTCGAGATCCACGTCGCCCCGCACCCGGTCTTCAAGCGCCAGGGCGACGACCTTCACTGCACCGTCACCGTCCCCATGACCGCCGCCGCGCTCGGCACGACCATCGAGATGCCCACGCTGGAGGCCGACGTGGTCGAGGGCGAGCCGACCACCGACCTCGAGACCTCCTTCGACCTCGACGTCCGCCCCGGCACCCAGTCCGGCACCGAGCAGGTGCTGCGTGGCCGCGGCGTGCCCGGGCTGCGCGGCGGCCGCGGCGACCTCGTCGTCACCCTCGCCGTGGAGACGCCGACCCGGCTCGACGCACGCCAGGAGGAGCTGCTGCGCGAGCTCGCCGCCCTGCGCGGCGAGGAGGCCCCCGAGGGCACGGTCAAGCCGGGCGCGAAGTCGGTCTTCGGCCGCCTGCGCGACGCGTTCAACCCGCACTGACCCGGGTCACCCGATGAGCCTGCCCGTCCACCTGGTCCCGTCCCTCGACGCTGCCACCACCGGCAGCACGGTGGTGGTCGAGGGCGACGAGGCCCACCACGCCGTCGCCGTACGCCGTCTGCGGACCGGTGAGCAGGTCGTGCTGACCGACGGGCTCGGTCGCGCCGTGGTCGGCGAGGTGGGGGAGACCGGCAAGCGACGGCTCGAGGTCGTGGTGACCTCGGTGACCTCCGAGCCCGAGCCCGCCCCGGCCGTCACCGTCGTCCAGGCGCTGCCCAAGGGCGACCGGGGCGAGCTGGCCGTGGAGGTGCTGACCGAGGTCGGTGTCGCCCGCGTCGTGCCGTGGGCCGCCGCGCGCTCGGTCGCGGTCTGGAAGGGCGAGCGCGCCGAGAAGGGCCTGGCCAAGTGGCGCGCCACCGCCCGCGAGGCCGCCAAGCAGTCCCGCCGCTCCTGGCACCCGGTCGTCGACCCGCTCGCGACCACCGCCGGGGTGGTCGACCTGGTGGCTGCCGCCGACCTCGCGGTCGTGCTGCACGAGGACGCCACCGACCCGCTCAGCGGGCTCGAGGTGCCCGCTCTGGGCAGCGTCCTGGTCGTCGTCGGCCCCGAGGGCGGCATCGCCCCCGAGGAGCTCGACGCGCTCACGGCCGCCGGCGCGCGGTCGGTGCGCCTGGGCGCGGAGGTCCTGCGGACCTCGACCGCCGGCGTCGCCGCCGTCGCCGCCCTGCTGGCCCGCACCCCCCGCTGGGGCTGAGCCCCGGCTCAGCCGACGGTGATCTCCTTGGTGTCGAACATCGGCGGGTTGCCCTCCCCGCCAGAGGGGTCGTCGGTCATCGCGATGAAGGTGTAGGTGCCCGGCGCGAGGTCGGAGAGGTCCACCTCGGTCTCCCAGGGGTAGAGCGCGTCCATCCAGCCCTCGGCCGTGGCGAACCCGCGCGCCACGACCGCGTCGGAGCCGTCGCGGACCTCCCACGGGACGGTGGCCTCGAAGGACGAGGCCACACCGCTGGCGGTGAAGGTGTCGGGGACCTCCGCGCCCTCCTCGGGGGAGGTCACGTTGACCAGGGAGAGCACCTCGAGCTGGTCGGCGTTCCCGACGCCGTCGGCGGTGTCGATGCCGAAGAGGGTGGTCGCGCCGCCGGGCGACTCCACCACCACCGCGTCGCGGGTCTGCAGGGCGCCCTGGACGGTGTAGACCAACGACTGCACGGCCAGCTCGGCCTGGCTGTCCGACATCCCGGAGGGGCGTTCGGTCCACGCGTCGTCGGTGGTGGTCACGACGATCCGACCGTCCTCGCGGGCGACGGAGGAGAAGCCGCCGCCGTCGGGGAAGGCCGAGCGGTAGTCGGGGTCGGCCGGCACGCCCGCGGCGGCCATCTCGGCGGCACCGAGCGCGGGCTCGCCGCTGACCTTGCGGAACTCCCGGAAGAGCCGCGGCCCGGAGCCGGTGTCGCCGACGTAGTAGACCGGCACGGTGCCGGCCTCGGCGGGCTCCTCCTCCGCCGGGGCGCTGGTGGCCTCGCTCGGTGAGGGCTCATCGGTCGCCGAGGGGCTGTCCGAGACCTTCCCGGCGACCGGGTCGGTGGCCGTCCCGTCCTCGCCGCAGGCGGCGACGAGCAGCAGGACCCCGGCCGCGACGGCGGCGGAGGAGGTACGTCGGAGAGCGATGCGCATGTGGTCCATGATGCCCCTGTGACGCGGTGACCTCGCCCGAGGTTCCAGGTGTGTCGCCGAGACGGCCCCGGGCGACCGGCCCCGTGAGAGCATCGAGCCCGGGAGGGAACCCATGACCGCACAGTCCGACGACTGCCTGTTCTGCAAGATCGTGGCCGACGAGATCCCCGCGGAGATCGTCCACGTCACCGAGCGCACGGTGGCCTTCCGCGACATCCACCCCCAGGCGCCGACCCACGTGTTGGTCGTGCCCCGGGCCCACTTCGCCAACGCCGGCGAGCTGGCCGTGGGCGACCCGGTCGCGATGGCCGAGCTGGTCGACGCCGCGCACGCCGTGGCCACCGCCGAGGGCCACGAGGACGGCTACCGCCTGGTCTTCAACACCGGCGCCAAGGCCGGGCAGACGGTCTTCCACACCCACGTGCACGTCCTGGCCGGTCGCGACCTGACCTGGCCCCCGGGATGAGCCGCCGGCTGGCCGCGCTCGTGGCCGCGCTCCTGCTCGCCGTCGTCGGCACCGTGGCCGTCGCGGCCACGTGGGACCGCATCGACCGGCGTACCGGATCCGCGGCCGACGTCCTCGAGCCGCCCGCACCGCCGGAGGTGGCCGCCCAGCAGCTGCGCAGCGTCGAGCCCGGCAAGCGGTTGCCGCTGCGCGAGGGCGAGCGCCGGATGACCCTGGAGATGGACGCCGCCTACACCCCGAGCGCCCCGACGGGCACCGGCACCGACGACTACCGCTGCTTCCTGCTCGACCCCGGGCTGGAGGAGGACGTCTGGCTCACCGGCAGCCAGGTGCTGCCCGGCAACCCCGACGTCGTGCACCACGTCATCCTCTTCGAGGTCGAGCCCGACCAGGTCGCCGCCGCGGAGGAGCAGGACGCGCAGACCGTCGACCCCGGCTGGACCTGCTTCGGCGGCACCGGCCTGGAGGGCGACTTCGCCCGGCTGACCGACGCCAACTGGCTGGCCGCCTGGGCTCCGGGCGGCGACGAGACCCGCACGCCCGACGGCCTCGGCACCCGGCTCGAGGCCGGCAGCCGCGTCGTCATGCAGGTGCACTACAACCTCCTGCAGGGCGCCGCCCCGGACACCTCGGCGACCCAGCTGCGCTGGATGCCGGGCGAGCGCGACCTCGACGCGCTGCACACCTACCTCATGCCCGCCCCGGTCGAGCTGCCGTGCCGTGCCGCGCGCGACGACGGCCCGCTCTGCGACCGCGACGCCGCGATGGCCGACCTGCGAGAGCGCTTCGGCGGGGCGGCCTTCACCGCCGACGCCCTGCACCTGCTGTGCGGGGAGCTCGAGGAGCCCTCGGAGACCACGACCTGCACCCGTCGTGTCTCCCAGGAGATGACCATCCACGGCGTCGCCGGGCACATGCACCTGCTCGGCCGCGAGATCAGCGTCGTGGCCAACGAGGGCACCGACCGCGAGCGAACCCTGCTCGACATCGACCTGTGGGACTTCGACGACCAGGGCAGCCGGCGGATCGAGCCCGCGACCCTGCAGCCCGGCGACACCCTCACCGTCACCTGCCGCCACGAGCAGTGGCTGCGCGACAAGCTGCCCGCCTTCGACGGCCAGGAGCAGGACCGCTACGTCCTGTGGGGCGAGGGGTCGACCGACGAGATGTGCCTGGGCACGCTCCAGGTCACCTACGCCTCGGGGGAGCCCAGCAGCGCCTTCTGACGGCGTCAGCCCGTGCGGAGCAGTGGCTCAGAGGTAGTAGAAGAGCCGCATCACGGCGAAGACCACCGGCAGCCCGAAGACCACCAGCAGGAACCACGCGGTCCAGCGGTGGATCGGCTTGGTGGAGTCCAGCCGGCCGCCGAAGTCCAGCAGCGCGCCCTCGACGGTGTGGTGGGTCAGGCCCATCCGCCGCGCGTCGCCGGGCATCGCCTCGCCGGGGAACCAGTACGGCGGCAGCGACTCGTCGTCGGGATCCGGGTCCTCGTCGTCCCACTCGCGCAGGTGGGGGTCGAGTCCGGGCACGGCCCCCACGGTACGGGGTCGGGGTGCGCGGGCGGGGGAACTCGCTGGGAGGCCGCCACCCCACGCCGTACAGTGAAGGGGTTCCGACCAGCACGCCTCCGACTGCCTGACCCGACCAGAGAGAGGGCCCTCCCGGGCATCCATGACTGACGCGCACACGACCCGCCACACCGTGGTGGTCCCCCACAGCATCGACATGGTCAGCCTGCTCGGGCCCGGGGACGAGCACCTCGCGCAGCTGGAGGAGGCCCTCAACGCCGACCTGCACGTGCGCGGCAACCGGATCACGCTCATCGGCGAGCCGTCCGAGCTGGCGCTGGGCGAGCGGCTCCTCGACGAGCTGGTCACCATCTTGCGCACCGGGCAGAGCGTCACCGGCGACACCGTCGAGCGGGTCCTCGGCATGCTCCGGGCCGAGACCAGCGAGCGTCCCGCCGACGTGCTCAGCCTCAACATCCTGTCCAACCGCGGCCGGTCGATCCGCCCCAAGACGCTCAACCAGAAGCGCTACGTCGACTCCATCGACGAGCACACGATCACCTTCGGCATCGGCCCCGCCGGCACCGGCAAGACCTACCTGGCGATGGCCAAGGCCGTCCAGGCGCTGCACGCCAAGCAGGCCAACCGGATCATCCTGACCCGTCCCGCGGTCGAGGCCGGCGAGCACCTCGGCTTCCTGCCGGGCACCCTCGGGGAGAAGATCGACCCCTACCTGCGCCCGCTCTACGACGCGCTGCACGACATGATCGACCCCGACTCGATCCCCAAGCTCATGGCGGCCGGCACCATCGAGGTCGCCCCGCTGGCCTACATGCGGGGGCGCACGCTCAACGACTCCTTCATCATCCTCGACGAGGCGCAGAACACCACGCCGGAGCAGATGAAGATGTTCCTGACCCGCCTGGGCTTCGGCTCCAAGATCGTGGTCACCGGCGACGTCACCCAGACCGACCTGCCCGGGGGCGTCCGCTCGGGCCTGCGGGTCGTCGAGGACATCCTCGACGGCGTCGAGGACATCGGCTTCCACCGGCTCACCTCCGCCGACGTGGTGCGGCACAAGCTCGTGGGCCGGATCGTGGCGGCGTACGACGAGTTCGACGCCCGGGCGCAGCAGGACGCTCCGCGCAGCGGCCCGCCGGCGCGCGCGCACCGCAAGCAGCGCTCGTGACGTCGGGGTCCGAGCCGTCCACCGGTGACGTGCGCGAGGATGGCCCCGTGAGCATCGAGGTCCTCGACGAGTCCGGGCGTGACGTGGACGTGCGCCGACTGAGCACGCTGAGCCGGTTCGTGATGGACCGGATGCGCGTCCACCCGCTCGCCGAGCTGTGCATCAAGGCCGTCGACGAGGCGACCATCGCCGAGCTCAACGAGCAGTGGATGGGCAAGGTCGGTCCCACCGACGTGCTGGCCTTCCCGATGGACGAGCTGCGCCCCGGGCTGGTGGGGGAGGAGCCCGAGGAGGGCGTCCTCGGCGACCTGGTGCTGTGCCCGGTCGTCGCCGAGCGCCAGGGCGAGACCGCCGGCCACGGGACCGTCGCCGAGCTCGACCTGCTCACCGTCCACGGGGTCCTGCACCTCCTGGGCTACGACCACGCCGAGCCCGAGGAGCACGCCGAGATGTTCGGCCTCCAGGACGAGCTGCTCGCCGCCTGGCGCGCCACGCTCACGTGATCCCGGGCGACGTCTGGCTGCTCGTCGCGGTCGCCTCCCTGGTCCTGCTCGCGGGGGTGTTCTCCGCCGCCGATGCCGCGCTCGGGTCCTTCTCGCAGGCGCGCGCGGCCGAGCTGGCCGCGGAGGACCGCGCCGGCTCCCGCCGGCTCCTGCACCTGCTCGAGGACGCCCCGCGCTACCTCAACACCGCGCTGCTGCTGCGCCTGGCGTGCGAGGTGACCGCGATCGTGCTGGCCACGCACCTGGTGCGCCAGCGCCTGCAGGAGTCGTGGGGCCTCACGGTCGCGGTGACCGTCGCGGTGATGCTGGTCGTCTCCTTCGTGGTCATCGGCGTCGCCCCGCGCACCCTGGGCCGCCAGCACTCGGAGTCGGTCGCGCTGCTCTCGGCCGGGCCGCTCACCTTCGTCACCCGCATCCTCGGGCCGCTCCCGCGGGTGCTGATCCTGCTGGGCAACGCCATCACCCCCGGCAAGGGCTTCAGCGACGGCCCGTTCTCCACCGAGACCGAGCTGCGCGAGCTCGTCGACCTCGCCGAGGCCTCCTCGCTCATCGAGAGCGAGGAGCGGCGGATGATCCACTCGGTCTTCGAGCTCGGCGACACCACCGCCCGCGAGGTGATGGTGCCGCGCAACGACGTGGTCTTCGTCGAACGCCACAAGAACCTGCGCCAGACCCTCTCGCTCTTCCTGCGCAGCGGCTTCAGCCGGGTGCCGGTGATCGAGGAGAACCTCGACCACGTCGTGGGGATCGCCTACCTCAAGGACCTCGTGCGCCGCGACTTCGACGAGCCCGACGCGGAGTTCACCGAGCGCATCGACTCGGTGATGCGCGAGCCCTACTTCGTGCCCGAGTCCAAGCCCGTCGACGACCTGCTGCGCGAGATGCAGGCCCGGCGCCAGCACGTCGCGGTCGTCGTCGACGAGTACGGCGGCACCGCCGGCCTCATCACCATCGAGGACATCCTCGAGGAGATCGTCGGGGAGATCAGCGACGAGTACGACGCCGAGGAGATCCAGGCCGACGAGGTCGGTCCCGGGCTCTTCCGCGTCCCCTCGCGCTTCCCCGTCGACGACCTGGAGGAGCTCTTCGGCTTCGACGTCGAGGAGGAGGACGTCGACTCCGTGGGCGGGCTCATGGCCAAGCACCTCGGGCTCGTGCCGATCCCCGGGTCGACGGTGGAGGCCCACGACCTGCGCTTCGTCGCCGAGTCGGCCTCGGGGCGCCGCAACAAGATCGACACCGTGCTCATCACGCGCGTGGAGCACCAGGAGGAGGACGAGGACGAGTGACCAGCACGAGCGACGAGCTGAGCGCCGAGGACAAGAAGCTGGTGACCCTCGCCCGGGCCACCCGTGCCCGCACCGGTGCCGCCGAGGGTGCCGCGGTGCGCGACAGCGACGGCCGCACGTACGCCGCCGCCACCGTCGACCTGCCCTCGCTGCAGGTCTCCGCGCTGGGCACCTGCATCGCGATGGCCGTGGCGTCCGGCTCCGCCGGCCTCGAGGCGGCCGTGGTGCTGACCGAGGCCGCGGAGCTGGCCGCCGCCGACCTGGCCGCGGTCCGCGACTTCGCCGGGGCCGGCGTGGTGCTGCACCTCGGGGACCCGCGCGGCACCATCGGCGCGTGCAGCACCTCCTGACCTGCCCACGGGGCCCTGACGGATTCCCCCTGCGTCCGACCTGGTGAGTAGGGTCCGGACGTGAGCGTCCGAGCCCAGCAGCACCCCGCGACCGTCCTGGGTCGTGAACGGTTGGCCGACCACCTCCTGCGCCTGCGCTTGGGTGGCGAGGGCCTGGCCGGGTTCGAGAGCACCGGGCTGCCCGACGAGTGGGTGGCGCTGGTGGTGCCCGGGCAGTTCCAGTCGCGCTACTACACCGTGCGCTCCTGGGACGGCTCCGAGCTCGTGCTCGACGTGGTCGTCCACGACGAGGGCCTGGTCACGGAGTGGGCCCAGCGCGCCGAGGGCGTGGTCGGGGAGACCGTGGTGGTCACCGACCCCAAGGGCTCGTTCGCCCCGCCCGCCGACGCGGGCTGGCTGATGCTCGTGGGTGACCTCACCGCGCTGCCCGCGATCGCGCGGATCTGCTCCTCCACCGACCTGCCGGTCCGGGTCTGGGCCGAGGTGCCCGAGCGCCCCGCGGGCTACCTCCCCGACGACGTCGAGGTCACCTGGCTGGCCCAGCCCGGCGACGGGCAGTCCGCGCTGGCCGACGTCGTCGCCGACCTCACGTGGCCCGAGGGTCCCGGCTACTTCTGGATGGCGGGGGAGTCCGCGCAGATGCGCGCCATCCGCAAGCACCTCATGCGCGACGTGCGGCTGCCCTCCGAGCAGTACGACGTCATGGGCTACTGGCGCGGCGGGCAGGCCCGCCAGCCGCGCGCCGTCGATCCCGGTCCGATCTGGCGCGCCGGCAAGGCCGCGGGCAAGAGCGACGAGGAGATCTGGGCCGACTACGACCAGGCACGGGACGACCAAGCACGGGACGACCAGGCACGGGAGGCCCAGTCATGACGGACCAGCAGCACCGCTCGGGCTTCGCCTCCTTCGTGGGGCGGCCCAACGCCGGCAAGTCGACCCTGACCAACGCCCTGGTCGGGCAGAAGGTCGCCATCACCAGCGACAAGCCGCAGACCACCCGCACCGTGGTGCGCGGCATCGTGCACCGCCCCGACGCCCAGCTGGTCCTGGTCGACACCCCCGGCCTGCACCGCCCCCGCACGCTCCTCGGCGAGCGGCTCAACGACCTGGTCACCACGACCTGGGCCGAGGTCGACGTCGTGGCGGTCTGCTTCCCCAGCAACGAGAAGATCGGCCCCGGTGACCGGTTCATCGTCGGGGAGCTGGCCAAGGTGCGGCGTACGACGAAGATCGCCGTGGCCACCAAGACCGACCTCGCCTCGCCCGACCGGATCGGCCAGCACCTGCTGGACATCCAGCAGCTCGGCGTGGAGACCGGCACCGACTGGGCCGAGATCGTCCCCGTCTCGGCCAAGGCCGGTGACCAGGTGGACCTGCTGGCCGACCTGCTCGTCGGGATGCTCCCGGAGGGGCCGCAGCTCTACCCCGAGGGCGAGCTCACCGACAGCCCCGAGGAGGTCCTGGCCGCCGAGCTGATCCGCGAGGCCGCCCTCGACGGCGTGCGCGACGAGCTCCCGCACTCCATCGCGGTGGTGGTCGAGGAGATGGGTCTGCGCGAGGGCCGTCCGGAGGACAAGCCGCTGCTCGACATCCACGCCAACCTCTACGTCGAGCGCGACTCCCAGAAGGGGATCATGATCGGCCACAAGGGGGCCCGGCTGCGCCAGGTCGGCACCGTGGCGCGCAAGCAGATCGAGGCGATGCTCGGCACGCCGGTCTACCTCGACCTGCACGTCAAGGTCGCCAAGGACTGGCAGCGCGACCCGCGGCAGCTGCGCAAGCTCGGCTTCTAGCCGGCGCTCCGGTCGCGACGGTCAGGCGACCGGCACCCAGCAGCGCCCGAAGCGCTGGCCCGCGGCCCACTGCTCCGCGCTGGGCCACTCGTAGCCCCACGTGAACTCCAGCGGGTCCGTGGCCCGGTCGCGTCCGACCTGCTCGCAGGGCTCCTGCCCGCGCTCCTGCACGGCCTGCTCGCCGGGGTAGTCCTCACCGTCGGGACCGGTGCCGGCCAGCTCGACCACCGACACCGCGCGCCAGCTGTGCTGCTCCGCGCACGCCACCCGCCGGGCGTCCCGGTCGTCGGGGGCGCCCGTGGCGCACAGGCCCCAGCGGTCCCGGCCGGCCGGGGTGGCCAGCGTCCCCTCGAGCCGTCCGCCCAGCGGCAGCAGACCGCCGCGACCGTCCGGCGCCACGACGTCGCAGCGGAACCACGAGGCACCGGCGTCGGCCTCGGACAACGTCGGGGTGAACCACACCGCCCGCAGGACGCTCAGCCGCCAGCCGTCCCCGCCGCCCCCGACGAAGTCGGGCAGTGCGGCCGGGCACTGGCTCGCGACCTGGGTGCGGACCCGGTCGGAGTCCACCGCCAGCAGGTGGCCGTCCACCGCACGGTCCAGCCGGCCCACGAGGAAGGTGCGGGCGGTGTGCGGGGAGGAGCAGGGTCGGGTCGGGCTGTCGACGGTCGCGGCGAGCGCCTCGTCGAGGTCGAGGTCGTAGCACGCACGCTCCGCCGGAGGTGCGGGGCGCGGCGGCCCGGGGCCGCCGCTCGCACCCGTTGCCGGCGCGTCCGGGGCGGCCTCCTGGCCGGCGGCGTCCGCGTCCGCGGCGCCCGTGGGGGACCTCGGCTCCTCCGCCTCCGAGCAGCCGACCAGCACCAGTGCGAGCAGCACCAGCGCGACGAGCGGGGCGAGCCCAGCCGCGCGTGCCCTCGCCGCCGGCCTCGAACCTGTCGTCACTGCTGGGTGCGCGCCCAGCACACCGACCGGCGGTTGCCGACCTCCCACTCGGCCTGCTTGAACCACGTGTAGCCGAACTCGTAGGAGTCCGGGTAGCCCAGCCAGGCACCGACGGAGTCGGAGCAGAAGTCGCGGGTGGTGACCTCGACGATCCGGTCACCGGGGTAGTCCTCGGCCGGCTCGCCCACCTTGATGGTCGTGACCGCGCGCCAGGTGTGCGGCTCCGAGCACGGCACCTTGGGGGAGCCGTTGACGGTACGGCCGTCGGCGCAGACCATCCACTGGTCCGGGGGCAGGCCCTCGAGCAGGCCCCGGGCGGTCTCCGGGAGCGCGCGGTACTCGGTCAGCTGCGGTCCGCCGCCGATGACGTCGCAGCGGAACCAGCGGGCCCCGGCCTCCCACGCGGCCTCCGCCGGGGCGAACCACGCCCAGGACACGATGGTGCGCATCACCGCCGACTCGTCGGCGCGCAGGAACGAGGCGAACGCGGGGGTGCAGGTCTCGAAGACGTGCGCGCCGATCTCCGGGTCGTCGGCGTCGAGGTCGTGCAGCTCCTCCGGGAGCTCCTGCACCTCGAAGGTCTCGGCGGTGTGCCGGTCGGCGCAGTCCACGACGGGGGAGTCGTTGGAGGGCAGGGCGACGTCCTCGGCGTCGAGCAGCCGGCAGGCGCCGACCTCGGGAGGCTCGGTGCTCGCCGCGCCGGTCTCGTCCTCGCCGCACGCCGTGAGGGCACCCAGCAGGAGCGCGAGCCCGGCGACCCGCAGCGCGGGACCGGGGCCGCGGACGGCTCGGGAGTTCAACGGCACCTCGGGCTCCAGGGTCGTGGGGACGGGAGGAGGCTACCCGCCGCTCCCGACGACCCCGGGGCCAGGACGTCCGCTCAGGAGGACAGCAGCGCCGCCAGCGTCCCGCCCAGCTCGTACGCCGCCGCGCGCGCCTTCTCGTCCGGGTCGCCGAGCACCTCCAGGACCGGCGCGGCCTGCTGCCAGGGGAGCGCACCGGTGATGGCCAGGACCGAGCGGACGGCGCCGGTCGTGTCGTAGCGGCCGTGGACCGCGAGCCCGAACGGCCGGCGCCCGCCCGAGGAGCCGGCGGCCGAGCCGTCCTCGCCGAGCGCGCCGCCGACCTGCAGGAAGAGGGAGTCGAAGAAGTGCTTGAGCGCCCCCGACATGTAGCCGAAGTTGGCCGGTGTCACGAGCAGGTAGCCGTCGGCGGCCAGCACGTCCTCGGCACTCGCCTCCAGGGCGGTTCGTTCGACCACCTCGACCCCCGTCACGGCCTCGTCGCGCGTCCCTGCCAGGACGGCGTCGGTGAGGTCGCGCAGCGTCGGCGTGGGGGAGTGGTGGACGAGCAGGAGCCGGGCCATGGGGTGACCCTAGGACGGTCGCGGGCGACCCGCGGGACGCGGTGGGTCGGCTACTCGGCCCTACTCGGTCCAACCGTGCTCGTGGGCCCAGGCGACGGCCTGGGTGCGCCGGGTCACCCCGGTCTTGGCGTACACCTGGCGGACGTAGGTCTTCACCGAGTTGACCGAGACGTAGAGGCGCTCGGCGATCTCCTGGTTGGACAGGCCGCGACCGATCAGCACCAGCACCTCGGACTCGCGCTGGGAGAGGCCGGGGAAGTCGTGGTCCTGCTCGCCGGCGGTACCGGCGGGCTGGGAGAGCCGGTCACCGCGCAGCACCCCGTCGATGGCCGCGACCAGGTCCTGGCCGGGGGCGTCCTTGGCCAGGAAGCCGTCGGCACCCGCGTCCAGCGCTCGCCGGCGTCGGTGCGGGTGGTCGTGCCAGGTGTAGACCAGCACCTTCGCCGGCGCCAGTGCGGGGAGGCGGGCGAGCCGTTCCTGCACGTCCTGACCGGCGAACGGGTCGCACAGGACGACGTCCAGCCCGGTGGTGTCGGGCACGTGGCCGGCGCTGCTGCGCAGGGGGCGCACGGACAACCGGGCCACGTGGGGCCGGAGCATCCCGGCGAGGCCGTGGGTCACCAGCTCGCTCTCGTCGAGGACGCCCAGCCGCACAGGACGCACCGTCGAGGGAGGCATGCGGCCGAAAATACTGGCGGCGCTCCCGCCCACTCAAGATCCCGCCTCACCCCGCGGGGTGATTTCGGAGCAGGGTCGCCCGCCTGGTGGGCGTCCGGCCGTCCCGGGCGCATGCCGGGGCCGTGCAGGGTATGGTGGCCGGGTCATGACGCAGCAGCACGCCCTTCTCCTTCGCTGCCGCAGCGAGGTCTGAGCCCGACCGGACCACCTCGCTGCGGAGGCTCCTTGCGCGCCGGTCACCACGACCCCCACCCAGAGCACCCAGCGAGGACACCGTGACCACCATCCCGCCCCAGAAGCCCAGCGGCATGCCCGTCGAGCGCTACCGCGCCTTCCCGCCGATCGACCTGCCCGACCGCACCTGGCCCGAGCGCAGCATCACGCAGGCCCCGCGCTGGCTCTCCACCGACCTGCGCGACGGCAACCAGGCACTGATCGACCCGATGAGCCCGGCCCGCAAGATGCGGATGTTCGACCTGCTGGTCCAGATGGGCTACAAGGAGATCGAGGTCGGGTTCCCCTCGGCCAGCGAGACCGACTTCGCCTTCGTCCGTCAGCTCATCGAGGGCGACCGGATCCCCGACGACGTCACCATCTCCGTGCTGACCCAGGCGCGCGAGGACCTGATCGAGCGCTCCGTGCAGTCGCTGGTCGGCGTCCCGCGGGCCAACATCCACCTCTACAACGCGCTGGCGCCGATGTTCCGCCGCGTGGTGTTCAAGGCCAGCACCGACGAGGTCAAGGACATCGCCGTGCGGGGCACCGAGCTGGTCATGAAGCACGGCGACGCCCACCTGGACATGACCGTCATCGGCTACGAGTACAGCCCGGAGATCTTCACCTCCACCGAGCTGCCCTTCAGCCTGGAGGTCTGCGAGGCCGTCACCGACGTGTGGCAGCCCGAGGACGGCCGCGAGATCATCCTCAACCTGCCGGCGACGGTCGAGGTGGCGACGCCCAACGTCTACGCCGACCAGATCGAGTGGTTCTCCCGCCAGCTGACCCGGCGCGAGAACACCGTCATCTCCCTGCACCCGCACAACGACCGCGGCACCGCGGTCGCGGCCACCGAGCTGGCGCTGATGGCCGGTGCGGACCGGGTCGAGGGTTGCCTGTTCGGCCACGGCGAGCGCACCGGCAACGTCTGCCTGGTCACCCTGGGCATGAACCTCTTCAGCCAGGGCGTGGACCCGATGATCGACTTCTCCGACATCGACGAGGTCCGCCGCACCGTGGAGTACTGCACCCAGCTGCCGGTCCACCCGCGCCACCCCTACGCCGGCGACCTGGTCTACACGGCGTTCTCCGGCTCCCACCAGGACGCGATCAAGAAGGGCCTGGAGGACCTCGAGCGCCGCGCCGGGGAGCAGGGCGTCCCGGTCTCGCAGATGCCCTGGGAGGCGCCGTACCTGCCGATCGACCCCAAGGACGTGGGTCGCTCCTACGAGGCGGTCATCCGGGTCAACAGCCAGTCCGGCAAGGGGGGCGTGGCCTACGTCCTCAAGGCCGAGCACAAGCTGGACCTGCCGCGGCGCGCGCAGATCGAGTTCTCCCGGGTCGTGCAGCAGCGCACCGACGCCGAGGGCGGGGAGATGACCCCGGAGCAGATCTGGGACGTCTTCCGCTCCGAGTACCTCGACCGCGAGGCGCCGCTGCGCCTGGACTCCGTGCACACCTCCTCCGCAGCCGGCCAGAAGGACGCCCTGGAGGTCAACGTCTTCGTCGAGGGCCAGGCGCGCACGCTCACCGGGGAGGGCAACGGCCCGCTCTCGGCCTTCGTCGACGCCATCTCGAGCCTGGGTCCCGACGTCCTCGGTGTCGAGGACGTGCGCGTCCTCGACTACGCCGAGCACGCGCTCTCGGCCGGCGGTGACGCCCTCGCGGCGGCGTACGTCGAGTGCGCCGTCGACGGCCAGGTGCTGTGGGGCGTGGGGATCGACCCCAACATCGTCACGGCCTCCCTGCAGGCGGTCGTCAGCGCCGTCAACCGCGCCTGAGCGCCACGGTGCGGCTGCGCGTCAGTACTTGACCGGCAGCCGCACCGTGAAGGTCGCGCCCTCCAGGTGCGCCGAGCGCACCCGGATCGTGCCGCCGTGGGCCGAGACGATCGCCGAGACGATCGACAGCCCGAGACCGGTGCCCTGGATCGCCTCCTTCTGCGCGGTCGAGGAGCGGAAGAACTTCTGGAACAGGTTGTCCTGCTCCTCGGTCGGGATGCCGATGCCGGTGTCGGTCACGGTCAGGACGACCTCGTCGCCGGAGACCTCGACGCGGGCGCGGACCACGCCGCCGTCCTCGGTGAACTTGATGGCGTTGGTGACCAGGTTGAGCACGACCCGCTCCAGCTGCGCGGGGTCGCCGACGACCACGGCGGGGGAGTCGGGCCGCTCGACCAGGACCTCGAGGTGGCGGTCGGCCAGCAGCGGCGCCACCGACTCCTCGACGGCGCCCAGCACCTCGCCGAGGTCGACCTGCTCGGCCTCCCAGGTGATCGACTCCGAGTCCAGGCCGGCCAGGGTCAGCAGGTCGTTGCAGAGCACGATCAGACGCTGGCCGTTGCGCGCGATGGTGTCGAACAGCGGGAGCTGGTCGGGCAGGGGGTCCACGACGGTGCCGTCCTGGAGCATCTCGGTGTAGCCCACGATGCTGGTCACGGGCGTGCGCAGCTCGTGGGAGACCGTCGAGACGAACTCGTTCTTCGCCTCGTCCAGGGCCCGCAGCCGCTCGACGGCGGTCCGCTCCTTCTCCAGCGCCGCCACCAGCATGTCCTGGCCCTGGCGCTGCTCGGTGACGTCGCGGCCCACGCAGAGGAAGCCCACTTGCGGGGTCACGCCGCCGGCGGTGGCGCTGAGGGACATCGAGACGACCCGGCGGCTGCCGTCGCGGGCCACCCACAGCCAGTCCCGGGCGGGCAGCTCGCCCGAGCCGATGCCCTGCACCAGCGTCGCGAAGGCCTCGTCCGGGTCCCGGCTGCCGAGCCGCTCGGAGACCTGGTCGGGGTCGAGCAGGTCGAGGAAGCGCTGCCCGACCTGGCGGCCCGCGTCGTGGTCGAGCATCAGCTCGGCGCCGGCGTTGAACACGGTGATCCGCCCGTGGTCGTCGACACCGATGATCGCGGTCGTGATCGCGGCCCGCATCAGGTGGGAGACGAGGCCGGCGCTCGCGCGCTCGGTGGTGACGTCGATGCCGGTGAGCACGGCGTACGCCGGCAGGTCCTGCTCGTCGCGCACCATGTTGTTGCTCCACAGCACCCGCAGCGTGGATCCGTCGCGGGTCGTCGCGTCGGCCTCGCGGACCACCGGCTGGCCCGACCGGTTGGGCCAGAGGAACAAGGCGTCGAGGTCGGGGGCGCTGGCCACCAGGCTGGTCTCGGCGATGGTGCGTCCGACCAGGTCCGCCTCGGTCCAGCCGGTGAGCCCGGTGGTCGCGGCGTTGACGCGCACGATCCGGCCCTCCAGGTCGGTGACGAGGATGATCGCGGCGGTCGTGTCGAGGGTCGCGGAGGTGAGCCTCTCGGCCGCCTCGAGCCGCTGGCGTGCCACGTGCTCGGCGGAGACGTCGAGCAGCTGGGCCGACCACACGACCCGGCGGTCGTCGTCGTCGCCGTGGGAGAGCCGGCTGAGCGCTACCTCGACCCGGGTGGAGGCGTCGCCGCGGACGCTCACCCGCCCACGCCACGACTGCCCGGCGGCGGTGCGCACGTCGAGCTCGGGCGGCGTGGCCAGCAGGTCTCCCAGCCCCAGGCCGAGTAGCGAGCCGTGCGGGCGGCCGAGGACGTCCGCGGCGGTGTCGTTGGCGTCCACGACGCGCAGTGCCCCGCCCTCCAGCCGCAGCAGCAGCTGGCCCAGCAGCGAGTCGGTGAAGTTGCGCCGGAAGAGCACCTCCTCGGCGCTGGCCTGGACGGCGAGCCGGTTGCGCTCGGCCAGCAGCAGGGCCAGCGGGACGGTCAGCAGGGCGGCGCAGACGACGTAGAGCTGGCACAGCGACGCCGCACCGACCTGGCTCGTGAACCCCTCGTCGATCTCGGCGGCGAAGGGACCCCAGCCCAGGGCGTTGAAGGAGGTGGTGGCCGCGGCGAAGCCCGCCAGCTGCACGGAGACGACCCGCAGGTCGAAGCGCAGCGCAGCCCACACCAGCAAGGTCAGGGGGACGAAGGTCAGCGCCAGCTCCTGTGCCGGCATGAAGACGAGGCTGACCGACACCACGAGGAGCGTCACCTGCGCAGCGAGCTCGCGCCGGTCGACGACCGGGCTCCCGCGCAGGCGCCAGGTGAGCGCGAGCGGGAGCACCACGAGGATCGCGGCAGCGTGCGCCGGGAAGGTGGTCCGGGCGGTCGCGAGGAAGCCTCCGTCGAGCATCGCCCACACCACGGTGCCGCTGCCCACGGCGATGACGAGGCCGCCGAGCGCGGCCGCGACCAGGAGCCGCACGAAGTCCGGCAGCCTCACGAGCACCGGTGGTCCGGGCGTCGGTCGGGCGCGCAGCACCAGGCCTGCCACCACCGCCTCGGCCGCGTTCACCGCGCCGAAGGCGGCGGAGACGTCCAGGGTGCGGCCGCCGGTGAGGTTCGCCAGGCCCGTCGTGACCGCGATGCCCGCCGCCACCGCGGCCAGCCGACCCGCGCCGGGGCGCACCAGCGCCACCAGGGCCACCGCCAGCCCTGCCGCCGGCCACCAGCCGGCGACCGGGTTGTCCGCGGGGCGCCAGGCCACCGACACGGTCGCCACGACGTACGTCGTCGCCAGCAGCAGCACGGCAACCCGCAGGCCCAGGGCGGGAGCTGCGGGCGCGGGCAGGGAGGTGACCGCGGTGGCCATGGGCCCATTCTCACGTCCCTGACCGCTCGCGGGGGCCGGTCCGGCTAGATTCGCCCCATGCTGGTCTCCGAGCGCGTCGGGCAGTTCTTCTTCCACACCGAGGACGGTCGGGACCGCCTGGAGTACACCGAGTACGGCTCGGGCGACTCCTGGGTCGTGCTCGTGCACGGCCAGCTGATGACCCGGCGCATGCACGAGCCGCTGGCCCGCGCCCTGGCCGGGTCCGGTCTGCACGTGGTGACCCTGGACCTGCTCGGGCACGGCCGCTCGGACCGCCCGGCGGATCCGCTCGCCTACTCCGTGCAGGCCTTCGGTGAGCAGGTCGTCGCCCTGCTGGACCACCTCGGGGCTCCCGAGGCCGTGGTCGGCGGGACGTCCCTGGGGGCCAACGTCGCCCTCGAGGTCGCCGTCGCCGCGCCCGACCGCGTGCGCGGCCTGCTGCTGGAGATGCCCGTCCTGGACAACGCCCTCGAGGCGAGCATCGTCGCGGCGTCCCCGCTGCTGCTCGCCTCGCGCCTGCTGCCCGTGAGCGTCGACGGTGCTCGTCTCCTGTCCGGGGTCGTGCCCCGCTCGCTGCTGCCCTTCTGGGCCGGGGTGGCCCTCGACGTGCTGGACCAGCGCCCCGGTGCGACCGCCGCGCTGCTCCACGGTCTCCTGTTCGGCAGGGTCGCGCCGATGTCGAGGGAAAGGCGCCGGATCACCGCCCCTGCGCTGGTGGTCGGGCACACCCGGGACCCCATCCACCCGGCGGCCGACGCGGCGATGCTGGCCGCGGAGATCCCCGACGCCGAGTTCGTCAGCGCCCGCAGCCTGCTGGAGTGGCGGCTGCGCCCCGAGCGGCTGACGGGTGCGGCCATCGGCTTCTGCCAGAGCTGCTGGCGCGTCCAGCGCCGCCGCCGGCGCTCCGCCACGCGCTAGACCCCGGATCGTCGGGCCCGACGGGGCACAATGGCGCGGTGCCCCTCTACCGCGACGAGGCGGTCGTGCTGCGCACCCACAAGCTGGGGGAGGCCGACCGGATCATCACCCTGCTCACCCGCCGGCACGGCGTGGTGCGCGCGGTCGCCCGCGGGGTGCGACGCACCTCCTCGCGGTGGGGCTCGCGGCTGGAGCCCTTCACCCACGTCGACCTCCAGCTCGCCGACGGGCGCAACCTCGACACCATCACCCAGGCCGAGACGATCACCCCCTTTGCGGGCCGGATGGGGGCCGACTACGAGCGCTACACCGCCGGCACGGTCATGCTCGAGACGGCCGAGCGGCTGGTCGTGGAGGAGCGCGAGCCGGCCACGCAGCAGTACCTCCTGCTCGTCGGCGGGCTGCGGGCGATGGCCGCGGGTGAGATCGGGCCGGGCCAGGTCCTCGACTCCTACCTCCTGCGCTCGCTGTCGGTCGCCGGCTACGCCCCGAGCTTCGAGGGCTGCGCCCGCTGCGGGCTCGAGGGTCCGCACCGCTGGTTCAACCCCTCGATGGGCGGGGTGCTGTGCAGCACCTGTCGCGTGCCCGGCTCCGCCAGCCCGGCCGCGGGCACCGTCGAGGTCCTCGGAGCGCTGCTCGCCGGCGACTGGCCGACCGTCGGCAGCGCCGACCCGCGCACCCTGCGCGAGGCGAGCGGGTTGGTGGCGGCGTACCTCTCCTGGCACCTGGAGCGCGGCCTGCGCTCGATGGAGCACCTGCAGCGCTGACGCCCGCGGATGACCCCCGCGGTGCCCCCGGGGGTGTCATGCTGGCCCCCGGTGGTCCGGGGGAGACCGGGGAAGGGAGTCCGATGCGGTCCTACCTCGCTGCCCTGCGCCGGGTGGTCAACCTGGTCGACGACCCCGACCCCCGCCTGCTGCAGACCGCGTTCGCCGCCCTCGTCCTGCTCGACAGCCTCCTGCGCTCCTCGGTCGGTACGCCGCTGGACGCGGCTCGCGGACCGCTGGTCGGGCTGGGCCTGCTGGCGCTGACCACCCTCGCGGTGTGGGTCGCGCCCGGCGCGGGGTCGGGCGTGCGACATGCTCCGCTGCTGGTGGTCGTGCTCGACCTGGCCGCGGTCGGGCTGGTGCGGCTGGTGCCCGAGGGCTCGGCGGCGGGGATCCTGGTGGTGCTGCCCGCGCTGTGGCTGGCCCGGCTCCACGGCGCCCGCGGAGCCGCCGCCGCGGGCCTGGCGGCCGCGGCGGTCGTGTCGGTCCCGGGGCTGCTCTACGTCGGTCTCTCCGGTGCCTCGCTGACCCGGGCCGTGCTGCCGCCCCTCGTCGCCTGGCTGGTCGGCCTGGGCGTCGCCTCGGCCGTGACCCGCGCCGAGTCCGAGCGCCGGATCTCCACCGCGATCCTCGACACCGTCGACGTGGGGCTGGTGCTGCTCGACGCCGAGGGCCGCTACCTGCGTGCCAACCGTCGCCACCAGGACTTCATCGACCTCGCCTTCCCCGACGGCCATGCGGGGAGGGCCGGTCAGCTCGGGGCGGTCCACCACCCCGACGGCCGACGGGTGACGCGCGAGGAGATGCCGAGCTTCCGCGCCGCCTCCGGCGAGGAGTACTCCGACATCCGGATCTGGTGCGGCGACGACCCGCTGACCCGGCGGGCGCTGTCGGTCTCAGCGCGCACGCTGCGCGACGACCAGGGGCGGCGCGTCGGGGCGGCGCTGGCCTACAAGGACATCACCGACCTGCTGAGCGCCCTGGAGGCCAAGGACGAGTTCGTCTCCACGGTCTCCCACGAGCTGCGCACCCCTCTGGCCTCCATCGCGGGCTACGTCGAGGTGGTCCTGGGGCGCGAGGACCTCCCGGCGCCGGCCGCCGAGCACCTGCGCGTGGTCGAGCGCAACACCGTGCGCCTGGACCGGCTCGTCGGCGACCTGCTCGCCACAGCACAGGCCGGCAGCGGTCCGCTCCCCGTCCACCGCGCCGAGAGCGACCTGGCGGTGCTGGTGCGAGAGGCCGTGGAGGTCGCCACCCCGGCAGCGGAGGCCGCCGGCGTCGAGCTCGACCGGCGCTGCCCGGGGTCGCTGCCCGTGCACGTCGACCCCCGACGGATCGGGCAGGTGCTGGACAACCTGCTCTCCAACGCGCTCAAGCACACCGGTGACGGGGGGAGGGTCTGCGTCGAGGTCACCGAGCGTCCCGCCGAGAGCCAGGGCGGGCAGGGCGGGCTCGTCGAGCTGGCGGTGTGCGACACCGGCACCGGCATCCCGCCCGACGACCTGGACCGGCTCTTCGTCCGCTTCCACCGCAGCAGCACCAGCCGCGACCTGGCGATCCCGGGCCTGGGCCTGGGCCTGTGCATCGCCCGTGACATCGTCGCCGCCCACGGAGGACGGATCGACGTCGAGAGCGAGGTGGGGGTGGGCACGACCGTGCGGGTCCTGCTGCCCCGGCAGGCCCCCGCGGGCCCGTAGGCTCCGCTGTCGTGAAGCGCCCCGTCCGTCCGCCCACGCCGCACCCCTCGGGCGCCCGCCCGCCCGCGCTCCCGCCGGAGCTGGTGCCCGGCCACGTGGCGATCGTGATGGACGGCAACGGCCGGTGGGCCAAGCAGCGCGGCCTGCCGCGCACCCGCGGCCACGAGGCCGGCGAGGCCTCGCTCTTCGACGTCGTCGAGGGGGCCATCGAGATCGGCGTGAAGGCGGTCTCCGCCTACGCCTTCTCCACCGAGAACTGGCGGCGCAGCCCCGAGGAGGTGCGCTTCCTCATGGGCTTCAACCGCGACGTCATCCGCCGCCGGCGCGACGAGATGCACGAGCTCGGGGTGCGCGTGCGCTGGGC
The DNA here is from genome assembly GCA_009701885.1 of Actinomycetota bacterium. Lineage (GTDB taxonomy): Bacteria > Actinomycetota > Actinomycetes > Propionibacteriales > Nocardioidaceae > Nocardioides. The sequence continues at coordinate 107,804 of WLJH01000008.1, forward strand.
CGGGCGGGCGCCGCGGCTGTGGCGCTCCGTGGTCAAGGAGCTGCAGGTCGCCGAGGAGATGACCCGCGACAACGACGTGCTCACGCTGACGATGTGCGTCAACTACGGCGGCCGCGCCGAGCTCGCCGACGCCGCGCGCACCCTCGCCCGCGAGGTCGCCGCCGGTCGCCTGGACCCGGAGAAGATCGACGAGAAGCGCTTCGCCAAGGCGCTCTACCTGCCCGACCTCCCCGACGCCGACCTGGTCTGGCGCACCTCGGGGGAGCAGCGACTGTCCAACTTCATGCTCTGGCAGGCCGCCTACTCCGAGATGGTCTTCACCGACGTCCTGTGGCCCGACGTGGACCGGCTCGCGCTGTGGCGCGCCATCGAGATCTACGCCGAGCGCGACCGCCGCTTCGGTGGCGCCCAGCCCAACCCCGGGCCGCCCACTCCCTGAGAACCCCGGCCGGGCGCGTGACCGGCCGGGCCGTGGCGTCGTTGTGACGTGCGTGACCCTGCGCACCCTGGCCTCTCGGAAGCTGGCCACCGCCACCCTGCTCGCCGCCGCCCTCGCGGCCCCGACGACGTACGCCGCCGCAGCACCCGACCGCGGGGCACCCGAGCCCGGTAGCCCGGAGTACGTCGCGCGCGACCTGCAGAACATCGACGACGCCTACGGGCGGATCACCGACGTGCAGCTGGCCGACCCCGACTACCTGCCGGCGCTGGCCACCGAGATCCCCGCCGTCGCGCTGGCCCAGCTGCTCGAGCAGGCGGCGACGCCGACCCGACCCTCGATCACCGCCGGCGCGTACTTCCCGGGCTGGAACGTCGGCAACCCGCTGCGCGCCGGCTGGGGCGGCACCCGCGGCCGGGCGCTGCCGGTCTCGTTCACCAACCGCTTCGGCGCGCTGCTGCGCGGCACCCTGCACGCCCCGCTCGAGGGCGCGCGGGACCCCTACACCGGCAAGCGGCTGCGCCCTCCGTTCCCCGGCGTGGTCATCACCGAGGGGTCGGTGCAGGGCAGCGAGAACATGTACCTCTGGCTCGCCCAGGACCTCGCCGAGCGCGGCTACCTCGTGCTCACCTACGACGTGCAGGGTCAGGGCACCAGCCAGACCCTCCCCGGCGACGGCTCGCTCAGCGGCGTGCCGTCCCAGCAGATCGACAACTTCGTCGTCGGCACGCAGGACGCGCTCACCTTCCTGCTGTCCACCCCGCAGGACCCGGCCCCGGCGTACGGCGCCACCGAGGGCGAGGTGACCGGCTCCAACCCCTGGCACGCGCTGCTGGACCGCCGCCCGGACCGCCGGCCCAGCGCCGCGGGGCGCACCGCCAAGATCGCCGTGGTCGGTCACTCGCTGGGCGCGGCGGCGATCTCGCAGGTGCAGGCGGTCGACGAGCGGATCTCGACGATCGTGGCGCTGGACAAGCTCGGCGCGAGCGTGACGGAGGGAGGCGTGGCGGTCGAGCCGGTCGTGCCCGCCCTGGCGATCCAGTCCGAGTACGGCTTCACGGTCAGCCCCTGGTTCCTCTCCGGAGGGTCCTCGTTGCGTCCGGAGCCCTCGCCCGACGGCCCGTCCCCGACCCGGGAGAAGGAGACCGGCTTCGACGCCTGGCGCAGCGCCGACGTCGACTCGCTGCTCGTCGTCCCGCGGGCCTCGACGCACCTGGAGTACACCGACATCCCGCTCGCGCTGCCGGCCAGCCGGTGGGGCCAGGCGCTCACCAGCGCCTACACCCAGCGGTGGCTGGACCACTACCTCAAGAACAAGCCGCTGCGGCCGCTGCTGGCGGAGCGGTTCCGCTACCTCGAGCCGGTCGGCGGCGGCGTGTGGGAGCCGGTCGTGCTGGAGCGCGACCCGCTGCTGTCGTTCTACTACTGCTCGGCCATGCACCTGGCCGGCGGCGCGATCGACGACGGGGACCTCACCGGCGTCGGCTGCTGACCAGCCCCGGCCCCGCCGCGGACCGGTAACGACGGACGGTCAGTGCTCGTCGTAATGCCGGCCGTGCGGGGCGTGCCGGTGCCCGTCGTGCACGTAGTCGACGTGGTCGCCGTGGCGGACCGCGACGTGGCCGCAGTCGGGTCCGTGCGCGTGGTCGTGGTCGGCTACGAGGTGCTCGTCGGGCACCTCGTCCTCGAAGGGCCGGCGCACCCGCTGGCGGTGCCGCACGAGGATGCCGATCGGCCAGGTGAGGACGAAGCCGGCGAGCGAGAGCAGCACGATCGTGGGCCCGGTGGCCACGTCGGCGTCGAAGCGCAGCCCGACCCAGGCGGCGAGCAGCAGTCCACCGACCGAGGCACCTGCGCCCAGGGCCACTGCCGCCAGGAGGGTGCCGCGGAAGGTCCGCGTCAGCTGCTGGGCCGTGGCGACCGGCACCACCATGAGCGCCGAGACCAGCAGCAGGCCGACGGTGCGCATCGCGACCGTCACCGTCACCGCGGCCAGCACCGCGACGAGCAGGTTGTAGCCGCGGACGCTGAGCCCGTTGACGCGGGCGAACTCCGCGTCGTGGGCGACGGCGAAGAGCTGCGGTGCCAGGCCGATCCCGAGGACGACCACGACGGCGGCGAGCAGCATGGCGGCGAGCACGTCGTCGGGCCCGAGCGAGGTGAGGGCGCCGAAGAGGAACTGGTTGAGCCGGGCGGCGCTCTGGTCGCCCAGCCCCACGAGCAGCACGCCGCCGGCGATGCCGCCGTAGAAGAGCAGCGCCAGCGCGACGTCCCCGCTGGTGTGGCCGCGCTCGCGGATGACCTCGATCAGCACGGCGCCGAGCACGGCCACGCCGACGGCGGTCCACGTCGGCGAGGTGCCCGTCAGCAGGCCCACGGCCACGCCCGTGACCGCGACGTGGCCCAGACCGTCGCCCATGAGGGCGAGCCGGCGCTGGACGAGGTAGACGCCCACGACGGGTGCGGCGAGGCCGGTGACGAGCGCGGCGATCAGCGCCCGCTGCATGAAGCCGTAGCCGAGCAGGTCGATCATCCTCGACCGCCTCCCTCGTGCGAGCCGCCGTGGGATCCGTCGAGGGGGCCGGCGACGTGCGGTGCGTGGTCGTGCCGGTGTGCCCGGCCCGTGCCGGGGTGGCCGTGGTCGTGGGCGTGGTGGTGCCCGTCGACCAGGGAGAGGTACGGCGCGTGCCCCGAGCCGCTCCCGGCCTCGGCCAGCGCAGGGCCGTCGTAGGCGAGCCGGCCGTGACGCACCACCACGACCCGGTCCACCAGCGGGGCCAGCGGCCCGAGCTCGTGGGCGACCAGCAGCACCGTGACCCCGCGCTCCTTGAGGGTGCCGAGCGCGTCGGCGAGGGCCTGCTGGTGCGGCAGGTCCACACCAGCGGTGGGCTCGTCGAGGATCAGCAGCTCCGGCTGGCCGGCCAGGGCACGGGCGATGAGCACCCGCTGCTGCTGGCCGCCGGAGAGCGAGGAGACGCTGTCCCGAGCCTGGTCGGCGAGGCCGACCACGTCCAGGGCGTCCGCGATCGCGCGCCGGTCGACCGGGCGGAGCGGACGCAGGAGCCGGCGGTGGCCCAGCCGGCCCGCGGCGACGACCTCCGAGACCGACGCCGGGACTCCGCTGGCTGCGGTCGCGCGCTGCGGCACGTAGCCCACGCGGTGCCGGTCGCGCAGCGAGTCCTGCGGCTCCCCGAAGAGCCGCACCTCGCCGCGGGCCAGGGGGAGCAGCCCTGTCACGGCGCGCACGAGGGTCGACTTCCCGGAGCCGTTCGCGCCGAGGAGCGCGACGAACTCGCCGGCGCGGACCTCGAGGTCGATGCCGCGGAGGACGGGACGACCACCCAGCACCACCCCGCCGTCGTGGACGGCGACGACGGGGTGCGGGGTGGTCGGGGGGGACGTGCGGGTGCTCAGCACCCGTTCGCTGCCCGGAGTGCCTCGAGGTTGGCGCGCATGAGGGAAAGGTAGTCCTCGTCCGCGGTGGTGTCGGTCAGGCCCTCGATCGGGTCCAGCACGTCGGCCTCGACGCCGGCGTCGCGGGCCAGGGTCTCGGCGGTCTCCGGGCTCACGAGGGTCTCGGAGAACACGGTGGTGACGCCCTCGTCCTCGATCAGGTCCTGCAGCCGCGCGACGTCGGCGGCGGTGGGCTCGGAGTCGGGGGAGAGACCGGCGATCGCCTCCAGCTCCAGGCCGTACTTGGTGAGGTAGCCGAACGCGTCGTGGTTGACCACCACCAGGTCGCGCTCGCACGAGGCCAGGCCGGAGGCGTAGTCGGCGTCGAGCTCCTCGAGCTCGGCCCGCAGGTCGGCGGCGTTGGCGGCGTACTCCTCGGCGCCCTCGGCGTCGACCGCGGACAGCTCCTCGGCCACTGCGTCGGCCAGGTCGGCCATCTTCATCGGGTCGAGCCAGAAGTGCGGGTCCAGGTCGCCGGCGGCGTGGTCGTGCCCGTCGTCGTCGGAGTGGGCCTCGCCGAGCTCGCGCAGCCCCACGGTCTCGCCGACCTCGAGGACCGCGCCGCCGGTGCCCTGCTCGACGGCGGCGTCGACCGTCGGCTGGAAGCCGTCGAGGAAGACCGTCAGGTCGGCCTCGGCCAGGGTCGCGGTCTGCTGGATCGACAGCTCGGCGTCGTGGGCCTCCTGGCCGGGGGACGTGAGCCCCTCGACAACCGCGCGGTCACCGGCGACCCGGGACGCGACGTACTCCAACGGGTAGAAGGCGGCGGCCACGGTGACCGTGCCGTCCGACGAGCCGTCCCCCGCCGCGCCGGCGTCGGAGAACGCGGCGCAGCTGCTCAACGTGACCGTCCCGGCAAGGAGGAGGGCGGACAGGGCGGCAGGGCGGGCGGGGAACGAGCTCATGGGAACGATTCTCAGCAGTAGTGGGAATCATTGTCAACTTGATCGAGGCGAGCCGTCGGGACGGCTGCCGTAGGCTCGCCGCCGTGCTGGTCGTGACGCGCTTCCGGGTCCCCGTCGAGGATGTCGACTCCTTCCGGGGCGACCTGGCGACCGCGCACGAGGCGCTGGCGGCGCGGCCCGGCTACCTGGACGGCACGGTCGGGCGCAACGTCGACGACCCGACCCTGTGGGTGCTCACGACGCGCTGGGAGCACGTGGGCGCCTATCGCCGGGCCCTGTCGTCGTACGACGTCAAGATGCGCGCCGTGCCGGTGCTCTACCGGGCGCTGGACGAACCCAGTGCCTACGAGGTCGTCGAGGGCCCGGGGACCGACCTCAACGTGGCGTCGGCCCGCTCGTTAGGCTGAGCGCTCCCGTCGGCAGCCCGCCGGCGTCGAACCGCAGCAGAGAGCGAGCCATCCCGTGGCCAAGCCGCCCCCGTCCGCCGTCGACAACGTCGTCTCCCTGGCCAAGCGCCGAGGCTTCGTCTACCCGTGCGGCGAGATCTACGGCGGCACCCGCTCCGCGTGGGACTACGGCCCGCTCGGCGTGGAGCTCAAGGAGAACATCAAGCGCCAGTGGTGGAAGGCGATGGTCCAGCAGCGCGACGACGTCGTGGGCCTGGACTCCTCGATCATCCTGCCGCGCGAGACCTGGGTGGCCAGCGGCCACGTCGACACCTTCAACGACCCGCTGACCGAGTGCCAGTCCTGCCACAAGCGCTTCCGTGCCGACCACCTGCAGGAGGCCTACGCGGAGAAGAAGGGGATCGACGACCCCGACACCGTGCCGATGGCCGAGATCGCCTGCACCAACTGCGGCACCCGCGGCGCGTGGACCGAGCCCAAGCAGTTCTCCGGGATGCTCAAGACCCACCTCGGTGTCGTCGAGGACGAGTCGGGCCTGCACTACCTGCGGCCCGAGACCGCGCAGGGCATCTTCCTCAACTTCGCCAACGTCGTGACCAGCCAGCGGATGAAGCCGCCCTTCGGCATCGCCCAGATCGGCAAGTCCTTCCGCAACGAGATCACGCCGGGCAACTTCATCTTCCGCACCCGCGAGTTCGAGCAGATGGAGATGGAGTTCTTCGTCAAGCCCGGCGAGGACGAGGAGTGGCACCAGTACTGGATCGACACCCGGACCGCCTGGTACACCGACCTCGGCATCGACCCCGACAACCTGCGCCACTACGAGCACGCGCAGGAGAAGCTGTCGCACTACTCCAAGCGCACCGTCGACATCGAGTACCGCTTCCGCTTCGCCGGCTCGGAGTGGGGTGAGCTCGAGGGCATCGCCAACCGCACCGACTTCGACCTGTCCACCCACGCCAAGCACTCCGGCAAGGACCTGTCGTACTACGACCAGGCGGCGGGGGAGCGCTACACGCCGTACGTCATCGAGCCGGCGGCCGGCCTCTCGCGCAGCCTCATGACCTTCCTCGTCGACGCCTACGAGGAGGACGAGGCGCCCAACACCAAGGGCGGTGTCGACAAGCGCACCGTGCTGCGCCTCGACCCGCGCCTGGCGCCGGTCAAGGTCGCCGTCCTGCCGCTGTCGCGCAACGCCGACCTCTCGCCCAAGGCCCGCGACCTCGCCGCCGAGCTGCGCAAGAACTGGTACGTCGACTTCGACGACGCCGGCGCGATCGGCAAGCGCTACCGCCGCCAGGACGAGATCGGCACGCCCTACTGCGTGACCGTCGACTTCGACACCCTCGAGGACGGCGCCGTGACGGTGCGCGAGCGCGACTCCATGCAGCAGGAGCGGATCGCGATCGAGGGCATCAGCGGCTACTTCGCCCAGCGGTTCCTCGGCGCCTGAGGGTGCTCGCCGTGCAGAATGGCGCGGTGCGCACACGCCTCCTCGGACCCCTCGTCGCCGCCCTCGTCCCGGCCCTGCTACTGAGCGCCTGCTCGGGCGGGGACGAGCCCGGGGCCGCGCCCTCGGAGGCCGCGACGGAGTCGGCGAGCCAGACCCCCGAGCCGCTGCCGACCCCGGACATCGAGGTGCCCGAGGGCGTCGAGCTGACCTCGCAGGGCTCGGCGCTCGAGCTCGGTGACACCGCGACCGTGGGCTACGAGGTTGACCAGTCGACGGTGGGCGTCCTGGACATCACCGTCACCGACATGCGCCGCACCACCTTCAAGGAGTCCTTCCAGGGCTGGAAGCTGGACAAGCAGCTGGCCAAGGCCAACCCCTACTTCGTCGAGGCGGTCTTCAAGAACCGGGGCGAGACCGACCTGGGCGGCCAGCGCCCGCCGCTCTACATCGTCGACGGCAACGACACCCTCGTGGAGTCCTCGACCTTCGTCACCGAGTTCACCCCCTGCCCCTCCACGGACTTCCCGAAGACCTTCGAGCCGGGCGACCGGGTCAAGCGCTGCCTGGTGTACCTCGCCCCCGACGCCGGCGAGCTGGTCGCGGTCTCGTTCCGGCCCGCGCAGGAGTTCAACCCGATCACCTGGTCCGGCGACGTGCTCAAGCTGGGCGCCAAGCGGCCGGGTGAGGGCTCGGGCAAGGACGGGAAGAGGTCCGGGGGCAAGCAGGCCGACAAGGACGCGGCCCGGGGCGGCGGGCAGGACCGCGGCGACCGCTCCTAGTCGCCCCGGCCGCTGCGGGCGACGAGCAGTGGTCCCCAGCGGCGTACGCTCCCACCGGCCTCGGCCAGCAGCAGCCCGCCCGGCAGGTGGTCCCACGGCTTCTGCTTGAGGTACGCCGCCAGGTCGGCCTCGCCCGAGGCGAGCCTCGGGTAGTCGACACCGCAGCAGGTGCCGGTCGGCCGTGGCGGGCCGGGTCGCCGGGGCCCGGGGGAGAGCCGGTGCCCGTCGCGCCAGGCACCGGCGCCGCGCTCGGCGAGGTAGGCGTGCCCGTGCTGCGGCTGCCAGATCCAGCTGCGCACGACCTCCCCGCGCCGGAGCTCGGCCAGCATCGTGGCGTGGTCGGGGGAGCCGGCCACGAAGTGCCGGGTGCCGTCGACGGGGTCGAGGGTGAAGGCGTGCTCGGCGTGGGGGAGCGCGCGCACCAGGGTGGGGTCGGCGTGCACCGCCTCCTCGCCGACGACCAGCACGCCGGGCTGGCGGGCCCGCAGCAGCCGGGTCAGCTCGACCTCGGCCTCGCGGTCGGCGACGGTGACCAGGTCGCCGGGACGACGCTTGCTGGCGACCTCGCCGGCGCCGAGGCGGCCGAAGCGGGGCGTGACCAGCCGGGCCACGACGTCCTGGACCATCGCCAGGACCTCCTCGGTGCCCAGCGGGGTCGGATTCACGGGGCCAGCCTCCCATCGCGCACCATGGGAGCCATGTCCGCCCCGTCCGCCACCGACTCCGTGGCAGCGCACCCCGGCCTGACGCTGGGGAGCCTGCACGTCCCCACACCGGTCGTGCTCGCGCCGATGGCCGGCATCACCAACGCCGCCTACCGCCGGCTGTGCGCCGAGCAGGGTGCGGGCCTCTACGTGTGCGAGATGATCACCAGCCGCGGGCTGGTCGAGGGCGACCAGCACACCCGCGACATGCTCGTCTTCGACGAGCTGGAGACGGTGCGCTCGGTGCAGCTCTACGGCACCGACCCGGTCCACGTGGGCAAGGCCGCGGAGATCCTCTGCTCGGAATACGGCGTCGCGCACATCGACCTCAACTTCGGCTGCCCGGTCCCCAAGGTCACGCGCAAGGGCGGCGGCGGTGCGCTGCCGTGGAAGCGCGGACTGCTGGCGGAGATCCTCGAGCACGCGGTGCGGGCCGCGGCGCCGTACGACGTGCCCGTGACGATGAAGACCCGCAAGGGCATCGACCAGGACCACCTGACCTACCTCGACGCCGGGCGGATCGCCCAGGAGAGCGGCGCCGCCGCGATCGCGCTGCACGGCCGCACCGTCGCCCAGGCCTACTCCGGGCAGGCCGACTGGGACGCGATCGGCGAGCTCGTGGCTGCCGTCGACATCCCGGTGCTCGGCAACGGTGACATCTGGGAGGCGGCGGACGCGCTGCGGATGGTCGAGCAGACCGGGGTGGCCGGCGTCGTCGTCGGCCGCGGCTGCCTGGGCCGCCCCTGGCTCTTCCGCGACCTGGCCGCGGCCTTCGCCGGTCAGGAGGTCGCGACGCTCCCGCGACTCGGCGAGGTCGCGGCGATGATGCGCCGGCACGCCGAGCTGCTGTGCCAGCACATGGGGGAGGAGCGCGGCTGCAAGGAGTTCCGCAAGCACGTGTCCTGGTACCTCAAGGGCTTCTCCGCGGGAGGCGAGAGGCGTCGTGACCTCGGCCTGGTCAGCACCCTGGCCGACCTCGACGCGCTGCTGGCCGAGCTGGACCCGGACGAGGAGTTCCCGCGCTCCGAGCTCGGCACACCGCGCGGGCGGCAGGGCTCCCCGCGCGCGCGGGTGGTGCTGCCGGAGGGCTGGCTCGACGACGCCGACGGCCGGGGCTGCGCGGTCGAGGAGGACCTGCACTCCGGCGGTTGAGAAGCCACCCCTCCGTCCGCGCGTCCCGGGTACGGTGTGACCTGGCCCACCACGGGTGAGCAGAGACACCCCTCATTTCCAGGTCACGATGCGGTCACGGTCTTGCGGCTGTGGTCCACTACTGACCGCGCACGAGCCTGGTACCCAGGAATCGCGCGCACATCCCCCGACCTCGACAGCTAAGGATCAGCGCTGTGGCAGATCATCGCCACAAGCGGGACACCGATGCCCGCCGGAAGCCCCGAGCCATCCTCGTGGCAGGCCCCCTCGCCCTGTTCGCGACCGCCTCCGTGGTCTCCCTGGGAGTCGCCTTCAGCGACGCCCCTGCCAGTGAGACCGCCGTCGCCCGCACCACCGCCGCCGACCTGCGCCAGGCCTTCGCGGGGACCGACGCCTCCGCCGGGCTGCCGGACCTGCGCGAGGAGCTGGTCTCCCGCACCGCGGACCGCTCGGCCCCCCAGCAGGAGAAGACCAAGCTCGAGCGCGTGACCTCGCGCCAGGCCGTCGCCAAGGCGATCAAGCGGGCCGACACGAAGCTGTGGGCCACCGCCCCGCTGAACCTGTGGACCGAGCCCGGCGAGAAGGCCAAGAAGGTCGGCGTGCTCGACGAGGGCAAGAAGGTCCTCGTCACCGGCCGCAGCCTCTACGGCCGCGACGAGGTCGTCGTCGACGGCGAGGCCCGCTGGGTCACCCAGGGCTACCTCTCCGACGAGAAGCCGGCCGCGCAGGTCGCGCCCTCGGAGGCCTCGTGCACCAACGGCACGAGCGTGCCCTCCGGCGTCAGCCCCAACATCGCGGCGGTCCACCGCGCGGTGTGCGCGAACTTCCCGAGCATCACGACCTATGGCACGCTCCGCAGCGACGGTGAGCACGCCCAGGGCATCGCGGTCGACATCATGGTCTCCGGCGACCTGGCCTGGCAGGTGGCGGAGTTCGTCCGCGCCAACTACGCCGACCTGGGCGTCTCCTACGTCATCCACGCCCGCAACATCTGGTCGGTCGAGCGCAGCGGCGAAGGTTGGCGTGGCATGGAGGACCGCGGCTCGGTCACGGCCAACCACTACGACCACGTCCACGTCACGACGTACTGACGCAAGGGCCGGGCCCGCGCGGGCCGGGTCGTCGGCGCGCTCCTCTAGGCTCCGCCTCGATGGACGCCCTGGAGCTGTACGACGACCACGCCCGCGCGCGCCTGGTCCCGGAGCCGCCGAAGCGGGTCGACGCCCCCGAGCGCACCCCGTTCGAGCGTGACCGGGCCCGCGTCGTGCACGCGGCGTCCTCGCGCCGCCTGGCCGCCAAGACCCAGGTGGTCGGGCCGCAGAGCGACGACTTCGTTCGCAACCGGCTGACGCACAGCCTCGAGGTCGCCCAGGTCGCCCGCGACCTCTCCCGCGCGCTGGGGAGCCTGCCCGACATCGCCGAGACCGCGGCACTGGCCCACGACCTGGGCCACCCGCCCTTCGGCCACAACGGCGAGCGCGTGCTGGCGGACCTGGCCGCGGAGGCCGGCGGCTTCGAGGGCAACGCCCAGACCCTGCGGCTGCTGACCAGGCTGGAGGCCAAGAGCGTCGACGCCGAGGGCCGCTCCGTGGGGCTCAACCTGACCCGGGCCACCCTGGACGCCTGCACGAAGTACCCCTGGCCTCTCGAGCAGGCGCGCGAGGGCAAGTTCGGCGTCTACGCCGATGACCTGCCCGTCTTCACCTGGCTGCGGCAGGGCGCCCCTGCGGGGCAGCGGCGCTGCCTGGAGGCGCAGGTCATGGACCTCGCCGACGACGTCGCCTACTCCGTGCACGACGTCGAGGACGGCGTCGTGGCCGGCCGGGTCGACCTCACCGCCATCGACCCGCCGGCGGTGTGGGCGACGCTGCGCGAGTGGTACTCGGTGTCCGCGACCGACGACGAGCTCGACGAGGTGCTGGCCGACCTGCGGGCGGTCGGCTCCTGGCCCACGACCGCCTACGACGGCACCCGCCGCTCGCTGGGTTCGCTGAAGAACCTCACCAGCGACCTGATCGGCCGCTTCTGCGGTGCCGTGCAGGCGGCGACCCACGCGGCCGGGCCCGGCCCCTTCGTTCGGTACGCCGCAGACCTGCAGGTCCCGCACCGCACCGGCCTGGAGATGCTGGTGCTCAAGGGCATCGCCGCGCACTACGTCATGCAGGCCGAGGACCGCCTGGCCGTCCTGGCCCGCCAGCGCGAGCTGCTCGGCGAGCTGGTCGCGCTGCTGGCCCACCGTGGGCCCGACGCCCTGGACCGGCCCTTCGCCGACGACTGGCACGCCGCGACGGACGACCCCGGGCGGCTGCGCGTGGTCGTCGACCAGGTCGCCTCGCTCACCGACGCCTCGGCCGTCTCCCGCTGGGAGGCGCTGCGAGCGCGTCGGTAGCCTCGCCGGGGTGAGCGACTCGCCCCTGGTCTGGCTGCCCTTCGACCCCTCCGAGCTGGGCGAGGTCCCCGACGGCCTGCGCTACGAGGTCGTCGACCCGACCGTGCACGTCCCGGACTCGGTCGGTGACGTGCGCGTGTACGTGGCGCCGTACCAGATGGGGCCCGCGGTGGGTGAGGTCCTGCCGCGGATGACCTCGCTCGAGGTGGTGCAGCTGCTCTCGGCCGGCGTCGACAACGTCCGCGACCGGGTGCCCGAGGGGGTGACGCTCTGCAACGGCCGCGGCATCCACGACACCTCGACCGCCGAGCTCGCGCTGACCCTCGTCCTCGCCTCGTTGCGCGACGTCCCGGGGATGGTCCGCGACCAGGACTCCCGCCGGTGGAACACCCGCTGGCGCCCGGCGCTCGCCGACCGCCGCGTCCTGCTCGTGGGGTACGGCGCCATCGGCCGCGCCATCGAGGAGCGGCTGCTCGCGTTCGAGACCGAGGTCGTGCGCGTGGCGCGGACGGCACGCACCGACGAGCGCGGCCCCGTCCACTCCTTCGAGGAGCTGCCCGCGCTGCTGCCCGGCGCCGACGTGGTGGTCCTGATCTGCCCGCTGACCAGCGAGACCCGCGGACTGGTCGACGCCACGTTCCTGGCCCGGATGAAGGACGGTGCGCTGCTGGTGAACATGGCTCGCGGCCCCGTGGTCGACACCCCCGCCCTCCTGGCCGAGCTCCACACCGGGAGGCTCACGGCGGCCGTCGACGTGGTCGACACCGAGCCGCTCCCGGCCGACAGCCCGTGGTGGGACGCCCCCGGCCTGCTGGTCTCCCCGCACGTGGGCGGGGCGTCCTCGGCCATGTGGCCGCGCGCCCACCGACTGGTCCGCGAGCAGCTGCAGCGCTTCGCCGCCGGGGAGCCCCTCCACAACCAGATGACGGGCGCCTACTGAGCGAGCACCCGCGCCCGTAGGATCGCGACGTGCCAGGCCGGATCCGTGACGACAGCATCGCCGAGGTGCGTGAGAAGGCCCGGATCGAGGAGGTCGTCAGCCAGTACGTCACGCTGCGCAACGCCGGCGGTGGCTCGATGAAGGGGCTGTGCCCCTTCCACGACGAGAAGTCCCCGTCCTTCCACATCACCCCGAGCCGCGGGTTCTTCCACTGCCTGGCAGGGGAGACCGGCGTCCTCACCTACGACGGGGTCGTGCCGATCCGTGAGCTCGCCGGGACGACGGCGAAGATCCTCGACCGACACGGTGACTGGGTGGAGGCGCCCTTCCGCTCCTACGGGGTGCAGCGGCTGATGCGGATCACGATGACGCGCAACCGGCAGCGCAAGGAGATCTTCGCGACCGACGAGCACCGCTGGTTCGTGCGGGCCGGGAAGAGCGGGCGCTCGGAGAAGGAGGTCCTCACCAAGGACCTGCGCCCGGGTGACCGCCTCGTGCCGAAGTACCCGCGCTCCCGCATCCGTCGCAGTCGTCCGTCTCCCTTCGGTGTCGCGCGCGGCTTCACGTACGGCGACGGCACCCGTGCGTACGACGGGAGCCGGGCCCAGCTCTGCCCGCCGAAGGACCTCGCGATGCTGCAGTGGTTCCCCCGCAGCCACACCTCCACGAGCGGCGACAACGTGCTCGTCCACGACCTGCCGGCGTACTTCAAGTCCCTGCCCCCGGTGCAGGAGAGCACGTCCTACCTCTACGGCTGGCTCGCCGGCTACTTCGCGGCTGACGGGTGCGTCGCCACCGACGGCACCGTGATGCTGAGCTCGGCGCGACGCGAGGATCTTGAGCACGTGCGCGCCGTCTGCACCCGACTGGGCATCGCGACCTTCGGCATCACGACCCAGTCGCGCGTGGGCATCGGTGCGTCGGAGCCCTCCGACCTCCACCGCGTCCACCTGGTCAACGAGGACCTGGAACCGAAGTTCTTCCTCCTCGAGGAGCACCGCCGCCGGTTCGAGGCACACCACAAGGCATTCTCCCGGCGTGGCTGGGTGGTGCAGAGCGTCTCGTGGTCCGACCGCGTCGAGGAGGTCTACTGCGCCGAGGTCGAGGACGGCCATGCCTTCACGCTCGAGGACAACATCCTCACGGGCAACTGCTTCGGCTGCCAGGAGGGCGGCGACGTCATCACCTTCCTGATGAAGATCGACGCGCTGTCCTTCTCCGAGGCCGTCGAGCGGCTGGCCGACAAGACCGGGGTGGCGCTGCAGCGCGAGGACGGCGATGCCCCCGAGCGGCCCAAGGGGCCCCAGCGCGGCCGGCTGGTCGAGGCGCACAAGCACGCCCAGGAGTTCTACGCCGACCAGCTCGGCAGCCCCGACGCCCTGGTGGCACGGCAGTTCCTCGCCGAGCGCGGCTTCGACAAGGCCGCGGCCGACACCTTCGGCATCGGGTTCGCGCCGCGCGCGGGGGAGGCGCTCTACCGGCACCTGCAGCAGAAGGGCTTCTCGGTCGAGGAGCTGACGGTGGCCGGGCTGGTGGCGGTCGGCCGCTCGCCGTACGACAAGTTCCGCGGCCGGCTGCTGTGGCCGATCCGCGAGCCGAGCGGGGAGACCATCGGCTTCGGTGCGCGCCGGATCTTCGACGACGACCGGATCGAGGCGAAGTACCTCAACACCGCCGAGACGCCGATCTACAAGAAGTCCCACGTCCTCTACGGCATCGACCTGGCGCGTCGCGAGATCGGGCGCACCAGCCAGGCGGTCATCGTCGAGGGCTACACCGACGTCATGGCCTGCCACCTCTCCGGCGTCGGCACCGCCGTGGCCACCTGCGGCACCGCCTTCGGCGACGACCACGCCCGGGTGCTGCGCCGTTTCCTGCACGACCACGAGGAGTTCCGCGGCGAGGTCATCTTCACCTTCGACGGTGACGCCGCCGGGCAGAAGGCTGCGCTGCGCGCCTTCGGCGGCGACCAGAACTTCGTGTCCCAGACCTACGTCGCCGTCGAGCCGTCCGGCATGGACCCCTGCGACCTGCGGATGTCCACCGGCGACCTCGCGACCGGCGAGGCGGCGGTGCGCGAGCTGGTGGCGCGCCGGGTCCCGCTGTACCGCTTCGTCATCGGCAACATCATCGGCAAGCACGACCTCGACCGCGCCGACGGCCGGATCGACGCCATGCGCGAGGCCGCGCGGGTCGTGGCCTCGGTGCGCGACCAGGCCAAGATCACCGCGTTCGCCCAGGAGATCTCGCGTCTCATCGGCGGGGAGGTCGACCCCAACGCCGTCCTGGCGGAGGTACGCCGGGCCGCCGCACGCCCCCCGGCCGAGCGCGGCCCGCGCACGCAGCGGCCCGACCAGGCGGCACCCGTGGCGGCCCCCGCTCGGCCGGCGGTCCCCGACCTGCTCGACCCGCGGTTCCGCCTGGAGCGCGAGCTGCTGAAGCTCGTCGTGCAGCACCCCATGGGCATCGGCCGCCTCACCGGGGACATCGGACCCGACGACTTCACCCACCCCGTCTACCGCGGCGTGTGGGAGGCGGTCACCGCGCTGGGCGGTCCTGCGCAGGGCTCCGGCGACCCGACGTGGGCGGGTCGGCTGCGCGACGCCGCCACCGACCCCGAGGTCTCCTCGGCGGTCGCCGCGCTGGCGGTCGAGCCGGTGCTGACCCCCAAGCAGCCGGACGCCGCCTACGTCACCCACCACGTCCTGCGGCTGCTGGAGCTGACCTCGGCGCGCCGGATCGCCTCGGTGAAGTCGCGGCTGCAGCGCACCAACCCCGTCGAGGAACCGGAGGCCTACAACCGCATGTTCGGCGAGCTCGCCGCCCTGGAGCAGCACCGGCGCGGACTGCGCGACCAGCTCGTGGCAGGGGAGGCGGCGCACTGATGGGCCGGATCTCGAGAAGCCTGTTCAACCGCGAGCCCCACGGTCTGTCCCTGCCGGGGGAGCGGGTCCTGGCCTGGGCCCGCGCGACCGACGGCGCGGTCGTCGCCGGCACCCGCGACGCCCTGCACGCGCGGGAGGGTGACGGCCGCACCCTGCGGGTCGTCTGGGAGCAGGTGGAGGCCGCCGACTGGGACGCCGACACCGGCATCCTGCGGGTCAGCCAGGTCGGCACGTGGGGCGAGGACCGACCCGAGCACGCGTGGACGCTGGAGGAGCCCGGCCGGCTCCTGGAGCTGGTCCGCGAGCGCGTGACCGCCTCGGTCGTGCACCAGCGGCACGTCCCCGTGACCGGCCGTCGGGGCCTGCGGGTGATCGCCCGGCGGGCGCCGTCCGGCGGCTCGCCGATCCACTGGATCTACGAGTACGACGAGGGCGTCGACCCCCACGACCCTGCCGTCAGCGAGGTCGCGGAGGCGGCCCTGGCGCAGGCCCGCGAGCAGCTCGGCGGGCTCTGACGCGCCGGCCCCGGCCCGATTTCACCGGCCTCCTGGCCCCTTGCTACTGTGTGCGCGCTGCGCGATCCCCTGTAGCTCAACTGGCAGAGCATTCGGCTGTTAACCGGAGGGTTGTTGGTTCGAGTCCAACCGGGGGAGCAGGGCGAGGGCCGCCGACCGTGAGGTCGGCGGCCCTCTGTGTCTTCCCGGGTTCCGGCGTCCGTCGGAGGGCCCTCCCTCAGCCGTCGACGCGGTCGCTGGCCGCGCGGAGCCGCTCGATGTGCTCGGACGCCTCGGCCTTGCTCAAGTCCGCGGGCAGGGTCTCCCCGGCCTCGCGGGCCAAGGTGTCGAGGTAGGAGCGCTGGGCGCCCGTCATGGGCTCGTCCCCGGTCACCCAGTCCGAGGGGTCCTTCTCCGTGGCGTCGGTGCTGGGGGCCTCGGCTCCCAGCACGTCGTCGGGCGTGTTCGCACTGGTGTTCGACTCGGTCATGCGTCCACCGTGGCACGGACCGGGCTCGGACCCTGCCACCCGGGCGGGTGGCCTCGGGCTGCGCCGGCCGCGCCCGATTGGGTCGCGGCCGACGTACGCGGCAACAGTGCGCACGCTCGCGGGGCGGTAGCTCAGTCGGTCAGAGCAGAGGACTCATAATCCTTGGGTCGTGGGTTCGAGCCCCACCCGCCCTACTCCGAGGGCTGCGGCAGCTCGTCGGGCAGCTCCTCGCAGTCGATCTTCGGGTTCACGCCCACGTAGTTGAGCGGCCCGGCCACCACGGTGAGCGCGGTGTCGCCCACCGTCTTGCAGCTGACCTCGCGGTCGTCGCCGAAGTAGCCCCGTTGCAGCGCGGCCACGAAGCCGATCACCAGCCAGACCACCACCAGCACCGCGATGATGCTCGTCCCACCTCGTCGCACGGTGTACCTCCCTCGTCCGGGCCCGGACGACCCGGGCCTCGCGCGGCACCTACCCCGCCTGCGGGTCGCCCACCCCACCCCAGGAGGCGACCTCCGAGCACCCTGGCCGAGGTCGTTCACCTTGCGCTGGCAGGATGCGCGCATGCTGGCCGTCCCCAAGCACGGGTTCGTCGTCCTCGCGGTGCCGAAGTCCGGGTCGACCGCCCTCGAGGCCGCCTTCACCAAGCACGCGCAGCTGGTCACCTCCGGCCCGCCGTCGCTGAAGCACGTGACCGCCCGGGAGTTCGAGGCGCGCTTCGTGCCGCTGCTCGCCGAGCACGGCTACGCCCGCTCCGACTACGAGGTGACCGCCCTCCTGCGCGAGCCGGTCTCGTGGCTGGCGTCGTGGTGGCGCTACCGGTCCCGGCCCGGGATCGCCGGCAAGCGCAGCTATGTCGGCGACCTGGGCTTCGACGAGTTCGTCGGACGCGTCGTGAGCGGAGAGATCCGGTTGCGCCCGCAGACCGACTACGTCACCGGCGAGGACGGCCACCTGGCCGTGGACCGGCTCTGGCGCTACGACGACCTCGAGGTCGCGTTCGAGTGGATGCGCGGCAAGGTCGGCAAGAAGAAGGTCCGGCTGCCCCAGCGCAACGTCTCCCCGCCCCGCGAGCACGAGGTCAGCGCTTCGACGCGGGCGCTGATCGAGGAGGCGTACGCCGCCGACCTCACGCTCTACCGCTCGATCGGGTGATATTTTCGCCGCGCGTGGGCTGACCCGGCCAGCGCTCCGCCCTTCCCTCATGAGGTATCCGTGACCGAGCCGGCCGACCGCGCCCCGGAGCCCCGGGCCCCACGCACCGGCCGTCGTCGCGCCACCACCCCTCGTCAGTCCCGGGCGGCCCGCAAGGCCAGCGCCCTCGGGCGAGCCCAGGCGCTGCCGGCAGCGGTGGCGCCGGACGGGGCCGCGCCGATGGTCCCTTCGCGTCCCGTCGGTCACCGGGCGCGACGGCGTCCCTGGCGCCGCGCCGCCGGCCTGCCCGGCACGCTCGCCGTCACGCTGCTGGGCGCTCTCGTGCCCGGCAGCGGCTTCCTGTGGACGGGCCGTCGCCTGCTCGGCGTGCTGGTGCTCCTGCCGACCCTCGCGCTGGCCGGCTTCGCCGGCTGGTACGCCGCCCGCGACCTCGACGCGGCCCTCGACCTCGCACTGGACCCGACCCGCTTGAAGGTCGCGGCCGGCGTGATCGTCGCCGCCCTGGCCGTGTGGGCCGTCGTGGTCTACCTGACCTACCGCCAGGTGCGACCCACCCAGCGCCGCCCGTGGACGACCCTGGTCGGCCACGCCTTCGTGCTCGCCCTGGTCGGGGTGGTGGGTGCGCCGTTCGCGGTCGCCGCGCGCTACGCCACCGTCCAGGCGGACCTGGTGGAGACCGTCTTCAGCGACAACACCACCTCCACGGTCCCGCGCGACGTGACAGCCGAGGACCCCTGGGGCGGCCGCGACCGGGTCAACGTCCTGCTCCTCGGCGGTGACGGAGGAGAGGGCCGCGACGGTGTCCGCACCGACACCGTCATCCTCGCCAGCATCGACACCCTCACGGGCAAGACCCTGCTCTTCAGCCTGCCGCGCAACATGGTCAACGCCCAGTTCCCCGAGGACAGCCCGCTCCGCGACCTCTACCCGACGGGCTTCACGCTGCCCGGCGACCCGGGCTCCTCGATGCTCAACGCGATCTACAAGGTGGTCCCCGACCTGCACCCCGGCGTGCTGGGCCAGAGCACCAACGAGGGCGCCGACGCCCTCAAGCAGGCGGTCGGCGGCAGCCTGGGCCTCGACGTCGACTACTACGTCCTGGTCAACCTCGCGGGCTTCCAGGAGATCGTCGACGCCATCGGCGGGATCACCGTCAACGTCAACACCCGCGTCGCGATCAACGGCAACACCGACGCCGGCATCCCGCCGACCGGCTGGATCGAGCCCGGCCCCGACCAGGAGCTCGACGGCTTCCGGGCCCTGTGGTTCGCCCGAGGCCGCTACGGCAGCGACGACTACGAGCGGATGGACCGCCAGCGGTGCGCCGTCGCGGCGATGATCGAGGCCGCCGACCCGATCACCCTGCTGCGCCGCTACACCGCGCTCGCCGCGGCGGGCAAGGACGTCGTCTACTCCGACATCCCGCAGCGGCTGCTGCCGGCCTTCGCCGGGCTGGCGCTGAAGATGAAGGACGCCAAGGTCCGCTCGGTCGTCTTCCGCACCGGCGAGGCCTTCTTCTCCGGCGACCCCGACTTCGACTACCTCCGCGAGACCGTCGCCAAGGCCATCGACCCGCCCGAGCAGCGCCGCAAGAAGGACGACCCCGCACGACCCAAGAACACGGCGAACTCCTGCGCCTACGACCCGGTCGACCCGACGGCGCCGCCGGCCGAGGAGCCGGTGGACAGCGTCACGGCCGAGGAGGCCACCCTCGACTGAGGCGTGGCCCTGGCGTGGCCCTCCTGGTCAGTCCTGGCCGGCGCCGCGCTCGGCCCGGTAGCGCTCCTGGTACGCGGCGAGCGCCTCACGGCCCCGGGCCAGCGCCTCCTCGACCTGCCCGAGCAGCGCCTCGGCGCCCTCGGTGGTGCTGGTGTCGGCGATCGCCTCGATGAGCCGCACCGCCTCCCCGGCGTACCCGACCCCGAGGTTGAGCGCGCCCCCGGCCAGCTTGTGCGAGGAGTGCCTCAGGGCGGTGGCGTCGCCGGCGGCGATCGCCGCGCGGATGTCCTCCATCCCGGTCACGCTGTTGCGCATGAAGTTGCCGATCGCCCGGTCGAGGTAGGCGGTGCTCCCGGGGTCCAGGTCGAGCAACATGTCGAGCCGGTCGGTGTCCAGCCCGTCCTGGTCAGGGTCCGCGGCCGTGTCCGCGCCGGCGTCGGGGGTCGGGGTGTCGTGCTCCACGGGAGTGCCTTCCAGCCAGTGCGACAGGGTCGCCGCGAGTGCCGCCGGGTCGACGGGCTTGGTGAGGTAGTCGTCCATGCCGGCGGCCAGGCAGCGCTCGCGCTCCCCGTCGACGGCGGCGGCGGTCATGGCGATCACGGGGGTACGCCGCCCGGTGCCCCGCTCTGCCTCCTGCTCGCGCAGGGCGCGGGTCGCGGCGTACCCGTCGAGCACCGGCATCTGCACGTCCATCAGGACCGCGTCCCACCCGCCGGCGGCCCAGGCGGCCAGGCCTGCTCGGCCGTCGTCGACCACGTGGTGGTCGTAGCCCAGGAACTCCAGGATCCCCGCGGCGACCATCTGGTTGACCGGGTTGTCCTCGACCACCAGCACCCGGCGCTCGTCCGAGGGTGAGGACGCGCCCGGCGTGGGGTCGGCGTGCGGCAGGCCGGCCGGACCCGGGTCGCGCGCCGGGACGGAGCCGGCCCCGCCGTCGCCGTCCAGGAGGTCCAGCACCGTGCTGCGCAGCACCCCGGAGGGCACCGGCTTCACGACCAGGTCGTCGATGCCGGCGGCCTCGACCTCCTGGCGCGAGACCTCGGTGAGGGAGGTGAGCACCAGCAACCTCAGATCCTCGCCGCCGGGCTCGGCGCGCAGCCGCCGGGCCAGCCACAGTCCGTCGTGGTGCGGCATCGCCATGTCGAGCAGCACCGCCTCGAACGGCAGCCCGCGCGAGGCCGCGGAGCGGACGGCCGCGAGCGCCTCGACGGCGGAGTCGACGGCCACCGCGCGGACCCCCCACCAGCCCAGCTGCTCGGCCAGGATCGTCCGGTTGTGCGGGTTGTCGTCGACCACGAGCACCCGGCGGCCGCCGAGGACGCTGCGGGCGTGCTGGTCGGCGCTGTCGTCCAGGGTGCCCGCCGAGGGGTGCATCAGCACGGTGACCACGAAGACGGAGCCGCCGCCGGGGTTGTCGTGGTGGCTGATGCTGCCGCCCATGGCCTGCACGATCTCGCGGCAGATCGCCAGGCCGAGCCCGGTGCCGCCGTACACGCGGGTCGTGGAGGTGTCGGCCTGGGTGAAGGGCTCGAAGAGCGCCTCGACCTTCTCGGCCGGGACCCCGATGCCGGTGTCGCTGACCGCGATCCGCAGGACGGTCCGGTCCTCGGGGCCGGGCTCGGCGGTCGCGCGGACGACGACCTCGCCCTCGTCGGTGAACTTCACCGCGTTGGACACCAGGTTGGTGAGGACCTGCGCCAGGCGCGTGGGGTCGCCCGCCAGCATCCGGGGCACCTCGGGTGCGCAGGAGACGACCAGCTCCAGCCCCTTGGCGCGGGCGGACTCGCCGAGCACGCCGACCACCTGCTCGACGACCTCGCGGACCTCGAAGTCGAGCACCTCGAGCTCGAGGTGCCCGGCCTCGATCTTCGAGAAGTCCAGGATGTCGTTGAGCACGCCGAGCAGCGCACGGCTGGCCACCTGCACGCCCGCGGCGAGCCGCTGCTGGTCGGGGTCGAGGTCGGTGCGCAGCAGCAGGTCGTTGAGGCCGATGACGCCGTTGAGCGGGGTGCGGATCTCGTGGCTCATCGTGGCCAGGAAGTCCGACTTCATCCGCGAGGCCTCCATCGCGCCGTCGCGGGCCCGCTCCAGCTCCGCCGCCGTGCGCTCGCGCCAGGCGACGCGCGCCATCTGGTCGGCCACGTGGAGCACCATCTGCTCGATCATCGCGTGCCGGAAGAGCGGGGGAGCAGACGTGATGGTGACGACCGCCAGGACCTCGTCGTCCAGGAGCACCGGGAAGGCGATCGTCAACCGCGCCTCGTCCCAGACGGGTGCTCGCTGCTCGAGGGCCCGGTGGGCCAGGGCCAGCTCGCGATCCTCTCGCTCCGGGTCCGGCACCTCGCCGGGCACCGCGATGGGGACCAGCCGTCCGTCGTCGTACCGGAAGCCGACCGCGCGCTCCCAGTCGTCGTGCAGCAGCACGAGCTCGCGGGCCCGCAGGAGCAGCTCGTCGAGGCTGGAGGCGGCGTTGGCCGCGCTGGCCACGGCCTGCATGAGGGTGTTCTGCGTGACCTGGTCCTCGAGGGCGATCCGGGTCTCGACGACCTCGGTGACGTCCTGCAGGGTCCCTGAGAGCAGCAGCCGCCCGTCCCGGTCGTGGTGCACGACGCCCCGCCCGCGCGTCCACATCCACCGCTCGTCGGCGAGCACGCGCACGGTCACGTCGAAGGAGCCGCCCTCGCCGATCGCGGTCTCGACCGCCTCCTCGACGAGCGGTTGGTCCTCGGGGTGCACCTGGTCCAGGAACCGCTCGTAGCCCCACGGCCGGGTGGCGCTGGACGAGCCGAACATGGCGTCGACCTCCTGCGACCCGGTGATCGTGTCGGAGGTCAGGTCCCACTCCCAGCTCCCGATCCGGGCGATCCGCTGCGCCTCCGCGAGGCTGCGACGGCTCGACCGGAGGGCCTGCACGATCTCGTGGCGGGAGGTGTAGTCGCTGAAGACCGTGCACAAGCCCGGTCGGCCCGGCTCGAGCTCGACCAGCGACTCGCGCACCAGGCACCAGACCAGGCTGCCGTCGGTGCGGATGACCTGGACCTCGACCTCGCCGTCGTTGATCCGGCCCTCCCGCACCTGGCGCAGGTGCTCGTCGAGCTGGACACGACCCAGCTCGTCGACGATGTCGTACATCGAGACCTCGGCCATCTCCTCGTGGGAGACGCCGTAGAGCCTGGCCATGGCGGCGTTGGCGTGGACGGTCCGGCCATCGAGGTCGATGACCCAGATGCCGTCGGGGGAGCCCTCGACGACGTCGCGGTACAGACCCGCCAGGTCCACGTCCCACCTCCCCGGCCACGCTGCCGATCCCGTGCTGCCCACCCTAGGGGCTGGCGAGCGGCCGAGGGCCAGGTCGGGCAAAGGCCCGGCGCGTCCCTGTCAGCTCGTCAGCCAGGGGCCTCGGGACGAGGCTCAGATGGTGCGCGCGCCGGCGATGAGCAGCGAGCCGTCGGGCTGCTGCTCCAGGGTCAGCTCGACCACGTCGGTGCGTCGCTGCCCGTTGCCCAGCACGTAGGAGTACTCGTAGGTGACGGTGCCCTGCTCGGCGTCGGTGCCGCGGATGCTGAACCCCGTCACCTCGCGCACGCCGCCCCAGAAGCCGGTGTAGCCCTCCAGCCCCCGGCTGGCCTCCTGGTACGGCGGGGTGAGGAGCTCGAAGCCGGCCGCGGGGTCGGCCACCGCCGTCTCGACGTACGACGTCGCGAACTGCTCCAGGTCCTCGCCCGTCACCGGTTCCGGCTCGCTCGGGGTCTCCTGCGACGGGCCGGCCGCAGCCGGCGCGGTCGGTTCCTGCGGGTCGTCGTCGTCGCCGCGGCCCTGGCCCAGCACGAACGCCAGGACGATGACGGCTGCGCCGGCCACCAGGCCGAGCAGCACCGGCACCGTCCGGCCCCCTCGACGCTGCGGCGAGCCGGTCGCGGCGGCGGCGCTGCCGGGAGGCCGGCCCCGGCGCTGGCCCGGGGAGTCGGAGGAGACGGGGGAGTCGGGGGACGAGGACGCGACCACGGGCTGCGGGCCGGTCGTCACGGCCGGCACCGCGGACAGGACCTGGGTCCCCTCGGTCCGGCCGCCCCCGGCGGTCGCGGGCGCGCGGACCGCCTCGGCAGCGGGCAGGGCCGCGGTGTCCTCGGCGCCCGCCGGCAGGCCGACGGCCCCGCCGACGGTGCTCGGCCCCTCGAGAAGGAAGTCGCGCACCTGCGCCATCGACCAGCGCGCGGCCGGGTCGCGGTGCATCGTCGCCTCCAGGACCGGCCCCAACCAGCCCGGGTCTGGGACCCGCGGCGGCTCCTCGTGCACGATCCGGAAGAGCGCGCCGAGCACGTTGTCGGTGACCTCGTACGGCGGGTGGCCGGTCAGCGCGTGGAAGAGCGAGGCCCCCAGCGACCAGACGTCGCTGGCGTCGGTGGCCGTGCCGCCCGAGGCGACCTCGGGCGCGAGGTAGGCGGGCGATCCCGTGACCAGGCCGGTCTGGGTGAGGGAGGGGTCGGCGTCGGCGCGGGCGATCCCGAAGTCCGACAGCTTCAGCTGCCCGTCCTCGCCCACCAGCATGTTGGACGGCTTGACGTCACGGTGGACGATGCCGGCCTCGTGCGCGGCGGCCAGTGCGTCGGCGGCCTGGCCGAGCAGGGCCGCGGCGGCGTCGGGCAGCAGCGGTCCGCGTGCGCGCAGCAGTCCGGAGAGGTTGGTGCCCTCGACGTACTCCATGACGAGGTACTGCTGCTCCTCCTCGTCCACGAGGTCGTAGACCGCGACGACGTGGGGGTGGCTGAGCCGTGCCGCGAGCCTGGCCTCGCGCTCGGCCCGCTCGAGGTCGGGGCTCTCGGCGCCCGGGGCCAGCCCCAGCCGCTTGACCGCGACCTCGCGTCCGAGCACCTCGTCGCGACCCAGCCAGACGGCGCCCATGCCGCCCCGGCCGAGCTCACGGTCCAGCGAGTACCTGCCAGCGATCACTGATGGGCACCTCCTCAGCCCGTCAGGATAGGTGCACCGGTGCGGGGCACTGCTCCCTCGTGCGGGTGGGCGGAACCCGATGGGTGTGCGACGTGGTCATGAGGCAGGCTTGGACCGCGCGCCCGCTCCCGGGCGGCGCACCCATGACGACGGCCGGGCTCCCGGCCCGCGGACGGAAGGCGGCACGGTGTCCCTCGACCCCACCCTCCTCGACGACCTCGAGTGGCGCGGCCTCATCGCGCACTCGACGGACCTCGACGCCCTGCGCGAGGCGCTCACGTCGGGCAGCGTGCGGTTCTACGTGGGCTTCGACCCGACCGCGCCGAGCCTGCACCTGGGCAACCTGATGCAGATCCTGACCGCCAAGCGGCTCCAGGACGCGGGCCACACGCCGTACGCGCTGGTGGGCGGTGCGACCGGCATGATCGGCGACCCCCGTGACTCCGGGGAGCGCACCCTCAACGACGCCGCCACGGTCTCGGAGTGGGTGGGCCGGGTACGCCGCCAGATCGAGCCGTTCCTGTCGTTCGAGGGCGCGAACGCCGCGACCATGGTCAACAACCTGGACTGGACCCAGGGCCTGTCGACCATCGACTTCCTGCGCGACATCGGCAAGCACTTCCCGGTCAACCGGATGCTGGCGCGCGAGACCGTCAAGCGCAGGCTGGAGGCCGGAGGCATCTCCTACACCGAGTTCTCCTACGTCCTGCTGCAGTCGATGGACTTCCTCTCCCTCTACCGCGAGCACGGGGTCACGCTGCAGTTCGGCGGCTCCGACCAGTGGGGCAACATCACCGGCGGCGCGGAGCTGATCCGTCGCGCGACCGGCGACTCCGTGCACGCCTTCGCGACGCCGCTGATCACCAAGGCGGACGGCACGAAGTACGGCAAGACCGAGGGCGGCGCCCTGTGGCTCGACCCGGAGATGCTCTCGCCGTACTCCTTCTTCCAGTTCTGGCTCAACGTCGAGGACGAGAAGGTGGGCGAGCTGCTGCGCATCTTCACGTTCCTGCCGCGCGAGGAGATCGAGGCGCTCGAGGCCACGCACGCAGAGAAGCCGTTCCTGCGCGCCGGGCAGAAGGCGCTGGCCGAGCACGTGACCACGCTCGTGCACGGGCCCGCGGAGACCGCCCGCATCCAGGCGGCCTCCGCCGCGCTGTTCGGGGGCGGCGACATGAGCACCCTCTCCGCCGACACGCTGGGCGCGGCGCTGCGCGAGGCCGGCGCCGTCACGGTCGAACGGGGCGCCCTGCCGACCATCACCGACCTGCTCGTGGAGACCGGTCTGGCCAAGAGCAAGGGGGAGGCGCGCCGGACGATCGGCGAGGGCGGGGCCTACCTCAACAACACGCGGGTCGAGGACCCCGAGGCCGTCCCGGCGGAGTCGGACCTCATCGGGGGCAGGTGGCTGGTCCTGCGCAAGGGCAAGAAGAGCTTCAAGGGCGTCGAGGTGGCATGAGCCCGGCACCGGGGGCAGCACGCGCGGGTCGGCCCGGGTGGGCCGACCCCCGCCGTCGCGGGTGGCAGGCCGAGCTGGCCGAGCGCGCGCGAGCCGTCCTCCCCGCACCGATGTGGGCCTACCTGGAGTCCGGCGCCCGCGAGGGCGTGACCCGGGACGAGGCCCACGACGCGTGGCGCTCGGTGCGGCTGTGGCCGCGGGTCCTGCACGGGGAGGACGCCCCCGACGCCCGCACGTCGGTGCTGGGCACGCCGGTGCGCACCCCCGTCGGGGTGGCGCCCACGTCGCTGCAGCGGGTCGCGCACCCCGACGGGGAGCTCGCGATGGCCGCGGGCGCGGCCGCGGCTGGTGCCGTGCACGTCGTGTCCAGCAACGCCGGTCACCTGCTCGACGAGATCGGCGCCGCCGCGCGGGCGGTCGACCCCGCCGCCGTGTGGTGGCTGCAGGCATACCTCCCGCCGGACCGCGAGCAGGCCGCCCCGGTCCTGCGCGCCGCCGCCGCCGCAGGGGCCCGGGCCGTGGCGCTCACTGTCGACACGCCCTTCCCCGGCACGAAGTACGAGCCGGTGGAGGAGGACTGGGAGGGCATCGACCTCTCCTGGCACCGCATCAACTTCACCGACCCAGCGGCCTACCGCCACCACCGCGGCCTCCGCCCGGAGGACCTGGTGTGGATCCGCGAGACCTGCGGGCTGCCGGTCGTGGTGAAGGGAGTGCTGCGACCCGACGACGCACGCCGCTGCGTGGAGGCCGGAGCCGCCGCCGTGTGGGTCTCCAACCACGGGGGGCGTCAGCTCGACCGGGTGGTCAGCACCGCCACCGCCCTGCCCCAGGTCGTCGCCGCGGTGGGAGCCGAGGCCGAGGTGTACGTCGACGGGGGAGTGCGCTCCGGCATCGACGTGCTCACCGCACTGGGACTGGGTGCCCGCGCCGTCCTCGTGGGTCGACCGGCGCTGCACGCGCTCGCCAGCGACGGCGCCGCCGGAGTCGCGGGGCTCCTCGACACGCTCACCGAGGAGCTGCTCGAGGCCCTGGAGCTGGCCGGTTGCGGCTCCCTCCAGGGCGCCAGGACCGTCGTGGCACCCCCCGATTTGTGCAGTCCCTGAGCGTCGTCTACTGTTCTTCTCGTCGCCAGGGAGCGGCGGGGAGCAAGGCCGGTCTGGCCGGGCTCCCGGCCCCGAGGTGACCACCCCAGCACCATCACCACCCGGTCCTCGGTGTGTCCGCCACAGCGGCCACCGAAGCCCTGGGAGGCGGAGCAATGGGGAAAGGCGAGGGAAAAGCGCGGATTTGCACCGCGAGAAACCAAGCCGCTAACGTAGGACAAGTCAGCGCGGGAATGCGAGCCGAAAGGCGAGTGGCCCGGTGCGTCTGATTCTTGAGAACTCAACAGTGTGTCATAGTCGACGAATTAGTTTGTTATGCCCCGTTGACTGGTCTGAACTTTCGGGTTTTGGTTGGTTGATGGTTTCTTTGACAATGATTCTGACGATTTGCCTGATCGGTGTGAATCGGTTGGGTGTCAGTGTCTCCTGTCAGGCATCTCTTTTTCCATGATCGCGTTTGTGGTTGTGGTGTTGTTTTTCAACGGAGAGTTTGATCCTGGCTCAGGACGAACGCTGGCGGCGTGCTTAACACATGCAAGTCGAGCGGAAAGGCTCCTTCGGGGGTACTCGAGCGGCGAACGGGTGA
>WLJH01000009.1 GCA_009701885.1 Actinomycetota bacterium
CCCGGGGTGCCGGCGAGCAGCCCGGCGGCGACGAGCGCGGTACCGACCGCGACCGCAGGGCCGTGGCGGCGCGCGCGCAGGGCCGGCGGACCGTCGAGCCGGCCATCGAGCAGGTCGTCGGGTCGGGGCCGGCGCACCGTGAGCAGCGTGCCCAGGAGAAGCCCGAGGAGGGCCAGGCCGCCCAGCAGCAGGCCGAGGCGGTAGGGGGTGTCGGGGCCGAAGGTCGCGACCACGGTGCGCCCGGCGTCGGCACCGGCGTCGGTGCCCGACGCAGCGTCGGCGGGCGGCGGGACCAGCCACGCCTGCTGCCAGCCGTCGACGGTGAGCGGCTCCAGGGTGCCGTCGAGCCGCGCGGTCCAGCCGGGGTTGGTGTTCTCGCGCGAGACCAGGACCCCGCCGGCACCCGACGGCAGCTCGAAGGTCCGGCGCGCGTCCTCGGCACGGCCCGAGAGCGCGACCGGCTCCGCTCCCGACGGGAGCGCACCGAGCACCACGGAGGTCGCCTCGACGGCGTCGCTGTCGCGCAGCCGGACCCGGGTGGTGCCCTCGGGCAGCGTGACGGTGCGGTCGTCGCGGGCCTCGGTGCCGCACGGCAGCAGGTCCACCTCCTGGCCGCGCAGCAGCTGTGCCGGCGAGGCGAGGACCCGCGTGCGCAGCTCCCGGTCCCCGACCTCGAGGTCGGGCCCGGTGCCGCAGGCGTAGCGCTGGGTCTCGAAGGACGGCTTGAGCGGCTCGAACGGCACGCCGCGCAGTCGCAGCTCTCCGATGCCCGCGCCCACCGCACGGCCCTGGCCGTCGAAGCCGAGGTCGCGCGTCGGCTCGGCATCGAGCACCTGGATCGTCAGCCGGTCGGTGACGACCCCCGCCGCCAGCTCGGTGCGGCCCTCGTCGAGGGCCACCACGCGGGTCCCGCCGGGCCAGGTCAGGCGCACCCGGGACGGTCGGGCCGCCGCGGTGTCGGGGTCCAGGCGCACCCGCAGCGCGGTGACGTCGCGCTCCTCCAGCCACGAGACGTCCAGGGTCGGGAACGGATCCTCGGCGTCGGCGATCCAGGTGGTCCCCGGGTCGCCGTCGATGGCGGCGAGCGCACCGGCGCGCGGGTCCGCGACGGCCGTGCTGGAGGCGCGCGCCGCGATGGCGCGGCCCTCCACCACCAGGGCGTCGAGCGCAGGGCCGGGTCGCGGTCGCCCGCGCAGCGCCACCTCGTCGTACGACGCCGGGCCGGCGAGCGTGACTAGCCGGTCGATCCCGCCGGGCTCCTCGTCGGCGACGGCTTCGCGCGCGGCGCACCGCACCTCCTGCCGCGTGCGCCGCAGGTCTCCCACGACCACGCAGCCGGACCGGGCGTCCCGGTCGGCCCGCAGCGCGATGGCGTCGGGCTGGTCCCAGAGGGCCAGCCACTCCTCGGGCAGGGCCGGCAGCGCCCAGGGGCGGGAGACCGCGACCCCGGGGAGGTCGACCTCGGCGAGCGACAGCGGCCGGTCGTCGACGACGCCCTCCACGCGCACCCGGCCCGTGCTGCCGGGGTCGAGGGCGACGGTGCGGGTCTGGCCGGGTCCGAGCGGCAGCTCCTGGGTGGTGCCGGCGTCCGTGACGACCCGGATGCGCTGGTCCTCGGCGGCGTCCGGGCCGCCGATCACCTGCACGGAGGTCAGGCTGCGGGCGGAGTCCAGCCGCACCTCCCACCACGCCTGGCCGGCCGCGAGCCGCGCGGTGCGCCACGCGGTGGCAGGGTCGCCGTCGAGCGCGGCCCACGGGTGCTCGCCACGGCGCACGGGACCGAAGGCGTCGGCGAAGGCGCCCGCCGAGGAGGCGTCGACCGAGGCCACGCCCTCGAGCACCGCGCGGGTCGACCACCGGTCGTGGTCCTGCGTCGTGTCGCCGAGCAGGTAGTCGCGGGTCGGGTTGCCGTTGCGGCGGGGCTCGGACCCGGTGAGCACCGCGGAGTCGCCGTCGTGGATGCGGGCGAAGGCGTGCTCGCGCAGCCGCAGCCCGTCGGTGAGGACGAGCGGGCCGAGGGCGGCACGCAGATCGGCGGCCTGCTCACCCGCCAGGTCCTCCGGCAGGTCGACGGCGAGCACCGACGGCCGCTCGTCGAGGACGTCGAGGTCGCCCAGGTCGGCGAGGTCCTCGGGCCCGCCCACGACCACGGGCAGGTCCTCGGCGAGGACGGCACGGTCGGCGCCGTCGACCTCCCAGACCTCCACCGCGCGGTAGCGCGCCTGCCAGCCACCGCCGACCACGACCCGGTCGCCGTCGACGCCCTCGAGCCGGGCCTCGCCGCCGAGCACCGGCCCGAAGGCCTCGGCGATCGCCAGCCCCGGCGAGTCCTGGAGCGCCTGGCGCACGAGCAGCGGGTCCGGGACGTCGTCGGCACGGGCGAGGTCGTTGCGCACGACGAGGTAGCGCACGCCGGCCCGGGCCAGCGCCTGCGCCAGCCCCGGGGACCCGCGGCCCTCGGCGAGTCGCCGCTCGAAGGCATCCAGCGTCCGCACGCCCCCGGCCGGGACCAGGGGCACCACGTTGCGCACGGCCCAACGGGAGTCGGCCAGCCACTGGGCGGGCTCGTCGTCCGGAGAGCCCCACTGGTAGCGGGCGAAGGTCGAGCCGGGCACGAGCAGCGAGGTGGCGTCGCCGTCCTCGGCCTGCCGCTCCTCCAACCACCGGGTCGCGGCACCCCAGTAGCCAGGCACGGCCACCACCGGCTGGGCCGGCGCGACCCGCCCGACCAGCGCGGGCACGGCACCCGCGGCCACCACGGCGACCGCCGTGGCGGTGAGCACCCAGCGGTTGATCCGCTCCGTGCGCGGGGCCGCGGCCCCGGCAGCACCGGCCCGGGCGCGCAGCGCCTCGACGACGTACGCCAGGCCGATGACCAGCGGGAGCCGCACCACGGGGTCGAACTTGTGGACGTTGCGGATCGGGGACAGCACGCCGTCGAGCAGCTCCTGCAGCGTCGCGGCGCCCCACCCGGCGACGGCGCCCTGGTGGCCCAGGGTCACCAGCAGCAGACCCAGCAACAAGCCCCGCACGAGGAACGCGCGGTGCGGGTTGCTGCGCAGCATCAGGCCGGCGCACCCGAGGAGGAGCAGCACCGCGGCGTCGAGCGCGAGGTACGGCGTGGTGAGCAGGTCGCGCCCGGCCCGGGAGGTGGTGTCGACGTAGGCGACCCAGTTGGAGGTGCCGCGCAGCGCGTCGGCCAGCGTCGTCGGGAACGTGGTGACCGAGGCGGTCTCGATCCACTGCAGGAACGGCGGGCTGTAGGCGCCCATGAGCACCAGCGGCACCAGCCACCACAGGGTGCCGACGAGGGTGAAGACCGGCCACCAGAGCACGAGCGCGCGACGGCGCGGGCCGGGCGTGCGGGTCAGCAGCCAGACCACGCCGAGCGGGATGACGGCGAAGGCGGCCGCGGCGTTGATGCCGCCGACCAGCGCGACCGCGAGCCCGGCGCCGGCAGCCGCGCGCCGCGGGCTCCCCCGCTCCGAGCCGATCACCAGCGGCAGCAGCACCCACGGGGCCAGCGCCATCGGCCAGCTCTCGCTGGAGATGGGACCCAGGGTGGTGAGCATCCGCGGGGAGAGCGCGTACGCCGCCCCGGCGAGCAGGCAGGCCAGGTCGCTGCGCACCCCGAGGGCCCGCACCAGGCGCGCGGCGCCCGCGAAGGCGACGGCCAGCACCAGCCCCCACCACAGCCGCTGGACGACCCAGCCGGGGATGCCGGCCAGGACGCCGGCGAGGAAGAACGGCCCCGTCGGGAAGAGGTAGCCGTAGGCCTGGTTCTGCAGCTGGCCGAAGGCGCCCTCGCCGTCCCACAGGTGCAGGGCACGCTGGAGGAAGTCGGCAGGCGCGGCGACGAGGTCGAACTTGGTGTCCGCGACGAGGTAGCCGGGGTCCTGGGTGAAGGCCAGTCCGACCAGCAGGCCGCAGCCGGCCAGCAGGCGGAGGGTGAAGCGGCTCATCGCTTCCCGGTCATCTCTTGCGGAGCACCAGGACGAGGTTCCAGGTGACCAGCTCGCGCACGACGGGCACGCGCAGCAGCCAACGGCTCCACCACGGGTTGTAGCGCGGGGTCAGGTGCACGACCTCGACCGTGCCCGCCGCCTGCTGCTCCCGCGCCCAGCGCAGGCCGGCCGCCACCGTCACGGCGAAGAGCGACTCGCCGAACCTGTTCTTCGGCTCGTGGCCGTGGGTGCGCGCGTAACGACGTCGGGCCCGCATGCCGCCGAGGAAGTGCCACGGGGCCGTCTCGTGGCCGCCCCAGGGGCCGAACCACACGGTGTAGCTGATGAAGACCAGCCCGCCCGGCCGGGTCGCGCGGACCATCTCGGCGGCCATGGTCCAGGGCTCCGGGACGTGCTCGAGCACGTTGGAGGAGTAGCAGACGTCGACGCTGCCGCTGCGGACGGGCAGCTGCATCCCGCTGCCGACGACGGTGCCGGCGGCGATGTCGCCGAGACCGGACAGCTCGCCGACGTCGGAGTCGAGCGCGAGGTAGGTCGCGCCGCGCTCCCGGAAGGCGTCGCGGAAGAAGCCGGGACCGCCCCCGACGTCGAAGACCAACCGCCCCTCCAGCGGCTCGTAGTGCTCGACCTGGGCGGCGGAGTCCTGGGCCAGCGCCGTGTAGAACCGGGCCGGGTCGGGCTGCTCGTGGCGGAACTCCCGAAGCAGGTGCACCGAGCGCCGCAGCGTCGCGCGGAACGGTTCTGCGGAGGCTGCTGGCACAGCGTGGACCCTATAGGCTCCTGCGGATGGACGAGGGGTCGCTGGAGGGACGGCACGTCGTCTTCCTGAGCTGGCGCGACACCGCCAACCCGGAGGGCGGCGGCGCTGAGCGCTACCTCGAGAAGATGGCCGAGGGCCTGGTCGAGCGGGGCTGCACCGTCACGATCTTCTGCGCCGCCCATGCCGCCGCCCCGCCCGAGGAGGTCCGCCACGGCATCCGCTTCGTCCGCCGTGGCGGCAAGCTCTCGGTGTACGCCGCCGGCATGCGCGCCCTGCGCCGCGGGGACCTCGACGGGCCGCACGGTCGCGTCGACCTGGTCGTCGACGTGCAGAACGGGCTGCCGTTCTTCTCGCGGCTGGTCACCCGTGCCGCGATCGTCGTGCTGGTCCACCACGTGCACCGCGAGCAGTGGCCGGTCGTCTACCCCGGCCTCACCGGCCGGGTCGGCTGGTGGATCGAGCGCTGGCTCGCACCCCGGCTCTACCGCCACGAGCAGTACGTCGCGGTCTCGCGCGCCACGCGGGCCGAGCTGGTCGAGCTCGGGGTCGACGCGCACCGGATCGCGGTCGTGCACAACGGCACCGACCCCTACCAGGCCGTCGACCCGGGCAAGAGCCCCACGCCGATGGTGGCCGTCGTCGGTCGCCTCGTGCCCCACAAGCAGGTCGAGCACGCCGTGGACGCGGTCGTCGCCCTGCGCGAGGAGGTCCCGGGGCTGACCCTGCACGTGGTCGGGTCGGGCTGGTGGGAGGCCGAGCTGGCGTCGTACGTCGCGGAGAAGGGGGCCTCGGACGTCGTCGTCCTCGAGGGCCACGTCAGCGAGGAGCACAAGCACGAGGTCTACGAGCGGGCCTGGGTGCTGGCACTGCCCTCGCTCAAGGAGGGGTGGGGCCTGGTCATCGGCGAGGCGGGGATGCACGGCACCCCGGCGGTCGCCTACCGCGCGGCCGGCGGCACCCAGGAGTCGATCGAGGACGGGCACTCCGGCCTGCTGGTCGACAGCCAGGCCGACTTCACCGAGGCGCTGCGCCGGGTGCTGACCGACGAGCTCCTGCGCCGGCGGCTCTCGGTCGGGGCCCTCGAGGTGAGCCACCGCTTCACCTGGACCCAGAGCCAGCTCTCCTTCGCCTCGGTCGTCGCCGCGCGGCTGGAGGGGCGCATCACCGACGCCGACGACCCGGGCGCCACCCGGCCGTGGGGCCGTCCGCGGCGCGCGTAGCGCTCGCTCCCCACGAGGTCACGAGCGCCCGCGGTCGGCACGGGCCTTCCGGGAACACCACGAGGCCGACAGCCCGAGGGCTGCCGGCCTGATGCGGTGGTGCTACGGCGCTACTGCGTGGCGCCGTACTGCACGACGGGTGCGTTGACGTTCGCCGGGGAGTCCCCCTGCGGGCTCGTCTGCGACGACACGACGCCGACCACGGTCACTGCTGCGACCGCTCCGCCGACGATCATCGCCGCCACGGTGCCAAGAATGGTTCCCACGTTATTGACCCTCCCTCAAAGGTAGGAAAACCGTAGCAGTCCCCCGGGCTATCCGGACAAATTCCGGCGCATCGGGTGCGTGGCGCCACGAGATCCGCCGGTCCCACGGCGCCGACGCACCAGGGCGAGGACGAGACCGGCGGCCGCGACTGCGAGGTACGCCGCCCAGGCGAGGCCCATGGCGGCGACCCACCCGGTCGGCACGCTGCGCGGCTCGGCCTCGGGCAGGACCAGCACCCGCAGCCGCTCGTCGGCCCACACCTGCTCCCCCGCCACCTCGGCCCGCGGCCCTGGTGCGGTGAGGTCCTCGGCGACCGCGGCGATGCCCAGCCGGCCCAGCGCGGCGGCGCGGGCGGCCGGGTCCGGCTCGGCGAGCGCGACCCGCGCGTCGCGCACCCGCGGGTCCTCTCCGGCGACGGTCACGTCGTCGACGACGAGGTCGTCGGAGGCGACCGGGACCGGGACGAGCACGCGCGGGAGCGGGTCGAGGACCGGGCGTCCGTCGTTCCAGTCCGGCGCGCGGTAGCTGGACAGCGGGAGCACCAGCACGTCCCCGTCGGGCGCCGCCTCCTCGAGCGCCGCGCGGGCACCGGCGTAGGACGAGGGGTACTCGACGGCGTCGAGCCGCCCCGCGACCCCGATCGCGGCGTCCGGCAGCACCGTCACCGGCCACAGCACCAGCACCCCGAGGAGCGCGACCACGGCCGGGGTGGGCAGCCGCGCCGCGCGCAGCCGTCGGGCGGCGGCGTCCACCGCGAGGGCGACGAGCAGCACGAGCAGCGGGACGCACAGGAGCAGCAGGCGGGCGCCGTCGCGCAGCACCCCGGCGCCCGGCAGCACCTCCGCGAGGTCACCCACAGGTCCGGGCGCGGCCCAGGTCAGCACCGCGAGCCCCCAGCCGACCGCCCAGAGCACCGCGAGCGGCCGCGCGAGTCCTCGCGCGGCCGGGGTCGGCCGCCGCAGCAGCACGGCGAGCCCGGCCGCGGCGAGCACGGCCAGCACCAGGAGCCCGACGACCGCGAGCAGCCCCTGACGGCTGTCCGGCACGACCGCGGCGTTCCAGACGCCGCCGAGGGAGGCTGCTGCCAGCGGCGCCGGCAGCAGCCCCTCGTCGGACAGCGCGAAGAGCGCAGCCCCCTCGCCGTCGGTCACGGCGGCGCCCGCGTGCAGCAGCCCGGAGACCAACCACGGCGCCTGCGCCGCGACGGCCAGCACCGCGGCCGCGAGCACCCGACGCACCGGCGCGCGGCCGGCGACCAGCACCACGAGGAGGGCGGACGAGGTCGCGAGCCCGGCGCTCACGCTCAGGCTCCCCAGCGGGACCAGGAGCAGCAGCCTCGCCGGGCAGCGCCCCTCCACCCGCCAGCGCGAGGCGCCGTGCAGCACCCACGGCAGCGCCGCGTAGCCCACGAGCACCGGCCAGTGCCCCAGGACCAGCCGCTCCACGACGTACGGGTTCCACTGCCACAGGGTCAGCCCCGCCAGCCGCGCGGGGAGCCCGAGGTCGAGCGGGACGAGCAGCCTGTTGACCCCCAGTCCCCCGACGACGAGGGCCGCGAGCAGCACCAGGTCCTGGAGCAGCGCCCCGGGCAGCACCTCGTCGAGCACCGCGACCACCGCGTCGCTGGGCACCGCACGGGGCAGGCCGGTGCCGACTCCGAGCACGTCGGCGCGCAGGACCAGGTCCGGGACCCACACCATGTCGAAGGACAGGACGTAGCCCGGTCCCAGGGCCGGGCCGAGCAGCAGCACCGCGAGCAGCGAGGACCACGCCGCCGGGACGGCTCGCACCCACCGGGGAGGCGGGTCGGGCAGCGTCACCCCCAGAGCAAAGCACGCCCGCGGCCCCGGCGAGGCCCCGCCTCACCTACGCTCGACGGGTGACGACCACCGCAGCGCAGGCCTCGGGCGCCTCGGGCGGGCAGCACGGCCAGCGCCGGCTGCCCCCGCTGCGCGACCTCCTGCGTAGCAGCGCCGGCATCGCGATCGCCATGGCGGTCATGAACGTCGCGACGTACGCGTTCCAGATGATCGCCGCACGCCTGCTCGGCCCCACCCAGTACGGCGCGGTCGCCTCGCTCATGGCGCTGCTCATGGTCGTGGCGGTGCTGCAGCTCGGCCTCCAGGCCACCGGGGCGCGCCGGATCTCCGCCGAGCCCGAGCACGTCGGCCAGATCGAGCGGATGGTCCTGCGCGTCACCTACCGCGCGGCCCTGGGGCTGGGCCTGCTCATGCTGGTCCTCTCCCCCGTCGTGCACACAGTGCTGCGCCTGGACAGCATCGTCCCGGCGGTGCTGCTCGCCGTCTCGGCGGTCCCGCTGACGATCATGGGCGGGCAGTCCGGGGTGCTGCAGGGCGAGCGCCGGTGGTTCTCCCTGGCCGGGGTCTACCTCGCGATGGGCCTCGCCCGCGTCGTGGTCGGCACCGCCTGCATCGTGGTCTCCCCCACCGAGTCCGCGGCGATGCTCGGCGTCATGCTCGCGATGTTCGCCCCAGCGATCGTCGGCTGGCTGGCCCTGCGCCGCCCGGGGCTGCACGCCCGCGACGCCGACCGGCACAGCGAGGAGCACACCGGCCGGCTCGTCGTGCGCGAGACCGGGGCCGCGTCGCTGGCCCTGCTCGCCTTCTTCGTGCTCTCCAACCTCGACATCGTCGTGGCGCGCAACGTCCTCGACGACCGTGAGGCGGGCCTCTACGCGGCCGGGCTGATCCTGGCCAAGGCCGTGCTGTTCCTCCCGCAGTTCGTGGTCGTCGTCGCCTTCCCCGCGATGTCCACCCCGGCGCAGCGCCGCCGCGCGCTGCTGCGCAGCCTCACGCTCGTGGCGCTGCTCGGCGTCTTCTGCACCCTCGCGGCCTGGCTGCTCAGCGGTGTCGCGATGGTCTTCGTCGGCGGCGCGGAGTACGCCGACGTCGAGTCGCGGCTGTGGGTCTTCGCGGTCCTCGGCACCCTGCTCGCGATGCTGCAGCTGCTGGTCTACTCGGTGCTGGCCCGGCGCGGCACCCGCACGACGTACCTCGTGTGGCTGGCGGTGGTGGCGCTCGTGGTGCTCAGCAGCCAGGCCGCCCACCTCGGCAGCCTGGCCGCGATCGTCGTCGCGGTCGACGGCGCGCTCTTCCTCGCGCTGCTGCTCATCAGTCTCTGGCGGCTCAAGGAGCCGGTGGCCGAGGACTGAGACCAGCCCTCAGTGAGCCGCCTCGTGCCAGGAGCGGCCGGTGCCGACCGAGACGTCCAGCGGCACGAGGAGGTCGGCGGCCCCACCCATGTGCTGGCGCACCAGCGCCTCGAGCCGCTCGCCCTCGCCGGTGGCCACCTCGAGCACGAGCTCGTCGTGGACCTGCAGCAGCATCCGCGAGCGCAGGCCCTCGGCGGCGATGCCGTCCTGGAGGTCCAGCATGGCGACCTTGATGAGGTCGGCGGCCGAGCCCTGGATGGGGGCGTTGAGCGCCATCCGCTCCGCGATTTCGCGGCGCTGCCGATTGTCGCTGGTCAGGTCGGGCAGGTAGCGGCGGCGCCCGCGCAGGGTCTCGGTGAAGCCGGTGCGCCGCGCCTCGTCGACCACCCCGGCGAGGTAGTCGCGCACCCCGCCGAAGGTCTCGAAGTACTCATCCATCAGCCCGCGCGCCTCGCCGGGCTCGATCCCCAGCTGCTGGCCCAGGCCGAACGCCGACAGGCCGTAGGCCAGGCCGTAGTTCATCGCCTTGATCTTGGCCCGCTGCTCGACCGAGACCTCGTCGGCCGGGACGTCGAAGACGCGCGCCGCGGTGATGGAGTGGAAGTCCTGGCCCGAGCGGAACGCCTCGATCAGCAGGGCGTCCTCGGAGAGGTGCGCCATGATCCGCATCTCGATCTGGCTGTAGTCGGCGGTCATCAGCGACTCGTACCCCTCGCCGACGACGAAGGCCTCGCGGATGCGCCGGCCCTCCTCGGTGCGGATCGGGATGTTCTGCAGGTTGGGGTCGGTGCTCGAGAGCCGGCCGGTGGCCGCGATCGTCTGGTTGAACGTCGTGTGGATCCGGCCGTCGGGCGCCACGGTCTTGAGCAGGCCCTCGATGGTCTGGCGCAGCCGGATCACGTCGCGGTGCCGCAGCAGGTGCAGCAGGAACGGGTGCTCGGTCTTCACGTACAGCGCCTGCAGGGCGTCGGCGTCGGTCGTGTAGCCGGTCTTGGTGCGCTTGGTCTTCGGCATGTCCAACTCGTCGAAGAGCACCACCTGCAGCTGCTTCGGCGAGCCGAGGTTGATCTCCTTGCCGATGACGGCGTACGCCTCCTCGGCGGCCTGGCGCACCTCGGCGGAGAAGTGCTCCTCCAGCGACTCCAGGTGGTCGGTGTCGACCGCGATGCCGACCGTCTCCATGGTGGCGAGCAGGTGCACCAGCGGCAGCTCGACGCGGGCCATGAGCTCGGTGCCGCCGTGCTCCTCGACCGCGGTGTCGAGCGCCTCGGCGAGGTCGAGGACCGCGCGGGCGTTGAGCATCGCGGTCTCCGCGGCGCCGGAGGTCTCGTCGGAGTCGAGGGTGTCGAGGCTCAGCTGCCCGTCGTCGACGGCCCCCTGGCGCAGCTCGCGCTTGAGGTAGCGCAGCGTGAGGTCGGCCAGGTCGTAGGAGCGCTGGTCGGGACGCACGAGGTAGGCGGCCAGCGCGGTGTCGCTCTGCAGGCCGGCCAGCGGCCAGCCCCGTGCGGCCAGCGCCAGCATCGGGCCCTTCGCGTCGTGCAGGACCTTCGGTGCGGAGGCGTCGGCGAGCCACGCGGCGACGGCCGCGTCGTCGCCCACGGTGAGCTCGGCGGCGTCGAACCAGGCCGCCGACCCGTCGTCGGTGGCGAGCGCGAGCGACCAGACCTCGCCGGTGCCGGCACGCCAGGTGCCCTGGACGCTCACCCCGGTGCGGGCACCGGCGTGCTCGGCCAGCCACGGGGCGACCTCGTCGGGCCCCAGCCGGGTGCCGGCCAGCTCGAACCCGGAGTCGTCGATCTCCTCCTCCGAGGTCAGGGTCTCGAAGAGCCGGTCGCGCAGCACCCGGAACTCCAGGCCGTCGAAGAGCTGGTGCACGGCCTGCCGGTCCCAGGGCCGCAGGGCCAGGTCCCGCGGGTGCAGCTCGAGGTCGAGGTCGCGCACCAGGGCGTTGAGCCGGCGGTTGCGCATGACGTCGCCGAGGTGCTCGCGCAGCGCCTCGCCCTTCTTGCCGGTGATCTTGTCGGCGTTGTCGATCACGCCGTCCAGCCCGTCGTACGTCGTCAGCCACCGCGCCGCGAAGCCCTGGCCGACCCCCGGCACACCCGGCAGGTTGTCGGAGGTCTCGCCCACGATGGCGGCGAGCTCGGGATAGCGGTGCGGGGGCACGCCGTACTTCTCCTCCACCGCGGCCGGGGTCATCCGCGCCAGGTCGGAGACGCCGCGCATGGGGTAGAGCACCGTGGAGCGGTCGGTGACCAGCTGCAGCGAGTCACGGTCGCCGGTGAGGATCAGGACCTCCATGTCGTCCTCCGCCAGCGCCTCGGTCACCAGCGTGGCGATGATGTCGTCGGCCTCGTAGCCGTCCTTCTTCAGGAACGGGATGTTGAGGGCGTCGAGGACCTCCTCGATCAGCGGCAGCTGGCTGGAGAACTCCGTGGGCGTCTTGTTCCGCTTGGCCTTGTACTCGGAGTACTCCTGCAGCCGGAAGGTCTGGCGGGAGACGTCGAAGGCGACCGCCACGTGGGTGGGCTGCTCGTCGCGCAGGACGTTGATCAGCATCGAGGTGAAGCCGTAGACGGCGTTGGTGTGCTGCCCCGTCGTGGTGGAGAAGTTCTCCACCGGCAGCGCGAAGAACGCGCGGTAGGCCAGCGAGTGGCCGTCGAGGAGCAGCAGCCGGGGGCGGGACGTCGTCTCGGGCACCGGTCCAACCTAGTCGCCACCACCGACACCCTGCTCACGAGGCGGCCACTAGGTTGGGCGCATGAGCGAGAGCATCGAGGAGTACCTCGCCTCCCTGCCCCACGGCATGGGTGGCCTGAACGAGAAGCTCGGTGTCGAGCTCGTGGAGGTCAGCCCGGAGCGGATCGTGGCCACCATGCCCGTGGAGGGCAACACCCAGCCCTACGGCCTGCTCCACGGCGGCGCCTCGATCGCGCTCGCCGAGTCACTGGGCTCGATCGGCTCGGCCATCCACGCCCACCCCGACCGGGTCGCGGTCGGCGTCGACATCAACGCCACCCACCACCGCTCCGCGACCTCCGGCACCGTGACGGGGACCGCCACGCCGGCCCACCTCGGGCGCACCAGCGCCACCTGGGAGATCGTCGTGACCGACGAGCGGGGCAAGCGGCTGTGCACCAGCCGCATCACCTGCGCACTCGTCCCCAAGGAGAAGGTCGGGATGTAGCCGGTCCGGCGGCTGCTCGGCCGCCGGCGGCCCGTCGGCTAGTCCTGCTGCTCGGCCTGCTGGCGGCGCAGCGAGCGGCGGGCGGCCAGCAGCTGCACCCGCGCGCGGTCGCGGTGCCGCTCCATGGGCGGGCGCTGTGCCTCGACCTTGCCGCGCACCACGTGGGTGGGTGCCACGCGCAGCACCGCGTGCGGCCCCAGGCCCAGGCGGGCCATGAACCGGTTGGCGTCGCGGGAGCCGGCCTGCGCCCCGGTCGCGACGTGGGCCACGCCCAGCTCCTCGGCGTACGCCACGGCGCCCTCGACGAGCATCCGGCCGACACCGCGGCGGCGGAACTCCGGCAGCACGTGCGGGGAGACGGCCTGCACGACCGGCTCGAGGTTGAGCGGGGTCAGGGTCGTGACCCGGAGCAGGACGGCGCCCGCGGGGACGCCGTCGACCTCCGCGACCAGGATCCGCTGCTCGGCGGAGTCCAGGCAGTCCTTGATGACCAGCTCCAGGTCGCCCACCTGCTCCTGCCGGTCGCCGCGACGCAGGGCGTCGGCCCAGACCTCGGCGAGGAACAGCGCGTCCTCGACCCCGGCGCTGCGCAGCTGCACCAGCGGACGACTCATGCAGCACCTG
This sequence comes from Actinomycetota bacterium, assembly GCA_009701885.1. Classification (GTDB taxonomy): domain Bacteria; phylum Actinomycetota; class Actinomycetes; order Propionibacteriales; family Nocardioidaceae; genus Nocardioides. Next base: position 13,196 of record WLJH01000009.1, read on the forward strand.
CCTTGCCGGGAGAGAGGGGGAAGCCGGGGGACCGCCAAGATTACGCTCGGTCCCGGCCCGGGCTCCACCGGACCAGTCCGGTCTTTACCTCCAGGAGCAGATGTGGTCGTCGGAACCGGCACGTTGGTCAACGTGGTCACCGTGCTGCTGGGCTGCGGGATCGGGGTGCTGCTGGGCAACCGCCTGCCGGTGCGCACCCGGGACCTCGTCACCGACGGGCTCGGTCTGGTCACCCTCCTCATCGCCGCCACCTCCGCGATGGCGGTCCTCTCCCCCGATCTCTCCGGCGCGGTCGGGGACGCGGCGCCGATGCTGATCGTCCTCGGTGCGGTGCTGGTCGGCGGCATCGCCGGCTCGCTGCTCGGCCTCGAGCAGGGGGTGGAGCGGCTGGGCGCCTCGGTGCAGCGCCGACTCGTCGGGAGTGGCACCTCCGCGGACCGCGCCCGGTTCGTCGAGGGGTTCGTCGTGGCCTCGCTGGTCTTCTGCACCGGCCCCCTCACCATCCTGGGGTCGCTGCAGGAGGGGCTCGGGGACGGAGCGGACCAGCTGCTGCTGAAGTCGGCACTCGACGGGTTCGCCGCGATCGCCTTCGCCGCGGCCTTCGGCTGGGGCGTGGCCGCGAGCGTGATCACGGTGGTCACCGTGCAGGGCTCCCTGACCCTGCTCGGCGCCGTCCTCGGCGACGTGCTCCCGGCCGCGCAGCTCGCCGCGGTGACGGCCACCGGTGGCGTCCTGCTCGTGGGTGTCGCCCTGCGTCTGCTCCGGATCCGGGAGATCGCCGTCGCAGACCTCCTGCCGGCCCTGCTCGTCGCCCCGCTGCTGACCACCCTCGTCGTGGCCGTGCGCTGACCCCGCACGGGGATGCCCGACCACACCTGAGGCGTTCGGACCGGTCGCAGCCGAATTGTTACGTTTCGGGCACATCCGCGCCTCGCTCCTGCAACGCCCCCCGCAGGGACCCTCTCTTCACTAGGGTGCCCACAATGCCCGACCGGGGCAGGGAGAGATCAGTCAAGGATCCGGAGACACCACTATGCGGATGACCCACACGATGCGCCTCGCCGCGGTAGCCACCTCGGCCATGCTGGTGCTGGCCGCGTGCGGCAGCGAGGACAACAGCGACGCCGAGGACGGTGGCGAGGACACTCCCGCCGCGACCGGCGAGGTCAACCTGGACCTCAAGCTCGGCACCGCTCTGCCCCAGACCGGCAACCTGGCCTTCCTCGGCCCCCCGGAGGAGGCCGGCGTCGGGTACGCCGCGTCGCTGATCGAGGAGGCCGACACCGGTCTGAACCTCGAGATCATCTACGGCGACTCGGGCGACACCGACAACAAGGCCTACGAGTCCGAGATCCCGCGCCTGCTCGGCGAGGACGTCTCCGCAATCATCGGTGCCGCCTCGTCCGGCACCTCGCTGCAGTTCATCGACCAGGTCGTGGACGCGGGCGTCATCCAGTTCTCCCCCGCCAACACCTCCGACGCCTTCACCACCTACGAGGACGACGGGCTCTACTTCCGCACCGCGCCCTCCGACGTGCTGCAGGGCGACGTGCTGGGCAACCTGATCGCCGCCGACGGCGCGTCGACGCTGGGCATGATCGTGCTCAACGACTCCTACGGCACCGGCCTGGCCCGCTACGTGACCGAGGCCTTCGAGGGCGCCGGCGGCGAGGTCGTCGCGATGGAGACCTACAACACCGGCGACACCTCGTTCGACTCCCAGGTCAACGCGGTGCTCGCGGCCGACCCGGACGCGATCGCGCTGATCACCTTCGAGGAGGTCGCCACGATCCTGCCGAGCCTCTTCGGTGAGTTCCCGTCCGAGAACCTCTACTTCGTGGACGGCAACCTGTCGAACTTCGGCGACCAGTTCCCCAAGGGCTCGCTGACCGGTGCCAAGGGCACCCTGCCCGGCCTGTCGATCGACTCCCTCACCGACTTCACCGAGGACCTCGACGCCTACGCGCGTGAGTCGGGCCAGTTCCCGAAGGGCCTGGACGAGTTCAGCTACGCCGCGGAGTCCTTCGACGCCGTGAACCTGCTGGCGCTCGCCGCGCTCGAGGCCAACTCGACCGACCCGGCCGACATCGCCTCCAAGCTGCAGGAGGTCTCCGGTGGCACCGGCGAGGGCGAGAAGTGCGAGACCTTCGCCGACTGCGCCGAGATCATCCTGGGTGGCGGCACCGCCGACTACGACGGCATCTCCGGGCCCATCACCTTCGACGAGGTGGGCGACCCGCAGGACGCCACGATCGGCATCTACCAGTACGGCGAGGACAACACCTACAGCGCCTTCACCGGCTGACCTCGGTGTGACCCGCGTCGTCTGACGCACCGGCAACGGCCCGGGACCCGCGAGGGTCCCGGGCCGTTCGTCGTCCTCGGGGCCCACGCCTCCCCCGGGCCGTCTCGCCCGGGCCATCGGGGCGGGGCCATCGGGGCGGGGCCATCGGGGCAGGGACATCGGGGCAGGGACAGCAGACGGCCCGGGTCCTGTGGACCCGGGCCGTCTGGGGGCTGTCGCGGAGCTGGAGTGCTCGCTGCTAGGTGCCCAGCGTGCCGAGGTAGAGCTCGGTGACCTTGGGGTCGTCCAGCAGGTCGCGACCGGATCCCGTGTGCGCGTCGCGCCCGAGGTCCAGCACGTAGCCGCGGTCGCAGATCTGCAGGCAGCGGCGCGCGTTCTGCTCGACCATGATGCAGGTGACGCCGGCCTTGTTGATGTCGGAGACCCGGATGAACGCCTCGTCCTGGCGCACCGGCGACAGGCCGGCCGAGGGCTCGTCGAGCAGCAGCACCTTCGGGTCCATCATCAGGGCCCGGCCCATCGCGACCATCTGGCGCTCACCGCCCGACAGCGAGCCGGCTCGCTGCTTGAGCCGCTTCCCGAGCTCGGCGAAGATCCCGGTGACGAACTCCAGGCGCTCGGAGTAGACCTTGGGGTTCTGGTAGAGCCCCATCTGCAGGTTCTCCTCGATGGTCAGCGAGGGGAAGACGTTATTCGTCTGCGGGATGAAGCCCACGCCCTTGCTGACCAGCTTGTTGGCCTTCAGCCCGGTGATGTCCTGGCCCTCGAGGGAGATGGACCCCTCGCGGACCTGGACCATCCCGAAGATGGCCTTGAGCAGGGTCGACTTGCCTGCTCCGTTGGGGCCGATGATGCCGATCAGCTCGCCGTCGTAGGCCGTGAGCGAGCAACCGTTGAGGATGTTGACCCCGGGCAGGTAGCCCGCGTGGACGTCGTCGACGACGACGACCGGCTTCCGGGTCTCCTGGACTGCCGCACTCACCGGTTCTCCTCCTGCTCGAGCTCCTCGAGGGCCTCCGCCTCGATCTGGTCGCGCACGGCATCGGCCTGCTGCGGCGAGGTGCCGGCGACCCGGCCGGTGACGACACCGAGGTCGACGTCCTGGTGCGCACCGAGGTAGGCGTCGATGACGGCGGGGTCGGCCATGACGGAGGACGGGTCGCCCTCGGCCACGATCTTGCCCTCGGCCATCACCACGACCCAGTCGGCGATGTGGCGGACCATGTGCATGTCGTGCTCCACGAAGAGCACGGTCATGCCCTGGTCCTTCAGACCCAGGATGTGGTCGAGCAGCGACTGCGTCAGCGCCGGGTTCACGCCCGCCATCGGCTCGTCGAGCATCACCAGCTTGGGCTCGGACATGAGGGCCCGCGCCATCTCCAGCAGCTTGCGCTGCCCGCCGGAGAGGCTGGCGGCGTAGTCGGCAGCCTTGGTGTCGAGCTTGAACCGGGCCAGGAGCTCGTGGGCCCGCTCCTCGATCGAGTCGTCCTGGCCCCGCCAGATGCTGGGCAGGAGGCTGGGGAAGAACCGTTCGCCGCGCTGCCCGGTCGCACCGAGCTTCATGTTCTCCAGCACCGTGAGCAGGCCCAGGGCCTTGGTGAGCTGGAAGGTGCGGACCAGGCCCATCCGAGCGACCTTGTAGGCAGGGACACCCGCCAGCGAGCGGCCCTCGAAGGACCACGTGCCGGCGTCGGGCGTGTCGAAACCCGTGAGCAGGTTGAAGAAGGTCGTCTTCCCGGCGCCGTTGGGCCCGATGAGGGCGGTGATGGCCCCCCTGGGGATCTCGACGTGCTCGACGTCGACGGCCGTCATGCCTCCGAAGGTGCGGCGCACGCCGTCGGCCACCAGGATCGGGTCGACCTTGGCACACCCCGGGGCGGCCTCGCCCTGGTGCAGGCCCGTGGACTTGGCGCGCGGCACCGCTGCGTCACTTGACAAAGGTCATCTCCTTCTTGTTGCCCATGATGCCCTGGGGCATGAAGACCACCAGGAGCATCAGGCCGACGCCCACGAGGATGAACCGGACCATGCCCGCCTGGTTGGCGGTCATGAACGGCAGCACCCCCGCGTCGACCAGGGCCGGCATGAGGTTGCTCAGGAAGTACTGCAGCACCCAGAAGAGCACGGAGCCGAGCACCGGGCCGAAGATCGTCGCGGCGCCACCGAGCAGGACGATGGTGTAGACGAAGAACGTGAGCGAGGTGACGTAGACGCCCGGGCTGGCGTTGGAGCCCAGGGTGTAGACGATGCCGCCCGCGGCGATGATCACCCCGCCCAGCACCAGCGCCTGCATCTTGTAGGCGAAGACGTTCTTGCCCAGGGCGCGCACGGCGTCCTCGTCCTCGCGGATGCCGCGCAGCACCCGGCCCCACGGGCTGCGCATGAGCGCCCAGACCAGCAGCACCGACAGGGCCAGCAGGAAGACGCCCACGACGACCGGCCACAGCGTGGTCTCGTTGAACTGCCAGGGCCCGAAGCCGTACTCGCCGTCGGGGAAGGGGTTGGAGTCCTGGAAGCTGCCGCTGAAGCCGAAGAGGCCGTCGGCGGAGCCGGTGACGTCGTCGAAGGCCACCGTCAGCAGGAGCAGCCGCAGCACCTCGGCGGCGGCGATGGTGACGATCGCCAGGTAGTCGCCGCGCAGCCTCAGCGTCGGGATGCCGAGGATCAGGGCGAAGACCACCGAGGCGAAGAGTGCCGTCAGGGCCGCGAGCCACCACGGGAAGCCGAAGCTCAGGATCGAGATGGCGTAGCCGTAGGCGCCCACGGCCATGAAGCCGGCGACACCCATGTTGAGCAGGCCGGCCTGGCCGAAGTGGACACCGAGACCGACGGCGGCCAAGGCGTAGGCGATGGTCGTCGTCGAGATGATCGACGACGCGGATTGGTTGAGGATCTGGCTCCAGTCCATCTCGGGTTCCTATCCGATTCTCTCGCGACGGCCGAGGATGCCCTGTGGCCGGACCAGCAGGATGATGATCAGGATCGCCAGGGCGGAGGCGAACCGCAGGTCGGCCGGGATGAACAGGCTCGACGTCTCGACGATGATGCCGATGATCAGTGCGCCGATGAGCGCGCCGAAGGCCGTGCCGAGGCCTCCGAGGGTGACGGCCGCGAACATCAGCAGCAGCACCTGGGTGCCCATGTCCCACTTGATGCCGGGCCGGTAGTAGGCGTACAGGATGCCGGCGAGGCCGGCGAGCGCGGCGGCCACGACCCACACGACCCGGACGACGAAGTCCACGTCGATGCCGGACGCCGCGGCCAGGCCGGGGTTGTCGGAGATCGCCCGGGTCGCCTTGCCCAGCCGGGAGTAGAGGAGCCACAGGGCGAAGGCCACGATCACGGCGATCGCGATGCCCATCGAGATCAGGTCGACCTTGGTCATCCGGATCGGGCCGACGATGTCGATGCGCTCGGGCGAGGAGCCGGGCAGCTGCTCGGTGCCGCCCCCGATGAAGTACTGGAAGAGGTAGCGGATCGCCAGGGAGAGACCGATGCTCACGATCATCAGCTGCACGACACCGACGGAGCGGTGCCGCAGAGGTCGCCAGATCACCACGTCCATCAGCAGCCCGAAGAGGCCGCTGATGAGGATCGCCGCCGGCAGGGCGATCCACAGGGAGGCGCCGATGAACGCCGTGCCACCGATCCACAAGGCCATCACGGCACCGAAGGTGACCATCTCGCCGTGCGCGAAGTTGGAGATGCCGGTCGTGCCGTAGACCAGGGAGAGACCGACCGCCGCGAGACCGAGCATCAGGCCGAAGTTGACGCCCTGGACCAGGCGCTGGGCCAGCTGGGCACCGAAGGCGGTGGACTCGCGGTCGCCCTCACCGATGAAGAAGTTGACCGCCTTGGGTGCGAACGGCACGTTGGGCGTCACCTCCTTCGTCTCCGGGGAGTCGTCCTCGGGGTCGTCGAGCGTGACGCCCTCGGGCAGCGTGTCGACGTCGAGGGTGACGGTGTACTCGGCGGCCTCCGGGACGCCGACGTTCCACCGGCCGTCAGGACCGGTCTCGACCACCTGGGCCCCACCCGGACCGTCGACGGTGATGGTCACGCCCTCGATCGCCTCGCCCTCGAACTGGACGTTGCCGGCGATCTTGTAGGGGTCGTCCTCGGCCGCCGACGCCTGCACCGGGCCCAGGAGCGCGAGCATGCCCAGGGCCAGCAGGAGCAGGGCGAGGGCGCGGTGCGCGGCAGGCCACCCCAGCCTGGTCGTTGATCTCATGGAGCTCTCGGTCCTCCGTGCCTCTGGACTGACTCTGCACTGCACACGTCGGGGCACCACCACGTCGAGCCGGCGGGGGTCCACGTCCGGACCCGCACCCCGTGAGGTGGGCCACACGGGGGGGAAGGCTACACGTTCGGGTGACCGTGGGTGCCCGGTGGAGCACACCGACACCGGGCCGTTACGCAAGCGAGTCCGAAGAGAGGTGGTCAGGCGCCGTCGGCGATCGACGGCCCGTGGGAGATGACACCCTCGGCCACCTGCTTCATCGACAGCCGGAGATCCATCGCGGTCTTCTGGATCCAGCGGAAGGCCTCGGGCTCGCTCAGCGAGAGCTGCTCCTGCAGCACCCCCTTGGCCCGGTCGACGACCTTGCGGGTCTCCAGCTGCTCCTTGAGGTCGGCCACCTCCGCCTCGACCGCGCGCAGCTCGGCGAAGCGGCTCAGCGCCATCTCGATCGCCGGCACCAGGTCGGACTGGGAGAAGGGCTTGACCAGGTAGGCCATGGCGCCCGCGTCCCGGGCCCGCTCCACGAGCTCGCGCTGGGAGAAGGCGGTCAGCACGATCACCGGCGCGATCCGCTGCCGGGCGATCGACTCGGCAGCGGAGATGCCGTCGAGGACGGGCATCTTCACGTCGAGGATCACGAGGTCCGGGCGCAGCTCCTCGGCCAGCTCGATGGCACGGGCCCCGTCGCCGGCCTGGCCGACGACGTCGTACCCCTCCTCAGCCAGCATCTCGGCGAGGTCCATCCGGATGAGGACCTCGTCCTCGGCGATGACCACGGTGCGGGGGGTGGTGCCGGCTGCCTGCGCTGCGGGGTCGCTCACGACCGAAAGGGTAGGGCACGGGCCGAACCAGGCGGCCGAGTGCACTAGCCTGTGCCAGCCCTGCCGGGTTGGTGGAATGGCAGACACGGCGCTCTCAAAAAGCGCTGCCCCCTGGGCGTGCGGGTTCGACTCCCGCACCCGGCACCGATGCTCAGTGTCTCCTGTACGCCGGAGCGACCTCGTTGATCGCGTCGCCCATCTTGTGGATGCGCAGGGCGTTGGTCGAGCCCGGGATGCCCGGGGGCGCCCCGGCGATGATCACCACGAGGTCGCCCTCCTGCACGCGCCCGATCCGCAGCAGCTGGTCGTCGACCTGGCGCACCATCTCGTCGGTGTGCTCGACCTCGGCGGTCTTGAAGGTCTCCACCCCCCACGACAGGGACAGCTGGGAGCGCACCTGGTCCTCGGGGGTGAAGGCCAGCACGGGGATGGAGCCGCGCAGCCGGGACATGCGACGGGCGGAGTCCCCGGACTGGGTGAAGGCGACGACGTACTTGGCGTGCACCCGCTCGGCGACCTCGGCGGCGGCCTTGGCGATGACACCGGACTTGGTGTGGGGGTCCCAGTCGATCTCGGCGAGCCCGCCGTCCACCGCGCTCTCCAGGGCGTGCAGCTCGGTGGCGGCGATGATCCGCGCCATCGTCTCGACGGTGTGGACGGGGTACTCCCCCACGCTGGTCTCGCCCGAGAGCATCACCGCGTCGGCGCCGTCGAGCACGGCGTTGGCCACGTCGGAGGTCTCGGCCCGGGTGGGCTGCGGGTTGCCGATCATCGACTCCAGCATCTGGGTCGCCACGATCACCGGCTTGGCGTTGAGGCGCGCCTTGCGGATGACCTGCTTCTGCAGGAACGGGACCTCCTCCAGCGGGCACTCCACGCCGAGGTCGCCGCGCGCGACCATGAAGCCGTCGAAGGCGGCGATCACCTCGTCGAGGTTCTCGATCGCCTGCGGCTTCTCGATCTTCGCGATGACCGGGACCATGACGCCGACCTCGCGCATGATCCGGCGCACGTCCTCGGCGTCCTGCGCGTCGCGCACGAACGACAGCGCCACGAAGTCCACGCTGAGCGACAGCGCGAAGCGCAGGTCGGCCTCGTCCTTCTCCGAGAGCGCGGGCACCGAGACCGCGACGCCGGGCAGGTTGATGCCCTTGTTGTTGCTGACCCGGCCGCCGACCAGGACCTCGCAGCGCACGTCGGTGCCGTCGACGACCTCCAGGACCCGCAGGCGGATCTTGCCGTCGTCGATGAGGATCGGGTCCCCGGTCGCCACGTCGCCGGGCAGCCCCTTGTACGTCGTGCCGCAGACCCGGTCGTCGCCTTCGACGTCGCGGGTGGTGATGGTCCACTCCTGACCGCGACGCAGCTGCGCGGCACCCTCGGCGAACCGCTCGAGGCGGATCTTGGGGCCTTGGAGGTCGGCGAAGATGCCGACCCCGTGACCGCTCGCGTCGGCGGCCTCGCGGACCAGCCGGTAGGCCTCGGCGTGGTCCTCGTGGCTGCCGTGGCTCATGTTGAGGCGGGCGACGTCCATGCCGGCGTACACGAGCTCACGGATCCTCCGCGGGGAGGACGTGGCCGGGCCGAGGGTGCAGACGATCTTGGCTCTACGCACGCGCCCACCCTAGCGACACCTTGGATCGATCTAAGGTCTTCGTCGCCCGGGAACGGCAAAGACCGGCGACCCGTCGGTCGCCGGCCCCTGCCGGTGCGCGTGCGGCCCGATCGGGCCCGCTCCGTCAGACCATCAGCGGACGGTCGGTCGGCTTCACCGGGGCCGGCAGCGCGGTCTCCCCGGTGAGGAAGGCGTCGACGTACGACGCCGCCGCCCGGCCCTCGGCGATCGCCCACACGATGAGCGACTGGCCGCGGCCGGCGTCGCCGGCCACGAAGACGCCGGGGCGCGAGGACTGGTAGTCCGAGCCGCGCTTGACGTTGCCGCGCTCGTCGAGCTCGACACCGAGCTGCTCGACCAGGCCAGGCTTCTCGGGGCCGAGGAAGCCCATCGCGAAGAGCACCAGCTGGGCCGGGATCTCGCGCTCGGTGCCCTCGACCTCGGTCAGCTTGCCGTCGACGAACTCGACCTCGGCCAGCACCAGGGCCCGCACGTTGCCCTGCTCGTCGCCCAGGAACTTCTTGGTCGAGACGGCGTAGACGCGCTCTCCCCCCTCCTCGTGCGCGGAGGAGACCCGGTAGGTCATGGGGTACGTCGGCCACGGCTGGGTCTCGGGCCGGCTCTCCGGCGGGTGCGGCATGATCTCGAGCTGCGTGATCGACCGCGCACCCTGGCGGATCGAGGTGCCCAGGCAGTCAGCACCGGTGTCGCCGCCACCGATGATCACGACGTCCTTGTCGGTGGCCATGATCTGGCCCTCGACGGACTCCCCGAGCGCGGAGCGGTTGGCCTGCGGGAGGAACTCCATCGCCTGGTGGATGCCGCCCAGCTCGCGCCCCTCCACCGGGAGGTCACGAGCCTCGGTGGCACCCATGGCCAGCACGACGGCGTCGTACCGGTCGACGAGCTTGTCGCCGGTGAGCTCACCGCCGACGTCGACCCCGGCCCGGAAGACGGTGCCCTCGCGGCGCATCTGGTCCAGGCGCCGGTCGAGGTGCTTCTTCTCCATCTTGAACTCGGGGATGCCGTAGCGCAGCAGGCCACCGATCTTGTCGGCCCGCTCGTACACCGCGACGGTGTGACCGGCGCGGGTCAGCTGCTGGGCGGCGGCCAGGCCCGCGGGGCCCGAGCCCACGACGGCGACCGTCTTGCCCGACAGCCACTCGGGCGGCTGGGGACGGACGAAGCCGGACTCCCAGGCCTTGTCGATGATGGAGACCTCGACGTTCTTGATCGTCACCGGGTCCTGGTTGATGCCCAGGACGCAGGCGGTCTCGCACGGGGCCGGGCAGAGGCGACCGGTGAACTCCGGGAAGTTGTTGGTCGCGTGCAGGCGCTCGATGGCGCCCTCCCAGTCGTCGCGCCAGACCAGGTCGTTCCACTCCGGGATGATGTTGCCCAGCGGGCACCCCTGGTGGCAGAACGGGATGCCGCAGTCCATGCAGCGTCCCGCCTGCGGGGTGATGATCGGCAGCAGCGCGCGGCCGATCCCGTCGGGGTAGACCTCGTCCCAGTCCTTGACGCGCTCCTCGACGGGGCGGCGGGTCGCGACCTTGCGACCCTCCTTCAGGAATCCCTTGGGGTCAGCCATGCTGTGCCGCCTCCTTCACGTCGTCGCTCCGCTCGGCCATCCGGCGCTCAGCCATGGAGGGCCTCCATCATCGCGTGTGCGGTCTCGTTCTCGTCCAGGCCGTCGGCCTCGGCCTTGGCCTTGGCCTCCAGCACGATGCGGAAGTCCCTCGGCATGACCTCGGTGAACCGGGTCAGCGAGGCCTCCCAGTCCTCGAGCAGCTCCGCGGCGACCTCGGAACCGGTCTCCTCGGCGTGGGCACGGACCATCGACTCCAGCTCGCGGGCGGCCTCGCCGACGACCGGGCCGAGCTCGACGAGCTCCTTGTTGACCCGGAAGTCCTTGAGGTCCAGCACCCAGGCGATGCCGCCGGACATCCCGGCCGCGAAGTTGCGCCCGGTCCGGCCGAGCACCGCGAGGCGGCCGCCGGTCATGTACTCCGCAGCGTGGTCGCCCACGCCCTCGGTCACGACCCAGGCACCCGAGTTGCGCACGCAGCAGCGCTCGCCGACACCGCCGCGGATGAAGATGTCACCCGACGTGGCGCCGTAGGCGATCGTGTTGCCGGCGATGATCTGCTCGTCGGCGCGGAAGGTGGCGGCCCGGTCGGGGCGGACCACGATGCGTCCTCCGGAGAGGCCCTTGCCGACGTAGTCGTTGGCGTCGCCCTCGAGGCGCAGCGTGATGCCGCGCGGCACGAAGGCACCGAAGGACTGGCCGGCCGACCCCGTGAAGGTGAGGTCGATGGTGCCGTCGGGCAGCCCCTCGCCTCGGTACCGCTTGGTCACCTCGTGGCCCAGGATCGTGCCGACGGTGCGGTGGACGTTGCGGATGGCCAGCTGCGCCCGGACCGGCTCGCCCTTCTCCAGGGCCGGCTGGCACAGCGGCACCAGCTCGGTCATGTCGAGGGAGGCCTCGAGGGCGTGGTCCTGCTCCTTGGTGCAGCGCAGGTCCTGGTCGGGGAAGGCCGAGGTGTCCGGCAGGTGCAGGATCGGGCTGAGGTCCAGCCCGTGCGCCTTCCAGTGGTCCACGGCCGGCTCGACGTCCAGCGCCTCCACGTGGCCGATGGCCTCGTCGAGGGAGCGGAAGCCCAGCTCCGCGAGGTACTCGCGGACCTCCTCGGCGATGTACTCGAAGAAGTTCACGACGTACTCGGCCTTGCCGGAGAAGCGCTCGCGCAGGACCGGGTTCTGCGTCGCGACGCCCACGGGGCAGGTGTCGAGGTGGCAGACCCGCATCATGATGCAGCCCGAGACCACCAGCGGGGCGGTCGCGAAGCCGTACTCCTCGGCGCCCAGCAGGGCGGCCACGACCACGTCGCGACCGGTCTTGAGCTGGCCGTCGGCCTGCACGACGATCCGGTCGCGCAGCCCGTTGAGCAGGAGGGTCTGCTGGGTCTCGGCGAGGCCGAGCTCCCAGGGACCGCCGGCGTGCTTCAACGAGGTCAGCGGCGAGGCGCCGGTGCCACCGTCGTGGCCGGAGATGAGCACCACGTCCGCGTGCGCCTTCGACACACCCGTCGCGACCGTGCCGACGCCGACCTCGGAGACCAGCTTCACGTGGACGCGGGCGCTCGGGTTGGCGTTCTTGAGGTCGTGGATCAGCTGCGCCAGGTCCTCGATGGAGTAGATGTCGTGGTGCGGCGGCGGGCTGATCAGGCCCACTCCCGGCGTGGAGTGCCGGGTCTTGGCCACCCACGGGTAGACCTTGTGGCCGGGCAGCTGGCCGCCCTCGCCGGGCTTGGCGCCCTGGGCCATCTTGATCTGGATGTCGTCGGAGTTGGTGAGGTACTCCGACGTCACGCCGAACCGGCCGCTGGCGACCTGCTTGATCGAGCTGCGGCGCTCGGGGTCGTACAGCCGCTCGGGGTCCTCACCGCCCTCACCGGTGTTGGACTTGCCGCCCAGACGGTTCATCGCGATCGCGAGGGTCTCGTGGGCCTCGGAGCTGATCGAGCCGTAGGACATCGCACCGGTGGAGAAGCGCTTGACGATCTCCGAGACCGGCTCGACCTCCTCGATCGGGATCGGCTGGCGACCCAGCGAGGAGGCGTCCTTGAGCTTGAAGAGCCCGCGCAGCGTCATCAGCCGCTCGGACTGCTCGTCGACGCGCGAGGTGTACTGCTTGAAGACGTCGTACCGGCCGGCACGCGTGGCGTGCTGGAGGCGGAAGACGGTCTCGGGGTCGAAGAGGTGCGGCTCGCCCTCGCGGCGCCACTGGTACTCGCCGCCGACCTCGAGCTCGCGGTGCGCCGGGCTGATGCCGCCGCGGGGGTACGCCGTGCGGTGCCGCAGCGCGACCTCCTGGGCGATCACGTCGAGCTCGATGCCGCCCAGCTTGGAGGTGGTGCCGGTGAAGTACTTGTCCACGACGGCCTGCGAGAGACCGACGGCCTCGAAGATCTGCGCACCGGTGTAGGAGGCGACCGTCGAGACGCCCATCTTGGACATGACCTTGAGCACGCCCTTGCCGAGCGCCTTGACGAGGTTCTTGACCGCGACCTCAGGCTCGGCCTTGACGTAGAAGCCCTCGCGCGCGAGGTCCTCCACCGACTCCATGGCGAGGTACGGGTTCACCGCGGCGGCGCCGTACCCGACGAGCAGGGCGACGTGGTGGACCTCGCGGACGTCACCGGCCTCGACGAGCAGGCCGACCTGGGTGCGGGTCTTCTCCCGGACCAGGTGGTGGTGCACCGCACCGGTGAGCAGCAGGCTCGGGATCGGCGCCAGCTCGGCGGTGGAGTGGCGGTCCGAGAGCACGATGATGCGGGCGCCGTCGGCGATCGCGGCGCTGACCTCGGCACAGATCTCGTCGATCCGCGCGGCCATCGCCGCTCCCCCGCCCTCGACCTCGTAAAGGCCGCGCGAGACGTGGGTGATGAAGCCCGGCATGTCGCCGTCGCGGTTGATGTGGCGGATCTTGGCCAGGTCGTCGTTGGAGATGACCGGGAACGGCAGGACCACCTGGCGGCACGAGGCCGGGGTCGGGTCCAGCAGGTTGGCCTCGGGACCGATGGTGCCGTTGAGCGAGGTGACGAGCTCCTCGCGGATCGCGTCCAGCGGCGGGTTGGTCACCTGGGCGAAGAGCTGCGCGAAGTAGTCGAAGAGCAGCCGCGGCTTCTCCGACAGGGCAGCGATCGGGGTGTCGGTGCCCATCGAGCCGATCGGCTCGGCGCCGGTGTTGGCCATCGGCGTGAGCAGGACGCGCAGCTCCTCCTCGGTGTAGCCGAAGACCTGCTGGCGGCGGGTGACCGAGGCGTGGGTGTGCACCACGTGCTCGCGGTCCGGGATGTCGTCGAGGTGCACCAGGCCGGCGTGCAGCCACTCGTCGTAGGGATGCTCGGCGGCGAGGGAGCTCTTGATTTCCTCGTCCTCGACGATGCGGTGCTCCTCGGTGTCGACGAGGAACATCCGGCCCGGCTGCAGGCGACCCTTGCGCACGACCGTCGCGGGGTCGAGGTCGAGCACGCCGACCTCGGAGGCCAGGACGACCAGGCCGTCCTCGGTGACCCAGTAGCGCGAGGGGCGCAGGCCGTTGCGGTCGAGCACGGCACCGATCTGGTCGCCGTCGGTGAAGACGACGCACGCCGGGCCGTCCCACGGCTCCATGAGGCTGGCGTGGAACTCGTAGAACGCGCGACGCTTCTCGTCCATCTCGGCGTGGTTCTCCCACGCCTCCGGGATCATCATCAGCACCGAGTGCGGCAGCGAGCGCCCACCCATGTGCAGCAGCTCGAGGACCTCGTCGAAGGACGCGGAGTCCGAGGCGCCCGGGGTGCAGATCGGGTAGAGCCGCTCGAGGTCGCCCGGGATCAGGTCGGACTCCAGCAGCGCCTCGCGGGCGCGCATCCAGTTGCGGTTGCCCATCACGGTGTTGATCTCACCGTTGTGCGCGATGAACCGGAACGGGTGGCTCAGCGGCCAGCTCGGGAAGGTGTTGGTGGAGAAGCGCGAGTGCACCACCGCGAGGGCCGAGGCGACGCGCTCGTCGACCAGGTCCGGGAAGAACTTGTCGAGCTGGTCGGTGGTGAGCATGCCCTTGTAGGCGATGGTCCGCGAGGACAGCGAGGGGAAGTAGACCTCGGTCTCGCGCTCGGCACGCTTGCGCAGGCAGAAGGCCATCCGCTCCAGCTGCATGCCGGTGACGCGCTGCGTCGCCCCGGCGACGAAGAGCTGGCGGAAGGTCGGCATCACGCCGAGGGCGGTGGCGCCCAGGACCGAGGGGTCGGTCGGGACGTCGCGCCACCCGAGGACGGCCAGGCCCTCCTCGGCGGCGATCTCCTCGATGCGCGCCACCTGCGAGGCGACCTGGGCCTCGTCGCCGGGCAGGAAGGCCGTGCCGACGGCGTACGCGTGCTGGGCGGGGAGGTCGATGCCGGCCTCGGCGGCCACGTCGCGCAGGAACGCGTCGGGGACCTGCATGAGGATGCCGGCGCCGTCGCCGGAGTTGGGCTCGGCGCCCGCGGCACCGCGGTGCTCGAGGTTGCGCAGGGCCGTGAGTGCCTTGGCCACGATGTCGTGGCTGGCGACGCCGGTCAGGGTCGCGACGAAGGCCACACCGCACGCGTCGTGCTCGTGGCGGGGGTCGTAGAGCCCTTGGGGCGGCGGGAATGCGTGCTGGTAGGGCACCGGGCGTTCTCCCGTCGTCGTCTCGCCGGGGCGGGTGCCGACCGGCGTCGTGGTGGTGGAGCCCGCGTGTGCGGCCTCCGGGTGCAGGGGACGACGTTGGCCCACGTGCGGAGATCTCAGGTTACCAGGGGGTTACGCCGCCTCAGTCGCGGACGGACCCGCCGCCAGATGGTGGGACGGTGTCCTGGGCGGTCTCGGCGGCCAGCGCGGCCAGGCGCTCGTCGGTGAGCACCTGCTCCTCGCGCTCGGGGTGGCGCCGCCGGGACCAGACGAGGTAGGCCGTGGCGAGCACGAACAGCACGATCGAGGTCCACACGTTGAACCGCAGCCCACCGACGTCGGTCAGCTGCACGTCGTCGATGCGCAGCATCTCGATCCAGCCGCGCCCGGCGGTGTAGAGCATGACGTAGAGCGCCGCCACCTGCCCGTGGCCCAGGCGGAGCCGGCGGTCGAGCGCCACGAGCAGCGCGAAGGCCGCCAGGCTCCACAGGCACTCGTAGAGGAAGGTCGGGTGGAAGGTCGTCCCGAGCTCGAAGGTCTGGTCCGCGGGCCAGTTGCGGGGGTCGATCTCCAGGCCCCAGGGCAGGTCGGTCGGGCGGCCGTAGAGCTCCTGGTTGAACCAGTTGCCCCAGCGGCCGATCGCCTGGCCCACCAGGACGGCCGGGGCGAGGGCGTCCAGCAGCGGACGGACCAGGACCCCCTGACGACGGGCTGCCAGGACGATGCCGAGGGCTCCGAAGGCGATGCCACCCCAGATGCCGAGGCCGCCGCGCCAGATGTAGAGGGCCTCCCAGGGGTTGCCGCCCTCGCCGAAGTAGCGCCCGGCGTCGGTGGCCACGTGGTAGAGCCGGGCACCCACGAGCCCCAGCGGCACCGCGACGATGGCGAGGTCCTGGATGTCCCCGGCCCGCCCGCCGCGCGCGACCCAGCGGCGCTCGGCGATCCAGATGGTGGCGACGATGCCGAGGATGATCGAGAGGGCGTACCCGCGGATCGGCAGTGGCCCGAGGTACCACGTGCCCTCCGACGGACTCGGGATGGACAGCACGGCGAGCTGCAGCAGGTCGGGGGTCACGCGTCGCTCCTCAGCAGCAGGGAGAGGTCGGAGGCCAGGGCGGCCGACGAGACGTCCTGCCGCCAGAATACCGGTGCCCGGCCCTCGCCGGCCACGGCGACGACCTGGGAGCCGTGGCTGCCGAGGTCGAAGCCACCGGAGGCCAGCTCCTCGGCGTCGGCCACGAAGATGCCCACGCTCTCGGCCAGGGCCTTGATCTCCTCGAGGTCCCCGGTGAGACCCACGGCGGTCGGGTCGTAGCGCTCCAGGTAGCGGCTTAGCCGCGCCTCGTCGTCGCGGGCCGGGTCGGTGGTGACGAAGACCAGCTGCACCTGCTCGCGCTCCTCCGGCGCGAGCCGGGTCAGCGCGATCGAGATCGACGACATCACCAGCGGGCAGACGTCGGGGCAGTGGGTGTAGCCGAAGAACACCACGCTCAGGCGCGCGCCGGGGTCGGCCAGGCTGAGCAGGTCCCCGCCGGTGCTGGCGAGGGCGATGTCGGCCACCTCGAACGGGGGGTCGACCCGGGCCGCCGTCAGCGTGCCCGAGGGGGCCTCGTCCCCGCCGCAGGCCACCAGCACGGGCGCGAGCACGGCGGCCAGTCCGCCGGCCAGGACCGAGCGGCGGGTGGGCAGGTCACGCACGACGGCGTACGCCCTGCGCGAGGTCCTCGGTCAGCGAGCGGAGCGCCGCCAGCCCGGCCTCGCGGTCCTCGGGGTGCTCCAGGAGGGCGCGGACGAAGGCCGACCCGACGATGACGGCGTCGGCGTACGACGCCACCTCGGCCGCCTGCTCGCCGTTGCTGACGCCCAGGCCCACCCCGACCGGCAGGTCGTGGGCGGACGCCGCGCGCTTGGTGCGCTCGACCAGCGGGCCGGCGAGGTCGCTGGTGCTGGCCCGGGCGCCGGTGACCCCCATCACGGCGGTGGCGTAGACGAAGCCGCGGGAGGCGGCGACCGTCGACGCGATCCGGGCGTCGGTGGAGGACGGGGCCACCAGGAAGATCTTGTCGAGGTCGCGCTTGTCGGCCGCGCCGATCCACTCCGGTGCGTAGTCGGGCGTGAGGTCGGGGGTGATCAGGCCCGCTCCCCCGGCGGCCGCCAGGTCCTGGGCGAAGCGGTCCACGCCGTACCGCTCGACCGGGTTCCAGTAGGTCATGACCACGGTGGGGGTGCCGGTGGCGGCGACTGCCTCGACGGTGCGGAAGACGTCGGCGATCCGGAAACCGCGGTCGAGCGCCTGCTGCGCGGCCGCCTGGATGGTCGGCCCGTCCATGACGGGGTCGGTGTAGGGGACGCCGACCTCGATGACGTCGCAACCGGCCTCGACCATCGTCAGCAGGGCGTCGATGCCGCCCTCGACGTCGGGGAAGCCTGCGGGGAGGTATCCCACGAGGACCGCACGGCCCTCCGAGCGCGCCTTCTCGAAGGCCTCGGCGACGCTCACGCCTGGACCCCCTGCGCGGCCGCGCCCTGGGGCTGCGGCTGCCGGCCGTCGGCCTCGCCGAGCCCGAAGTACTCGATGGCGGTGCCCATGTCCTTGTCGCCGCGGCCCGAGAGGTTGAGCAGGATCGTGGCGTCCGGGCCCTTCTCGGCGGCGAGCCGCTCGGCCACGCGCAGGCCGCCGGCGATCGCGTGGGCCGACTCGATGGCCGGGATGATCCCCTCGGTGCGCGCCAGCAGGGCGAAGGCCTCCATCGCCTCGGCGTCGGTCACGGGGACGTAGGTCGCCCGGCCGCTGTGGGCCAGCTGGGCGTGCTGGGGTCCGACACCGGGGTAGTCCAGGCCCGCGGAGATCGAGTGGGACTCCTTGGTCTGGCCGTCCTCGTCCTGCAGGACGTAGGTGCGGGCGCCGTGGAGCACCCCGCTCTCGCCGGCGTGGATGGTCGCGGCGTGCCGGGGCGTGTCGACGCCGTCGCCCGCGGCCTCGAAGCCGTAGACCTCCACCTCGGGGTCGTCGAGGAAGGCGGTGAACAGGCCGATGGCGTTGGAGCCGCCGCCGACGCAGGCACCGATCGCGTCCGGGAGCACGCCGTACTGCTCCAGGCACTGGGCGCGCGCCTCGTCGCCGGTGCCGCGCACGAAGTCACGCACCATGCTCGGGAACGGGTGCGGGCCGGCGGCGGTGCCGAAGAGGTAGGCGGTGTGGTCGACGCTGGCGACCCAGTCGCGCAGCGCCTCGTTGATGGCGTCCTTGAGCGTGGCGCTGCCGGACTCCACCGGCACGACCGTGGCGCCGAGCAGCTGCATGCGGGCGACGTTGAGCGCCTGGCGGCGGGTGTCGACGGCGCCCATGTAGACGGTGCAGTCGAGCCCGAAGTACGCCGCCGCGGTGGCGCTGGCCACGCCGTGCTGGCCCGCGCCGGTCTCGGCGATGACGCGCTTCTTGCCCATCCGCTTGGTCAGCAGGGCCTGGCCGATGACGTTGCGGATCTTGTGGGCACCCGTGTGGTTGAGGTCCTCGCGCTTGAGCAGCACCCGGCAGCCGACCATGTCGCTGAGTCGGCGGGCGTGGAAGAGCGGGCTGGGGAGACCGGCGTACTCGCGCAGGACCTGGTCGAACTCCCCCACGAAGGTCGGGTCGGCCATCGCGTCCTGCCAGGCCTCGGTGAGCTCGTCGAGCGCCGCGACGAGGGCCTCGGGCATGAAGCGGCCGCCGAAGAGGCCCGGCTCGCCGAACCAGCCGTGCTCGTCGGCGTCGAAGCGGCCGCGCTCGACGGTGGTCACGGCTCCGGCCGGGCTGGTGGTGAGGTCGGTCATGCTCCTGCTCCTGTCATGACTCCGGTCATGGCGGCGACGGCGGCACGCGGGTCGCCGTCCTTCACGAGGGCCTCGCCCACGAGGACCGCACGGGCGCCCTCGGAGACGAAGCGGGCGACGTCGTCGCGACCGAAGATGCCGGACTCGGCCACCTTCACCCGGTCGTCGGGGATGCCGGGGGCGAGCCGCCCGAAGGTGTCGGAGTCGATCGCGAGGGTCTTGAGGTTGCGGGCGTTGACGCCGACCAGCTCGGCACCCAGGGCCACCGCGCGCTCGGTCTCGGCCTCGTCGTGGACCTCGACGAGCACGGTCAGCCCCAGCTCGCCGGCGGTGTCGTGCAGCCGGCGCAGGGTGTCGTCGTCGAGCGCGGCGACGATGAGCAGCGCCAGGTCGGCGCCGGCAGCGCGGGCCTCGACCAGCTGGTACTCGGTGACGATGAAGTCCTTGCGCAGCAGGGGGACGTCGACGGCGGCGCGGACCGCTCGGAGGTCCGCCAGGCTGCCGCCGAAGCGCCGCTGCTCGGTGAGCACGCTGATCGCGGCGGCCCCGCCGGCGGCGTACTCCTTCGCCAGGACGGTGGGGTCGGGGATGTCCGCGAGCGCCCCCTTGGAGGGGCTTCGTCGCTTGACCTCGGCGATGACGCTCGAGCCCGGCGCCCGCAGGGCGGGCATCGGGTCCCGCGGCGGGTCGACGTCGGCGAGCGAGGCGCGCAGGTCGGCCAGCGGCAGGGCCGCCTCGCGCTCGGCGAGGTCGAGGCGCACGCCGGCCACGATGTCGTCGAGGACCGACATGGCTGCTCCGTCCGGGCTCCGGGGAAAGGGACTCCTCCGAGTCTGTCACGGGCGGCGTAGCGGGCCCCGATCCGGGTACGGTCACGCCACGGACCGCACCTGCGGTCCCCGACGCGAAGGAACCCGATGAGCTACAACGAGCCTCCCCCGCCGCCGCCCCCGGGCTACGGCGCACCCCAGCCGCCCTACGGCGCGCAGCCGGCCGGTACGTCGCAGAAGGCGATCTGGTCGCTGGTGACCGGCATCCTCGGCCTGCTGTGCTGCAGCCCGCTCGGCATCGTCGCGATCCTGCTCAGCCGGTCGGCGCAGGACGAGATCAGCACCACGGGCAAGGGCGGCGCCGGTCTGGCCAAGGCGGGCTTCGTCCTGGGCATCATCGCCCTGGTCTTCATGGTGATCACGATCATCCTGGTCGCCACCGGCAACTTCGACTTCACGTTCGAGACCAGCTGAGGCACCGCCGCAGGAAGCGGGCTCCTAGGGAGCCAGCCAGGGGGCGACCGGGGTGTTGCGCAGCAGCGTGAACAGCCCGGTCGCCGCCAGCAGGACACCTCCGCCGACAAGCACGGCGGAGCGCGGCAGGCGCAGCTCCGTGCCGCGCCACCGCACCACCAACCAGGTCGCCAGCGCCAGGACCGCGAGGGGCGCGAGGACGACGAGCAGCAGGTTGCTCGATGCTGCCGACGCAAGGTTGCCGTCGGTGAGGTCGTGCACGGCGCGCAGGCCGCCGCAGCCGGGGCACCAGAAGCCGATGGCGGCGCTGGGGCAGAAGCCCCAGGAGCCGGAGACGTGCGGGTCCCGGTAGTGCAGCGCCACGGTGGCTGCTGCCAGGGCACCGATCGTGACCAGCGGGGCGCGCACCCGCTCGGCCCGGCGCTGAGCCGGGGCGGGGGTGAGGAGCGCGGTCACGGGACCGGGGGTGTCGGGGTCAGTGACCCTCGTGGAGGCCCATCTTGGCCATCACGAGGAAGACGACGCCCGCACCGAGGGTGATGGCCACGCCCGCCCAGAAGACCGGCATGCTGACCGGGTCGAACATCAGGCCGACGCTGCCCACGACGAAGCCGATCAGGCCCACGACGACCGCCGACCAGGCAGCAGGGGTGTTGCCGTGATTGCTGGACATGCGTGGCTCCTCGGTGTCGCGGGGGGATCTGCGGACAGTCTAGGGGGCGCGGCCCGACGGACCGTCGGTCGGGTCGAGGCCCTGGTCGATGGCCTTCCAGAGGTCGAGCGAGCCGTCGGTCGTCCGGGTGGCGGCCGCACTCGAGCCGGCGGGCGCGTCGTAGCGCTGGCCCATCTCCGGCCAGTCGCGGACGTGTCGGACGGCCAGCCCCGCGGAGGCGGTCATGACGACGGCACCCACCAGCGCCGCGACGTACCAGCCGGTCACACCGGCTCCCCCGGCCGCCCCGACCTGGGCCAGCGAGTCCTCGACGGTGCCGCGCAGCTGGCCCTGCGCCACCGCGGCGGCGACCAGCGTGCCCAGGGACGCCAGGAGCGCCAGGCCGGCCGCCAGGCGGCGTACCCGCGCACGCGTGACGAGGACGACGCCCCAGGCCGCGAGGACAACGAGGGCGAGCGAGGTGACCAGCGGCATCGTGAGGGCGTCGCCCGCGGTCGTGCCCGCGGTGACGAGGGCGACCGCGTCGGAGTCGGCGTCGACGCTCACCGCGGCCCGTGTGCCGGCGACGGCGGCGAGCGTGCCGGAGGCCAGACCGGCCAGGACGGCGGGCCCGAAGAGCCGGCGGCCGCGGCTGTGTCGGGTGACCTCCTGCGCCGCGTCCCGCTCAGCCACGGGCGAGCACCAGGTCGGCGTCGAAGCAGGTGCGGTCGCCGGTGTGGCAGGCGCCGTCGACCTGGTCGACCTTGACCAGGAGGGTGTCGCCGTCGCAGTCGAGCCGGACCTCGACGACGCGCTGGGTGTGGCCGGAGGTCTCGCCCTTGACCCAGTACTCCTGGCGGCTGCGGGACCAGTACGTCGCGCGACGGGTGTCGAGGGTGCGCGCGAGCGCCTCGTCGTCCATCCAGCCCAGCATCAGCACCTCGCCGGTGTCGTGCTGCTGGACCACCGCCGGCACCAGCCCGTCGGGGGTGCGCTTGAGCCGGGAGGCCAGGTCGGGATCGAGCCCCGGGGACGCGGTCGTCATGTCCTCATCATCGCGCGCGGGTGGGCAGGACGCGCCACGGGGCACCCCGGGCGGTCTCCCGCCGGGGTGCCCCGTGTGCGTGCTGCTGTGCGCTGCTGCCGGGTGGGGCCCGGTGTCAGCGCCCGGTGTCAGCGGATGGTGAAGGTGAAGGTCTTCGACCGCTCCCGGACCAGGTCGTTGCCCTGGAAGGTCAGGCGGATCGAGTGGAAGCCCTTCTTCAGGCCTCGCACGACCAGCTTGCGCTTGCCCTGGCTGTTCAGCGCACCGCTGGCGACCCGCTTGCCGTTCTCGGTCGCCACGAGGTTGCCGACGACCGGGTCCTGCGTCGAGGCCGTGACCGTGACCTTGAGCACCAGCTTGTTGCCCTTGATCTTCTTCACGGTGTCCAGGCGGGGCTTGACCGGGTCGGTCGGCTCGCCGTCGGGGACGGTGCCGGCCTGGGCTGTGCGGACGACGTCCGCGCAGTCGGTCTTGCTGTAGGTCACGCGGACAGCGAGCGCAGCACCCTCGTCAGCGGTGACGACGCGGTACGTCGCGCCGGTGGCGCCGGTGATGGCGAGCCCGTCGCGCAGCCACTGGTAGGTGGCCGTGACGCCGTCGGGGGTGGTCGTGCCGTTCGTGACGGCGAGGACGTTGCCCACCTCGGGCGTGCCGGCGACCGTCGGACCACCGGTGACGGTGATCTCGCAGGTCTCCGGGTCGGTGCCGTCGGCCGGGGCGACCAGCGCCGTCTGGGCCGACGTCGCCTGGCCGGAGGTGAGCCCGGTCTTGGCCGCGGTCACCCGCACGCTCATCCGCTTGCCGGCCTGGGCCGCGGTCAGCAGGAAGGTCTGCTGGGTCGCGCCGGTGACGGCCACGCCGTCGGCCAGCCACTGGTAGGTGAACGAGGTGGGCTCGTTGGTCCAGGTGCCGTTGGTGGTCGACAGCTGCTCACCGACCTTGGCGGTGCCCGACACGACCGGGAGCGACCGGTTGGTCACCTTGGTCGGGTCGTCGGCCACCGGAGCGGTGGACTCGGAGGAGGCCGTGCCCGGGGTGTAGCCCGAGGGCTTGGTCGCCGTCACCGTGACCCGGATCGAGCTGCCGGCCAGGTTGTCGGTCAGCGCCAGCATGTTGGTCGTCGCCCCGGCGACGGGCTGGCCGTTAGCCATCCACTGGTAGGCGAAGGTCGGCGACGGGTCGCTCCACGTGCCTGGCTCGGCCGTCAGGGTCGCTCCCACGCGCGGGGTGCCGCTGACGCTGGGCCTCGTCGTGGCTGAGAGCTGACCGCGCACCGCAGCGACGGTCTGCGCGGAGTCCACCGCAGCAGAGCCGGGCGCACCGGTGGGGATGACGCGGACGGACAGCTTCTTGCCCAGCTGCGCGGCGGTGACGGTGAACGACTGCGAGGTCGCACCACTGATCGGCGCGTTGTCGGCGTACCACTGGTAGGTGTAGGTGGTCTGGGTCGCCCAGACGCCGTTGTCCGTCGTCAGCGTCTGCCCGGTGGCCGGCATCCCGGAGACGACGGGGATACGGCGGTTCTCCTGCTCGGGGGCGGGACCGCTGCGCACTCGTCCCGTCGGCTTCGAGGAGACGCTCACGGTCGTGGACGCCGTGTTCGGTCGCGAGCCGGTCACCCGGACCCGGTAGGCGACGTCAGGAGCGCACCCGGTCGCGAAGAGGGGGCAGGTCAGCGGGTTGTCGCTGGGGATGACGAAGGTCTGCCCGTTGGCCGACGGGGTGCCGAAGCCTGACGGGGAGGCCCCACCCTCGGGGGTCCGCGTAACCGTCACCCAGTTGGCGTCGACGCTGCCGTCGGCTCCTACGGGGAGGTACTGCCACTGGGTGGTCAGGGTCACGTCGGTCGGGGACCAGGAGCCGGTGTTGGCGGTCAGCGTCGAGCCCGGGTCGGCGAGACCGGTGACCCACGGCCGCACGTCGTTCTGGACACCGATGCTGCCGAAGGTGATGTCGATGCCGGAGACGTCCTGGCCGCTGACAGGGACGAGGACGGCGTCGTTCTCGGTCGCGTTCGGCGGACCGAAGTAGGTGCGGCCGGACTGACCCGCAGGGCTGGCAAAGACCTGGTAGGCACGCTCGCGGAGCTGGATCGAGTAGGTCCCGTTGCTCTGGGTCGCCGCCTGGCGGCTCACGCCCTGCGGCTCGATCCAATCGCTGAGCTGCGCGAGGCCGTCCTTGACGTCGTTGACGTAGCGGTAGCGGGCACCGGCTGTCGCGCCGGCTTGAGGGGTGCCAGCCGCGTCGCGGACCACACCGGACAGCGCGCGACGCGCCGGCAGCCGGTACTGCTGACCGGCCAGCGTCGCCTGGTTGCCCAGGGTGATGTTCGGCGCTTGGTCGAGCCCGACCAGACCCGGTAGGAAGCCCTCCTCGCCGTCGCCCAGCACGACCTTCAGCCGGTAGGAGTCCGCGGGCAGGCGGAGCAGGAACGCCCCGTTGCTCAGGCTGACGGGCGTGCCGATCGGCACCCACGAGCTGTGGGCGGGTCCGCCCTTCTCACCGAGCTCGGTGAAGTCGATGCGCCGCAGCGGCTGGACCGTACCGGTGCCGCTGAAGACCGATCCGTTGGCCTCGGCGACCGTGCCGGTCAACGAGGCCAGGAGCGGCAGCGTCACGTCGTACCCGCTCAGCGACTGGCCTTCGGCGACCGTGACGTTGCTGGCCTCGTCCGCGACGTTGGCTGCCGGGTAGAACCGGTCCTCTCGTGCCGTGTCAGGGGAGTCGAAACCGATGCGGAACGGGACTCCGGGAGGTACGACGAGCTTGTATCGGCCGTTCGAGTCGGTCCTGGCGGCCGCGGTTCCCGTCACGCGGCTCCACGTGCCTCGATTGGCCTGGACGAGCGCCGGCGAGTAGGTCAGGGCCTCGACGACGACGTCCTGGAGCGGCGATCCGTCCACCGCGAGGGCGCGACCGCTGACCGTGGAGGCCCGCAGAGTGAGGGTGGCCGAGACGTCCCGCGGGTTGCCTGCCGAAACGGTGGCGAGCTGGGCGGCGTCCTTGTTGCTCGTCGGCGTCTGGTTGGCGCCGTTCCAGAACACGTTGACGAAGCCGGGGGCGTCGTAGCCCACCACGTAGGAACCGGCGGGCACGTCGAGGGTGAAGGAGCCGTCGGTCCCGGCCTGGCTCGAGGACGCCACTGCGTACTCGAACTCTCCGTCCGCCTGCAAGGTCCTCGTCTCAGCAGTCACGACGACACCGGAGATGGGCGTGCCACTCGAGTCCTTGACCACCCCGGACAGCAGCGGCGAGGCGACGAGGGTCGCATTCACCGTCTCGGGGGCGTTCTTCGCGACGGTGAAGAGCTGCGCGGCGTCTCGGTCCGGGGTCAGCGTCGCCTCGTCGTCGGTGTCGCCGTCGTAGTACTGGGTGCCGAACCCGCTGCCGGCGAAGCTCATCACGTACGAGCCGGGACGGACGGTGAAGGAGTAGGTGCCGGCTGCGGACGTCACGACGGAGGCGGGAGACGTGGCGACGGGGGAATAGGTCGTGGCACCGTTCTGGCCGAGCGTGCGCGTCTGCAGGGCGACGGTGATGCCCTGGATGCCCTGGCCCTCGTCGTTCACCACCTCCCCGGAGACCGTGACGGGGGCGTAGGTGACCGTGGCGTTGACGTTGGGGTTCGAGGCGTTGAGCGTCGTTGCGTTCGCCGGGTCGGCGACGGCGCCGCCGGTGGCGAACCACACCGTGTCGTAGCCGGGTCCGGAGAACCGGATCTTGTACCCGCCGCTGGCCTGCTCCTGGAGAGCCGGAGTCGCCGGGAAGGCCCACGATCCGTTCGCCCCGCTGACGGCCGTCGTCACTGCCTGGTTCAGGTTGCTGGAGAGGAACGCGTCCACCGTGACGCCGGACTCCGCGGTGGGGGCGCCGTTGACGGTCCGGCTCACCGAGCCGCTGAACGTGATGGTGTCGCCCGGCGCAGCCACCGCCGGTGCGCTCAGACCTCCGACCACCAGTCCTAGGAGGGTCAGGAAGAGGAGCGGGATCGCACCGAGTCGGGTCAGGCGACGGGACGGGACAGCAGAGCGCATGTTCACCTCAAGGCGGGGGGTTCACGAGACACCGGTGGTGCCGGCACCGCACTCAACCCCGACACCCCGCCGGGTGTTACGGGAAGGCGTAAAGAAAACCTCCGAACAGCGCAGATCCGGGCGTGTGGTCTGGACCACGTGCCGGCCGGGACTAGACCGGGCCCCGGGCGCACCACCATTCACTTCCGCCACGCCCTGCCGCGCCCCTGGGGCCCGCACTACTGTCGGGCGCGTGAGCAACTCCGAGACCGACGCTCCCGACCCGCAGGCCCTGGCCGACGACGTACGCCGCGGCTACTCCTTCCAGGGCCCGGCCCTCGAGCTCGGAGCGCTGATGACCGCTGCCGACTCCGTCGTGCCGGACGCCCGGGTGCGGATCCCGCTCGGCATGCTCAACCGGCACGGCCTGGTGGCCGGCGCCACCGGCACCGGCAAGACCAAGACCTTGCAGCTGCTCGCGGAGCAGCTGTCCGCGGCCGGGGTCCCGGTCTTCGCGGCCGACATCAAGGGCGACCTGTCGGGCCTCCTCGTCGCGGGCGAGACCGGTGAGCGCATCACGTCGCGGATGAGCGCGATCGACCAGGAGTGGTCGCCGAGCGCGTACCCGGTGGAGCTCTACGCCCTCGGCGGCGAGGG
Organism: Actinomycetota bacterium; assembly: GCA_009701885.1. Classification (GTDB taxonomy): domain Bacteria; phylum Actinomycetota; class Actinomycetes; order Propionibacteriales; family Nocardioidaceae; genus Nocardioides. The sequence continues at coordinate 39,799 of WLJH01000009.1, forward strand.
CACCGGCGTACCGCTGCGGGCCACCATCAGCTCCTTCGGTCCGCTGCTGCTCAGCAAGGTGCTGGGACTCAACCAGACCCAGGAGTCCAGCCTGGGCCTGGTCTTCCATTACGCCGACCAGGCCGGCCTGCCGCTGCTGGACCTCGCCGACCTCCAGGCCCTGCTGCGCCACCTCACCTCCGAGGAGGGCAAGGCCGAGCTCAAGGACATCGGCGGCGTCTCAACCGCGACGGCCGGTGTCATCCTGCGCAACCTCGTCACCCTAGAGACGCAGGGCGGGGACGTGTTCTTCGGCGAGCCGGAGTTCGAGCCGTCGGACCTGATGGTCACCGACGCCCAGGGGCGGGGGGTGATCTCGCTGCTGGAGCTGCCCCGCCTGCAGGACCGGCCGGCACTGTTCTCGACCTTCCTGATGTGGCTGCTCGCCGATCTGTTCCACTCTCTTCCAGAGGTCGGCGACCCGGAGAAGCCGCGGCTGGTGTTCTTCTTCGACGAAGCGCACCTGCTCTTCGATGACGCGTCGGACGCCTTCCTGGACCAGATCGCCCTGACGGTCCGGCTCATCCGCTCCAAGGGGGTCGGGATCTTCTTCGTGACCCAGTCCCCCACCGACGTGCCTGACGAGGTCCTCGCGCAGCTCGGCTCGCGGGTCCAGCACGCGCTGCGCGCCCACACCCCGAAGGACGCCAAGGCGCTGAAGGCGGCGGTCAGCACCTACCCGCACTCGGGGTACGACGACCTCGGCCGGGTCCTGACCTCGCTCGGCACGGGAGAGGCCGTCGTGACCGTCATGGACGAGCGGGGCGCCCCGACACCGGTCGCCTGGACCATGCTGCGCGCCCCGCAGGCCTCGATGTCGCCCGCCGACCCGGCCGCCATGGAGGCGCTCGTGGCCGTCAGCCCCCGGCAGGCGGCGTACGGCACGCCCATCGACCGGGAGTCGGCGCGGGAGAAGCTGGCGGCGCGCTTGGAGCAGGCCGCCGAGAGGATCGCCGCCGAGCAGGCGGCGGAGGAGGCCTCCGACCGAGCGGCCCAGGAGGAGCGCTCGCGCCGGGAGCGGAAGCCCGCGCCGTCCGAGCGTCGTGTCCCGGTGCCCCGCCCGACAGTGCCCGGCGACGGCGACTCGACCCTGGAGAGGGTCGTCTCGTCCCCGGTGTTCAAGGACGCGATGAGGACGGCCGCGCGCGAGATCGTGCGCGGCATGTTCGGAGCCGGCCGGCGCTGACCCGGAGACCGGCCGATCGTGGAGGTCCTGGTCCGTGGGGTGGACCGCGGACTCCGCGGTCAGCGCACGGAGTGTCCGGCCGCGGCCAGGGAGGCCTTGACCTCCGAGATCCGGCACGTGCCGAAGTGGAAGACCGTGGCGGCCAGAACCGCGTCGGCGCCGGCGTCCACGGCTGGGGCGAAGTGCTCGAGCCGGCCGGCGCCACCGGAGGCGATGACGGGGACGGTGACCTCGCGGCGTACGGCGGCGATCAGCTCGAGGTCGAAGCCGTCCTGGGTCCCGTCGGCGTCCATCGCGTTGAGGAGGATCTCCCCCGCGCCAAGCTCGGCGGCTCTAGCCGCCCACTCCAGGGCGTCGACGCCGGCGGACCGGCGTCCGCCGTGGGTGGTGACCTCGAAGCCGGAGTCGGTGTCGGTGGCCCGACGCGCGTCGACGGAGAGCACGAGCACCTGGTTGCCGAAGCGGTCGGCGATCTCGGCGATCAGCTCCGGCCGCCGGATGGCCGCGGTGTTGACCGCGACCTTGTCCGCGCCGGCCCGCAGCAGCCGGTCGACGTCCTCGGTCGAGGACACCCCCCCGCCGACCGTCAACGGGATGAAGACCTCCTCGGCGCACCGCGAGACCACCTGCATGGTCGTCGCCCGGCCCTCGTGCGAGGCGGAGATGTCGAGGAACGTCAGCTCGTCGGCGCCCTCGGCGTCGTAGGTGCGGGCGAGCTCCACGGGGTCACCGGCGTCGCGCAGGTCCTGGAAGTTGATGCCCTTGACCACCCGGCCGCCGTCCACGTCGAGGCACGGGATGACCCGGACCGCCAGGCTCACGCGCGGCCCTGGGTCAGCGCGAGGGCGTCCTCGAGGGTGAAGCGCCCCTCGTAGAGCGCCGTGCCGGCGATCGCGCCCTCGACGCCGATCGGCACCAGGTCCATGAGCGCGCGGATGTCGTCGAGGGTCGTGACGCCGCCGGAGGCCACGACCGGCGCGGAGGTGACGGCGCAGACGTCGCGGAGCAGCTGCAGGTTGGGCCCGGCGAGCATCCCGTCCTTGTTGACGTCGGTGACGACGTACCGGGCGCACCCCTCGGAGTCGAGCCGGGCCAGCACGTCGTAGAGGTCACCGCCCTCGCGGGTCCAGCCGCGGGCGGCGAGCGTGCGCCCACGGACGTCGAGGCCGATCGCGACCCGGTCGCCGTGCTCGGCGATCACCTTGGCGCACCACTCCGGCTGCTCGAGCGCGGCGGTGCCGATGTTGACCCGGGTGCAGCCGGTCGCCAGCGCTGCCTCGAGCGACTCGTCGTCGCGGATGCCGCCGCTCATCTCGACCTTGATGTCGAGGGCACCGACGATCTCGGCCTGGAGCTCCCGGTTGGTGCCGCGGCCGAAGGCAGCATCGAGGTCGACCAGGTGCAGCCACTCCGCGCCGGCGTCCTGCCAGCGGCGGGCCGCGGCCACAGGGTCGCCGTAGACGCGCTCGGAGCCGGCGACGCCCTGGGCGAGCTGGACGGCCCGGCCCTCGGTGATGTCGACGGCGGGCAGCAGCTCGAGGTAGTCGCTCATGTCTTCTTCCGGTGCTCTCTTCGTGTTCGTACGCCGCTGGGCGCGGCTCGCGGGGGTGTCGGCCGGTCCGGGTCGACTCAGAGGGTGGCGACCCAGTTGCGCAGGAGCGCGGCGCCGGCGTCCCCGGACTTCTCGGGGTGGAACTGGGTGGCCCACAGCGGGCCGTTCTCGACCGCCGCCACGAAGCGGTCACCGGTCTCGGGCGTGGGACCGGTCTCGGTCCAGGTGACCAGGGGCGCGCGGGTGCGGTCGTTGGTCACCAGCGTCCAGTCACGCACGCCGTAGGAGTGGACGAAGTAGAACCGCTCGTCCTCGACCCCGGCGAACATCTGCGAGCCCTCGGGCACCGCGACCGTGTTCCAGCCCATGTGCGGCACCACGGGCGCCTGCAGTCGCTCAACCAGGCCGGGCCACTCGTCGCAACCCTCGGTCTCGACCCCGTGCTCGATCCCGCGGGCGAAGAGCACCTGCATGCCGACGCAGATCCCGAGCACGGGACGCCCGCCTGCGAGCCGACGCCCGATGATCCGCTCGCCCTTTACGGCCAGCAGGCCGGCCATGCACGCGGCGTACGCCCCCACGCCGGGCACGAGCAGGCCGTCGGCCTCCAGCGCGGCGTCGAAGTCGGAGGTGAGCTCGACCGCGGCACCGGCGCGCTCGACCGCGCGCACGGCGGAGCGGAGGTTGCCCGACCCGTAGTCGAGGACAACCACACGCGGAGCAGCCATCTACAGCGTTCCCTTGGTGCTGGGCACGCCGGTCTCGCGCGGGTCGATCGCGACCGCGTCGCGGAACGCCCGGGCGAACGCCTTGAACTGCGTCTCCACGATGTGGTGCGGCTCGCGGCCGGCCAGCACCCGCACGTGGATCGCGAGGTGGGCGTGGAAGGCGATCGTCTCGAAGACGTGCTTGGTCAGGGACCCCAGGTAGGAGACCCCGGAACCGCCGAGCTGGACGTACTGCTGGCCCTCGGGCTCGCCGGTGTGCACGCAGTAGGGGCGACCGGAGACGTCGACGACGGCCTGGACCAGCGCCTCGTCGAGCGGCACGGTGGCGTCGCCGAAGCGGCGCACCCCGGTCTTGTCGCCCAGCGCCTGGCGCAGGGCCTGGCCGAGCGCGATCGCGGTGTCCTCGACGGTGTGGTGGGCGTCGATGTGCACGTCGCCCTCGGTCTGCACCGTCAGGTCGACCAGCGCGTGCCGCGCGAAGGCGGTGAGCATGTGGTCGTAGAAGCCGACGCCGGTCGAGATGTCGTGGCGGCCGGTCCCGTCGAGGTCGACCTCGACGAGCACTTTGGACTCGCTGGTCTGGCGCTCCACGCGTCCGGTGCGGCTCATGACTCTCTCCTCAGCTCTTCGCGTGCACCCGACTCCTCGAGCACCACGTCCACGGCGGCGCGGAACGCCGCCATCTCCTCGGGTGTCCCGATGGACACCCGCAGCCAGCCCTCGGGACCGACCTCGCGGACGAGGACACCCTCGTCCAGCAACCGCTGCCACACAGCATGCCGGTCCGCGAACCTGCCGAACAACGCGAAGTTCGCGTCGGAGTCGGCCACCTGCAGCCCGCGACCCCGCAGCCAGGCCACGCACTCGTCGCGCTCGCGGCGCAGGTCGTCCACCTTGCCGAGCAGCTCCTCGTGGTGGCGCAGTGCCGCCAGCGCGACGGCCTGGCTGACCGCGGACAGGTGGTAGGGCAGGCGCACGACCCGGATCGCGTCGCAGATCGCGGGGTCGGCGGCGAGGTAGCCCAGCCGCAGGCCGGCGCCCGCGAAGGCCTTGCTCATGGTGCGGCTGACCACCAGGTTGCGGTGGGTCGGCAGCAGCTCGACGGCGCTCGGCGTCCCGGCGCGGCGGAACTCGCCGTACGCCTCGTCGACGACCAGCAGGCCGTCCTCGCCGAGGGCGTCGCACAGCCGCCCGACCGCCTCCGGAGCCAGCGCTGTGCCGGTCGGGTTGTTCGGGCTAGGCAGCAGCACGACGCTCGGCCGCTCGGCCTCGACCAGCGTGACCGCCGCATCCAGGTCGAGGGTGAAGTCCTCCGCGCGGTGCCCGACCACGAAGCGCGAGTGGGTGTCGCGGGCGTACTCGGGATACATCGAGTACGTCGGCGCGAAGCTCACCACCGTGCGTCCCGGTCCCCCAAAGGCCTGCAGGAGCTGCAGCATCACCTCGTTGGAGCCGTTGGCCGCCCAGACCTGCTCGGCGGTGATCGGCTGCTGGCCGGGGGCCACGTCGCGGGAGAGGTACGCCGCCAGCGCCTCGCGCAGGGCCAGGTGCTCACGGTCGGGGTAGCGGTTCAGCCCGCGCGCCGCCTCCGCGGCCGCGGCGGCGATGTCGGCGACGCAGGCCTCGGAGGGCCCGTAGGGGTTCTCGTTGGTGTTGAGCTGCACGGGCGCGACCTCCAGCGAGAGCTGGGGGGCGCCGTAGGGCGCAAGGCCGCGCAGCTCCTCGCGGAGCGGCGGGAAGGTCATGGGGCCTACTTCTGGAAGCGGATGCGGATGGACTGCCCGTGACCGGGCAGGTCCTCGGCCTCGGCGAGCGTGACGACGTGGTCGGCCACCGCCTCCAGGCCCTCGCGGGAGTAGTCCACGACGTGGATCGACTTGGTGAACGCCCGCACCGACAGCCCCGAGGAGTGGCAGGCACAGCCGCCGGTGGGCAGCACGTGGTTGGAGCCCGCGCAGTAGTCGCCCAGCGCGGTCGGCGCGTGGTCGCCGATGAAGATGGCGCCGGCGTTGCGGATGCGCGCCGCGACGGCCGCGGCGTCACGGGTCTGGATCTCCAGGTGCTCGGCGGCGTACGCGTCGCAGACCGCGACGCCCTGGTCGAGGTCGTCGACCAGCACGATCGCGGACTGGTTGCCGCCGAGGGCGGTCTTGACGCGCTCGACGTGACCGGTCGTCGCGACCTGCTTGTCCAGCTCGGCGTCGACGTCGTCGGCCAGGGTCGCGGAGTCGGTGATCAGCACCGCCGCGGCCAGCGGGTCGTGCTCGGCCTCGGCGATCAGGTCGGCGGCGACGTACGCCGCGTCCGCGGTCTCGTCGGCCAGGATGGCCACCTCGGTGGGGCCGGCCTCGGAGTCGACGCCGATGAGCCCCTTGAGCAGCCGCTTGGCGGTGACCACCCAGATGTTCCCGGGCCCGGTGACCAGGTCGACCCTGGCGCACGGGCCGGTGCCGTAGGCGAACATCGCGATCGCCTGGGCGCCACCGACGGCGTAGACCTCGTCGACACCGAGCAGCGCGCACGCGGCCAGGATCGTGGGGTGCGGCAGCCCGCCGAACTCGGCCTGCGGCGGGCTGGCCAGGGCCAGCGACGGCACGCCGGCCACCTGGGCAGGCACGACGTTCATCAGGACGCTCGAGACCAACGGCGCCAGGCCGCCCGGGACGTAGAGCCCCACGCGGCCGACCGGGACCTTGCGGTGCACGACCCGGGCGCCCGGGCCGAGGTCGGTGACGACGTCGTGCTCGAGCTCGCCCTCGCTGGCCACGCGCAGGCGCCGGATCGACTCCTCGAGGCCGGCACGGATCGCGGGGTCGAGCTCGTCGAGCGCGCGGGTCATCGCCTCGACGGGGACCCGGATGTCGGTCTGGGTCACGCCGTCGAACTTCTGCGACATCTCCAGGATCGCCTCGAGGCCGCGGGTGCGGACCTCCTCGCAGATCGCATGGGTCGCCGGCACCGCCGCCTCGACGTCGAAGTCGGCGCGCGGCAGGGCCGTCCGGTAGTCGAACGGCTCACCCACCGCGCGGCCGGTGGCGGCGCTGCGCAGGTCGATGCGGCGGATCATGGTCCCGAGTCTACGAGCGGGGTCGAGCCGGTTCCCCATCCCCGCCCCGCGGTGGACGTGCGGCGGGTGGTGGCTCACACCCCTCCGTGGCTGGTCGGGTGTTCTAACCTCGACCCGTGCCCGACTCGCTGCCGATGTTCCCGCTGAACTCGGTGCTGTTCCCGGGTGTCACCGTCCCTCTCCGGGTCTTCGAGGACCGCTACCGCGCGCTGGTCCACCACCTGCTGCGGATCGAGGACCCCACCCAGCGGCTCTTCGGCTCGGTCGGCATCCGCGAGGGCTACGAGGTCGGCGAGCACGGTGCGCAGTCGCTCTACCGGGTCGGGGTCCGCCTCCAGCTCACCGAGGCCGAGCAGCACCCGGACGGCACCTTCTCGATCCTGGCCGTCGGTCGCGATCGCTTCGAGCTGGACCACCTCGACGGCTCCGGCACCTTCCCCGCCGGGCAGGTGCAGCTGCGCGAGGAGGTCGAGCCGCCGCTCGACGCGGCGCTGGAGGACCTGATGGACCGGGCCCGGGCCACCTTCACCGCCTACCGGGCGGCCCTGGCGGAGATCCGCGCGGACCCGCACGAGGGCGTGCTGCCCCAGGACCCGACGTACCTCTCCTGGACGCTGGCGGCCAGCGCTCCGCTGCCGATGCCCGAGCGGCAGGCGCTGCTCGAGGCCGACGACGCCGCCGACCGGCTGCGGCTGGTCACCGACCTGCTGCGCGACGAGCTGCGGGCGATCAACGTCATCCCCTCGCTGCCGGCCACCGAGGTCGCGCGCACCCGCTGGTCGCCGAACTGAGCTGCCAGGGCCCGTCCGAGGCACGAGGACGGTCCCGTCGGCGGCGAAGGTCGAGCTGGCCCGCGGCTGAGGGACGAAGCCGTGACAGGGGTGTCGAGACCCCGCAAGACGAAAGGTGACCTGATGTCGAGGAAGAACGCCGGCGGCACCCCCGCCACCGTGGCGCTGACCCGCGCCGGCATCGACTTCACCCTGCGCCCCTACGAGCACGACCCGCGCGCGGAGTCCTACGGGCTCGAGGCGGCCGCAGCGCTCGGGGTGGCGCCCGAGCGAGTGTTCAAGACGCTGCTGGCCGACCTCGACGGGCAGCTGGTCGTGGGCGTCGTGCCCGTCACCGGACAGCTGGACCTCAAGGCGCTGGCCCGGGCGCTGGGTGGCAGCCGGGCCGCGATGGCCGACCCCGCGGCCGCCGAGCGCGCGACGGGGTACGTCGTCGGCGGCATCTCCCCCATCGGCCAGCGCAAGCGGCACCGGACCGTGGTCGACGAGTCGGCGCTCACCCACGACCGGGTGCTCGTCTCCGGGGGACGCCGCGGCCTCGACATCGAGCTGGCACCGGCCGACCTGCTGGCCGTCACCGACGCGGTGACGGCCAGGATCGGCCGCTGACGACACGGCGGCTCCCGCCGCTGCCCTCCTGCGGTCCGCTCCGGGTCAGTCGTCGGTCGTGACCCGCAGGACCAGCCGGCTGGTGCCGTCCTCGGTCGAGGCGCTCAGCCCCAGTGCCTGGAGCGGCTCGAGGTTGTCCAGCACCTCGTCGTCCTCACCCTCGGGCATCGAGCCGCGGACCAGGTCGACGAGCGCGTCCGCGTCGAGGAACAGCAGGCCGTCGACGTCGTCGGCGTCCGGGACGGCGTGCTGGAAGCGCTCGTCCTCACCCAGGGACCCGTCCGCGGCAGCGACCTCCTCCGCCCACGCCTCGTCGAGGCCCAGGACCACGCGCCCGTCCTCCCCGACCACCACGGGCTCCACGCCCAGGAACGCCGCCAGACCGAAGCCGAGGCCCTCGGCCACGTCCTGGGCAGCCGCCAGCTCCCCGGTCGTCAGCAGTGCCACCGGGAGCTCGGTCGTCGTGCCGGCGACCAGTCCCTCCACGTCGAGCCCGGGGCCCACGGCCAGCCCGACGGCATCACCGAGCAGCGCGACCGGGTCGAGCTCCAGCGGACCCAGCAGGCCCTCGACCATGTCGTCGGCGTCCGCGCCGAGCCCGCTCTCCAGCTGCTCGAGGCCCTCGGGGGAGAGCCCCGTGGCCCCGGCCAGGACGGTGCCTGCGGGCAGCTCGGTGACCAAGCTGCTCGCGTCACCGGTGTCCTCGGCGTCCGCGGCGGCGAGGAGCTCGGAGTCGCCCAGGCCACCGGCCATCTCCAGCTCCATCGAGCCGTCGACGAAGCGCACGGTCGCGGCCGCACCCTCGAAGGCCTCGATCGCCTCCTCCAGCTGCTCCTCGGGCGAGGGCTCTTCGGAGGTGGCGGCGACGGTCGAGGCGGTGGTGGTCGTGGTGGCGGTCAGGGCGACGGGGTCGCTGATCGAGCCCTCGAGGACCGGCTCACCCAGGTCGCCGAAGAACCCGTCCAGCGCGTCCTGGAGGTAGTCGGCGGCCGCGGGCGCGGCGTACATCGTGAGCACGCCGGGCTCCCCTGCCTCCCCGGTCCAGCGCTGGAAGTCCTCGTCGTCGGCGAGCGTGCCCTCGTCGAGGTCGGCGAGCACGGCGTCGAGGGCCGTCTCGTCCGGGGCCAGCACGACCCAGCCGTCCCGCACGTGGTACGCGCTGCCCTCCGCGTCGTCAGCCCCGAGGTCGCCGTCGTCGCAGGCCAGGAGGGCGTCCATGCCCTCGACGGCAGCGTCCTCGTCGGTGGTCTCCACGGCCAGCACGACCTTCGGCTGGTCGTCGACGGGCACGGCAGCCACGCCCAGGCGGTCACCGAGCCACGGCTCGAGGTGCTCTTCGTAGGTCAGGTCGTCGCAGGGGGCGGTCCCGAGGAACGCCGTGCCGAGGGTCTGCTTGAGGTCGATGTCCTCCAGCGGGCCGTCGAGGTCGAGCTCCTCGGCGATCGCGGGCAGCGAGCGCAGGGTGCTCAGCGCCTCGACCTTCTGCGAGCCGCTGGGGTCGAGGGAGAGCCCGACGTACCCCACGGCCGAGGCCGGCAGGGCCTCCGCGGCCTGGCCGCCGTCGGCCAGCCACCACCAGGCGCCCCAGGCCGCCGCGCCGACCAGCGCCACGCCGGCGACCGCCGCGCCGCCGAGCAGCAACGGTCGCTTCCGGGACCGCCCCTCCCCTGGCAGTGGCGAGCCGGCGGCGGGCTCGAGGTACTCCGGGGCGGGCGTGCCGTCGCTCATGGTGCTTCCTCACTGTCGGGCGGGCTGGGGGCTCGTCGGGGGCGACGCTACCCGCGCCGCTGTCGAGGAGGCGCTGCCCGGGCGTGTGCTCGAGCAGCCACCCGAAGAGTAGGTCCAGGAACGGCGGTCGCGGGTGGCCGCCGCGCGAGGCTGTGGACGACAGTCTGCGGAGGACCCTCAGCCGCGGCCGGGACGCGCGGGGAGGAGGAAGAAGACCACGCCGACGGCCAGCACGGCACCCAGGGGCAGGGCCAGCAGCGCTCCGAGGGAGCCGAGCTCGAGGTTGTCGGGCAGCACCGTGCCGCGCGGCAGGTCGCGAGCCAGGACCTCGGGGTCCGCGGGACCGAGCCGGGTGCCGACCTGCCACATCAGCACGGAACCGAGGGCCGAGCCCACCGCGACCGCGGCGAGCGTGCGCAGCTCGTGGCGGGCCAGGAACAACGCGCAGACCAGGCCCAGCACCACGCCGGCGCCGAGCCCGAGGGTGGTGAACAGGGCCGTCCCGGAGAACTGGTTGCGCAGTCCGTCGAGGTCGTAGCGCAGCTGGTCGTCGACCACGAACCACTGGCGCCGCACGACGATGCCGCGGGTGGGTGACCACAGCTGCTCCCACAGGACCCCGAGACCGGCGCCCGCGGCGACGAAGAGCGCCACGACGACGGGCGCCTGCCAGCGACCCGCGCCCTCACGGTGCGAGCGGCGCGGCCGCCGCGGCTCCAGGCCCGCGACACCGGTGTCGACCGGTTCCGCGTGCTGCTGTGCGTCGTGCTCGGGGGTCAGCTGGTCAGGCATCCAGGACCCAGCAGCTGCTTGAGGTCCGCGAACAGCGCCGGGGTCGGGGTCACCCGGAGCCGGTCGTCGAGCCTCATCACGAGGGTCTGCTCGCGCTTCATGAGGCGCAACCGTACTTCGGTCATCCCAGGGTGGGTCGCCAGGACGTCGCGCAGCTGCTCGACGACCGGACCGGTGCAGCGGGTCGAGGGCAGCGAGATGACGACCGGACCCGAGGGCCCGTCGCTGATGTCGGGGACCGAGACCTCCTGGCCGTGGATCTCCGGCTGGTCCTTGCTGCGGGAGAGCCGGCCCTTGACCGTGAGGATGGCGTCCTCGACCAGGAGCGTGCTCGCCAGCTGGTAGGCGCTGGGGAACAGCAGCACGTCGATGGCGCCGTCGAGGTCCTCCAGGGTCACCATCGCCCACGCGTCCCCGCGCTTGGTGATCTTGCGCTGCACCGAGGTGACCAGGCCGCTGATGCAGATAGGGCTGCCGTCCGTGCGCGACTCGTCGAGCATCAGCTCACCGATCGTGCAGTCGGTGCCCTGGCTCAGCACGTGCTCCAGGCCGAGCAGTGGGTGGTCGGACACGTAGAGACCGAGCATGTCGCGCTCGTGGCCGAGCAGGGTCATCTTGTCCCACTCGTCGATGTCGGGGATGGCGACGGTGACGCCGAACGAGCCGGAGTCCTCCTCGTCGAGGCCCCCGAAGAGCGAGTCCTGGCCGATGGCCTCGTTGCGCTTGATGTCGACGTACTGGTCGACCGCCGTCTCGTGGACGGCCACCAGCGCGCGCCGCCGGTGCTTCATGTCGTCGAAGGCACCAGCCTTGATCAGCGACTCGATGACGCGCTTGTTGCAGACGTGCGCGGGCACCTTGGCCAGGAAGTCGTTGAAGTCGAGGTAGCGGCCCTTCTCCTCGCGTGCCGAGACGATGCCGTCCACGACGTTGCCCCCGACGTTGCGCACCGCGGTGAGACCGAAGCGGACGTCGGTGCCGACGGGGGTGAAGTCGGCGGCCGACTCGTTGACGTCCGGCGGGAGCACCTGGATCTTCATCCGGCGGCACTCGTTGAGGTAGATGGCGGACTTGTCCTTGTCGTCGCGCACCGAGGTGAGCAGCGCCGCCATGTACTCGGCGGGGTAGTTGGCCTTGAGGTAGGCGGTCCAGTAGGACACCAGGCCGTACGCCGCGGAGTGGGCCTTGTTGAAGGCGTAGTCGGAGAACGGCAGCAGGATGTCCCACAGCGTCTTGATGGCGGCGTCGGAGTAGCCGCGCTCCCTCATGCCGCCGGAGAAGCCCTCGAACTGCTTGTCCAGCTCGGCCTTCTTCTTCTTGCCCATCGCGCGGCGCAGGATGTCGGCCTGTCCCAGGCTGTAGCCCGCGAGCTTCTGCGCGATGGCCATGACCTGCTCCTGGTAGACGATCAGGCCGTAGGTCTCACCCAGGACGTCCTCGAGTGGCTCGGCCAGCTCGGGGTGGATCGGCTCGACCGGCTCGCGACCGGTCTTGCGTCGGGCGTACTTGTTGTGGGAGTCCGCGCCCATCGGGCCCGGGCGGTAGAGCGCGCCCACGGCCGAGATGTCCTCGAAGCAGTCGGGGCGCATGGAGCGCAGCAGCGCGCGCATCGGGCCGCCGTCGAGCTGGAAGACACCGAGGGTGTCGCCGCGCTGGAGCAGGGCGTAGGTGGCCGGGTCGGTGAGCGGGAGGTCCTCGAGGACGACGTCCTCGCCGCGGTTGGCCTTGATGTTCTTGACCGCGTCGTCCATCACGGTCAGGTTGCGCAGCCCCAGGAAGTCCATCTTGATCAGGCCGAGGGCCTCACAGGTGGGGTAGTCGAACTGCGTGATCATCGCGCCGTCGGCGGGCCGCTTGAGCAGCGGGATGACGTCGACCAGCGGCTCGCTGGACATGATCACCCCGGCGGCGTGCACGCCCCACTGCCGCTTCAGGCCCTCGATGCCGATGGCCGTGTCGACGACCCGCTTGACGTCGTTGTCGGCCTCGTAGAGCTGGCGGAACTCACCGCCCTCGCCGAAGCGCTTGTGCTGCGGGTCGAAGATGTCCTGCAGCGGGACGTCCTTGCCCATCACCGCCGCGGGCATCGCCTTGGTGATCCGGTCGCCCATGGCGAAGGGGTAGCCGAGGATGCGGCTGGAGTCCTTGACGGCCTGCTTGGCCTTGATGGTGCCGTAGGTGACGATGTAGGACACCCGGTCGTCGCCGTACTTCTCGGTGACGTAGCGGATGACCTCGCCGCGCCGACGCTCGTCGAAGTCGATGTCGAAGTCGGGCATCGAGACGCGGTCGGGGTTGAGGAAGCGCTCGAAGATCAGTCCGTGCTCGAGCGGGTCGAGGTCGGTGATGCGCAGGGCGTAGGCCACCATCGAGCCGGCACCCGAGCCGCGGCCTGGGCCCACGCGGATGCCGTGGTCCTTGGCCCAGCCGATGAAGTCGGCGACGACGAGGAAGTAGCCCGGGAAGCCCATCTGCGTGATGACGCCGAGCTCGAACTCCGCCTGCTTGCGGACCCTGTCGGGCACCCCGTTCGGGTAGCGACGCGAGAGGCCGACCTCGACCTCCTTGACCAGCCAGGAGTCCTCGTTCTCCCCCGGCGGGCAGGGGAAGCGGGGCATGTACTTGCCGACGGTCTCGGAGAACTGCACGTCACAGCGCTCGGCGATCAGCAGGGTGTTGTCGCAGGCCTCGGGGAGGTCGCGCCAGATCTCGCGCATCTCCGCGGCGGTCTTGATGTAGTAGCCGTCGCCCTGGAAGGCGAAGCGCTGGCCCGGGCCGTCGCCGGCCGGGACGTCCATCGTGGAGCCGGAGTTGATGCAGAGCAGGTGCTCCTGCGAGGCGGCGTCCTCGCGGTGCACGTAGTGGGAGTCGTTGGTGGCGAGCAGCGGGATGCCGAGGTCCTTGCCCAGGGTGAGCAGGCCGTCGCGGACCCGCCGCTCGATGTCGAGCCCGTGGTCCATCAGCTCCAGGAAGTAGTTCTCCCGGCCGAGGATGTCCTGGAAGTCGCCGGCGGCCTTGCGGGCCGCGTCGTAGTTGCCGTAGCGCAGGTGGACCTGGACCTCGCCGGAGGGGCAGCCGGTGGTGCCGATGATCCCCTTGCTGTGCTGGGCCAGCAGCTCGCGGTCCATGCGGGGGTGCTTGAAGAAGCCGTCGCGCCACGCCCCGGTCGAGAGCCGGAAGAGGTTGTGCATCCCCTCGGTCGACTCGCTGAGCAGCGTCATGTGCGTGTAGGCACCACGCGCCGAGACGTCGTCGGGACCACCGTCGTAGAAGTTGACGCCCTTCTTCTCGAAGCGGCTGATGTTGGGCGCGAAGTAGGCCTCGATGCCGATGATCGGCTTGACCCCGGCCGCCTTGGCCTTGGAGTAGAACTCGTAGGCGCCGAAGACGTTGCCGTGGTCGGTCATCGCGACCGCCGGCATGCCCAGGTCGGCGGCCCGCTGGGCCAGGTCGCCCAGCCGCGCCGCGCCGTCGAGCATGGAGTACTCGGTGTGGACGTGCAGGTGGACGAAGGAGTCCTGCGAGGGCCCGGATGACATCGGTGCGCTGCGTTCCCTTCAGGGTCGTCGTGCGGGCAGGAAGCGGTCTCGACACGCAGGTCGCTGATCCGGGGGAAGGGGATCAGACTACGCGAGCCGAGGGACAGACCATCGCAGGTGCCACCGACAGTCCCGGCCCCGGGCTCAGCCGTCGCGGGCGGCGTCCAGCGACTCGGAGATCACCACGTGGGCGATCCGCTCGAGCCGCTCGAGGCCCAGCGCCGGCGCCCGGGTGGCGAGGTGCTCGGCGACCTCCCGCTCGCGCGCGGGATCGCGCTCCGAGGAGGTCTTGAAGGGCTGGATCGCGCGGGTCAGCGCGGCCCGACGGGCCAGCAGGTCGCCCAGCTGGGCGTCGACCTCGTCGACGAGCGAGCGCAGGCAGGCCAGCGGCTCCGCGCCCGGCCAGACCAGGCGTACGTCGGGGGCGCGCTCCTCGTTGGCCGAGCCGTCGGTGCGCTCGAGCTCGAGCAGGCCGTGGCGGGCGTAGAAGCCGCGCGCGGGGGTGTTGGACTCGAAGACCCACAGGCAGAAGCCGTCGGGCTGCCGGGCCTGGACCAGCTCCAGCAGGGCCGCACCGACGCCGCCGCCCTGGCGTGCCGGCTGGACGTAGAGGTCGTCGAGCCAGCCCGGCGTCCAGCGGGCGTAGCCGACCGGGAGCCCGTCCACCTCGGCGACCCACGTCTCGTCGGTCGCGATCCGCGAGCGGAGCCAGCGGCGTACGTCGTCCTCGTCGTGCACCGGCTCGGGCATCGGGGCGGCCCGGCGGGCGAGGACGTGGATCAGTGCGAGGGCGTCGGCGTCCTCGGCCTCGGCAGGGCGCAGGACCAGGACCGGCTGGCCGGTCGCCGGGAGCCCGGCCCCCTCGGCGCTCGGCTCAGTGGGCGTCACGGATGACCTCGAGAGCCGCGGCGAGGTCCTCGGGGTACGTCGACTCGTACTCGACGTGGTCGCCGGTGTCGGGGTGGACGAAGCCGAGCTTGACCGCGTGCAGCCACTGCCGCTCCAGGCCCACGCGCCGCGCGAGCGCCGGGTCGGCGCCGTACGTGAGGTCACCGACGCAGGGATGCTTCAAGGCGCTCATGTGGACCCGGATCTGGTGGGTCCTCCCGGTCTCGAGGTGCACCTCGAGCAGGCTCGCGAAGCGGTGTGCCTCGAGGGTCTCGTAGTGGGTCACCGAGGCGCGACCGTCGGCCATCACCGCGAACTTGTAGTCGTGCTTGGGGTGGCGGCCGATCGGGGCGTCGACGGTGCCCTCGAGCGGGTCCGGGTGCCCCTGCACGAGCGCGTGGTAGGTCTTGTCGACGGTGCGCTTGCGGAAGGCGTCCTTGAGCACGCTGTAGGCGTGCTCGGACTTGGTGATCACCATGACTCCCGAGGTGCCCACGTCCAGGCGCTGGACGATGCCTTGGCGCTCCGAGGCCCCGCTGGTGGCGATCCGGAAGCCCGCGCCGGCCAGGTGTCCGACCACGGTCGGACCGCTCCACCCCGGCGAGGGGTGCACCGCGACGCCGACCGGCTTGTCGATCACGACGATGGACTCGTCGTCGTGGATGATCTTGATCCCCTCGACGATCTCCGGCACCACGACCAACGGGTCGGTGAGCGTGGGGATGGTGACGTCGAGGACCGCGCCGGGCAGGACCCGGTCGCTCTTGCCGATCTCGGCACCGTCCATGCGGACCAGCCCGCCGGCGATCAGGTCGGCGGCGCGGGTGCGGGACAGGCCGAACATCCGGGCCATGGCGGCGTCGACCCGCTCCCCCGCCAGCCCGTCGGGCACCGAGAGGCTGCGCTGCTCCGAGGTCTGCGTCATGCCGTCCGCTCCTGCTGGTCCGCGGGCTCGTCCTCGTCCTCGGGCACCCGGGTCCCGTCGAGCCGGACACCGCGGAAGGCCTGCACGAGGATCAGTGCGGCGGCCACGTTGATGCACACGTCGGCGATGTTGAACACCGGCCAGTTCGGCAGCATCAGGAAGTCGATGACGTGCCCGCGCAGCGGTCCCGGTTCACGCAGGATGCGGTCGGTCAGGTTGCCCGATACGCCCGCGAGCAGGGCCCCGAGGGCCACCGCCCACAGCCGGCTGCGCACGCGGAGGCTGAGGTAGAGCACCACGAGGACCGCCACGATCGCCAGGCAGCTGAGGACGACGGTGTACTCGGTGCCCGTGCTGAACGCCGCACCGGGGTTGCGCACGAGGTTGAGGACCAGCAGGTCCCCGACCAGGGGCACGTCCGGCTCCCCGTCGAGGTGCTCGACGGCCAGGACCTTCGTGACCATGTCGACGGCGTACAGGACCACGGCGATGCTGGCGAGCAGCAGCCGGGCCCGCACCGCGGACAGGGTGGGAGGTTCTCCCCCGGAGTCTGGGGCTACCGTCGTTCCTCGCGCTGCTTGCATGTCATGCACAGTGTGGCACGCGGGAACGCCATGAGACGAAGCTTGCCGATGGGCTGGCCGCACGACTCGCACACCCCGTAGGTGCCGTCGGCGATGCGGGCCAGTGCCCGGTCGATCTGGGCCAGCTTGTCGCGCTCGCTGTTGAGCACGCTCATCTCGTGGTCGCGCTCGAAGGTCGTCGCGCCGAGGTCCGCCTGGTCCTGACCGGCCCCGTCGCCGGAGTCGCGCATGAGCCCGGAGAGCTCGGCCTCCTGCTCGGCGACGATCTCCAGGCTGTGGGCCCGCTGCTCCTCCAGCCCGGTCAGCACCTCGGCGAGCTCCGCAGGGGTCCAGGCGTCCTCGCCGTCCTTCACCACCAGGGCGTCCGCGGTGGCCGAGGGGGCAGTGGTCTTCTTCACGGCACCAGTCTTCTTCGTCGTGGTCGATCGAGCCGAATCGGCGGGCTTCTCAGGCGGCGCGGCCTTCTTGGCGGGCGCGGCCTTCTTCACCGGTGCAGCCTTCTTCACCGGTGCGGCCTTCTTCGCCGGTGCGGCCTTCTTCGCGGGCGCGGCCTTCTTCACCGGTGCAGCCTTCTTCGCCGGCGCGGCCTTCTTCGCGGGGGCAGCCTTCTTGGCCGGGGCTGCCGCCTTGGCCGGCGCGGCCTTCTTCACCGGTGCAGCCTTCTTCGCCGGTGCGGCCTTCTTTGCGGGGGCGGCCTTCTTCGCGGGGGCAGCCTTCTTCGCGGGCGCAGCCTTCTTGGCCGGGGCAGCCTTCTTCGCGGGGGCAGCCTTCTTCGCGGGCGCAGCCTTCTTGGCCGGGGCTGCCGCCTTCGCGGGCGCGGCCTTCTTCGCGGGCGCAGCCTTCTTGGCCGGGGCTGCCGCCTTCGCGGGCCCAGCCGCCTTCGCGGGCGCAGCCTTCTTCGCGGGCGCGGCCTTCTGGGCCGGCGCGGCCTTCTTCGCTGGGGCCGGTTCCTCGGTCGCGGTCGAACGCCGGCGGATCAGTCGCCCTGCGGCGGACGCGGCGGTGCCGGCGAGCGACTTGCGTGCGGCTCGAGCCATCGGGCTCGACTCCCCTCGACAGGCCCGACGACGGGGTCGGGCTGGACCAGTGATGGCCGGAGGCTAGTGGGTGGTGCGGTGGCCCACAATCCGCCTCGCCGGGAACGGCAAAGGCCGGCTCCCCGAGGGGGAGCCGGCCTTCGACGTACGTGCGAGGGGTGGGAGGGTCTCAGCCCTCCTCCTCCCCCAGGATGGAGCGCAGGCGCTTGGGCGCCGGGGCGTCCTCGGAGGGCGCCTCGTCGGCGTTGCCCTCCAGGGCCTCGAGCTGCTGGGTGAAGTAGCTGCGCAGGCGGGAGCGGTACTCGCGCTCGAAGGAGCGCAGGCGGTCCACCTCGCCGGAGAGCTTGTCGCGCTCGCGCTCGAGGTCGCCGAACATCTGCTGGCGGCGCTCGGCGGTCTCGGAGTCGAGCATCTGCGCGCGGGTGCGGGCGTCGGCCTCCATCCGATCGGCCTTGGTCTTGGACTCGCTCTCGAGGCGCTCGGCCTTGGTGCGGGCCTCGCCGATGATCTTGTCGGCCTGGTCCTTGGCGTCCTCGACGAGCTCGTCGGCGTTGCGCGTGGCGATCTCGAGCAGTCGTGCCGCGGCGTTGGACGCATCGGCGACGGTCTCCACGCGGAGCGTCTGCGCCGGGGCGGCGGGCGCCGCGGCCGGGGCTGCGGGCTCGGGGGCCTTGACCGGCTCCGGCTGGGCGACCGGCGGCGTGAACGCCTCGGTCGGCGGGCCACCTGCCTGCACCTGGGAGAGCTGGACGCGCAGGTCGTCGTTCTCCTTCGTGAGGCGGGCCAGCTCGGCCTCCACCTCGTCGAGGAACTGGTCGACCTCCCCCATGTCGTAGCCCTCACGGAGGCGGACGGGCGTGAAGCGCTTGTTGCTCACGTCCTCGGGCGTCAGCGGCATGACCTCACCCATTCGTAGTCGTCATTCGGCAGCGGGCCAGACGGCCCACCGCTCCTGTCGGTCGAACAATAGCGTCAAGCCTGGGGCACGTGTGACCCACGGTGCTCCCAGCGGCGCGCCGAGCCCTGAGGACCGCTCAGGAGGAGAGCAGGACCGCGTCGTTGACGTTGAGCAGCACCCAGGCGATGACCAGCACCAGCAAAAAGCTGAGGTCCAGGGCGAAGTTGCCCAGGCGCAGGGGCGGGATCACCTTGCGCAGCGCCTTGATCGGCGGGTCGGTGATCGAGTACACGACCTCGAGCACGACCAGCAGCGGCCCGGTGGGCTGCCACTGGCGGGCGAAGACCATGACCCAGTCCACGATGAAGCGGACCCACATCAACGCGATGAACACGAAGAGGATGACGTGGATGATCGAACCTACGACGTACACGTCGGGAGCTCTCCTGGGTCTTCTGGGCGCGGGCGGGACAGGGGCCTAGCGTCCCACGGGCCGCTCAGCTCTGGTTGAAGAAGCCACCCTCGACGATGCGCTCCTTGTCCTCCGCGGTCACGCTGACGTTGTGCGGGGACAGCAGGAACACCTTGTTGGTGACGCGCTCGATGGTGCCACGGGTGGCAAAGACCAGGCCGGCGGCGAAGTCGACCAGGCGCTTGGCGTCGGCGTCGTCCATCTCGGTGAGGTTCATGATGACCGGCACGCCGTCGCGGAAGTGCTCACCGACGGTGCGCGCCTCGTTGTAGGTGCTGGGGTGCAGGGTCGTGATGCGGGACAGCTCGGCCACCACTCCGGTCGGGCCGGCGGCGGGACGGCGCCGCTCGGCGAGGTCTGAGACCGGAGCCGGGCGGGACGCCCGGGCGGCGGCGACGGGTCGGGTCTCGACGGTCTCGTCGTGGCCGTCGTGCTCGTCGTACCGGCCGGTGTCCTCGACGAGGCCGAGGTACTCGCCGATCCTGCGCATCGCGCCGCTCATGAGTCGTGTCCTCCGGGATCGAGCGCCCCGAAGACGAGGCGCTGGGTGGTCTGAACGCTAACGGGCCGGTGGCCTGGAACCGAGGATTGCCGAGCCGACACGCACGTGTGTCGCTCCGGCGGCGACGGCCTGCTCGAGGTCGCCGCTCATCCCGGCCGAGAGCCGGGCGGCGCCGGGGTGCACTTGCAGCAGGTCGGCCCGCACGGCTGCCAGGCGCGCGAAGGCCTCGGCGGGGTCCTCCCCCAGTGGCGCCACGGCCATCAGACCGGCCAGGCGCAGGCCGTCGGCGGCCTCGACCGCGTCGGCCAGGGCCGGGAGGTCGTCGGGGTCGGCACCCGCACGGTGGTCGGCGCCGGGCGGGTCGAGGCTGACCTGGAGCAGCACCTCCACCTCGGCACCGCGCTCGACCGCACCGGCCGCGAGCCGACCCACGAGCTTGGCGCGGTCAACGGACTCCACGACGTCGGCGTACCGCGCGACGGCGGCGGCCTTGTTGCTCTGGAGACCACCGATGTAGTGCCAGCGCAGCCCGAGGTCGGCGCACTCGGCGGCCTTGGCCTCGGCCTCCTGGTGGCGGTTCTCCCCGACGTCGGTGACGCCGAGCTCGGCGAGGAGGCGTACGTCGGAGGCGGGGAAGAACTTGGTGACGACCGTGAGCCCGACCGAGCCAGGCTCCCGCCCGGCGGCGGCGCAGGCGCGCTCGATCCGGCCACGGACCCCGGCGAGGTTGCGCTCGAGCTCCTCGCGGCGGTCCTGGACGCTCATGCCGCGACCGTCCACACGAGCCCCGCGAGGCGGCCGGACCGCTCGCCGTCGCGGCGGTAGGAGTGCAGTGCGTCGTCCTCTCGCGTGCAGCGGGACACCTCGACGGGCTCGACGCCGCGGGTGAGCAGCTGGGCCCGCACGCCTGCTCCGAGGTCGAGCGCCGGTGTGCCCCAGGTGGTCTGGGCGCGGGTCTGCGGGACGACGCCGGCCACCTCCTCGCGCATCTGCTCGGGCACCTCGTAGCACCCGCCGCACACGTGCGGGCCCACCCACGCCACGAGGTCGCGAGCCCCCTGCTCCCGCATGCGCTCCACGGTGCGCCCGACGACGTCGAGCACCACGCCGGCCCGACCGGCGTGCACGACGCCGAGGACCCCGGTCTCGGTGTCCGCGAGGAGCACCGGGACGCAGTCGGCGACCCGCACCATGAGCCCGAGACCGGGGATGGTCGTGACCATCGCGTCGGCAGTGGGGACCTGCTCGCTCGGGGCCGGGCCGGGCTCGTCGACCAGCAGCACGGCGTCGCCGTGGACCTGGTTCATCCGGGCGAAGCGGACCCCGCAGGCCGCCTCGAGGGCGGGCAGGCTCTGCTCGAAGCCGGGCCGCAGGCCCTGCAGGTCGAGGCTGGCGTCGGTGAAGGCGACGTCCACACGGACGTCGCCCTCACGGTGGTCGCGGAAGGAGAACACGAGCCTGCGCAGCGCCCTACTTCAGGAAGTCGGGCACGTCGAGCTCGTCGTCGTCGAACTCGACGCGGCGCGGGGCCGGGCGCGCGGCCGGCGCGCTGGCCTGGACGGCAGGAGCCGGCGTCGGCGCCGGCGCCTCCTGGCGCTGGGCGACGGCGGCCGCGACCGCGGCGCGGGTCTCCTCCTGGGTCTGCACCGGCTTGGGCTCGCGGCGCAGGACCGTGCCCTCGTCGCGACGCTTCGGGGTGCCGCCGTCGAAGCCGGCGGCGATGACGGTCACGCGGACCTCGTCGCCCAGCGCGTCGTCGATGGTCGCACCGAAGATGATGTTGGCCTCGGGGTGCACGGCCTGGGCGACCAGGGCCGCGGCCTCGTTGATCTCGAACAGGCCGAGGTCGGAGCCACCGGCGATCGAGAGCAGCACGCCGTGGGCGCCGTCGATGCTCGCCTCCAGCAGCGGCGAGGAGACCGCCATCTCCGCGGCGGCGACCGAGCGGTCCTCGCCCCGGGCCGAGCCGATGCCCATGAGCGCGGAGCCGGCGTTGGCCATGACCGACTTCACGTCGGCGAAGTCGAGGTTGATCAGTCCGGGCGTGGTGATGAGGTCGGTGATGCCGGAGACACCCTGCAGCAGCACCTGGTCGGCCTGCTTGAAGGCGTCGAGCACCGAGACGTTGCGGTCGGAGATCGACAGCAGCCGGTCGTTGGGGATCACGATGAGGGTGTCGACCTCCTCGCGCAGCGCGGCGATGCCCTCCTCGGCGGAGTTGGCGCGACGGCGGCCCTCGAACGCGAACGGGCGCGTCACGACGCCGATGGTCAGGGCCCCGAGCGAGCGCGCGATGCGGGCCACGACCGGAGCACCGCCGGTGCCGGTGCCGCCGCCCTCGCCCGCGGTCACGAAGACCATGTCGGCGCCCTTGAGGACCTCCTCGATCTCGTCGGCGTGGTCCTCGGCGGCGCGGCCGCCGACCTCGGGGTTGGCGCCGGCGCCGAGGCCGCGGGTCAGCTCACGACCGATGTCGAGCTTGACGTCGGCGTCGCTCATGAGCAGCGCCTGGGCGTCGGTGTTGATGGCGATGAACTCCACGCCCTTCAGACCGACCTCGATCATCCGGTTCACGGCGTTCACCCCACCGCCGCCGATGCCGACGACCTTGATGATGGCCAGGTAGTTCTGTGCTGCCACGGCTCTCGCCTCTCGATTCTGGAGATCTCGGTGCTGGTGGGTGGTGCTGGAGGTCCTGCGGGGTCCTGCTGTCGTGCGGTCCTTCTGGGTCTGCTCGACGGGCGTCCGCTGCGTCGCCCTGGTCGACCCTGAACTCTGACCCTCAGCCTGAGGGTTATAGTTATGTCAACTTCGTCGTGGGCACGACAGTAGGAGCGGGTCGGCCCGGATCCGCGCAGACACGCCCGGCAGTCGCCGACTCACGCTCGAATCCGTGCCGAGTCAGCGTCGAACTGGCGACGAGTCACCGTCGACGTGGCCCCGGGTCAGCGCGTCCCGCGGGTCACTGGCGGGTGGTGGGGGTGGCAGGCACGGAGACGTCGTACACCCGGGCGTCCTGGGTGAGCAGCACGGCGAGCACCTCGGCCTTGCGCTCGGAGTCCTCCGCGCTCCCCCACACCACGGTGCGGCCGTCGCGCAGGGCGAGCTCGATCCGGTCGATGCTGGCGACCGAGACGAAGTCCACCCGTGGTGCGAGGTCCTCGGGCAGGGCGGAGACGACCGCGGCGGCCTCGCGCAGCGCCTCGGAGCTGGCGCCCGAGGCGGTCTGCACGCGGGGCAGGTCGGGCGGGGCCGTGGCGTAGTCGCGGAAGACCACGCCCTCGGCGTCCAGGCCGCGCAGGGCGGTGCCGATCTGCACGACGGCGACGGCCTGGCGCTCGACGACCGTGATGGCCACGGTGTGGGGCCAGCGGCGCACGACGTCGACCTCGGAGACCATGGCCAGCGAGGCGACCCGGGTGCGGACGGCATCGAGGTCGACACGGGCCAGCGGCTCCCCGAGGGGTACGCCGGCGGCCTGCTCGACCTCGTCGGGGGCCAGCTGCGAGGCGCCGGCCACGGTGACCTGCTCGGCGGCCAGCCAGGAGGAGAACCACACGGCGTACGCACCGAGGCCGAGCGCGAGCAGCGCCGCGAGCGCAAGGAGCGCCCGCCGCCACGACAGCCACCGCCGGGCCCACCGGCGGCGGGCGAACGCCCGCTGCGCGCGGGCCTGGCTCGCACTCTGGGTCGTGCGCTGGGTCACCCGCTCTCCCCGTCGCGCAGCAGTGCCAGGACCTGGGGGCCGACCTCGGTCACGCTGCCGGCGCCCAGGGTGAGCACGACGTCGCCGGGGCGCGCGCGGCGGACGAGCTCGGCAGCCACGTCGGCCTGGTCGGGGACGAAGGCGACCTGCTCGGCGGGCAGCGGGACGGCGTCGGCCACCAGCGCGCCGGTCACGGCCGGGTCCGCGTCCTCGCGGGCGAGGTGGACGTCGAGGACGACGACCTCGTCGGCCGCCCCGAGGGCCTCCCCCATCGCCGCCCCGAAGAGCCGGGTGCGGGAGACCAGGTGCGGCTGGTAGGCCACGACGACCCGTCCGTCGCCGGCCAGGGACCGGGCGGCCTCGAGGTCGCCGGCGATCTCGATCGGCTGGTGGGCGTAGGAGTCGTAGACCCGCACGCCGGCCGCCTCGCCCTTGGGCTCCATCCGCCGGCCGGTGCCGGTGAACGACTCCAGGCCGGCGCGCAGGCCGTCGAAGGGCAGGCCGAGCCGCAGCCCGGCCGCCAGGGCGCAGGCCGCGTCCAGGACGTAGTGCCGCCCGGGGATGCGCAGGGTGACCCGGCCCAGCTCGCGACCGTCGTGGACGACCGTGAAGCCCGAGGTGCTGCCCTCGAGCACGACGTCGCGGACCTCGAGGTCGGCGCCGGGCCGCTCGCCGACCGTGACCACCTCGGGGGCGTCACCGGCGACCCGAGCGGCCACCTGCGCGGCCAGCGCCCGTGCACCGTCGTCGTCGGTGCACAGCACGAGGAAGCCGTCGCGGTCGACGGTGCCGGCGAAGTCGACGAACGCCTGGCGGTAGGCCGTCTCGGTGCCCCACTGGTCGAGGTGGTCGGCACCGACGTTGGTGACGATCGCGGCGTGCGGGCGATAGACGAGGAAGGCGCCGTCGGACTCGTCGGCCTCGGCGACGAAGAGCGGCCCGGCGCCGGCGTCGGCGTTGCGGCCGGTGGCCGAGAGCAGCCCGCCCACGGCGTACGTCGGGTCGGCGTCGCAGGCGAGCAGGGCGCAGGTCAGCAGGGAGGTCGTCGTGGTCTTGCCGTGCGTGCCGGCGACGGCGACGACCCGGCGACCGGCCATCGTGGCCGCGAGGCCGGCCGAGCGCGGCAGCAGCCGCAGCCCGCGGCGACGGGCCTCGAGCACCTCGGGGTTGTCTTCGCGCGCGGCGGTCGTGACGACCACGGAGTCGCCGGGGCCGAGGTCGCCGAGGTGCTCGGCGGCGTACCCGCGGTGCACGGTCACGCCGAGCTCGCGCAGGCTCGGCAGGAAGGGCGTCTCGGCGTCGTCGGAGCCGGTGACCTCGACCCCGGACATCGCCATGATCCGGGCGATGGCCGAGAGCCCGGCGCCGCCGATGCCGACGAAGTGGACGCGACCCAGGCGGTCGGCGGGGAGGATCTCGTCGGGGACGGGCAGCCTCATCGGGCCCTTCCCCCGACCTCGAGGACGATCCGGGCCAGCGCCTCGTCGGCGTCGCGGGGCACGAGCGCCACCGCAGCCGCGCCCATGGCGGTCAGCCGCGCCGGGTCGGTCACCAGTGGGACGGCGTGCTCGACCACCCACTCGGTGGTGAGGTCGGCGTCCTCGACGAGCAGCGCTCCCCCGGCCTCGACGACGGGTGCGGCGTTGCGGCGCTGCTCGCCGTTGCCGATCGGCAGCGGCACGAAGACCGCCGGCAGCCCGGTCGCGGCCGCCTCGACCACGCTGTTGGCACCGGCGCGGCAGATCGTGAGGTCCGCGGCGGCGAGCGCGAGGTCCATCCGGTCGCAGAAGTCGAGGACGACGTACGGCGGCGCACCGGACGTCGCCGGGCCCGGCTCGGCCCCGCCGTGCTTGCCCTGGACGTGCAGGACCTGCACGCCCGCGGCGGCCAGCGCTGCGGCCGCACCGGAGACGGAGCGGTTGAGGCTCTGCGCGCCCTGCGAGCCGCCCGTGACCATGAGCGTCGGACGGTCGGGGTCGAGGCCGAAGAAGGCACGCGCCTCCGCGCGGACGGCCGCACGGTCGAGGGTGGCGATCATCCGGCGGACCGGGAGGCCGACGTACTCGGCGTTGCGCAGCGGGGTGTCGGGGAAGCTGGTGCAGACCCGGCGCGCGACGCGGGCGCCGAGCTTGTTGCCGATCCCGGGCAGGGCGTTTTGCTCGTGCACCACGACCGGGATGCCGCGACGGCGGGCGGCGAGGTAGGCCGGCACCGAGACGTAGCCGCCGTAGCCGACGACGACGTCGGGGCGCACGCGGTCCAGCACGTCGTACGTCGCCCGCACGGCGGCCCTCAGCCGGCCCGGCACCCGCAGCAGGTCGGCTCCGGGGCGCCGGGGCAGCGGCACGGGCGGCACCAGCTCGAGGGGGTAGCCGGCGGCCGGGACGACCGTGGTCTCCAGGCCGCGGGCGGTGCCCAGGCAGGTGATCTCGACCTCCGGGTCCAGCCGGCGCAGGGCGTCGGCGGTCGCGAGCAGGGGCGAGGTGTGGCCGGCGGTGCCGCCGCCGGCGAGCAGGATGCGCATCGGGGCCACCCTAGGGAGCGGGGCTCCCCGTCAGGGGAGCCGACCCGCCGAGACGCCGGTCGAGCGTGACCGACGCCGCGCGGCGAGCGCCTTGGCGGCCTCGGGCTCGCGGCGCGCGAAGCCGATGAGCAGGCCCAGTGCGGTCAGTGACGGCAGCAGGGAGGAGCCGCCGTAGGAGATGAGCGGCAGGGGGACGCCGATGACCGGGAGCAGCGCCAGGACCATGCCGACGTTGATCATCATCTGGCCCAGCAGCCAGACCACGATGCCGAAGGTGGCGTAGCGGACGAACGGGTCCCGGGTGCCGAGCGCGACCCGCATCGCGGCGTAGGCGATGGTGAGGAAGAGCCCGACGACCAGCAGCGTGCCCACAAGCCCGAGCTCCTCACCGAGCACGGCGAAGATGAAGTCGGTGTGCGCCTCGGGCAGGTCGCCCCACTTCTGCTGGGAGGCGCCGATGCCCTCGCCGAACCAGCCGCCGCTGGACAGGGCGTACAGGCCGTGGGCGGGCTGCCAGCCGGTGTCGAGGTAGTCCTCGAAGGGGTTCATGAAGGTGGTCAGGCGCGACCACCGCTCGCCGTCGGTGACCGCGAAGCCCGCGGCGATGGTGCCGACGACACCGAAGGTCATGACGAAGAAGCGCATCGGGGCGCCGACGACCCACAGCATGCCCATGAGGATCGCGCCGAAGACCAGTGCGGTGCCGAGGTCGCGGCCGGCCACGACCAGGCCGGTGGCCAGGAACATGCCGGGCACCACGGGCACCACCAGCTGGTGCAGGTTGCCCAGCCGGCGCTCCTTGTTGGCGTACACCGTGGCCGCCCACAGGATGAGGGCCAGCTTGGCGATCTCGGCCGGCTGGATCGCCACGGGGCCGACGCCGAGCCAGTTGCGGTTGCCGTTGATCTCCTTGCCCAGGAAGATCGTCAGGAAGAGCAGGACCAGCGATCCGACGTAGGCCCAGACCGAGATCCGCTTGAGGAAGCCCAGCGGCAGCCGCGAGGCCACGAACGCGGCCGGGAGGCCGATCAGCAGCCACATCAGCTGGCGGCGCACCACGGCGTAGGAGTCGCCGTCGTTGAGGCGGAAGGAGTACACGCTGGAGGCGCTCAGCACCATGATCAGGCCGATGGTGAGTAGCAGGGCCGACGCCCCGAGCAGCAGGTAGTACGACGTCAGCGGCTTGTCCAGCGCCTCACGGGCGGCAGCCAGGCCCGCGAACCGTGGCTCCCGACCACGGGTGGGGCCAGGGACGATCCGGGTCTCGTCGGCGGTGGTGCTCACGCCGGGCCCTCCCGTCCTGTCCCTGGTTGTGGCGCTCCTGCTGGGCTCAGCCGGCGAGGTGCTCCCGCACGGCCCCGGCGAACGCGTCACCGCGGGCGCCGTAGTGGGTGAACTGGTCCATCGAGGCGCATCCCGGGGCCAGCAGGACCGTGTCGCCCGGTCGGGCGAGCTGTGCTGCGGCCGCGACGACGCGTCCCATCGGACCGTGGTCACCACCTGTCACACCAGTCTCATCGTTCCCGACCCGGATGACGGGCACATCCGGGGCGTGTCGTGCGAGCGCCTCGGCGACGACGTCGGCGTCGCGGCCGAGCAGGACGACCCCGCGCAGCCGGTCGCGCACGGCCTGCACCAGCTCGTCGAAGCGGGCGCCCTTGGCCAGGCCGCCGGCGACCCAGACGACCGGGTCGTAGGCGCGCAGCGAGGACAGCGCCGCGTGCGGGTTGGTGGCCTTGGAGTCGTCGACCCAGGTGATGCCGTCGGCCTCGGCCACCACCGCGATGCGGTGGCCGTCGAGCCGGAAGCCGCGCAGCCCGTCGCGCACCGCCTGCTGCGAGACGCCGTGGGCCCGGGCCAGGGCCGCGGCGGCGAGCGCGTTGGACACGACGTGCGGGGCGTGGCTGGGCAGGTCGGCGACGGTGCAGAGCTCGGCGGCGCTGGTGCTGCGCTCCTCGATGAAGGCGCGGTCGACCAGGATGTCCTCGACCAGTCCCATCATGCCGACCGAGGGCATGCCGAGGGTGAAACCGATCGCGCGGGCTCCCTCGACCACGTCGGCGTCGCGGACCAGCTGCTCGGTGACCGGGTCGGCCACGTTGTAGACGCACGCCCGCTGGGCGCGCTCGTAGACGCGGCCCTTGTCTGCGGCGTACGCGTCCATGGAGGGGTACCAGTCGAGGTGGTCCTCGGCGACGTTGAGCACCGCCGCCGACTCCGCGCTCATGGAGTCGGTGTAGTGCAGCTGGAAGCTGGACAGCTCCACGGCCAGCACGTCGTGCGGCACGGGGTCCATCACCGCCTCCACCAGGGGCAGCCCGACGTTGCCCGCGGCGACGCTGCGCAGCCCGGCGGCGCGCAGGATGGCATCGAGCATCTGCACGGTCGTGGTCTTGCCGTTGGTGCCGGTCACCGCCAGCCACGGGGTGTCGTGGTCGGGGTGGCGCAGCCGCCACGCCAGCTCGACCTCGCCCCAGACCGGGATGCCGCGCTCGCGGGCCTCGACCAGCAGCGGGCTGTCGGGCCGCCACCCCGGCGAGGTCACGACCACGTCGACGTGGTCCAGGTCGCTGGGCAGCGCGGCGGTGGTGCCGGGACCCAGGCGTACGTCGGCGCCGAGCACCTCGAGCAGCTCGGCCTTCTCCTCCTTGCCCTCGGCCTGCTCGTCGAGCGCGGTCACCGCGGCACCGAGGTGGGTCAGGTTGTCGGCCGCGGCGAAGCCGGAGACGCCGAAGCCGGCGACGACCGCGCGCACGCCGTCCCAGGAGTCGGTCTGGCCGAGGCCGTCGAGGTCGCGGCGGGCCCGGTGGCGGCTCACGTGCCCGCGACCCACTCGGCGTAGAAGATGCCCAGACCACCGGCGACGCAGAGACCCGTGATGATCCAGAACCGGATGACCACCGTGATCTCCTCCCACACCATCTCGAAGTGGTGGTGGATCGGGGCGATGCGGAAGAGCCGCTTGCCCGTGCCCGTGATCCTGCGGGTCGCCTTGAACCAGGTCACCTGCAGCATCACCGAGACGGTCTCCATGACGAACACGCCGCCGAGGACGATCAGCAGCAGCTCGGTGCGGGTCAGGATCGCCAGGCCGGCGAGCGCTGCTCCGAGGGCCAGCGAGCCGGTGTCGCCCATGAAGATCTGTGCGGGCGCGGCGTTCCACCACAGGAAGCCGAAGCAGGCACCGGTGATGGCCGCGGCGATGACCGCCAGGTCGAGCGGGTCGCGCACCTCGTAGCACTTGCCGTAGGCGATGTCGGCCTGGCCGCACCACTGGTTGTTCTGCCAGATGTTGACGATCGTGTAGGCGCCGAAGACCATCACGCTGCACCCGGTCAGGAGGCCGTCGGCGCCGTCGGTGAGGTTGGTGGCGTTGCTGGTGGCGATGACCATCAGCAGGATCAGCGCGAGCACCACGACCATCGGCAGCACGAAGCTGTCGAGGTCGCGGATGAACGAGAGCGAGAACGAGGCCGGTCGCTGGCCCCGCTCGTCCTCCAGCGCAGGGCTGAGCGCGAGGATGCCGAAGGTCAGGCCGACGACGGTCTGCCCGACGATCTTGGCCTTGCTGCGCAGGCCCAGGCTGCGCTGCTTGTAGATCTTGATGAAGTCGTCGAGGAAGCCGACCAGACCGGTCCCGACGAAGAGCAGCAGCAGCAGCCAGGCCGAGGCGCTCGGCGGGGACATCGTGATGAGCTTGGCCGCGAAGTAGCCCACGACGCTGGCGGCGATCAGCACGACCCCGCCCATGGTCGGGGTGCCGCGCTTGACGTGGTGGGTCGTCGGCCCGTCGTCGCGGACCTCCTGGCCGTAGCCGAGGCGGGTGAACTGCCGGATGGCGTAGCGGGTGCCGAGCAGCGAGATGAGCAGCGAGATGCCGCCTGCCAGCAGGATCGCCCTCACCGGCCGCCCACCTCCGTCCCTACCTGTGTCCTGCGGCCCGCTCCCGCGGGCCCGCGCCGCGGTCCGCCGTCGGACCGTCGACCATCTTCGCGCATGCCGGGCCCTCCCGGCCCGCGCCCCGCCGCGGGGGTGGCCATCCTCACGTGCGCGCTCACGTGCCCGCACCCGCGAGCAGGTCGCGCACGACCTCGCGGTCGTCGAAGGGGTGCACGACCCCGTGGACCTCCTGGCCGGTCTCGTGACCCTTGCCGGCGACGAGCACGATGTCCCCGGGAGCGGCCTGCTCGAGGGCCCAGGCGATGGCGCGACGGCGGTCGCCCTCCTCCCGGACCTCGGCGCGCTCGACCTCCGGCACCAGCGCGCACCCGGCCAGCACGGCGGCCCGGATCGACGCAGGGTCCTCGGTGCGCGGGTTGTCGTCGGTCACGACCACGACGTCGGCGAGCCGGGCCGCGATCTCGCCCATGAGCGGACGCTTGCCGGTGTCGCGGTCCCCGCCGGCCCCGATGACCACCAGCACCCGGCCCGACGTGAGCGGGCGGAGCGCGGAGACCGCGGCCTCGACCGCGTCCGGCTTGTGCGCGTAGTCGACGACCACCTCGAAGTCCTGCCCGGCACGGATGCTCTCGAGCCGCCCGGGTACGCCGGCGAGCCCCGCGATCCCCTGCGCGACCGCTGCGGGGTCGAGCCCGGCCTCGCCCGCCGCGGCGATCGCGGCCAGCGCGTTGGAGACGTTGTAGGCCCCGGCGAGGGGCACGCCGCCGGCGTACCGGGCCCCGGGGGCGAGGACGGTGAAGTCGGTGCGGCTGGGAGCCGGCTCGAGGTCGGTGACCGACCAGGTCGCGCCTTCTCCCCCGCCGGTGGAGAAGGTCGCCAGCGGCAGCGTGGTCTCCCCCGCCAGCCGCCGCCCGTGCTCGTCGTCGACCGAGACGACGGCGCGGCGGGCGCGCTCGGGGGTGAAGAGCGAGGCCTTGGCCTCGTAGTACTCCTCCACGGTGTCGTGGAAGTCGAGGTGGTCGCGTCCGAGGTTGAGGAAGACCGCGACGTCGAAGACGACGCCGTCGACCCGACCGAGCACCAGGGCGTGGCTGGAGACCTCCATGGCGCACACCTCGACGCCGCGCTCGACCATGAGGGCGAAGAGCGCGTGCAGGTCGGGGGCCTCGGGGGTGGTCAGGGCGGTCCTGACGTCGGTGCCGGCGATCCGGGTGCCGACCGTCCCCACGACCGCCGGGACGGTGCCGGCCGCGGCCAGGCCGCCCTCGAGCAGCCGGGTGGTGGTGGTCTTGCCCTGGGTGCCGGTGACGCCGACCATCACCAGCCGACGGGCAGGGTGGCCGTAGACCTCGGCGCTGACCCGGCCCAGGAGCCGGCGCGGGTCGGGCACGACGACCAGGGGCACGCCGGGGTCGAGCCGCTCGGCACCCGCGGGGTCGGTCAGCACCGCGACGGCCCCGGCGGCCAGGGCCCGCTCGGCGAAGTCGGCACCGTGGGCCCGGGCGCCCGGCAGTGCGGCGTAGAGGTCGCCGGCCAGCACGCGCTCGCTGCTCAGCGTGATGCCGGTGAGCGCGGCCTCACCGCTCACCTCGGCACCGACCCCGAGCTCGGCCTCGATCCACGCGGCGAGCGCGCGCAACGAGGTGGTGGGCGGGTGCGTGGGGCGCGTCGCCGCGGTCTGCCCAGCCGTCCGGTCTGCGGTGGTCACGGACCCAGGACCCTACGCCCGCCGCGGGCGTCGGACGTCACCACTCGACGGGGAGCGAGGACGGCTTCGTGCTGGTGGGCGGGACGGCGTACCGGCGCAGGGCGTAGCCCATGATCTTCGAGAAGGCCGGACCCGCCACCGAGCCACCGCCCCCGCCGTTGCGCGGGTTCTGGACCACGACGTAGACGGTGAAGCGCGGGTCGTCGGCGGGCGCGAAGCCGGCGAAGGAGACGGTGAAGGTGCCGTCGTAGCAGCCGCACTCGGAGTTGGCGCGCTGCGCGGTGCCGGTCTTGCCCGCGACGCGGTAGCCCGGGACCTGCGCTCCGGGGGCGACGCCGGCCTCGGGGTCGACCACGCGCTCCATCATGAGCATGGTCTTGCGGGCAGCGTCCTCGGAGAGCACCCGGCGCGAGGTGACGGTCTCGGTGCCGACCTCCTCACCGGAGTCGGTGGTGACCCGGCCGCGCACGAGGCTGGGGTCGACGCGGACGCCACCGTTGGCGACGGTGTTGATCGCGGCGGCCATCTGCAGGGCGTTGACCGAGACCGACTGGCCGAAGGCGACGCGGTCCTGGGTCTGGGAGGTCCACAGCGAGCCGGCGGGCACGATGCCCGGCGACTCGCCGCGCACGCCGACCCCGGTCGGCTCGCCGAGGCCGAAGGCCGTGAGGTAGTCGCGCAGCTCGTCGCCCTCGAACTTGTCGGCGGCCAGGACGGTGCCGATGTTGGAGGACTTCGCCAGCACCCCGGCCAGGGTCAGGTTGATGGTGCCGTGGTCGAACCAGTCACCGATGGCACGGTCCTGGCGCTGCAGGCTCGGCGGCACGGTCAGCCGCGTGCGGGGGGTGACGCGGCCGGCGTCGACGAGGGCGCCGAGGGTCAGCACCTTCTCGACCGAGCCGGGCTCGTAGACGTCGCTCATCGCCCGCGAGCCGAGGTCGGCCTCGTCGGCCTCGAGCGGGTCGTTGGCGTCGTACGTCGGGAAGTCGGCGAGGCTGAGGACCTCACCGGTGCGCGAGTCCATGACCACGGCCACGCCGGAGTCGGCACGGGCGTCGTAGACGGTCTGGCGCAGGACCCGCTGGACGTACCACTGCAGCTCGCGGTCCAGTGTGGTGGTCAGGTCGCGACCGTCGACGGCCTCGACGACCGTCTGCTCGCCGAGGGGGATCTTCTGGCCCGCGGCCACGGAGTAGCGCGCCGAGCCGTCGGTGCCGGAGAGCTCGGCGTCGAAGGTGCGCTCGAAGCCGGCCAGCGGCTGGGGGGTGCCGTCGGCCAGCGGGGTGCCGAGGAAGCCGATGATGTTGGCCGCGACGTCACCGGCGGGGTAGACGCGGATCGGGTCGCGCTGGGTCGTCAGGCCGTCGAAGCCGAGCTCGGCGGCGCGCTCGACGACCGCACGGGCGTCGGCGGCCGGGACCGAGCGCGCGACGTACTGGAAGCGGGTGTCGGTGCGGCGCAGGCGTTCCAGCGTCGTGACGTAGTCGACGTCGAGCTTGGTGGCCAGGAGCTTGGCCAGCTCCGGGGCCCGGTCGACCTCGTTGCCGGCCTCGTCGGTGTTCACCAGGGCCGGGTCGGCGATCACCATCAACCCGTCGACCGACTCCGCCAGCGGCTCGCCGTTGCGGTCGAGGATGTCGCCGCGGGTGGCCGGCAGGACGACGTCCTGCATGCTCTCCGCGGCCGCCATCGCGGCGTAGGAGCCGGGGTCGATCCCCTGCAGCTGCACCAGCCGGGCCCCGAAGACCGAGAGCACCATCGCGATCAGCACGAAGCCGATCCGCAACCGCAGGTGCGGAGCGCCGCGGCGCGGGTAGCGACTGGTCCTCACGGGTGTCCTCGGGGTGCTCGGGTGCTTGATGGTGCCGGTGGTCACTGCGGGTCGGCGGTGGTCCAGGTGGGTGGGTCAGCGGTCGCGGCCCGAGCGCCCGCGGTCGTCGCGGCGCTCCCGGTCGCCACCGCGGTCGCGGTCCGAGGACGCCTCTCCATTCCTACCGCCGCGGTCGGACCTGGCCGCGTCGCCACGCCCATCGCCCCGGCCCTCGCGATTGCCACGGTCGCCGGCCCGGTCGTCGGCCCGACCGTTGCCGTTGCCGTTGCCGTTGCCGTTGCCCCGGTCACCGCTGAGCGTGCCCTCGGGCGGCCGGACCACCTGCGTCGCGGGGGCAAGCTCCGCCGGGAGCGGCGGAGCCTTCGCTTCCAGCAGGACGGGAGCGAGGACCTGGGCACCGGCGGGGTCGCCGGCGACCGAGCCGTCGGAGAGGTCGAGGAACAGCGGAGCGGCCGGGACGCGCATGCCGAGCTGCTGCGCGCGACGGGCTACCTCCTGGGGGTCGCGCAGCTGCTCGAGCTTCATGCCGAGCGACTCCTGGCGCGCCGAGAGCACCGCGGCCCGCTGCTCCAGCGAGGTGGCGGTGAAGGCCGACTGCTGCATCGAGGTGTTGAAGAGGAGCAGCCCCACCACGCCGCCGAGCAGCAGCACGGTGACGAGGGAGACGAAGGGCAGCCGCGCGGCGCGGGTCTCGGCCCGGGGCACCACGGTGAGGCGGGCCCGCTCGACGGCGGCTCCCGCGAGGCGGGGAGCGCGCTGGCGCAGGGTGGCGGGGCTGGGCATCAGGCGACTCCCCTGTTCGTGGACCTGCTGGTGGGCGTGCCGGTGGGCTTGCCGGCCTTGCTGGTGGACCTCGACGTCGGGCGACCGGTGGGCCGCTCGGCCGGACGGACGCGCTCGACGGCCCGGAGCCGGACCGAGGCAGCGCGCGGGTTCTCGGCGATCTCCGCGGCGTCGGCCTGCTCGCTGCCGCGGGTGACCAGGCGCAGGGCCGGCTCGCTCCCCTCGGGCACGAACGGCAGGTCGGGCGGCACCTCGGAGCGCGTGGCGGCGGTGAAGGCCTGCTTGACCAGTCGGTCCTCGAGGGAGTGGTAGGACTCCACGACGACCCGGCCGCCGACCCCGATCGCGTCGATGGCCGCCGGGAGCGCGCGGCGCAGCACCGCGAGCTCGTCGTTGACCTCCATGCGCAGCGCCTGGAAGGTGCGCTTGGCCGGGTGGCCGCCGGTACGACGGGCGGGGGCCGGGATCTCGGCGTACAACAGCTCGACGAGCGGGGCCGAGGTGGTGAACGGCTCGCTCTCGCGGCGGCGCACGACGGCCTGGGCGATCTTGCGGGCGAACTTCTCCTCGCCGTAGTCGCGCAGCACCCGCGTCAGCTCGCCCACCGAGTAGGTGTTGAGCACGTCCGCGGCGGTGGGGCCGGTCGAGCCGTCCATCCGCATGTCGAGCGGGGCGTCCTCGGCGTACGCGAAGCCGCGCTCGCGGCGGTCCAGCTGCATGGAGGAGACGCCGAGGTCGAAGAGGACCGCGTCCACCTCGGGCAGGCCGAGCTCCTCGAGGACGTCGGGGATCTCGTCGTACACCGCGTGGACGCCGGTGAAGCGGTCGCCGAAGGGGGCCAGCCGCTCGCCGGCGAGGGCTAGGGCCTGCGGGTCGCGGTCGATGCCGACGACCCGGCTGTGCGGGAGGCGGACCAGGACCGCCTCGGAGTGTCCGCCGAGGCCGAGGGTGCAGTCGACGAGCACCCGCTGGCGGCCGGCCGAGCCGTCCTCGTCGCGCTCCAGCGCGGGTGCCAGCAGTGCCACGACCCGGTCCAGCAGCACCGGGACGTGCAGGGGGGCCGGCACGTCAGCGGCCCAGGCTCGAGAGCAGCGCCAACGCGGTGGCCGCTCCCACGGACGTCGCGAGCGAGAAGGCCATGAGCGTCGCCGCGTCGCGGGCCTGGTGGCGGACCCGCCTCTCGGCGGCCGGCGCCGGGGTGGGCGCGTGGGTGCTGCTCATGGTCTCGACCCGTTCGTGTGGTTGCTGCTGTGGGGGTTGCGGTGCTGCTCTGCGGTGCTGCGCTGCGGTGCTGCTCTGCTGCGGGATCCCGCCGGGCCTGGTCCCTGCCCGCTCCGTGTGCTCGTGATCTGGGGCCGGGGAAGGTGTCCCAGAGACGGTCCGTCTGCGGCCGGGGAAGGTGTCGCAGAAGGAGGGGTGGAGCGGGCCGAGACCAGGCCCTGCGGTGTCCCGCTGTTC
Source organism: Actinomycetota bacterium (assembly GCA_009701885.1). GTDB lineage: Bacteria > Actinomycetota > Actinomycetes > Propionibacteriales > Nocardioidaceae > Nocardioides. Next base: position 75,046 of record WLJH01000009.1, read on the forward strand.
AGTTGGTGCTGCCGTGCCGTGCTGCTGGTGGAGCGTGGGTGGAGCGCCGGTGGGGACTACTCCGCCGGTGACTCGTCGAGCTCGGCGAACTTGGCCTGGGCGCCGGAGGAGTACTCCTCCCAGCGCTGCGGCGCCCAGATCTCCACGCGGTCCCCGACCCCGACCACGACCACGTCGCGCTCGAGACCGGCGCTGGCGCGCAGGAAGGTCGGGATGCCGATGCGTCCCTGCTTGTCCGGCGTGCCCTGCTCGGCCCCCGCGAAGAGCACGCGGCGGTAGTCGCGGGCGTCCTTGTTGGTCATGGGCGTCGCCTGGGCGCGCGCCGCCTCGGCCATGAACGTCTGCTCGGGCCACACCGTGAGGCAGTTGTCCTGTCCCTGGGTGATCACGAGGCCCTCCGCAAGCGCGTCCCTGAACTTGGCGGGGAGGAAGAGGCGGCCCTTCTCGTCGAGCTTCGGCGTGTACGTGCCCATGAAGAACACGGGGCACCTCCGCTGACGGTCAGGAACCTCCTGGCTCCTCCACTTTCCCCCACCCTACTCCACTTCGCTCCACCGTCAACCACCTTTCACCCCCTTTTGCTCCACGTCGCTCCCCCCTCTGCCACCCCGCTCCCCCGCGGCCGCCAGCCGGGGTCGCCAGCACCGGCCCCGGTCTCCTGCACGGGAGCCCCCGGCGCCGGATCGCAACCAACCCGTGACCCCGCGCGTCACAGCCCTGCGCCGGCCGGCGGCTACGTTGCTTCTTGCCGCGACCGCCTACGGTGGAGCGAGGCGTGACGACCCATCGGGAGGACCCAGCCGTGGCAGCACCCAGCACCGACGGTGCCGACCTGGAGACGCTCGCCCGCGTCGCCGACCGGGTCCGGGCCAACATCGAGAGGGTCATCGAGGGCAAGCCGGAGGTCGTCTCCGCGACGCTCGTCGTGCTCCTGGCCGAGGGCCACCTGCTGATCGAGGACGTGCCCGGCGTGGGCAAGACGATGCTGTCCAAGGCCCTGGCCCGCAGCATCGACTGCTCGGTACGACGCATCCAGTTCACCCCGGACCTGCTGCCCTCGGACGTGACCGGGGTGTCGGTGTTCAACCAGGACACCCGCAGCTTCGAGTTCCGCCCCGGCGGGGTCTTCGCCAACATCGTGGTGGGTGACGAGATCAACCGCGCCTCCCCCAAGACCCAGTCGGCACTCCTGGAGTGCATGGAGGAGCGGCAGGTCACCGTCGACAACGCGACGTACCAGCTGGACTCCCCCTTCATGGTGATCGCGACGCAGAACCCGATCGAGATGGAGGGCACCTACGCCCTGCCCGAGGCGCAGCGGGACCGCTTCATGGCCCGGGTCTCGATCGGCTACCCGGTCGAGGCGGCCGAGCTCGCCATGCTGCAGAGCCACACCTCGCACACCCCGCTCGACGAGCTGGAGCCGGTGACCGACGCGGCCGAGCTGCGCAAGCTGACCTCGATCGTCGGTGACGTCTACGTCTCCGAGCCGGTGCAGCGCTACGCGGTCGCGATCAGTGCCGCCACCCGGCGCAGCCCCGAGCTCAGCCTGGGCGCCTCGCCGCGCGCCACGCTCCACCTCGTGCGGGCCGCCAAGGCGTACGCCGCCCTGTCGGGACGTGACTACGTGCTGCCCGACGACGTGTCCGGTCTTGCCGAGCGGGTGCTCGCCCACCGGCTGCTCCCAAGCGTGGAGGCCTCCATGGGCGGGCGGACCACCGAGGAGGTGCTCGGCCGGATCCTCGCCGGCGTCGCCGTGCCCGAGGGACAGCGGTCGTAGTGGTCCGGGCGCTCGGGAGCCACTGAGGTGCGCGAGGCACTGGCCGGCCTGACCGTGCGCGGACGCGCCTTCCTGGCGGCCGGGGTGACGGCGGTGGTGTGCGCAGTGCTGCTCGGCCAGCCGGCGCTGACCCGCGTCGGGGTCCTGGTCCTGGCCCTCCCGCTGGTCACCGCGCTGCTGCTCGGCCGCAGCCGCTACCGGCTCGCACTGGTGCGCACCGTGACCCCGGGGCTGGTCGCGGCCGGGCAGGCCGCCCGGGTCACGCTGTCGCTGACCAACGAGGGCCGCACGCCCAGCGGCGTGCTGCTGCTGGAGGACCGGGTGCCGTACGCCCTGGGCAGCCGCCCCCGGTTCGTGCTCGAGGGCGTGCGCAGCGGGTGGCACCGGCAGGTCTCCTACCAGGTGCGCTCGGACCTGCGCGGCCGCCACGAGATCGGGCCGATGCAGGTGCGCGTGACCGACCCGTTCGGACTGGTCGAGCTCGGCCGCGCCTTCCAGACCACCACCTTCCTGACCGTCACCCCGCGGACAGTGCCGCTCTCACCGGTGCGGCTCTCCGGGTCCTCCCACGGCTCGGGCGACCAGCGGCCACGCTCCTTCGGCACCGGCAGCGCCGAGGACGTGACCGTGCGGGAGTACCGCCGGGGCGACGACCTGCGGCGGGTCCACTGGCGCTCCTCAGCGCGCATGGGCGAGCTCATGGTCCGGCGCGAGGAGCAGCCGTGGCAGGCGCGGGCCACGATCGTGGTCGACAACCGGGCCGAGGCCCACCGGGGCCAGGGTCCGGCCTCCTCGCTCGAGACCGCGGTGAGCGTCGCCGCCTCGGTCGCCACCCACCTGGCCCACCGCGGCTACCAGGTGCGGCTGGTCACCGCCGACGCGGCCGAGCACGCGCTCTGGCACGACCGCGACGCCGACCGCAACACCGCTCCCCTGCTGGAGTCCCTCGCCGTCCTCCAGCCCACCACCGTGGCCCGGCTGGACGCCCGCTGGCTCTCCGAGCCCGGTCACGGCGGCCTGGTGGTCGCCGTCCTCGGCGCGATCGGCGAGGCCGACGCACCCGTGCTGCGCCGGATGCAGTCCCACACCGCCACGCCCCTGGCCATCGCCCTGGACGTCGACGCCTGGACCGGCCGTCCCGGCGGCTCGGCGGCCCCGCTGCTGGCCGCCCAGGGCTGGCGCGCGGTCGCGCTCGGCCCCCAGGACGCCCTCGACCCGGCGTGGCAGGAGCTCGGCAACCGCGTCGGCGCCGGGGTCGGACGATGAGCCGGCCCGCCCCGAGCGCAGGGGCCGCCCTCACCACCGCCGGGTTCGCGGCCGCCACGACGTGGGTGGCGCTCCTCTCCTGGCGCGGCTTCACCGACCGGCCCGCCACCTTCCTGGTCCCGCTGGTCGTCCTGGCCGTCGTCGTCGCCGGCGTCGGCGGGCTCGGCCGCGCTGCACGCATCGGCACCGGCGGGGTCCTGCTGCTGCAGACCCTGCTCGGCGGCATGGTCGCCAGCTACGCCGTGAGCGGCTCGCCGGTGCCCGTCGGCGGCGCCTGGACCGACCTGCGCGCCGCGGTCGACCTCGCGGTGGAGGGCGCCCAGGCCTTCGCCCCTCCGGTCCCCGCGTCCGAGGCCGACGTCGCTCCGCTGCTCATCGGCGGCGGTCTGCTGTGCCTGCTGCTCGTGGACCTGCTGGCCGCCGGCCTGCGGCGCACCCCGCTCGCCGGCATCCCCCTGCTGACCATCTACAGCCTGCCCGTCGGCCTGGTCGGCACCGAGCTCACGTGGTGGGTCTTCGCGCTCTCGGCGCTGGGCTTCCTCGTCCTGCTCTTCCGGCAGGAGGCCGCCGCTGTCGGCCGGTGGGGCCGGGCCCTCGACGGCGAGGACCGCACCGCGAGTGCTCCGGCGCTGCAGAGCGCCGGCGTGCGCCTGGGTGCGGCCACCGTCGGCCTGACCGCGACAGCGCTGGCCGTGCTGGTGCCGCTGGCGGTCCCGACCCTCGACGTGCAGCTGCTCGACATCGGCCGCGGGACCGGTGGCGGGGACGGCATCGAGATCGAGAACCCCATGGTCGACCTGCGCCGCGACCTCAACCGTGGCACGGACGTCCCGCTGCTGCGGATGCGCACCGACGACCCCGACCCTTCGTACCTGCGGATCTCGGTGCTCTCCCGCTTCACGGCCAACGAGTGGAGCTCCGGGGACCGCGAGATCCCCACGGAGAACCGGCCCGAGGGACGGGTGCCCGACCTGACCGGCGTCGATCCCGACGTGCCGCGCACCACCTTCGACTACGACGTCGAGGTGCTGGAGGACTTCCGCTCCACCTGGCTGCCGACGATGGCGCCGGTCGTCAACGTGCGCGCCGACGGCGACTGGCGCTACGACGTCGAGACGATGGACTTCCTGGCCGCCGACGACGACCTGGACACCTCCGGGCTGCGCTACTCCATGACCGGGGTGCAGCTCGACCTCTCCGCCCAGGAGCTGGCCGACGCCGGCACCTCGGCCGGCCAGGTCTCCGCGGACTTCACCGAGCTGCCCTCGGACATGCCCTCGATCATCCGGCAGCTGGCCAACGACGTCACCGCCTCCGCCCCGACCCGCTTCGAGAAGGCGGTCGCCCTGCAGGACTGGTTCCGCGAGAACTTCACCTACTCCCTGGACCAGGTGCCTCCCGGCAACGGCACCGACGATCTGGTCGCCTTCCTCTCCACCGACGAGGGGGGCCGGGTCGGGTACTGCGAGCAGTTCGCCGCGGCCATGGCCGTCATGGCCCGACAGCTCGGCATCCCCGCGCGGGTCGCGGTCGGCTTCCTCGTCCCCGACGAGGTCGAGCCCGGGGTCTTCGAGTACTCCGCCTACGACCTGCACGCCTGGCCCGAGCTGTTCATCGCCGGCTCCGGGTGGGTGCGCTTCGAGCCCACCCCAGCCGACCGCGCCAGCGGTGTGCCGACCTACACCCAGCAGAGCGTCGACGGTCCGGCCGAGGAGCCGATCACCCCCGGCGGACGCCCCCAGGACGACACCGCCGCCCCCGGGGGGCCGGCCGGCGAGGAGCCGAGCGCAGAGCCCACCGAGGCCGCGGAGGTCGAGACCGGGTCCGACACCGAGACCGGCGGCGTGCCGTCGTGGGTCGGCACCGTGCTGGCCTGGACCGCCGCGTTCCTGCTGCTCGTCGGGATCGCCGTCAGCCCCCGGGCGTGGCGGACCCGCCGGCGTCGCCAGCGGCTGGCCGGGGGCCCCGAGCACGTGTGGGCCGAGCTGCGCGACAGCGCCCTCGACCTCGGGGTGCCGTGGCCCGAGGGCCGCTCGCCGCGGGAGACCGCGGGTGGGCTGCAGCCGCACCTGGCCGGGTCGCAGGAGTCCGTCGCGGCGTTGGAGTCCCTCGTCGTCGCGCTGGAGCGGTCGCGCTACTCCCGCGCCGGGGACACCGCGACCGCCGGCGACTGGGAGCCGCTGGGTGCTGCGGTGCTGGCCGGCCTGCAGGCCTCGGCCGCTGACGGCGTACGACGCAGGGCGCGGTGGGCACCGCGCACGCTGCTGCGTCCGACCCGGGTCTCGGGGCACGCGACGCCCGCGGTCGAGCGGGAGCTCGTCGACCACGCCCGCTGACCGCAGGCCAGGGCGGCCGGGAACGGCTGGTCTCGACACGCGGTCGTGGCGTCGTCCCCCGGCCGCGCGCTCGCTCGACCAGACTCGGTCGCCGGTGATCTCCTACGTCGATCACCAGCGCTCGTCAGAAGCCGCCGTTCTCCTCGCGACGACGGCGCCACCGCTCCTCGACGCGCTCCATGAAGGAACCGCCGGAGCGGGGGCGACCCTTGACCTTGCCGACGCGACCGCGGCGGCCCCCGTCGATGACGGTGAAGCCCGACCCGGCGGCACGACCGGCCGGGGCGGCCGGCGCCGAGGCGGCCTGGGCCTGGCCGCGCAGGGCGTTGAGGCCGAGGGTGGCGGAGCCGAGCATGACCACGAAGCCGGCGAGGCCGACGGGCCACAGGTTGATGACCGCACCGGTCATCAGGAGCACGATGCCGAGGACGAAGACGACCCCGGCGAGCACCGCGCGGCGCCGCGCGGCCTTGCGCAGCGAGGTGCCGCGCAGGGTGGAGACGAACTTGGGATCCTCCTCGGAGAGGGCGCGCTCCATCTGCTCGAGCAGTCGCAGCTCCTCTTCCGAGAGTGGCACGGTTCCTCCAGGTTGCTCGCGTCGCTCCGTGACGGCCCACACAGGCCTGCAGCAAGTCTAGGCAGGCCTCGGCGCGCACGGTAGGGATGCGTCGAATTTGGGCCAGAGGTCCCGACCGGCGCCTCACCCCAGCAGGCTGGCCGGCCGCACCGCGGCGCTGCCGAAGCGCCGCGTGGCCCGGTCCACGGCGCGGTCGGCCTCGGGCCAGCCGTGCTCCCGCTCCCCCAGCACCTGCTGGTGGTGGACGGTGCTGCGCGGCACCAGCCCCTCCACCCGGACCCCGACCAGCCGCAGCCGGGCCCGCTGCAGGCCCAGGGCGTCGTAGAGGCCCACCGCCGTGCGGTAGATCTCCTGGGTGACGTCGGTGGCCTCCGGGCAGGTGCGGGACCGGGTGAGGGTGGTGAAGTCGGCGAAGCGGACCGTGAGCGTCACCGTGCGCCCCGCGACCCCGGCGACCCGCATCCGGTGGGCGACCTTCGCGGTCAGCGCGAGCAGCTCGCGCAGCACCACCTCGCGGTCGTCGACGTCGCGGCCGAAGGTCTCCTGGGCCCCCATCGACTTGTCGGGGTCGCCCCCGCCCAGCCCGAAGGCCGGGGCCCGGCGGGCGACGACCTCGCGCCGGTCCAGCCCCCAGGCGAGCTCGTGCAGGTGCCGGCCCAGCGCCTGGCCGACCGCGCGCTGCAGCGTGCGCGAGGGGGTGTGGGCGACGTCGCCCACGGTGACCAGGCCCAGGCGGTGCAGCATCGCCCGGGTCTTCTCCCCCACGCCGTACAGCTCCCCCACGTCGAGGGGGTGCAGGAACGTGGTGACCCGCTCCGGCGGGACCACCACCACGCCGTCGGGCTTGGCCCGGCGGCTGGCCAGCTTCGCCACCGAGATCGAGGCCGCGACCCCGACCGAGCAGGTGATGCCCTGCTCGTCGTGGATGGTGGCGCGGAGGTCCTCCGCGATCTGCTCGGGCGGCCCCCAGCGGCGCACGGACCCACGGACGTCGAGGAAGGCCTCGTCCAGGGAGACCACCTCCACCAGCGGGGTCACCCGACGGAAGGTCTCGACCACGGCGGCCGAGACGGTGCCGAAGACCTCGTGGTCGGGGCTGATCGTCACCGCCTCCGGGCACAGCCGCCGGGCGCGCGCCGAGGGCATCCCCGAGCGCACCCCGTGCTCGCGGGCCAGGTAGTTGGCCGAGAGCACCACGCCCCGGTGGCCGCCGCCGACGATGACGGGGACCTGCTGCAGGTCGGGACGGTCCCGGGTCGCGACGGAGGCGTAGAAGGCGTCCATGTCGACGTGGAGGATCGGGGTGTCGGTCATCGTCGACCCCGCAGGTGCGGACGTGACGCCTCGAGGGTGCGGAACTGACTGCTCGAGGGTGCGGAACTGACGGCTCGGCAGTCCTCAGGCGCGGGCGAGCAGGTGCAGCTGGGTGGCGAGGGGGAGGTACTCCGGGCGGGTCGCCACGGCGGTCTCGAGCTCGAGCAGGGCCGCGGTGGCACCGGGCTCGAGGTCGAGCAGGGAGCCGGGGACCAGGTCGGCGAAGACCCGCACCCCGTGCACCGAGAGCAGCTCGAGACCGGCGCCGTCGAGCAGCGCTGCGAGCTCCTCGTGGGTGAATCGTCGACCGGCGCGGCCGCCGCTCGCCTCGGGTGAGCCGGGGTCGAGCAGGGCGAGCGCCTGGCCGAAGTGGCCGGCCATGGCCCGGGCCAGCACCGCGGCGTGCCGCTGGGCGACCAGGAGCGAGAGGGTGCCGCCGGGCCGCAGCACCTCGTGCAGGGTGCCGAGCGCGGCGGCGGGGTCGGCGACGTGCTCCAGCACCCCGTGGCACAGCACCAGGTCGGCGCTGCCGGGAGCGACCGGTCCGTCGGGGGCGAGCAGCGCGGACAGGTCGCCCTGGTGCGCGACCACCTCCACGCCCTCCTCGCGGGCACGCCGGCCGAGGGAGGCCAGGGCGTCGGGGCTGGGGTCGACCACGGTGACGCGGTGGCCCAGGCCGGCGACCCGGACCGCGGAGACGCCGGTGCCGCCGCCGATGTCGAGGACGTCGAGCGGGGCGGACCCTCCGTCCCCACCGAGCACCTCGCGCAGGTCGTCCCACACCACCGCGGTGCGGACGTTGCGACGCTGCTCGCTGCTGGCACCAGACATGGGGCCCACCCTAGGCCGTCGGGAGCGGGGATCACCCGGGGCTCCCGGGGCTGCGGTGCCACAGCTTGCGGGCGACGTCGCGGGTGTCGTCGCCGGCCGGCTTGATGTCGGAGTACGGCGACTGCTTGAACCCGCTGGAGTGCACCAGCACCCGGCGCTGGCCCATGCCGCCCGCGGTGGGGCGTCCGGCGTCCTCGCCGTCGCCGAAGGTCGGCGGCCGCGCCATCACCGGCCGGCTCGCGCGGCTCTCTGCAGCCCCCGGCCCGGCCAGCTCGACACCGACTCCGCCGAAGCCCTCGGGCACCACCGCCATCGCCGCCCGGACCGCCTCGACCCCCTCCTCGCGCCAGGTCCGGTGCAGGACCGGCAGCTCCCAGCAGCCGGTGGCGCGCAGCGAGACCCCCCGGTGACCGGTGCGCCGCAGCTCCCCGCGCACCAGCAGCAGCCAGGAGTGGAAGACCGTGGCGGCGTACGGGCCCTGGGCGTCCTCGAAGAAGGTCGCGTCGACCGGGCCGGTGCCGTCGTCGAGGGTCAGGAAGACGACCCGCCTGCCCGAGCGGATCGGCGGGGTCTGGGTGGCGACCTTGACCCCGGCGACCAGCAGCTCGGCCTTGCTGCGCTGCCCCAGCAGGTCGCGGCTGCGGGTCACGCCGAGCGCGTCGAGGAACGGGCCGTAGGTGTCGACCACGTGCCGGCTGGCGTCGAGGCCGAGGATCTCCAGCTCCGCACGCATCCGCTCCTCGGCACTCATCTCCGGCAGCCCGGAGACCTCGCCCTCCCCCGGCGCGTCGCCGAGGTCGAGGGCCAGCTGCACCGACTCCACCGGCTCGGGCACCGGGGCGGTGCGGGCCTGGGCCAGCGAGCGGCCCCAGATGCCCGTGGGGCCCCCGACCGGACCGGCTGCCGGACCGGCTGCCCCCACGTCGTCGGGGCGCCGGTCGCCGCGCAGGTCGCGCTCGCCGACCGGCTCGGCCTCCCGCTGCCGGTCCCGTACGTCGGCGTCGGTGCTGTTGCGGGCCGCAGCCGCCTGCGCGACCTGCTGGGCCCGGGTGCGCCCGCTCGAGCGCGGACGGCCCCGGCCCCGGGCCGCGGCCCGCTCGAGGGCGCGGCCGTGCCGGTCGAGCTCGGCGACCTGGAGCAGCAGGTCGCGCCGGGTGACGGTGCCGCGGCGGCGTACCTCTCCCCCGTCGGGGGCGGCCCCCAGGCCGTAGGTCGAGTCGAACGCACCGGCCAGCACCAGCCGCTCCACCACGGGGCGCGAGACCCGCGCGCGGTGCCAGAAGTCGGTGAGGGAGTGGTAGGGCCGGGCCGCGACGATCCGGTCGACCTCGGCCTCACTGATGCCCTTGACCTCCGAGAGCGCCAGCCGGATCCCCCACACACGGGGGGCTCCGCCCCCCGTGGACCCCCCACCAGGGGCTCCGCCCCCGGACCCCCGGTCCCCACGCTCACGTCCACCAGGGGCTCCGCCCCCGGACCCCCGGTCCCCGTCGGGATCGCGCCACCACGGCGCGGTCGGACCGGGACCGTCGCCCTCCTCGACCACCTCCACGGAGTACTCCTTGCCGCTGGCGGCGACGTCGAGGGGCAGGACCTCGATGCCGCAGTGCCGGGCGTCCTCGAGGATCAGTCGCTTGGGGTACATCCCCGGGTCGTGGGTGAGCACCCCGGCCAGGAAGTGCGCCGGCCAGTGCGCCTTGAGCCAGGCCGACTGGAAGGTCGGCAGCGCGAAGGCCGCGGCGTGGGCCTTGCAGAAGCCGAAGGAGGCGAAGGCCTCCAGCACCGACCAGACCTCCTCCACGACGTGGAGCGGGTAGCCGCGACCCAGCGCACGGGGGAAGAACCAGACCTTGGTGTCGAGCATGCCCTCGCGGCTGCCCAGCGCGCGGCGCCGCTCGTCGGCCTGCGCGAACGTGACGCCGGCGAAGCAGCCGATGATCTCGATGACCTGCTCGTGGAAGACCACGACACCGTGGGTCGGGCCGAGGATCGGGCGCAGGTCCTCGTGGAGGTAGCGCGCGGGCCGCCAGCCCTGCTTGACCTCGAGGTAGGGGGTGATCATGTCGCTCTTGACCGGCCCGGGCCGGAAGAGCGAGATGTCGGTGATGACGTCCTCGAAGCTCTCGATGCCGGACTTGCCGACCAGCTCGCGCTGGCCCGGGGACTCGATCTGGAAGATCCCCAGGGTCCGGGCGGTCGAGACCATCTCGTAGGTCGCGGGGTCGTCGTGCGGGACCTGCGCCTCGTCATCGAGGTCGACCTCCAGCCCCTCGACCCGGCGGATCTCGGCCACCGCGTGCGCCATCGAGGACTGCATCCGGATGCCGAGCACGTCGAGCTTGAGCAGGCCGAGGTCCTCGACGTCGTCCTTGTCGAACTGGCTCATCGGGAACCCGGCGTAGGACGCCTCGACCGGGGTGCGGTCCAGCAGCGTGGCGTCGGAGAGCAGCACCCCGCAGGGGTGGACCGCGACGTGGCGCGGCAGCCCGTCGAGCCGCTCCACCAGGGAGAACATCAGGTCGAGCCGCTCCTCGCCGAGCCCGCCGGCGCGCAGCTCGGGCAGCTCGCGCAGGGCGGTGCGGGCGTCGCGGGCGCGGATGTGCGGGAAGGCCTTGGCGATCGCGTCGGTCTCCAGCGGCGGCATGCCCAGCGCGGCGCCGACGTCGCGGACGGCGTGCCGGACGCGGTAGGTGTCCATCATCGAGACGCACACGCAGCGCTCGCCGCCGTAGCGGTCGAGGATCGCCTCGTAGACCTCGGTGCGGCGCGCGGACTCCACGTCGACGTCGATGTCGGGCAGCGCCTGGCGCAGCGGGGAGAGGAAGCGCTCCATGAGCAGCTGGTGGCGGATCGGGTCGACCCCGGAGATCCCGAGCAGGTAGTTGACCAGGCTGCCCGCGCCCGAGCCGCGCGCGGCCACCCGGACCCCGAGGTCCTTGATCAGGTCGGTGACGTCGCCGACGGTGAGGAAGTACGACGCGTAGCCGAGCTCGCGGATCGTGGCGAGCTCGTCGTCGAGCCGCTTCCACACCACCTGCAGCCCGCTGCTGCCGTAGCGGCCGCCGATCGCGGCCTCGCAGCGGAGGCGCAGGAGCGCGTCCGCGTCAGTGGCCGGGTCTCGAGACACCTCGCCCGGCGCTCGCGCGAGCTCGAACTCCGGGAAGTGCACCTCCCCCAGCCCGAGGTCGGAGGCGGGGTCGAGGGCGCAGCGCTCGGCCAGGGCCCGGGTGCGGGCCAGCAGCCGGGCGGCCTCGGCCGGACCCCCGCCGCCGGCACGGGCCACCTCCTCGGCGACCAGGCGCATCTCGGGGCCGGACTTCAGGTGTCCCTCGGCGTTGGCGCGGTCGACGTGGCGCCGGTCGAGCGCGACCAGCCGGCGGGCGGCGTCGAGGACGTCGACGGTGAGGGCGTCGCGGCGCTCGGCGTAGCGCACCTGGTTGGTCAGGACCGTGGGCAGGCCCACCTCCGCGGCGATCGAGGCGAGCCGGGCGGCGTGCGCCGCGCTGCCCGGCGTGCGGTGGGAGACCAGCTCGACCTGCAGGCAGCCCCGGGGCACGCGGCCGCGCCAGCGGGCCAGCTCGGCCCGGACCAGGTCGTCGCGCCGCTCCACCACCGCCGGGCCCAGCAGGGAGCCCGGGCCCAGCAGGACCACCAGGTCGCCGGAGACCAGCAGGCCCGCGACCTCCGGGTCGTCGGGGTCGAGCACCGGCGTGCCGCGCTCACCGGCCAGGTGGGTGGCCGAGACCAGCCGGCACAGCGCCGCCCAGCCGCCCCGCCCACCGCCGGGCCCGGCGGTGTGCGCCAGGACCGTGACACGGGGCAGCCGCGGGTCGCGGAAGGCACCGCCGCGCACCGGCGTACGAGGTCGGGGCGAGGGGGGCGGGACGCCGGGACCCGGGCCTGCTCCCCCGGGCCGGTGGGCCAGGTCGACCCCGAGGACCGGGGCGATGCCCGCGGAGGCGCAGGCCTTGGCGAACTTGACCGCGCCGTAGACCCCGTCGCGGTCGGTGAGGGCCAGGACGTCCATGCCGTGCTCGACGGCGCGCTCGACCAGCCGCGGCGGCAGGGAGGCGCCGTGGCGCAGGGAGTAGCCGGAGGCCACGTGGAGGTGGGGGAAGGGGTCGGGCACGGCACACCTCTCGCATCGGTCTCGACCCCGGACACGGCACTCCTCGCACCCGGTCGGCCCGGACCGACCCGGTCCAGCGCCGGCTCGATCCGTCGAACACGTGTTCGAAGAAGGCGTCACCATAGCCCCTCCGCGCGCTCGGCCGTCAAGTGCTTGACGGACTGTCGGAGGTCGGGAGTACCGTCGTCACCATGGTCGAACACGTGTTCGACTGGCTTGCTCGATCTGTTCGACCCGAGGTGCGGAGGAGGTGCGTGGTGCGACGTTACGACGAGCCCGTGGAGGTGCGGCGCGGACCGATCGCGGACTGGCCCGAGGAGGGCCCGGCCCAGTTCCTGTGGCGCGGACGGCTGTGGAAGGTGCGCGGCGTGCTCGCGCACTGGGTGGAGACCGGCGCGTGGTGGCAGCACGGCGGGGTCCGGGCCGTCCTCGGCTCCGAGGACCCCTCCCCACAGCCGAGCCAGCAGCCGGGCCAGCAGCCGGGCGGCACGACCCTCGAGGAGCTGCTCGGTGAGCGGCGGCTGTGGCGGGTGGAGGCCGGCCGTGGCCCGGCCGGGGGCGTCGGTCCCGGCACCTTCGACCTGTGCCACGACCCCGTCGAGGACCGGTGGCAGCTCGTGGGCTGCACCGACTGAGCGCCCCGACCGAGCCCCGGTCCCGATCCGACCGACCCGACCGGCCCCGCCGACCAGACCCGTCGACCAGACCCACCCCGATCCCATCCGAGGAGCCCCGATGACCACGCACCCGACCCACGCACCGCACGTGCTGCCCGCGACGACCCACTCCTACCTCGCCCGCTCCGCAGAGTCCCTGGCCGAGGCGATGAGCACCCGCGACGTCCCCACCCGTTACGCCTGCGCGCACGTCGCCGCCCTGCGCGCGGCCGCCGCGCTGCTGGCCGCGCGGGCCCGGCCCCAGCCGACCCGCGGGAAGCGGCAGAAGAACGCCTGGGTCCTGCTGGCCGAGGTCGCGCCCCAGATGGCGGAGTGGGCAGGCTTCTTCTCCGCCGGCGCGGCCAAGCGTGCCGCAGCCGAGGCGGGATCGCGGCGTGCCGTCACCGAGCGGGAGGCCGACGACCTGGTCCGCGACGCCGACCGCTTCCTCGCGGTGGTCGAACAGGCCCTCGGCCTCGTGCCGCACCGCGTCGGTGCCCTCGGCGACGGCCTGCTGCAGCACCGCGCCGGCTAGGCGCCGCGGGCGCCTGGGCTCAGACCGCGCCGGAGTCGACCCGGGCGCGCGTGGCGCGCAGGTGGTCCGTGGTGCGCGGGTGCCACATGGCCACGAGCAGCGCCACCACCAGCACGATGCCCAGGACGCTCAGCACCGAGAAGGTCAGCGGCGGCTCGACCCGCAGGCCCGAGCCGGTCGCGATGACGGTCATGACCAGCAGCACGGTCAGGCAGACCCGGGCCCAGTGGTGGCCGTTGGCGTAGAACATCGCGAGCACGCCGACGAGGGAGGCCACGGTCAGGTAGAGCACGGCGGAGACCGCGAAGAACTGCGGCACCGCGATGGGTCGCTCGTCCATGAGGTAGTCCAGGCCGCGCTGGGCGACGATCTCCCGCGCCTGCCGGTGGCCCTCGGCCCAGTTGAGCACCATCTGCTCGCGCAGCAGCCCCACCAGGGCGACCGTCAGCAGTCCGAGGGCCAGGACCGCCCCGAGCAACCAGAGGGAGACCCGGTGCGCGGTCGGCGTCCCGGTCGGTGCGTCCTCGACCCTCGCATCCACGTCGCTGCTCACGCCCCGACTCTACGACCTCCGCGGACCGCCTGCCCCCTGGGCCGTGGCTCCTCCTAGGGTCTGACCCATGCCTGCCGAGCCCCTCTCCCCCGAGCCCTCCGACGCGGGGGCCACAGCGGCGGCCACAACGGCCGCCGACCACCCCGGGGTGGCGCGGTTCCGTGCCGAGCACCGCCGGCTGGGTGGGACGGGCCGGATCGTGGTGCTGCCCGACGCCGTGCACACGGCCGCGCTGGCCGCCGAGGCGCTGGGGTGCGAGGTGGGAGCGATCGCCAACAGCCTGGTCTTCGACACCGGCGAGGGCCCGGTCCTGGTCCTCACCTCGGGCTCCCACCGCGTCGACACGGCCGCCACCGCCGCGCGGATCGGCGTCCCCCGGTTGCGTCGAGCCTCGCCCGACTTCGTGCGCGAGCACACCGGCCAGGTGATCGGCGGGGTCTCCCCGCTGGCCCACCCCGCCCCCGTGCCGACCTACCTCGACCGCGCCCTGGCCGAGCACGCGGTCGTCTGGGCGGCGGCCGGTCACCCGGCCGCGGTCTTCTCCACGACGTACGCCGAGCTGCTGGCCCTCACGGGCGCCCACGAGGTCGAGGTCGGACCCGAGGCGTCGGCGTGAGCCGCGTCGTCGTCCTCGGTGGCGGCTTCGGCGGGATGGCCGTGGCCGCCCGGCTGGCCAAGACCGGGCACGAGGTGGTGCTGGTCGAGCGGGCGACCAGCCTCGGCGGCGCGCTCGGCTCCATCAGCGAGGAGGGCTTCACCTGGGACGCCGGACCGACCCACACCCTGCTGCCGGCGGTGGTGCGCGACCTGTTCCGCAAGACCGGCCGCCCGCTGGAGCGCGAGCTGGAGCTGGTGCCGCTGGAGCTGCTGCGCGAGCACCGCTTCGAGGACGACACCACCCTGTCGCTGCCCTCGGCACGGGCCGGCCAGCTGCGGGCCTGGGACGCCCTCGGGCCCGGCCTGGGCCAGCGGTGGACCGAGCACGTCGACTCCTTCACCGAGGACTGGGAGGTGCTGCGCCACCACTACTTCGAGCACCCCTGGGACCGCACCGCACTGCCCGCGCAGGTGCGGCAGCGCCTCGACTCCCGCGAGATGCTGCACAAGCGGCTGCGGCGGACGTTCCGCGACGAGCGGCAGCGCGAGGTGGCGGCCTACCCGTTCCTCGCCGACGGCCACGAGCTGCGCAACGTGCCGGCCTGGATGGGCCTGGTCGCGTTCCTCGAGCAGCGCTTCGGGGCCTGGACCGTCCCCGGGGGCATGGCCCGGCTGGGCGAGGTCCTCGGCGCCCGCCTGACCACCCGCAAGGTGGAGGTGCTGCCGGGCACCCGCGCCCTGGACGTGGTGGTCCGTGAGGGGCGTGCGGTCGGGGTGCGCACCTCGGCCGGTGACCTCGACGCCGACGAGGTGGTCTGCGCGATCGACCCGCGGGCCCTGCCGGCGCTGGCCCGGCTGGTGGAGCGGACGATGCCGGCCATCCCACCGGTCACCTGCCACCTCGGTCTGGAGGGCGAGGTGCCGCAGCTGCCGCACGAGGTGGTGCTGCACGGGGACCCGATGCTGGTCGTGCGGACCGGCGGCACGGCGCCCGAGGGCCGGCACGCCTGGACGGTGCACGGGCGCGGCAGGCTCGCCGAGGACGTGCTGCGCGCGCTGGCACGGGCACGTCTGGACCTCCGCGACCACGTGGTGCACCGGGTCGACCGCTCCCCCCGCCAGCAGGTCGAGGCGTGGTCGGGCTCGCCGCTGGGCGTGCTGTGGCAGGGTCGCGGCACGGTCCGCGCCCGGCTGGGCCCGGACACGCCGGTCCCCCACCTCCACGCGGTCGGCGCCCACGCGACCCCCGGCTCGGGCCTGCCGTTCGTCGGGCTGTCGGCCGCGCTGGTGGCCGAGCGGATCGGCCCCGCCTGAGAGCACCCGCCGGCGCTCCCGCGGCTCAGGGCCTGACGTCGAGCTTCTCGAATATCTCCAGCGTCGCCTTGGAGCGGTTGAGCGTGTAGAAGTGCAGACCCGGCGCGCCGGCGTCGAGCAGGTCCTGGCACAGCTCGGCGGCCAGGGCGATGCCCTCGGCGCGCATCGAGACGGCGTCGCCCTCGTGGGCGGCGATCCGCGAGACGACCTCCTCGGGCACGTCGGTGCCGATCAGCTCGCCCTGCCGGCGGATCGCGGCGAGGTTCAGGATCGGCATAATGCCCGGGAGGATCGGCAGGTCGACGCCGCGCGCCCGGACGCGCTCCACCAGGGAGACGTAGTCCTCGGCCCGGAAGAACATCTGGGTGACGGCGAACTCGGCACCCGCGCGCGCCTTGGCCGCGAGCACGTCGGCGTCGTGGTCCAGCGACGGCGAGGAGGGGTGGCGCTCGGGGAAGGCGGCGACACCGATCCGGAACTCGCCCCGCGCCGCCACCAGCTCGACCAGCTCGGTGGCGTAGGTCAGCCCGCCCTCGGTCGGGGTCCAGTCGGCACGGGGGCCACCCTCGGGGTCGCCGCGCAGCGCCATCACGTGGTGCACCCCGGCGGCGGCGTACTCGTCGAGCACCGCCTCCAGCTCGGTGCGGGTGTGGCCGACGCACGTGAGGTGGGCCATCGGCAGCATCGAGGTCTCCTGCGCGATCCGCCGGGTGACCCGCACGGTCGTGCCGCGGCTGGAGCCGCCGGCGCCGTAGGTGACCGAGACGAAGGTCGGGCGGTAGGGCTCCAGGGCTCGCACGGCGTCCCACAACTGCGCCTCGCCGGCCTCGTCCTTGGGCGGGAAGAACTCGAAGGAGAAGGACTTCTCCCCCGCCTCCACGACCTCCCGCAGGGAGCGTCCACGCCCGATGCTCATGATGTCGAGCGTACGGGGGGCGGCCCCGCCGGACCCGCGCCGTCCACCCATCGGCTCCTGGTCGGGCGCGCCGACTAGGGTGCGGGCGTGACCTGGGACGCGACGCCCTTCCGGACCCGCGTGCAGCGGGCGCTGGACGACTTCCTCGACACCCAGGCCGGGCGGCTGGAGCCCCTGGGGCCCGACGCCGCGCGGCTGCTGGCCGAGGCGCGGGCCAGCGTGTCGGGCGGCAAGCGGCTGCGTGCCGCGTTCTGCTGGTGGGGCCACCAGGCCGTGTCCCCCGCGCGGGTCGAGGACGAGGACGCCCTCGCCCGGGCGTGCGCGTCGCTGGAGCTGCTGCACGCCAGCGCCCTGGTGCACGACGACCTCATGGACGCCTCCGACACCCGTCGCGGCCGGCCCGCGACCCACCGGGCGTTCGAGGCCGAGCACCGGGCCGCCGACGGCGGGCACGGCTGGCGCGGCGACCCCGAGCAGTACGGCGCCGCCGCGGCGGTCCTGCTGGGCGACCTGCTCCTGGCCTGGGCCGACGAGCTGCTGCGCACGTGCGGCCTGCCCGCCGAGCGGGTGCTGGCGGCCCTCGACGTGCTGGACCACACGCGCACCGAGGTGATCGCGGGGCAGTTCCTTGACGTCTCGGTGCAGGCGCGCGGCCGCGCCGACGTCGACGCGGCGATGACCGTGCTGCGCTACAAGTCCGCGAAGTACTCCATCGAGCGGCCGCTGCACACCGGTGCCGCGCTCGCCGGCGCGGACGCAGCCACGACCGCAGCCCTGCGCGCCTTCGGCCTGCCGCTCGGCGAGGCCTTCCAGCTGCGCGACGACCTGCTCGGGGTCTTCGGCGACCCCACGGTGACCGGGAAGCCGGCCGGCGACGACCTCGTGGAGGGCAAGCGCACCGTCCTGGTCGCGCTCGCCCTCGACGCCGCGCCCGACGACGAGGCCGCCCGGCTCGACGCCGCCCTGGGCCGCCCGCTCTCACCGGCCGAGGTCGACGACCTGCGCGGCATCATCGAGCGCTGCGGTGCCCGTGAGCAGGTCGAGGAGGTCATCGCCGCCCTGACCGAGCGCGCCCTGGCCGTGCTCGACGGCGCCGACCTGCGGCCCGACGGCGTCCAGGCCCTGCGCGACCTCGCCGAGGCGGCCACGCAGCGCTCTGTCTAGGGCAGGGTCCGTGCGGGTCGGTCAGGGACCGACGCGCGCGAAGGTCGCGCCGCCGTCCCGGCTCCAGTAGATCTCCCCGGCGCCGCCGACGACCAGCCGGTCCGGCCCGGGCTCCGCGACCGTGGCGGGAGGCACGGGGTAGAGCGTGTAGTAGGCGCCCGGCTGCGGGGGCAGCAGGCCGGCCGGGTCGTCGAAGGGCGAGCCCTCGGGCGGGTCGGTGTCGTCGAGGGCGACCACGACGTCCAGCGCCGCCTCGGGCAGCAGCGCGGGAGCGACGTACGGCAGTCCGCTCTCGGGGTCCTGGGTGGGGGGCACCTCGGTCATCGTGGTGCTCACGTCGCCGGGAGAGCCACCGGTGCGCGAGCCCGGGTCCCCACCGGCGAAGGCCCAGATGCCGACCGCGAAGGCCAGCACCAGGAACATCGCGAGGGCTCCGGAGGGTCCACCGCGCGGCGGCCGGACGTTCTCCGGGGAGAGGCGGTAGACCACCGTGGCCGCCTCAGAAGGCCAGGGCCTGGGCCCGGCGCTTGACCTCCGAGCCGCGGTTCTCGCGCAGCGCGTCGATCGGACGCCCGGGCAGGTCGGCGTCGAGGAAGATCCAGGCGATGCACTCGCGGTCGTCGAAGCCGGAGTCGTGCAGCAGGGTCAGCAGCCCGGGCAGGCCCTTGACCGGCTCTGCGCCGTCGAGGAACAGAGCAGGCACCCGCTGCCCCGCGCGCTCCCACGGGACGGCGGCGGCGAGCTGGTGCTCCCGGATCATCGTGCGGACCTTGCCCACGCTGACCCCGAGCCGCTCGGCGACCTCCGCCCACTCCAGCCACTCGTCGACGAGGGCGGAGAGGTCGTGGTCGGCCAGACGGGTCTCGCTCATGGCTCCAGTCTGGCACCCCACCTGCAGCGGCCCACCACCCAGAGGCAGGCAGGGAGCACCCGCCACGCCCGGGCCCAGGGGCAGCCGGGCCGCGCGCCTGCCCGACCGTAGGATGAGCCCTCCGGAACGCAGGAGGCTCGCTGTGACAGACCGGGAGCCGCAGGGCCAGCTCCTCGACGGGCGCTACCTCGTCGGCCCGCGCGTCGCCCGGGGCGGGATGGCCTCGGTGCACGAGGCCGTCGACCAGCGCCTGCACCGCACCGTCGCGGTCAAGATCATGCACCCCGGGCTCGGGGACGACGGCGACTTCGCCGCGCGCTTCGTGCGCGAGGCACGGGCCGCGGCCCGGCTGAGCCACCCCAACATCGTTGCGGTCTACGACCAGGGCGACGACGACGGCACCCTCTTCCTGGCGATGGAGCTGGTCAGCGGCCACACGCTGCGCGACACCGTCACCAAGGAGGCCCCGATGCCGCCGGCCCGCGCGCTGGCGCTGCTGGAGCCGGTCGTCTCCGCGCTCGCAGCCGCACACCGCGCCGGCATCATCCACCGCGACGTGAAGCCGGAGAACGTCCTCATCGCCGACGACGGTCGCGTCAAGGTCGCCGACTTCGGCCTGGCCAAGGCCATCGGCACCGACACCCAGCACACGGCCACGGGCGGGGTGCTCATCGGCACGGTGTCCTACCTCGCCCCCGAGCTCGTCTCCGAGGGCACCAGCGACGCGCGCGCCGACGTCTACGCCGTGGGCGTGATGCTCTACGAGCTGCTGACCGGATCCAAGCCGCACGAGGGCGAGACCCCGATCCAGGTGGCCTACAAGCACGTGCACGAGGACGTCCCGGCGCCGTCGCTGCGGGTCCCCGGCATCCCGGCGTACGTCGATGCGCTGGTGGCCCGCGCCACGGCCCGTGACCGGAGCCAGCGTCCCGCCGACGCCGGCGTGCTGCTCCGCCACGTGCACCGGGTCTCGAACGCGCTGACCGCCGGTGTGAGCGAGGACGTCGAGCTCACCCAGGACCTCACCCCGCTGCTGGCCGCGGTCGCGGCCGCAGGGGTCGACACCGACGAGCCGCCCGCGGCCGACCAGCACCGGCTCGGCGACACCTCCCCCGAGGTCTGGGAGCCCGAGGAGCTGGCCGACCTGGCCGCCCTCGGCGTGACGCCGGGCAGCGCCAGGGACACCGACGCCGAGCCGACCGCCGTGGTCGCGCCCGCTACCCGCGCGGCCGCAGGAGCGCCGGCACCGGCCACGGCCACCGGGCCCCGGCCCCCGGCCCGCAGGCGTCGCTGGCGCGGTCCGGTCGCCCTGCTGCTCGCGCTGCTGCTGGCCGCCGGCGTCGGGCTCGGTGCCTGGTGGTTCGGCTGGGCCCGCTACACCACAGTGCCCACCGTGCTGGGCCAGAGCGAGAGCTCGGCGGTCACCGAGCTCGAGGCGGCCGGCTTCGAGATCGACCTGGCCGAGGGCGTCTACAGCGAGTCCGTGGACCGCGGCGACGTGGTCAGCAGCTCCCCCGGCCCCGGCGACCGCGTGCTGCCTGGCGAGACCGTGACCCTGGTGCTGTCCCTGGGCGTGGAGAGGTACCCCGTGCCCTCGCTCGAGGGACTCACCGAGGGAGAGGCCCGCGACGCCCTGGACGAGGTCTCCCTCGAGGTGGGCCGGGTGAAGGAGAAGTTCTCCGAGACCGTCGAGAGCGGTCGGGTCATCCGCCACGACCCGGGCGAGGGACGCCAGCTGCGACCGGGCAGCGCCGTGGACCTCGTGGTCAGCAAGGGTCGCAAGCCCATCAACGTCGGCGACTGGGTCGGCGAGGACGCCGACCGTGCGCAGGCCGTGCTGGAGCGCAAGGGCCTGGTCGTCGACCGCGCCCAGGAGCAGTTCGACGACACCGTCCCGGAGGGCGCGATCATCGCCCAGACCCCGCAGTCGGGCACCCTCTTCCGCGGCGACACGGTCACGCTCGTGGTCTCCCTCGGCCCGGAGCTGGTCGAGGTGCCCAACGTGCGCGCCCAGGGCGTCGAGTCGGCGCGCCAGGAGCTCGAGGCGCTCGGCTTCGTCGTCCGGACCGTCAACGCCAGCGGCTACCTCGGTCTCGGCTTCGTCTTCAGCCAGGACCCCGGCGGCGGCCAGTCGGTCCCCCGCGGCAGCACCATCACGCTGTCCATCATCTGACGACGCTCGTCCGACGGCGTGCGGACCGCCCCCGATTCCGCCCCGCCGACGGACGACGGCGAGGATGCGCCCATGCCCACCGTCCCCGCCCCCCGCAACCCGATCGGGACCCACCTGCTCGTCGGGAAGGGCCTGGTCTCCGGTGCGCTGGCCGACGCCGAGCGACTGGGCTGCGAGACCCTGCAGGTGTTCGTGGGCAACCCGCGCGGGTGGGCCCTCAGCCCGGGCAAGCCCGCCGAGGACGAGGCGTTCCGGGTCGCGGCGGCGGAGCGCGGGATCCGGACCTTCATCCACGCGCCGTACCTGGTGAACCTGGGCTCCCCCACACCGAGCACCTACGACAACAGCGTGGCCGTGGTCGCGCACAACCTGCGCCGGGCCGCGGAGATCGGCGCCGAGGGCGTGGTGGTCCACACCGGGTCCTACGTCGACCCCACCCCCGGTGGCGGGCGCGAGCGGCACGAGGCCGCGATGCGGCAGGTCCGCGAGGGCCTGCTGCCGCTGCTGGAGCTGCTCGGCGACGACCCGTCCGACGGCGGACCGTGGCTGCTGCTGGAGCCCACCGCCGGCCAGGGCCGGTCGCTGTGCGCGGGGGTCGAGGACCTCGCGGGCTACCTCGACGCGCTCGACCACCACCCGCGCGCGGGCATCTGCCTGGACACCTGCCACGTCTTCGCCGCCGGTGCCCCGCTCGAGGAACCCGGGGGCGCCACCGCCACCGTCGACCGCGTCGTGGAGATCGGCGGCCCCGGGCGCCTCCGGCTGGTGCACGCCAACGACTCGAAGGACGTGCGCGGGTCGATGAAGGACCGGCACGAGCGGATCGGGCAGGGCCACATCGGCACGGCAGCCTTCCGCGAGATGTTCGACCACCCCGAGCTGGAGGGGGTGCCCTTCGTGCTGGAGACGCCCGGCTCGCGCGACGAGGGCGGCGACCTGGAGGTGCTCAGGAACCTCAGGGACGAGCGGCCATGACGTCGCGCCGCACCTCCCTGCTCGCGACCCTGGCGCTGCTCGCGATGACCGCCTCCTGGGGCTCGACGTTCTTCCTCATCCGCGACCTGCTCGACCGGGTGCCGACCCTGGACTTCCTGGCCGTCCGGTTCCTCATCGCCACCGCGGCGATGCTGCTCGTCGCACCGCAGGCCGTGCGGCGGCTCAGCCCGGAGTCGCGCAAGCACGCCGCGGTCCTCGGCGGGGTCTACGGCGTCGCCCAGGTCCTCCAGACCGCCGGCCTGGCCCACACGCCCGCCAGTGTCTCCGGCTTCGTCACCGGGATGTACGTCGTCCTCACCCCGCTCCTGGCCGCGGTGCTGCTCCGCACCCGGATCGGCCCCCTGACGTGGGCGGCCGTGGCGCTCGCGGCCCTGGGCCTGGGCGTGCTGACCCTGCAGGGCTTCTCGGTCGGCTACGGCGAGGCGATCACCCTGGTGGCGGCCGGTCTCTACGCGCTGCACATCGTGGGCCTGGGCGCCTGGTCGGACCCGCGGCAGGCGCTCGGGATGTCGATCGTGCAGATCGGCGTGATCGCGGTGCTCTGCTCGATCGCCACCCTGCCCGACGGCGTGGTGCTGCCCGCGACCGGCGCCGACTGGGCCTCGGTGGTCTACATGGCGCTGGTGGCAGGTGCCGCCGCGATGCTGGCCCAGACCTGGGCGCAGGCGCACCTGCCGCCCACGCGCAGCGCCATCATCATGTCGATGGAGCCGGTCTTCGCAGCCTCCTTCGCCGTCTGGCTGGGCGGAGAGGCCGCCACCTCGCGGATGCTGCTGGGCGGTGCCATGGTGCTGACCGCGATGCTCCTGGTGGAGCTGGCGCCGCGTCGCAAGGTCGAGGGTCAGGGCGTCTCTCCCGACTCCATGGCCTGCTGCGCGCCGCCCTGCGGGCACCTCGCCGCGTTGTCGTCGGTCGTCGATGCTGGCGCATCGCCTCCCTCCTCCGCCTTGCGAGGCACTCCGCAGGACGACGCTCGCGACGGCCGAGAGTCGAGAGACACGCCCTAGGTCCAGCACCTGGTCGTCTGACCGGCTCACCGCGCCGCGGCACTAGCGTGCGCCGCATGGTCGTCGTGATGGCACCCGACGCCACCGAGGAGGACGTGGCGGCCGTCGTGGCCCGCGTCGAGGCGGTGGGCGGCGAGGCGAACGTCAGCAAGGGCGTGACCCGCACGATCATCGGCCTGGTCGGCGACATCGAGTCCTTCCACCACCTCAACCTGCGCACGCTGCGCGGCGTCGCCGACGTGCACCGGATCTCCGACCCCTACAAGCTGGTCAGCCGCCAGCACCACCCCGACCGGTCCACGGTGTGGGTCGGCACCGGCCGCCAGGTGCCGATCGGCCCCGACACCTTCACGCTCATCGCCGGCCCGTGCGCCGTGGAGACGCCGAGCCAGACCCTCGACGCGGCCCAGATGGCCCTCGCCGCGGGCGCCACGCTGCTGCGCGGCGGCGCGTTCAAGCCGCGCACCTCGCCGTACGCCTTCCAGGGGCTGGGGGTCCGCGGCCTCGAGATCCTCGCCGACGTGCGCGAGGCCACCGGGCTGCCGGTCGTGACCGAGGTCGTGGACAGCCGCGACGTGGCGGTCGTGGCCGAGCACGCCGACATGCTCCAGGTCGGCACCCGCAACATGGCGAACTTCGGGCTGCTGGAGGCGGTCGGCGCGGCCGGCAAGCCGGTGCTGCTCAAGCGCGGCATGACCGCGACCATCGAGGAGTGGCTGATGGCCGCGGAGTACATCGCGCGCCGCGGCAACCTCGACGTCGTCCTGTGCGAGCGCGGCATCCGCACGTTCGAGCCCTCGACCCGCAACACCCTCGACATCTCCGCGATCCCGGTCGTCCAGGCCGCCAGCCACCTGCCGGTGATCGTCGACCCCTCGCACGCCGCCGGCCGCAAGGACCTCGTCGTGCCGCTGGCGCGTGCGGCCATGGGGGTCGGCGCCGACGGCGTCATCGTCGACGTGCACCCCGACCCCGAGTCGGCACTGTGCGACGGCCCGCAGGCACTGCTGGGCAGCGAGCTGCGCGAGCTCGCCTCCGCCGTACGCCGCCTGCCGGCCGCGCTCGGCCGGGTCGACGCCTCCGAGCGGGCTCGCGAAGGCTGAGCCGCCCGGCCGGGTCGGCGGGACCGGGGCCTACAGGCCGGCGAGCACCGAGGCCGCCTCCTCGGCGTCCGCACGCGTGACGTCGAGGTGGGTGACGAAGCGGACCGTGCGCGGCCCCACCGCCGAGACCAGGACGCCCGCCTCGCGGGCGCGGGCGACGTAGCCCGGGGCGTCGTCGTGGTCGAGCACCACGATGTTGGTGTGCACGCCAGCGGGGTCCACGCCGACGGCCTCGGCCAGCAGCCGGGCACGGTCGTGGTCGTCGGCGAGCCGCTCGACGTGGTGGTCCAGCGCGTGCAGGCCGGCCGCGGCCAGGATCCCGACCTGCCGCATCCCGCCGCCGAGCCGCTTGCGCCGCACCCGCGCCTCGGTCATCGCCTCCGCCGAGCCCACCACGAGAGAGCCGACGGGGGCACCGAGCCCCTTGGACAGGCAGACGGCCAAGGAGTCGGCGACCGCGCCGTACGCCGCCAGCGGGGTGCCGGTGGCGACGTGGGCGTTCCAGAGTCGGGCGCCGTCGACGTGGACGGCGACCCCGGCCTCGTCGGCGAGCCCGCGCAGGGCCTGCAGGTCCTCGATGCCGACGACGGTGCCGCCGGCGAAGTTGTGGGTGTTCTCGACTGCGATGGCAGCGGTCCGCACGAAGAACGGGCCCATCTCGGGCGCGACGAGCGAGCGCACGACGTCGAGGTCGAAGCCCCCGGTGGGGTGGATCCAGGTGCGCATCGTGACGCCGCTGACCGCGCCGTGCGCCCCCAGCTCGGCCCGGGCGATGTGCGCCGAGGCCTCGCAGAGGACCTCCTGCCCGGGGGCGACCAGGAGGCCGACCGCCAGCACGTTGGCCAGGGAGCCCGTGGGCGTGAAGAGCGCGTCCTCGTGGCCGAACAGCCCTGCGACCCGCTCCTCGAGCGCCCGGACCGTCGGGTCCTCGCCGTACACGTCGTCGCCGACCTCGGCGCGCGCCATCGCGGCGCGCATCGCCTCGGTCGGCTTCGTCAGGGTGTCGGAGCGGAGGTCGATCACCGAGCCAACCTAAGGGCCCGCGACCACCGACCGGTCAGGCCGTGCCTGCGCGCAACATCTCCGCGACGTGGAAGGCGAGCTCGAGCGACTGCACGCGGTTGAGGCGCGGGTCGACGACCGACTCGTAGCGGTGCGCCAGGCCGTGCTCGTCGAGCTCCTCGCCGCCGCCGATGCACTCGGTGACGTCGTCGCCGGTCATCTCGACCAGGATGCCGCCGGGCCAGGTGCCCAGGGCGTGGTGGACGTCGAAGAAGCCCTGGACCTCGCCGACGACGTCGTCGAAGCGGCGGGTCTTGTAGCCGGTGGAGGAGGTGAAGGTGTTGCCGTGCATCGGGTCGCAGACCCAGGCGACCTGCACGCCCTCGGCGGTGACCTTCTCGACCAGGCCGGGCAGGCCGTCACGGACCTTGTCGGCGCCGAAGCGGGTGATGAAGGTGAGGCGGCCCGGGGTGTTCTCGGGGTTGAGGCGGGCAGCCAGCGCGAGCGCGTCGTCAGCGGTCGCGGTGGGCCCCAGCTTGACACCGATGGGGTTGGAGATGTGGCGGAAGTACTCCACGTGGGCGCCGTCGAGCTGGCGGGTGCGCTCGCCGATCCACACGAAGTGGCCCGAGACGTTGTAGGGCTTGTCAGTGCGCGAGTCGATGCGCGTCATCGCGTGCTCGTACTCCATGAGCAGCGCCTCGTGGCTGCTGTGGAAGTCGACGCGGCGCAGCTCCTCGGGGTCGGCCCCGATCGCCTTCATGAACGACAGCGCCTTGTCGATCTCGCCGGCGAGCTGCTCGTAGCGCTGGCCCGCGGGCGAGCTCTTCACGAAGTCGGTGTTCCAGGTGTGGACCTGGCGCAGGTCGGCGTACCCACCGGTGACGAAGGCGCGCACGAGGTTCAGCGTCGCGGCCGAGGCGTTGTAGACGTCCAGCAGCCGCTGCGGGTCGGGGATGCGCGACTCGGGGGTGAAGTCGAAGCCGTTGACGGCGTCGCCGCGGTACGCCGGGAGCGTGACCTCCTGGCCGTCGACCACGCGGGTCTCGAGGTCGGAGGAGCGGGGCTTGGCGTACTGCCCCGCGAGCCGGCCGAGCTTCACGACCGGCACGGAGCCGGCGTACGTGAGCACGACGGCCATCTGCAGCAGCACGCGCAGCTTGTTGCGCACGTTGTCGGCGGTGACGTCGGCGAAGGTCTCGGCGCAGTCGCCGCCCTGGAGCAGGAACGCCTCGCCGCGGGTGACCGCGGCCAGCTTGTCGGTGAGGTCGTCGCACTCGCCGGCGAAGACCAGCGGCGGCATCGTGCGCAGGCGGGCCACGGCGTCGTCGAGGGCCCCGCGGTCGGGGTACGTCGGCTGCTGGAGGGCGCCGATCGCGTGCAGGTCCTCGAGGCTGGGGATGCTCACCCCTCCAGGGTACGTCCGCTCCCCCGCCCGCTCCGAGTCGGCGAGCAGGCGTGGACCCGGCGCCGGAGCCCGCGGCAGCGGCTACTGCTCCAGGTGGTCGATGTCGCGGAAGCCCGTGCGCTTGGCGCGCACGCCCCGGTTGGTCAGCCAGGTGAGTCCCCACAGGACGACGCCGATCGCGAGCAGGACGCCGGCGATGCGGTACTGGATGTGGTCCTCGGCGGCCCGGGCCCACGGGCCGACCAGGAAGGCGGCCGAGACCGCACCCAGCCACGGCGTCCACGACGGCGCCCGGAAGACCTCCCGCTCCGAGGCCTCGCCCGGCCGGCGATCGCGCCGTCGCAGCACCAGGCAGGCGACGTTGACCACGGTGAAGACGGCGAGCAGGAGGAGACCGGTGGTCCCAGCCAGGGCCGTGACGACGTCGCTCTCCGAGCGGAGCCGCACGAAGGTGATCAGGCCCAGGGCCATCGCGGTGGTGAAGGCGATCGCGGCCCACGGCGTACGACGGCCGGGCAGCACCGCCGAGAGCGAGCGCGGCAGCACGTCCTGCTTGGCCATGCCGTAGACCAGGCGGCTGGCCATCAGCATGTTGATGAGCGCCGTGTTGCCGACGGCGCAGATCGTCAGGAACGGGAAGACGTCGTCGATCGGCAGGCCCGGGGCACCCACGCGGACGACGTCGAGCAGGATGCCCGCGTCGGGGTTGACGGGGTCCAGGATGTCGCCGGGCGGGATCACCACGACCACGGCCAGCGCGACCAGGACGTAGATGCCGGCGCAGATCCCGAGACCGGTCAGCAGCATCCGCGGGAAGGTCCGCGAGGGCTCCTGCACCTCCTCGACCATGTTGACGGAGTCCTCGAACCCGACCATGGCGAAGAAGGCGACGGTCGTGGCGATCGTGACGGCGATGAACGCCGACTTCTCCCCCGGCGTCTCGAAGACGACGATCCGGCCCGGGTCGCCCTCGCCGCTCACCGCGGCCCAGGCCCCGATGAGGATGATGACGGCCAGGGCCACCATCACCACGCTGGTCAGCACCACGTTGAGCTTCACGCTCTCGCCCACGCCGCGCAGGTTGACCGCCGCGAGCACCAGCATGAAGACGAGCGCCACCGCGAGCGTGGCGCCGGTACCGGTCGGCACCCCGCCGACCAGGTTGTCCACGCCGAGCAGCAGGTTGCTGGCGACCAGGCCCGAGGACGTCGAGGCGCTGGTGATGCCGGAGCACACGACCGCGAAGGCCACGATGAAGGTCACGAAGTGGATGCCGAACGCCTTGTGGACGAAGAGCGCCGCCCCCGCGGCCTGCGGGTGCCGGGTGACCAGCTCGAGGTAGCTCAGCGCGGTGAGCCCGGCCACCGCGAAGGCGACCAGGAAGGGCAGCCACGCCACGCCGCCCACCTCGGCCGCGACGTCGCCGGTGATGGCGAAGACGCCGGCGCCGATGATGTCGCCGATCACGAAGAACAGCAGCAGCCGGGGGCTGATGACCCGGCGCAGCTCGCCGTCCTGGGTCTCGGGCGAGGTCGCGGTGTCGCTGCTCATGCGCTCTCCTGGGGTCCGGGCGGACCGTGCGGTCCGGGTCGTCGCCGGCAGCGGCGGCCGACCGCTCATCCTGTCCCCGCCCTCAGGGTGCGGAAACCACCCGGTCGGCCGAGGTCAGGCCCCGGTGCGGTGGACGACCCAGACGTTGGGCTCGACGTAGGTCGCCACGCCGTGCTCGACGTCGCAGTGCACCGGCGCCAGCGCTCCCGGCACGTGCACCGGCCCGGTCCGGTCGAAGGGCAGACCGGTCCAGTCCCGCCACTCATCGACGGTCCCGGGGATGCACATCGACCGCGGCGCCACCTGCACGATCCGCCCTCCGGCACGCACGTGGACGCGCAGCCAGGGGTCGAGCGGCAGCCCGTCGGCACGGGTGCGGGCGGCGTACGCCGTCATCGGCTCGTCGGGGTCGGCCTTGCCGTTGGGGCGCACCGGGGCGAGCAGCTCGGCGAAGCCGTGGCGCGCCGCGTTCTCCCGCATGGCCACCAGGGCCTGGGAGGAGAGCCCGGTCCCCTGGAGGTCAGGGCGCACGGCGATCTCGACGGCGGAGACGGCGTCGGGCCGCTCCCCGGCCAGGCTGGCGAGCAGTCCCGACCGGATGGCCGCGTCCCAGCCGTGGACCGGCAGGTCCTCGCCGGCGCGGACGAAGGGGACGGAGTACGCGCACGCGGCGACCTCGCCCTCGGGGTCGCGACCCACCAGCACGAACTCCGCGAACCGCGTCTGGGCGTGTCCGTAGAAGAGACCGCCGATCGGGTCGTGGCGCATGAACTCGGGCCAGGACGTCGGCATCGCCCACATCGCCTCGGCGAGCCCGGGCTCGTCGGCCAGGACGGTGAAGGTGAGCTGCACGGGCCGATGGTGCCCCTCGTCGTGGCCCCCGGGCCACCGGGTTTCGCACCTCAACCGCTGGTGGTCGGGGCGGTCTCCTCGTGGCCGTCGAGCCCTGCGTCGCGGCGACGCTCCAGCAGCACCGTGTCGCGCCACCGTCCGTCGAGACGGGCGATGCGGGCGCGCACCCCCACCGTGCGGAACCCGACGGCGTGGTGCAGGTGCAGCGAGGCGAGGTTCTCGGGGAAGACCGAGGCCTGCAGGGTCCAGAGCCCGCCGGTGTCCGCCGCGTCCACGAGGTGCTCCAGCAGCGCCCGGCCGACCCCGGACCCCTGGGCGGCGGAGGTGACGTAGACCGTCGACTCCCCGACCCCGGCGTAGCAGGCGCGGGTGGAGACGGGCGAGACGGCGGCCCAGCCCAGGACCTGCCCGTCGCGCTCGGCCACCCAGCGGTGGTCGGGCAGCCAGCGCGCGGCCAGCACCGACTCCTCGGGCACCTCGGTCTCGAAGGTGGCCCCCCGACCGGCCACTCCCTCGGCGTAGACCGCGCGCACCTGCCCGAGGTCCTCGGGGCGCATCTCGCGCACCTGCACGTCGCTCGGCACGCGAGCACCGTACATCGATGGACCTCGATGCTTGCATCCATCGACTCTGATCGATATGTTCGGCGCGTCGACCATAGATCGACGCCCGTCTATCTTTTTGGAGCCATCCGTGACCACTCCCACCAGCCCCCTGCCGCTCGCCGTCGTGGGCGCCGGCCCGATCGGGCTCGCTGCCGCCGCGCACGCCCAGTCCCGGGGACTGCCGACCGTCGTGCTGGAGGCCGGGCCCACCGTCGGCTCGGCCGTGCGCGCCTGGGGGCACGTCCGGCTGTTCTCGTCCTGGGCCGAGCTCGTGGACCCGGCCGCCGAGGTCCTCCTGACCCGCTCGGGGTGGACCCGGCCGGACGCGGCGACCTACCCGACCGGGGAGGAGTGGGCGACGGCGTACCTCCTGCCGCTCGCGGCTGCGCTCGAGGCGACGGGCGAGGTCGAGGTCCGCACGGGCCACCGCGTCGTCGGGCTGACCCGCGAGGGCCGGGACCGGCTGGTCGACGACGGCCGCACGGACGCCGCGTTCGTGGTCCACGTCGAGGGGCCGAGCGGGGAGGGCGTGCTGCGGGCCGCCGCGGTCGTGGATGCCTCCGGCACCTGGGCCGGCCACGGTCCGCTCGGCGCGGACGGGCTCCCCGCGCAGGGAGAGCGCACCCACGCAGACCGGATCGCCTACGCCGTGCCGGACCTGGCAGACCCCGCGGTGCGCAGCAGGTACGCCGGTCGGCACGTCGTCGTGGCCGGCACCGGCGCCTCCGCGCAGAACACCCTGGTCGCCCTCGCCGCACTGGCCGAGGAGGTGCCCTCGACCCGGATCACCTGGCTGGTGCGACGAGGTGGGACCAGCGCCGCCTTCGGCGGTGGCGACGACGACCAGCTCGTCGCCCGCGGCGCGCTGGGGAGCAGCGCGCGCCGGGCCGTCGAGCAGGGTCCGGTCACCACGGTCACCGGGTTCCGCGCGGCCACGGTCGAGGACGACCAGGCGCACCCGGGCGCCCTGGTCGTCACCGGGCTCGACGGCCGCCGGGTCGAGGCGGTCGACGAGCTCGTCGTGGTCACCGGCTTCCGCCCAGACCTCGGCTGGCTCTCCGAGGTGCGGCTGGACCTCGACCCGGTCCTGTCGGCGCCCCGACAGCTGGCCCCCCTCATCGACCCCAACGTCCACTCCTGCGGCACCGTCTACCCGCACGGCGCCGCCGAGCTGGCCCAGCCCGAACCCGGGCTCTACCTGGCCGGCATGAAGTCCTACGGCCGTGCGCCGTCCTTCCTCGCGCTCACCGGCTTCGAGCAGGTGCGCAGCATCGTCGCGGCGATCGTGGGCGACCACGAGGCGGCGGCCCGGGTCGAGCTGGTCCTGCCCGAACCGGGCGTCTGCGGCGGGTCCGGGGCCTTGGACGGCGTGCCGGAGGCGGACGACGCCGGCTGCTGCGCACCCTCACCGGCCCTGCTGACCCTGGGGGGAAGCACGTGCTGAGCGCCGCCGACCACCGTTCACCCGATGTTCGCCGAGCGGCAGCCGGACCGAGACATCGACGGATGTGAAGATAGACGCATGCCGAAGTCCGCTCCCGCCGTGCTGCCCAGCCCGGCCGAGACCGTCGCCTGCTGCTCCCCCCTGACGGCCGAGCCGCTGGACGCCGCCACCGCCGACCGGATCGCCCCGCTGCTCAAGGCACTGGCCGACCCGGTGCGCCTGCGCCTGGTGTCCCTCGTCGCCTCGCACGAGGACGGCGAGGCGTGCGTGTGCGACCTCAACGACGCCTTCGAGCTCTCCCAGCCCACCATCAGCCACCACCTCAAGGTGCTGCACCAGGTGGGGCTGCTGGAGCGGTCCAAGCGCGGCGTGTGGGTCTACTACCGGGTCAGCACGACGGCCCTCGCCGACGTCGCCTCGCTGCTGGGCGGCGTCGCCCGGTGACGCGCCGCTCGAGCCCGCCCATGGGCAGGGACCTGCTCCTGCGGAAGGTCGCTGCGGAGGTCGTGGGCACCGCCTTCCTCGTCGCCGCGGTCATCGGCTCCGGCATCGCCGCGACCCGCCTCTCCCCCGACGACGTCGGCCTGCAGCTGCTGCAGAACAGCATCGTGACGGGCGCCGCGCTGGTGGCGCTGATCCTGGCGCTGCAGCCGGTCTCGGCCGCGTTCAACCCGCTGGTCACCCTCGCCGAGGTCGTCCTGGGCCTGCTGCACGTGCGCGACGCCGTCCCCCTGGTGCTCGGCCAGGTCGCCGGCGGCGTCGTGGGCGCGGTCGTGGCGAACCTGATGTTCGACCTCGACGCGGTCACGATCTCCACCCGGGAGCGCACGGGTGGGGACCTGTGGCTGGCCGAGGTCGTCGCGACGCTGGGCCTGCTCGTGGTCATCTTCGGGTCGGTGCGCTCCGGGCGCACCGACACCATCGCGTACGCCGTGGGCGGCTACATCACCGCGGCGTACTGGTTCACCAGCTCGACCAGCTTCGCCAACCCGGCCGTGACGGTGGCCCGGATGTTCTCCGACACCTTCGCCGGGATCTCCCCCGGCTCGGTCGCACCGTTCCTGGCCTTCCAGCTCCTCGGGGCCGGGCTCGCCGTGCTGCTCGTGCGGCTGCTCTACCCCGCGGAGTCCCTGCGCAACGCCGCCACCGCCACTGCCACCTCTCCCGCCACCTCTGCTGACACCGCCCCCGTCGACCAGCCTGGAGACCGATCGTGACCACCGCCCACGGGCTCGCAGCCCAGTGGACCCGCATCGTCGAGGACCTGACCTACCGCTACGACCACGTCTTCGACCGTGCCGAGATCAGCGCGGCGGTGGACCTGGCCAGGGCCGACCTGGAGCCGCACGCCCGCTTCACCGACTACCTGCCCGTGCTCGTGCAGCGCTTCGCCGAGGAGCAGCTGCGAGCGGCCGCCCAGGCCGAGGGCAGGCTCGCCAAGCCGGTGCCCGAGCTGCTCTTCGTCTGCGTCCACAACGCCGGCCGCTCGCAGATGGCGGCTGCGCTCGCGGAGCACCTCTCCGGCGGCCGCGTGCACGTGCGGACCGCCGGGTCCGCCCCCGCCGACCGGATCCACCCCGTCGTCGTGGACGTGCTGGCCGAGCGCGGCATCGAGCTCACCGAGGCCTATCCCAAGCCCCTCACCGACGACGTCGTACGTGCTGCTGACGTCATCGTGACGATGGGCTGCGGCGACGCCTGCCCCGTCTACCCCGGCAAGCGCTACGAGGACTGGCCGGTGGCCGATCCCGCCGACGCGACGCTGGACCAGGTCCGCTCGATCCGCGAGGACCTGCAGACCCGCGTCAGCGCCCTGCTGCGCGAGCTCGGCATCTGACCCCCACCAGGAGGAACCATGACGACCACGCCCGACTCCCCCCGCACCGACAAGCCGACCGTGCTCTTCGTGTGCGTCCACAACGCCGGCCGCTCGCAGATGGCCGCGGGCTACCTGCAGCACCTGGCCGGCGACCGGATCGAGGTGCTCTCGGCCGGCTCGCAACCCGCCGACCAGGTCAACCCGGCCGCCGTGGCCGCGATGGCCGAGGAGGGCATCGACATCGCCGCAGCCCAGCCCAAGATCCTGACCACCGAGGCCGTGGAGGAGTCGGACGTGGTCATCACGATGGGATGCGGCGACGAGTGCCCGTTCTTCCCGGGCAAGCGCTACGAGGACTGGGTGCTCGAGGACCCGGCCGGGCAGAGCATCGAGGCCGTGCGCCCGATCCGCGACGAGATCCGCGGGCGGGTCGAGGAGCTCATCGCCTCGCTGGTGTGACCGCTCGCCCGGCCGGCCACGGCCGGGCACGCCGAGACGGCTCAGCCGAAGAAGACCTCGGCCTCGGCGTACTCCTCGGGGCTGACCGTCTTCAGCACGCCGGTGCCCTCGGCGAGCGGGACCCGCTCGATCCGGGTGCCGCGCAGCGCCATCATCGTGCCGAAGTCGCCTTCGGCGACGGCGTCGGCGGCCTGCAGGCCGAAGCGGGTCGCGAGCCAGCGGTCGAAGGCCGTCGGGGTGCCGCCGCGCTGGATGTGTCCGAGCACGACCGCGCGCGCCTCCTTGCCGGTGCGGTGCTCGATCTCCGAGGCGAGCCGGTCGCCGATGCCGCCGAGTCGGACGTGGCCGAAGTCGTCCTTCTCCCCGGAGACGAGCGTCATGTCGCCGCCCTCCTTCGGGACCGCGCCCTCGGAGACGACGATGATCGGGGCGTACTCGGACTCGAAGCGGGCCTCCACGTGGCGGCACACGGCCTCGATGTCGAAGGGCTGCTCGGGGATGAGCACGGCGCTCGCACCGCCGGCGATGCCGGAGTGCAGGGCGATCCACCCGGCGTGCCGCCCCATGACCTCCACGACGAGCACGCGGTGGTGGGACTCGGCCGTCGTGTGCAGCCGGTCGATGGCGTCGGTGGCGATGTTGACCGCGGTGTCGAACCCGAAGGTGAAGTCGGTGCCGGACAGGTCGTTGTCGATCGTCTTCGGGACGCCGACGACCTTGACGCCGAGGTCGGCGAGCTTGGTGGCGACGCCGAGGGTGTCCTCGCCACCGATCGCGACCAGCGCGTCGACGCCGTCGCGGGCCAGGTTGTCGGTGATCTGCTGGACGCCGTCCTCGAGCTTGAACGGGTTCGTGCGCGAGGAGCCCAGGATGGTGCCGCCGCGCGGCAGGATCCCGCGGCACTGCTCGACGCCCAGGGGCATCGTCAGGCCCTCGAGCGGGCCCTTCCAGCCGTCGCGGTACCCCAGGAACTCGAACCCGTGCTGGCGCACGCCCTTGCGGACCACGGCACGGATGACGGCGTTGAGGCCGGGGCAGTCCCCGCCTCCGGTCAGGACTCCCACTCGCATGCACCGACCCTAGCGACACATGACCCGGGTCACACCCCACCCGGGGTGGCCGGATGTCCTAGGGTCCCGCGCATGACCTTCTCGATCGTGGCCAGGTCCGGACACCCCGACCCCGAGGAAGCCGAGTGGGGGGTGGCGGTCGCGTCGAAGTTCCTGGCGGTCGGCAGCGCCGTGCCCGCTGCGGTCGCCCAGGTCGGGGCGATCGCCACGCAGGCCGACGCGAACGTCGCCTACAAGGGTCTGGCGCTGGCGCACCTCGACGAGGGCGCGAACGCCTCGATCGCGCTGCAGCGGCTGCTCGAGGAGGACCCGGGCCGCGACCACCGGCAGGTGGGCATCGTGGACGTCGAGGGCGGGGCGGCCACCCACACCGGCAGCGCCTGCCTGGACTGGGCCGGGGGCGTGACCGGTGAGGGCTACGCGATCCAGGGCAACATCCTCACCGGCGAGGACGTCGTGCTCGCGATGGAGGCGGCGTTCCTGGCCACCGACGACTCGGTGCCGCTGGCCCACCGGCTGCTCGCGGCGCTGGCCGCCGGCGACGAGGCGGGCGGCGACAGCCGGGGCCGCCAGTCCGCAGCCCTGCTGGTGGTGCGCGAGGGGGCGGGGTACGGCGGTGGCGACGACATCGCCTGCGACCTGCGCGTGGACGACCACGCCGCGCCGGTCCAGGAGCTCGCGCGGCTGCTCGACCTCAACGACCTCTACCTCACCGCCTCCACCGAGGAGGAGAAGGTGCCGGTGACCCCCGAGCTGCGCGAGGAGCTCGAGGCGATGGCCCGGGCGGGCGGCCACCGCGACCTGCACGCATGGGTCGGCACCGAGAACTACGAGATGCGCGTGGCCGACGACCTGTCGTGGATCGACCGACGGGTGCTCGCCATCGCCCGCGGCGAGGACGGCGGGTCCGCGTCGTGAGCGTCCTGGCGATCGACGCCGGCACGACGGGGGTCACGGCGGTCGTCGTCTCGCCGCAGGGCGACATCGTGGCCAAGGGCTACCAGGAGTTCGCCCAGCACTTCCCGAGGCCGGGCTGGGTCGAGCACGCGCCGGAGGAGATCTGGCAGGCGACCCTGGAGGCCACGAGGGCGGCGCTGGCGCGGTTCGACGCCTCGCAGCTGCGCGCCATCGGCATCACCAACCAGCGCGAGACCGTGCTGCTCTGGGACCGCGAGACCCTCGGCTCGCCACGTCGCGCGATCGTCTGGCAGGACCGTCGCACCGCCGACATCTGCACCCGGCTGCGCGACGAGGGCCACGAGGACCGGGTCAGCGAGCTCACCGGGCTGCGCCTGGACCCCTACTTCTCCGGCACCAAGCTGCGCTGGTTGGCCGAGGAGGAGCCGCGCACCTGGGCCCTGGTCGAGGAGGGCAGGTACGCCGTCGGCACGGTCGACTCCTACCTCATCGCCCGGATGACCCGCGGACTGCACCACGTCACGGACGTCTCCAACGCCAGCCGCACGCTGCTCTTCGACCTCGCCGCCGGCGACTGGTCCGAGGAGCTGTGCGGGATCTTCGGCGTGCCACGCGACGCCTTGCCGGACCTCGTGCCCTCCTGGGGCGAGGTCGCGCTCTCGGACCCGAGGTCCTTCCTCGACCTCGAGCTGCCGATCGCGGGCATCGCCGGCGACCAGCAGTCGGCGCTCTTCGGGCAGACGTGCTTCGACGAGGGCGACGCGAAGTGCACCTACGGCACCGGGTCCTTCATCCTCACCAACACCGGCTCGGAGCTGGTGCGCTCCGACGCGGGACTGCTCACCACCGCCGCCTGGCGCTCTCCCTCCGGTGAGCTGACCTACGCCCTCGAGGGCGCGATCTTCGTGACCGGGGCGGCGGTGCAGTGGCTGCGCGACGGGCTGCAGATCGTCGGCTCGGCGGCCGAGACCGAGGCGATCGCGGCCACGGTGGACTCCTCCGACGGCGTGGTCTTCGTCCCCGCCCTCACCGGGCTCGGCGCCCCGCACTGGGACCCGCACGCCCGCGGCACCATCCTGGGCATCACCCGCGGCACGACCCGGTCCCACCTCGTGCGCGCCACGCTCGAGGCGATCACCTTCGAGGTGCGCGACGTCATCGAGACGATGCCGGCGCGGACGTCGCTGGCCGTCGACGGCGGGGCCTGCGCCAACGACCTGCTCTGCCAGCTGCAGGCCGACCAGCTCGGGCTCACCGTCGAGCGACCTCGCCTGACGGAGACCACCGCGCTCGGTGCGGCGTTCCTCGCCGGGCTCGGCGTCGGCGTGTGGGGCTCCACCGACGAGCTGCGCGAGACCTGGCAGCTGGACCGCTCCTTCGCCCCCTCGCCCGACCGGGCCGCCGCCGACGCCGCCCACCGGCGCTGGACCGAGGCGGTCGAGCGCTCGAAGGGCTGGGCGCTGCTCTGACGATCGGCCGATCCGTGGCCACGAGGACCGCACGCGCAGGCGAACGCCCCCTCTCACGCGCAGCACGCAGCTTCTCGGGCTGTTCGGTCCTTGCGGCTACGAGCCGGTCGCGCACGCCGCTCAGTGCGACGGCAACCGCTCCAGCGCCCGTGCCGCCTCGTCCCGGGCCGCGCGGGCCTCGTCCCGGGCGGCCTGCGCCTCGTCGCGAGCGGCCTCGGCCTCCTCGAGCGCGTCGTCGACGTCGTCGGCGTCGGACTCCAGCTCGGCGAGCCGGCGCTTGAGCTCGTCGATCTCGGCCTGCAGCTCGAGCGCGCGGGCCTCGAGCTCACCGACCTCGGACTGCACCTCGGCCAAGGACTCTTCGGCATCGGCCAGTCCCGAGTCGGCCTCGGCGAGGGCGTCCTCGGCGGCCCGACGGGCCTTGGCGTCCGCCTCGGGGTCGGGTACGACGGTGAGCGCGGGCCGCCCGGCCGGCTCGGCCTGCGGAGCGGGTGCCGCCTCAAAGCCGAGTGCCTCGGGAAGCGCGACCGCGGCCGCCACGTCGACCTCGTCCACGCCCGTGCTGGCCAGCGGCGCGACGAGCAGCCCGCTGCGGACGGCACGGGTGCACTCCGCGTCGACCATGGCGGCCGTGAGCGTGGCCTCGACCTGGTCGGCGACGGCCTGGGTCACCTTCAACCCGTGGGAGCGCGCCAGCCCCCTCGCCGTCGTCGTGACGGCGGCCGTCAGCTGACGGCGCTGCTTGGTGAGCGCACGAAGGTCGTCGGCCGACATGGACTCCTGGGCCGACCGCAGCGCCGCACCGACCGCGAGCACCTGCTCGACCTGCTCGGTCTCGTGCCGCACCAGCAGGTCGACGACCCAGGCAGCGGTAGCGGGCTTGCGCAGCGCCTTCAACCGCGCCGCCAGCGGCGTCCCCCTGTGCCGCTTGACCAGCTCGTCACGCGCGGGGGTGAAGTCCGGCAACGGGAGCCCGTAGAGCCGCTCGGCGAGGGCGAGCAGCTGCTCGGTCTCCTCGGCGGAGCCGTCCCCGGCGGGGTCCGGGCTCACTCCTCCAGCCCCTGCTCGATCGCCCAGCGGGTCAGCTCGACCCGGTTGTGCAGCTGGAGCTTGCGCAGCGTGTTCTGCACGTGGTTCTGCACCGTGCGGTGGGAGAGCACCAACCGCTCGGCGATCTGCTTGTAGGACATGCCGGTGGCGACCATCCGCAGCACCTCGGTCTCCCGCTCGGTCAGCTGCGGGACCTCCGGGCCCGAGGGGGTCGGGTCGGAGAGCCGGCGGTACTCCCCCAGCACCAGCCCGGCCAGCCCGGGCGTGAAGACGGGGTCGCCCGCGGCGGTCCGGCGCACGGCGTCGATCAGCTCCTCGCGGGAGGCCGACTTCACGAGGTAGCCGGTCGCGCCGGCCTTGACCGCGGCCAGCACGTCGTCCTGCTCCCCGCTGGCCGAGAGGATCAGCACCCGTGCCGAGGGGTCGTGGCGCAGCACCCGCTCGGCCACCTCGACCCCGCTGGGACCGGGGATCTGCAGGTCCAGCACGACGACCTGCGGCCGGGCGGCGGGGAACCGGGCGATCGCCTGGTCCCCGTCGGCCGCGACCGCCACCACGTCGAAGCCGGCACCGGCGAGGTCGCGCTCCACCGCGTCGCGCCACATCGGGTGGTCGTCGACCACCATGACCCGCAGCGGCTGCTCGCTCACGCGTCGGACCCTAGGCCATGTCCCAGCGACAGCCACCGACCCCGGCGGTGGCCCAGCGCCCCGCTCGGCGGGTCGTCGGCGACCTCGACGTGGGCGATGCGGCACGTCACCTGCGCGGACCAGCCCAGCTCGCGTTCCTCCACCAGCTCGGCACCCAGCCAGGTGCCGGCAGTGGCGAGCCGCGGCCCCCAGGGTGTCTCCTCCCACTCCACGGCGCGGAAGGGCCCGCCAGGCAGCGGCGCCTGGCCGGCGAAGACCTCGGCCAACGAGCGGTCGGCCCAGGAGAGCACCTGCATGACCACGCACCCGGTGTCGCGCAGCGCCTCGGTGAGGTCGGCGTCGGGGTCGAGCAGCCCGACCACGTGGGCCGGTCGCCCCAGCGCCACGACGAGCGAGGAGACGGTCAGACCCGCGCGGTCGGCACCGGACCCCGAGGTCCACAACGTGACGGCACCGCCGAGCCGGCCGCGGAAGCGGCGTACGGGATCGGGGTGGGGGTCGGTGAAGGGGTGTTCGGTGTGGATGGTCACGACGTGGGCGCTCCTCCGGGCGAGGTGGCTGGGGAGACGGGCAGCGTGAGGGTCCACTCGGTGCCCCACGACCCGGTGGCGAGGTCGGCGCGGCCGCCGAGGTCGCGCAGCCGACCCTCGATCGACCCAGTCACCCCGAGCCGTCCCTCCGCGGTGGCGCGCGCCAGGCGCCCGTCGGGGATGCCGGGGCCGTCGTCGCGCACCGAGACCGTCACGGCCCCGGGCAGGGACTCCAGGAGCACCCAGGCGCGGGCGTCGGGGCCGGCGTGCCGTTCGACGTTGTCCAGGCACGCCGCGACCGCAGCCCGCACCTCGAGCACCTGCGCCTCGGGCAGCAGGACCGATCCACCAGGCAGGGACACGACCACCCGCGGCGACTCCAGGGTGGCGAGCGCGGCGGCCAGGTCGGCCACGGATGCCACGGCGGCGCCCCCGGCGGCAACGGCAACCGGCGGCACCACCCGGTCCTGGGCCCGGATCAGCGCGCGCAACGCCTCCTCCTGCTCCCCGGCGAGCCGGCCCAGCTCGGCGAGCCGCGGGTCGGTCGCGCCCGCCTCGCCGCCGCGGCGCTGCACCAGCGCCAGGACCTGCAGCACGCCGTCGTGGACGGCCCGTGCCAGCCGCGCGCGCTCGGCCGCGGCAGCCGCCTCGCGCTCGGCCCGGTCGCGCTGCACGGCCGAGCGCTGCAATGACTCCACGAGGTAGCCCACGACCGGCCCACCGATCGCCAGCAGGAAGACGTTGCCGTAGGTGACCTGGGTCAGCTCGTCGCGGATGAGCAGGTCGGCGGCACCGACGGACAGCCCGGCGGCGAGCCCGCCCCGCCAGCCCCAGCGGGCGGCCCAGGCGAACATCGGCGACATGACCCAGTAGCCCGCAAGCGTCGCGTCGAAGCCGTCGGCCTTGACCAGCGGCGTCGCGAGCAGGGCCCCCAGGGCGACAGCCAGGTCGGCGGCCAGCATCGGCGGCGTGCGGCGGGCGGCGTCGGCGTACGCCGCGGTGACGGCGAGCGACCACAGCACGATCGCACCGACCGCCAGCGCACCGACCCAGGGCCGGTCGAGCTCGTCGCGGGTCCACAGCCCGACCCCGACGGTGTTGAGCACCAGGACCGCCCGCAGGACAGCGAGCGCCCGGAAGATCCGGTCCTCGACGACGAGGGCGGCGGGCTCGCCGCCCGGGTGGGGCTCCTGGTGCGGCGTCAGGACGCCTTCCGCTCCCCAGCGGGACCGGTGGAGCCCGCCGCGGCGGCCTCGGCCGCCTCGGTCTTGGAGAGCTCCTTGGCGCGGGTGGCGTACATGTCGACGTACTCCTGGCCGGAGAGCCGCATGATCTCGTACATGATCTCGTCGGTGATCGAGCGGAGGATGTAGCGGTCGTTCTCCAGGCCCTCGTAGCGCGAGAAGTCCAGCGGCGGACCGAAGCGCACGACGGGTCGGGTGAAGGAGCCGAACTTCTTGCCCGGGGGCGCCACGACGTCGGTGCCGACGACGGCGACCGGGATGACCGGCACACCGGTCTCGAGCGCGAGCCGGGCGACGCCGGTCTTGCCGCGGTAGAGCTTGCCGTCGTGGGAGCGGGTGCCCTCGGGGTAGATCCCGAACAGACCGCCCTCGCCGAGGACGCGCTTGGCCGAGAGCAGCGCGCCGGCGGCGGCGTCGGCACCGGCGCGGTCGATCGGCACCTGGCCGGAGCCGGAGAAGAACGTGCGCTGCAGCCAGCCCTTGACGCCCTTGCCGGTGAAGTACTCGGCCTTGGCCACGAACGTGACGCGGCGGTTCAGCGTGAGCGGCATGAACAGCCAGTCGGCGTACGACAGGTGGTTGCTCGCCAGGATCGCCGGCCCCTCCTCGGGGACGTGCTCGGCGCCCTCGGTCTGGGGACGGAAGACCACGCGCAGCAGCGGCCCGATGGCGACCCACTTGAGGAACCAGTAGAACACCCGGCCACCCTAGGGCAGATCCGGCCGATCGAGATACGCGGAGGTTGCCGGGTCGCGCCACGCCGACCCCCGGCGTGCGGCAGGATCGCGCCATGACCGCGCTGCCGCTGCACCCCCTCGCCGAGCCCCTCGCCACCGACGCCGACCCCGCCGCCACCGGCGGGCGCCGGATCGGGGTGCTGCTGTGCCACGGGTTCACCGGCCAGCCGGCGTCCATGAAGCCGTGGGCCGAGGCGCTGGCCGCGCAGGGGTACGCCGTGGAGGTGCCGCGCCTGCCCGGGCACGGCACCACGTGGCAGGAGCTCAACACCAAGCGCTGGTCGGACTGGTACGCCGAGCTCCGGGCCGCCCACGGCCGGCTCGCCGCCCGCACCGACGTGGTGGTCGCCGCCGGGCTGTCGATGGGCGGTGCCCTCGTGCTGCGGCTGGCCGCCGACGAGCCGTCGATCGCCGGCGTCGTCGTGGTCAACCCCGCCGTCGCCACGAAGCGGCTCGACGTGAAGCTGCTGCCCGTGCTCAAGCACGTGGTCCCCTCGTTCCCCGGCATCGCCAACGACATCAAGAAGCCGGGGGTCGAGGAGCACGGCTACACCCGCACCCCGCTCCGGGCGGTGCACTCGATGATGCAGGCCTGGGGCCCGCTGGTCGCCGACCTGCCGAAGGTGCGGGTGCCGGTGCTCTACCTGCGCTCGACCGTCGACCACGTCGTCGACGACTCCTCCGAGCCACTCATCACCTCGGGGGTCTCCGGGGAGGTCCGTGTCGTGCGGCTCCCCGAGAGCTACCACGTCGCGACGCTCGACCACGACCTCGACACCATCGTCGAGGAGTCCGCGGCCTTCGCCCGGCGGGTGGCCGGCGTCGAGGGCTCGGCGTAGGTCGGTTGGCCGTCCCTCGTTAGGCTGGCCGGGTGCAGCGCGAGGGAGAGGACGACGCCTGGCGCGCGATCG
Source organism: Actinomycetota bacterium (assembly GCA_009701885.1). Lineage (GTDB taxonomy): Bacteria > Actinomycetota > Actinomycetes > Propionibacteriales > Nocardioidaceae > Nocardioides. The sequence continues at coordinate 116,883 of WLJH01000009.1, forward strand.
TGGAGAACTTCGGCGAGCGCGCCGAGCTCGACGACGACCCGGCCGTGCCACCGGCCGTCCCTCCCACCGCGCCACCGGCAGCCGCTCGCCGCGACGACCCGGCCGCGTGGGTCGAGGACGAGCCGGACGAGCCGACCCCGGCGTACGCCGAGGACGCCGACTCCTACGTGCCGCCGCCCCCGCCGCCGCTGCCCATCCCCGAGCCGGACCGCGGCATCGCCTGGATGGGCGTCATCGGCTCCCCGATCCTCCTGCTGGTCTCGCTCGTGCTGGGCCTCGACCTGCCGGACTGGGTGGGCTACCTGATGATCGCCTGGTTCGTGGGTGGGTTCTGCTACCTCGTCGCCAGGATGCCCAAGGAGCCGCGAGAGCCCTGGGACGACGGCTCGCGGGTGTAGTGGCGCCGACGGGCTAGCGCCGGCGACGCGAGCGCCGGGCCCGCCGCGGGCGCAGCCCACGACCGAGCGCGTCGCGGACCATGCTGGCCGCGCCGACGGCGCCGGCCTCGGGGCCGTGGGCGGCACGCAGCACCGGCGGGACGACGCGATCCTCGGCGCCGACGAGCGAGGCGGCCAGGGCGTGCCGGGCCGGCTCGAGGAGCAGCTCGTCGGCGGCCGAGACGCCACCGCCGACCACCACGACCTCGGGGTCGAGGGCCGCGACCAGGTTGGCCAGACCCGTGCCGAGCCAGCCGCCGACGCTCGCGAAGGCCGCCAGCGCGACGGGGTCGCCGGCCCGGGCGGCCTGGGTGACCATCGGGCCGTCGACCAACGCAGGATCGCCCTCGGCCAGGTCGAGCAACGGGCCCACCGCGCCGGGCTCGGCCAGGACGGCGCGGGCATGCCGGACCAGGGCGTTGCCGGAGGAGTACTGCTCCCAGCAGCCCCGCCCGCCGCACTCGCACGCGCGACCGTCGGGCACGACCTGCATGTGCCCGAACTCCCCGGCCATGCCGTTGCGCCCGCGGTGCAGCTCGCCGTCGAGGACGACCGCGCCGCCGATGCCGGTGCCGAGCGTGACGACCAGCGCGTCGCGCGCGCCGACCGCGGCGCCGTACGCCGCCTCCGCGCGGGCCGCACAGTTGGCGTCGTTGTCGAGCAGGACCGGCACCTGCCAGCGCTCGGCCAGCCGGGCCCGCACCTGCTGGCCCCGCCAGGGCAGGTGCGGGGCGAACATGACCCGCTCCCCCGCGGCGTCGACGAACCCGGCAGCGGCCAGGCCGACGCCGGCGAGGCGACGACCCGCGGCGACCTCGCGGACGGCCTCGGTCAGCGCGTCCTCGAGCAGCGCGACGTCGACCCGGCGACCGGGCGTGGCGCGGTGGGCGACGCGCAGGACGGTGCCGTCGGGCCCGACCTCGGCTGCCATCACCTTGGTCCCGCCCACGTCCACCCCGACGACCGGGGCGCCGCCGACGGGCGCGCGGAGGGCCGCCCCGGCGGCCTGGACCAGCGACACCGTCGGGCCGCTCACCGTGGGCCGCTCAGCGCCGGGCCAGGTCGGCGGCGCCGATCAGGCCGGCGCGGTTGCCCAGGCGGGCCTTGCGGATCTCGAGGTTGGGGCGGTGGCCGCGCCCGGTGAGCTGGCCGGCGAAGGCCTGGCGGATCGGCTGGAGCAGCAGGTCGCCGGCCTCGCTGACGCCCCCGCCGATGACGCAGACGGCGGGGTCCAGGACCGCCGTGAGGGAGGCGATGCCCTCGCCGAGCCAGCGGCCGAGGGTGGCCAGCTGCTCGGTCGAGAACGGGTCGCCGCCGCGGGCGGCCTCGGTGATGAGCGGCCCGGTGATCCGGTCGGCGTCGCCGCCGGCCAGGTCGAGCAGGTGCCGGGCCAGCAGCGACCCGCCCCGGGCCTCGGAGCGGGCTTCGCGGACCATCGCCGAGCCGGAGGCGTACTGCTCCCAGCACCCGTGGTTGCCGCAGCCGCACAGGATGCCGCCGGGGACCACGCGCATGTGGCCGATCTCCGCGCCGACGCCGAAGGCGCCGCGGTAGAGCGAGCCGTCGAGCACCAGGCCGCCGCCCACGCCGGTGCCGACCGTGACCAGCAGCAGGTCGTCGACGTCGGCGCCCGCGCCGAAGCGGAACTCGCCCCAGGCCGCGACGTTGGCGTCGTTCTCCACCACGACCGGCAGGCCGAGGTCGCGCTCGAGCTCGGCACGCAGCGGCACGTCGCGCCACGCGATGTTGGGCGCGAACATCACCGTCGAGCGGGCCTTGTCGACGTAGCCGGCGGCGCCGACGCCGACCGCCTCCACCGCGTGGTCGGCCGAGAGCCGGCGCACGAGGTCGCAGACGGCGCGCTCGATCGCCTCCTCGTCGCTGGCCGGGGACTCCACCCGGAGCTCGGCGAGGATCGCGCCGTCCTCGTCGACGACCCCACCGAGGATCTTGGTGCCGCCGATGTCGATGCCGCAGGTCAGGCTCACGCGTGGGTCTCCGGATCGGGGTCGGTCGGGTCGGTCTGGTCGTGCTGCTCGCTCTGGGACCCCGGGTCCGCCGGGTCGTCGGACCCGTCGTCGTCGAGATCGATGTGCTCGACGCCCGAGCGCCCGGGCTGAGCGCCCGTCGAGCCGGAGGGCACCTGGGTGGCCATGACGCCGGCGGCCGCCTGCAGCAGCGAGGTCGCCGCGGTGGTGAGGTGCGCCTTGACCTCGGGGCTCATCTGGCGCACGGCGTGGATGGTGCGGCACACGGGGCAGTAGCGGCACTCCTCGCTGCCGGTGGCGAGGTTGTCGTCGAGGTGCTCGCGCACCTGGCGGGCCGTCGTGGCGGCGTGGTCGGCGAGGCCGGCTGCGCCCTGGGCCCAGTCGGTGCCCTGGTCGCGGGCCCAGTCGCCGAGGGCGCCGAGCAGCTTGGCGGCCTCCTCGGCCACGGTGCCGAGGTCCTCGGGGTCGCCCGGTCCCCCGGGAGGCGTGGGACGTCCGGGGCCGGTGGGCGGCGGCTGGCTCATCGGCGGGCCGCCTGCTGACGGCGTACGGCGGCGGCGGGCGCGGCTGCGGCTGCGGCTGTCGCCGCGGGGTCGGTGAAGCGGACCTGCAGCCGACCGTCCTCGACCCGCGCGCCCGCGACCCGCAGCCGGGACAGCCCGGAGGGCAGGGTCAGCAGCCGGCGGTAGGACCCGACGGTCACGACCAGCTCGTCGCCGTTGCGGGCCAGGTCGACCTCGGCGCGCGTCACGAAGGGCAGCGCGAGGCTCAGCACGGCGCCGGCGTCCGTGCGGGTGACCTGGAAGGGCCCCTCGCCGCGCGGCGCGGCGAGCGGGTCGGAGCCCGCGTACACCTCGGCGGCGAGGGTGCGCAGCGCGTCGACACCCACGGGCTCGACGGCGCGGTACTCGGAGCGCCAGACCGGCAGACCGGCGAAGGACTGCGCCACCTGGCCGAGCACGGCGTCCTGGGCCGCGACCCAGCCCTCGCGCCAGGCGTCGCCGCCGGCGGGGAAGACCCGGTTGGCCACGACGCCGTCGACGCGGTAGCCGAAGAGCGAGAGGTTGGTGTAGCTGCGGCGCGCCTCGGCCAGCACGACGGTCTCCGGGGTCAGGACGAGCCGCACGGAGGCATCGGGCCCGGAGAGCAGCGCGTGCACCTCGTCGAGCTCGGCGTGGAGGCGCTCGATCGCGTCGAAGACGTCGTCGCCGGGCATGGGGACGCCGGCGGCCCGCTGCAGGACCGGCTTGAGCGCCTTGACGATGCGCCGCTCGGCGGGCAGGACGCGCTGCATGTACCACCCCAGCGCCTCGGGCAGTGCGAGCAGCCGCAGGGTCTCGGCGGTGGGGGCGCAGTCGACGACGACGACGTCCCAGGCGCCCGAGAGCACCTGCAGGCGCAGCTCCAGCAGCGCGAGGACCTCCTCGGCACCGGGGATGACGGTCAGCTCCTCGGCGGCCACGGGGTCGACGCCGGCCACGTCGAGGACCGAGAGGAGGTAGCGCTGGATGTCGGCCCAGGACTGCTGGAACCGCAGCTGGGCGTCGACCTGCTGGACGAACAGCCGGGGCGCCACCTCGGTGGGCTCCGGCCCTACCGGCGCCCCGAAGGCGTCGGCCAGCGAGTGGGCAGCGTCGGTCGAGAGCACCAGCGTGCGGTGGCCGTCGGCAGCGGCGAGCGCGGCCGTGCCGGACGCCACGGTGGACTTGCCGACACCGCCCTTGCCGGTGAAGAGGAGGATGCGCACCAGCGGGCTCAGCCCAGCTGCTCGACGCGCTTCTTGAGCCCCTTGAGCGCGGTGTCGATGAGGATCTTCTCGCCCTTGCGCTTGAGCATCCCGATCAGCGGGATCGAGACGTCGAGGGCCAGGCGGTAGGTGACCTCGGTCGAGCCGCCCTTGTCGCGCAGCACGTAGGCGCCGTCGAGGGCGCGCAGCATCTTGCCCTCCACCAGGGTCCAGGTGACCTCGCGGTCGCCGTCCCAGGTGTAGGCGAGGGTGTACTCGTCCTTGATCGGGGAGACGTCGAGGGCGAAGAAGACCTGCTCGGCCCGACCGTCGGGGCCGGTGGCCCGCACGTCGGCGACGGTGACGCCCTTCGCCCAGGCGGGGTACGCCGGGAAGTCGGCGATCACGGCCATCACGTCCGACGGTGCGGCGTCGATCACGATCGACGACGTGGTCTGCTCAGCCACTGCGACTCCCTCGTTCGGCTCGTCGAGCCCTCGTCCAGCCTCGTCCCGGACCGTGACCGCGGCCACAGCGGTGCGGCCGGAGCGGGCCCGGTCCGGCTGCGCGAGCGTACCGGATGAGGTGGACGGCGCCGACGGCGGTAACGTGCCCGGGCACGTCCACCAGACCAGGAACGAGGAGCCCGCTGTGCGCGAGTACTCGACGCCCATGACCGTCGAGGTCCCCACCACCGGCAACCTCACCGACGCCGTCGTCCGCAACGAGGCCGAGGCCCCGGACGCCGTCGTGATGAGCCGCCCCGACGGTAGCGGCGGCTGGAGCGACGTCACGGCCGCGCAGTTCGCCGCCGAGGTGCGCGCCGTGGCCAAGGGCCTGGTGGCCGCCGGCGTCGAGACCGGCGACCGGGTCGCTCTCATGTCCAAGACCCGCTACGAGTGGACGCTGCTCGACTACGCCATCTGGTGGGCAGGCGCGGTGACCGTGCCCGTCTACGAGACCTCCTCCGAGGAGCAGGTCGCGTGGATCCTCGCCGACTCCGCGGCGGTCGCGGTCGTCACCGAGGGCCCCGACCACACCGCGCGGGTCTCCGCCGCCCGCGCCGGGCTGGAGGACCTGCGGCACGTGTGGTCCTTCGCCGACAACGGCGTGGACGTGCTGCGCCGCCTGGGCGAGGACGTGACCGACGAGGTGCTCGAGCAGCGGCGCACGGCCACCACCCCGCTGGACCTGGCCACGATCATCTACACCTCCGGCACGACCGGACGGCCCAGGGGCTGCATGCTCACGCACGGCAACTTCCTCTTCGAGCTGGGCGTCGCCACCGAGGAGCTGGAGTCGCTCTTCGACACCGAGGGCGCCTCGACGCTGCTCTTCCTGCCGCTCGCCCACGTCTTCGCCCGGATCATCCAGGTGGGCAGCGTGATGTCGCGCGCCCGCCTGGGCCACAGCCCGGACGTGAAGAACCTGCTCCCGGACCTGCAGTCCTTTCAGCCGACGTTCATCCTCGCCGTTCCGCGGGTCTTCGAGAAGGTCTTCAACACCGCCTCGCAGAAGGCCGCTGCCGAGGGGCGCGGGAAGGTCTTCGACCGCGCTGCCGAGACCGCGATCGCCTGGTCGCGGGCCCAGGACAAGGGCCGGGTCCCCGTGCGGGTGCGCGCCGAGCACGCGCTCTTCCAGCGGCTGGTCTACGGCAAGCTGCTCGCCGCCCTCGGGGGCAGCTGCACCTTCGCCGTCTCCGGCGGCGCTCCCCTGGGCGAGCGGCTCGGCCACTTCTACCGCGGCGTGGGGCTGACCATCCTCGAGGGCTACGGGCTCACCGAGACCACCGCCGCCCTCAGCGTCAACCTGCCCGGGGCCCACCGCATCGGGACCGTCGGACGCCCGCTGCCGGGCACGGCTGTCCGGGTGGCCGAGGACGGCGAGCTGCTCTTCCGCGGCGGCCAGGTCTTCGCCGGCTACTGGGGCAACGAGGAGGCCACGGCCGAGGCCCTGGAGCGCGACGGCTGGTTCCACACCGGCGACGTCGGCGAGGTCGACGACGAGGGCTTCGTGCGGATCACCGGTCGCAAGAAGGAGATCCTGGTGACCGCCGGTGGCAAGAACGTGGCCCCCGCGGTGCTCGAGGACCGGGTCCGAGCCCACCCCCTGGTCGACCAGTGCCTCGTGGTCGGCGACGGCCAGCCCTTCATCGGCGCCCTGGTCACCATCGACCGGGAGGCCCTGGCGGTCTGGGCGCAGACGCACGGGCTGTCCGGCTCGCCGGAGAAGCTCCTCGACGGCCCCGAGGTCCGGGCCGCGGTGGAGGAAGCCGTCGAGGAGGCCAACAAGGCCGTCTCGAAGGCCGAGTCGATCCGCAAGTTCACCGTCCTCGCCGAGGAGTGGACCGAGGAGGGCGGGCAGCTCACGCCCAGCCTCAAGCTGCGCCGCTCCGTCGTGGTGCGGGAGTCCCGGGCGTACGTCGACGCGCTCTACCGCTGAGCCCTCCGCGCCCTCTCCACGCCCTCTCCACCGGTGCACGGCGTCCTCGGACCGGTGCCGTCGGCAATTGGGTGAAAACCCCCCTCACCAGGGCCGTTGGTCCCTAGCATGATCGCGGAGGGGGACGCCTCGGTGTCCCTGCATGGCATGGGGCATGGGGGTGGGGACCCCTCGTCCCCACGAACGAGAGGCTCACCGATGGACCGACGCAGGGTTCTCCTGGTCGCGGCCGCCGTGGTCGCCGCGCTGGGGACGGTGCTGGTCTTCCTGTACGTCCGTGGCGCCGACAACCGCGCCGAGGAGCGGTTCGAGACGACCGAGGTCCTCGTGGCGACCGCCCAGATCGAGCGTGGCGAGCGCATCGCCGACGCCGCGGCCGCGGGCAAGCTGGCGCTGCAGGCCGTGCCGCGCGGCCAGGTGCTGCCGGGGGCGCTGGTCACCACCGGGGACGTCGCCGAGCAGATCGCGCTGACGGTGATCTACCCCGGCGAGCAGGTCGTGCCCCAGAAGCTCGGTGACACCGCCGTCGAGGAGACCCGCCTCAACATCCCCGAGGAGGGGGACATGGCGATGTCGATCAACCTCACCGACCCCGCCCGCGTCGCCGGCTTCGTCAACCCCGGCTCCGAGGTCGCGATCTTCCTCACCGGCTCGGACCCGACGACGGGAGCGCCCTTCTCCAGCGTGCTGCTGACCCGGGTGACGGTGATCGCGGTCGGCTCCACCACCCCGGTGACCACGACGACCACCACCGAGGGCCAGGGCCAGGAGGGTGGCCAGCAGGTCGTCGAGTCGCTGCCCCGCACGCTCATCACGCTCTCGGTGAGCCAGGCCCAGATGCAGCGCGTGCTCCTCGCGCAGCAGCAGGGCGAGCTGTCGTTCGCGCTGCTGACCGACGACTCCAAGGTCACCCTGGCGCCGCCCACCACCGTCGACAACCTGCTGCAGAACTAGAGCCCATGCCTGTCGCCGTCGACTCCGAGACCAGCGCGGTCACCGCGCTGCTGTCCTGCCTGCCCTCGGGGAGCCAGGGGGTCGACTCCCTCGACCGCATGCGCGCCTGGCTGGACCAGCACCCCGACGAGTTCGTGGCCGTGCTCGGCCCGCACCTCGACCTCGACGACTGCCTCAAGGTCTGCGAGGACCTGCGCACCGCCCGCCCGACCGTGAGCGTCGTGCTGGTCCGGGACAAGCTCGACACCACCGTGCTGGCCAACGCCATGAAGGCCGGGGCCCGCGACGTCGTCGACGTCGAGGACACCGTCTCGCTGAGCAGCGCGGTCGAGCGCGCGCGTGAGCTGTGGACCGCCCTGCGCGGACCCAGCGGCGCCCAGCAGCTCGGCCGGGTCATCACCGTCTTCTCCCCCAAGGGCGGCGTCGGCAAGACCACCATGGCGGTCAACCTGGCGCTGGCGCTGACCGAGCGCGGTGCGCGGCGCGTCTGCCTGGTCGACCTCGACCTGGCCTTCGGCGATGTCGCGATCACCATGCAGCTCTTCCCGACCCACTCCATCGAGCACGCCATCGGCTCCGAGGAGACCCTCGACGCCGCGCAGCTCGACACCCTGCTGACCCGGCACGCCGACTCGATGATGGTCCTCGCCGCACCCGCCCACCCCGACGTGCGGGAGCGGGTCTCCCCCGCGCTCGTGGGCAAGGTGCTGCGCACGCTGCGGGAGAGCTTCGACTTCGTCGTCGTCGACACGGCCCCGTCCTTCGACGAGCAGGTCCTCACGGCGCTGGACGAGACCGACGAGTGCGTCATCGTCGCCACCCTCGACGTGCCGACGCTGAAGAACGTCAAGGTCGCCCTGGAGACCCTCGACATGCTCGACATCGCCCGGGGCCACCGGCACCTGCTGCTCAACCGCGCCGACGACGCCGTCGGCATCACCCCCGACAAGGTCGAGGGCATCCTCGGCATGCCGGTCGCGGCCTCGGTGTCCTCCTCGGTCGACGTCGCCGCCGCCACGAACTCCGGCAACCCGATCGTCGTGGCCACCCCCGCGCACCAGAGCAGCCAGGCCGTCCGCGCGCTCGCCTCCGAGATCGCCGGGGTCCCGCTCGCCGGTCTCGGCGAGCCGGAGGCCCCCGCACCCACCGACGCCGCGGGTGACGAGGCAGCCCGCGGCCGCACCCGCTTCCGGCTCAGGAGGTAGCACCCATGAGCAGTCTCGCCGACCGACTCGCCGCCGCCCGTCAGGGCTCCGGGGACGCCGCCGCCGACCCCGCCGCCCCGGGGACCGCCGACGGTGCCGCTCCCGCCGCGGGCGAGCCCGGCACACCTGCCCCGGGTGCCAGCAGTGCCGCGGCCGTCGCCGCCAACCGTCGTACCCCTGCGGCGGAGCCGCGGCGCCGGCTCTCCGCCCAGCAGGGCGACCGCATCGAGGAGCTGAAGAGCAGCGTCCACACCGAGCTGCTCAAGCAGCTCGGCCCCCACCTGTACGACGCAGACATGGACTCCGACGAGCTCGACCAGCGGGTCCGCGCGGTGCTCGCCGACGTGCTCAGCGCGCAGGACCGACCGCTGTCGAGCAGCGACCGGCAGCGGGTGACCCAGGAGATCAGCGACGACATCCTGGGCTACGGGCCGATCGAGCCGTTCCTGCGCGACCCCGACGTCTCCGAGGTCATGGTCAACGGCCACAAGGACATCTGGCTGGAGCGCGGGGGCAAGCTCGTGCCCGCCGACGCGCACTTCGCCGACGAGGCCCACCTGCGCCGCACGATCGACAAGATCGTCTCCCGCATCGGCCGTCGCGTCGACGAGTCCTCCCCCATGGTCGACGCCCGCCTGCCCGACGGCTCGCGCGTCAACGCGGTCGTGCCACCTCTGGCGGTGGACGGCTCGGCGCTGACGATCCGCAAGTTCGCCGCGGACCCGCTGACCGCGCTGGACCTGATCTCCTTCGGCTCGCTGACGCCGCAGACCTGCGACTTCCTCGAGGCCTGCATCCGTGGTCGGCTCAACGTGATCGTCTCCGGCGGCACCGGCGCCGGCAAGACGACCACGCTCAACGTGCTGTCCTCCTTCATCCCCGGTGACGAGCGGATCGTCACGATCGAGGACGCCGCGGAGCTGCAGCTCAAGCAGGACCACGTGGTGCGGCTGGAGTCGCGGCCGGCCAACATCGAGGGGAAGGGCGCGGTCTCGATCCGCGACCTGGTTAAGAACAGCCTGCGCATGCGGCCCGACCGGGTCATCGTCGGCGAGGTCCGCGACGCCTCCGCGCTCGACATGCTCCAGGCGATGAACACCGGCCACGACGGCTCGATCTGCACCCTGCACTCCAACGGCCCGCGCGACACGCTCTCGCGCATGGAGACGATGGTGCTGATGGCCGGCATGGACCTGCCGATGCGCGCCATCCGCGAGCAGGTCGCCAGCGCGGTGGACCTGATCGTGCACCAGTCGCGGCTCAAGGACGGCTCGCGCCGCATCACCCACATCACCGAGGTGGAGCGGATGGAGGGCGACGTCATCACGCTGCAGGACATCTTCGTCTACGACAACTCCCTCGGCTTCGACGCCAACGGCCGCTCGCTGGGCCGGCTGCGACCGACCGGCCTGCGGCCGAAGTTCCTGGAGAAGATGGCGCACTCCAACGTCACCGTGGACCCGATGATCTTCGCGACGGACCGGATGTGATGCGAAAGGTCGCCCTCCTCCTCGCCGCGCTGCTGGGGCTGCTGCTCCCCACCGCCGCGTGGGGCGCCGGCACGTCCGGGGCCGCCGGTGAGGGGGCCGCGATCTCGTACGTCGAGCCCACCGACGACGGCCGGGTCCAGCTCGTGGTCTCGCTGCCCCCCTCGGCCGACCCCGACCTGGACTCGGTCCGCGTGAGCGTCGGCGGCACCGACGTCGAGGCCACCGCCGAGCCGGCCGGCACCTCGGGCGCGGTCCAGCGCACCGCCGTGCTCGTGATGGACACCAGCAACTCGATGGAGGGCGAGCGCTTCGCCGCCGCCCAGTCCGCCGCGCTGGCCTACGTCGACGGCCTGCCCGACGACGTGTCCCTGGGCATCGTCACCTTCGCCCGGGAGGTCGCCCAGCCGCTGGCGCCGACCACCGACCGCGACGCCGCGCGCGCCGTCATCGGCGAGCTCACCCTGTCGGGCCAGACCGCGCTGTACGACGGCGTGCTGAGCGCCGTCGACATGGCCGGGACCGAGGGCCAGCGCACCCTCGTCGTGCTCTCCGACGGCGCCGACACCACGGAGACGACCCTGGAGTCGGTCACCGCCGCGGTCTCGGCCGCCGAGGTGACCCTGGACGTCGTCTCGCTCGAGGAGGACCCGGGCGGTGACCTCACCACGCTCGCCGAGGCCGGTGGCGGCGAGGTCATCCCCGCCACCAGCGAGGCGTTGAGCGGGACGTTCGCCGCCGAGGCAGACGCCCTGACCCGCCAGGTGCTGGTGACGGCCGAGGTGCCCGCCGACCTGCCGAGCGTGGAGCAGCAGGTCGCCGTCACGCTCTCGACCAGCACCGGTGACCTGCGCGCGGAGGCCTTCGCCACGGTCGCTCAGTCGATCGCCGGCGGCACCGGCGTGGACGACCAGCTCGTCCGCAGCAGCGGCTGGGCCCTCCCCTCGTGGGCGATGTACGCCGGGATCGCCCTGCTCGGCGTCGGGCTGGTCGTGCTGCTGGTGCTGCTGGTGCCCACCCCGGCACCCGCGCCCACGGCGGCCGACCGCGTGGTGTCCTACACCGCGAGGGCAGGGGGGACGACCGAGTCCGACGGGCCGCGGATCGACACCGAGCAGGCGATCGCCCAGGCCAAGGACGCCGCAGCCAACGTGCTGAAGCGAAACAAGGGGCTCGAGGCGAAGATCGCGGCCCGGCTCGACGGCGCCGGCAGCGAGCTCAAGCCGGCCGAGTGGCTGCTGGTGCACACCGGCGTCGTGGTCGTCGCCGGCGTGCTCGGCCTGCTGCTGGGTGCCGGCAACATCCTGCTCGGTCTGCTCTTCATCGGCCTCGGGGTCGTGGGGCCCTGGGTCTACCTCGGCATCCGGCAGTCGCGGCGGCGCAAGGCGTTCAACGCGGGGCTGCCCGACACGCTGCAGCTCATCAGCGGGTCGCTGTCGGCCGGGCTCTCGCTCGCGCAGTCGGTCGACACCGTCGTACGCGAGGGGCCGGAGCCGATCTCCACCGAGTTCCGCCGCGTGCTGGTGGAGACCCGGCTGGGCGTCACCATCGAGGACGCCCTGGAGGGCCTGGCCGAGCGGTTCGAGAGCAAGGACTTCGAGTGGGTGGTCATGGCCATCCGGATCCAGCGCCAGGTCGGCGGCAACCTCGCCGAGCTCCTCGACACCGTCGCGGGCACGATGCGCGAGCGGGAGTACGTCCGGCGCCAGGTCGCCTCTCTTTCGGCCGAGGGGCGGTTGTCAGCCTGGGTCCTCGGACTGCTTCCACCGCTCTTCATGGTCTATCTGTTGCTTACCAACTACGACTACGTGAGCATCCTCTTCACTGACCCCCGCGGGCTGGTCATCTTGGCCGGCGCCACGCTGTGGCTCGGTGTGGGAGTCTTCTGGATGAGCCGCCTGGTGAAGGTGGAGGTGTGACATGACCCTGCTGCTCGTGCTCGGTGTCCTGCTCGTCGTCGTGTCGATCGTGCTCGTGGCCTCGGCCACCACCTCCGACGCGGAGGCCTCGGGGGTCGGCAAGTCGCTGGCAGTCCTCCAGGCGATGACCGCCGCACCGAAGGCGCTGACCGACGAGGTCGACCGGCCGTTCACCGAGCGGGTCTGGGAGCCGCTGCAGGCACGCACGCTGGGGCTGGGCCGCCGACTGTCCGGCGCGGACTCCGCGGACCGGATCCGGCGCAAGCTCGACCTCGCGGGCAACCCCGACGGCTGGACGGTCGACCGGGTCACCTCGGGCAAGATCGTCGGCGCCGTCGCCGGTCTCGTCGTCGCGCTGCTGTTCAGCCTGATGCTCGGCGCCGGGACGCCCGTGCGGATCGTGGTGGTGGCCGCAGGGCTGGTGGTCGGCTTCTTCGCACCGAATCTCTACCTGTACCAGAAGGCCTACGACCGGTCGGCGCAGATCCAGCGCGACCTCCCCGACGCGATCGACCTCATGACGATCAGCGTCGAGTCCGGTCTCGGCTTCGACGCGGCCGTGCAGCAGGTCTCCCGCAACACCGAGGGGCCGCTGGCCGACGAGTTCTCCCGGGTGCTGCGGGAGATGCAGATCGGGCAGGGGCGCGCCGCGGCGCTGCGCGCGATGTCGGACCGCACCAACGTTGCCGATCTCAAGAGCTTCGTCAGCTCGATGGTCCAGGCCGACTCCTTCGGTGTGCCGATCGGCCAGGTGCTGCGCATCCAGTCCAGCGAGATGCGGGTCAAGCGCCGGCAGCGGGCCGAGGAGAAGGCCCAGCAGGTGCCGGTCAAGATCACCGTCCCGCTCATCTTCTGCATCCTGCCGACGCTCTTCGTCGCCGTCATGGGACCCGCGGTCATCAGCATCATGGACAACTTCTAGGTCCACCGAGAGGCTGGTCGCGTGAGGACGGCACCGAACCTGAGGATCTCAGGGGCTGCACGCGGATTCGTGCTGCTGGCACTCGGAGGTCCCATTTTGTGGGACCAGGACGTCATGTCAGTGATTGCTCTGGCAATGCTCTCAGTCGGGTGGGTGGTTGCTTTACTCCTCGACGCAGTCGCCCCTCGCTCGCGCGCCCTCGTGGGGCTGGTGGACGCGGCCTTCGTAGGAGTCATCATCGCGCTGACCATCGACTCCCTGGCTGTGCTCGGAGCGCTGGCCGTGCCTCCCTTCGTGGCAGGACTGTGGCGCGGGCTCCGCGGCGTGCTGCTCGCCCTCTCTGCCGAGTTGGTCGCGGTCGTCTTCGTCGTTCTCAGCCTGGAGGGGACCCTGACCAGCGACCAGGCACTCGGCATCTTTACCTGGGCCACCATGGGGCTGGCGCTCGGCATGGTCGCCACCTTCGTCCGCGGCGCCCTGCGCGACGACGACCCGCTGGCGCCGTACCGACACGCCACGGACCTGCTGCGCGAGCTCAACAGCCTGAGCATCGGGCTCTCCGCCGGGCTCGACCCGCGCAGCCTCGGTGGCCTGATCCTCGACACGGTCCTCGACGAGGTGCCTGCCTCCTCGGTCGGAATCCACGTACCCTTGGACGACCAGCTGGCGACCCTCGCGGCGAAGTCCTTCTCGGGTGGCGACCCCGACCGGTGTGCGGCGATCGCCGCCCGCGCCTGGGCGCGCGACCAGCTGCTCGTCGACGCGGGCTGCTTCGCGTTCCCGCTCGAGGGGCACCGTGACACGGTGGCCGTGGTGAGCGGCACGATGCCGGAGGGCAGCTCGCTCGACGACGCCCAGCTGCGGCGTCGGGTCCTGCGTCTGCAGGAGGTCCTCGTCGAGCGGTCCGTGCCCCTCCAGACCGGTCTGCTCTTCGAAGGGTTCCGCGACATCGCCACCGCCGACGAGCGGCAGCGGCTCTCCCGCGAGATGCACGACGGCGTCGCCCAGGACATCGCCTCCCTGGGGTACCTCGTGGACGCCCTGACCGCCGCCGCACCCACGCCCCAGCTCGAGCAGCAGCTGGTGATGCTGCGCGAGCGGATCACCGCGATCGTGGCGGAGGTCCGACGCTCCGTGACCACGCTGCGCACCACCGTCGGCACGAGCGAGTCGCTGGGCACCGCCATCATCGGGGTGACGCGCAACCTCAGCCAGACGTCCGGCGTCGCCATCGAGGTCACCCTCGACGAGCAGCCGCAGCGGCTGCGTCCCGAGGTCGAGGCCGAGCTGTTCCGGATCACCCAGGAGGCGCTCAACAACGCGGTGAAGCACGCACACGCCAGCACCATCCGCGTGCACTGCCAGGTCGCGGCGCCGTACGCCGCCATCTCGGTGCGTGACGACGGCCGCGGCTTGGGCGAGGCGCGGACAGACTCCTACGGGATGGGCATCATGAGGGAGCGCGCACGCCTCATCGACGCCGAGCTCAGCATCACCGAGCCCCCTGACGGCGGTCTGGACGTGACGGTCCGGCTCTCGCCCGAGCCGGTCGGCGACGCCGCTCCCTCCACCCCCCGATCGAAGCAGGTGACCTCTCCTCGATGAGCGAGTCCATCTCCGTCATGCTGGTCGACGACCACGAACTGATCCGCGCCGGCCTGGCCGGGGTCTTCGACCTCCAGCCCGACATGCAGGTGGTCGGCCAGGCCGGCTCGGTCCGCGAGGCGCTGGCCCGCTTCGCCGAGCTGCGGCCCGACGTCGTCGTGACCGACCTCCAGCTCGGCGACGGGACCGGCCTGGACATCGTCCGTCAGCTGCGCCGCGACCACGACGACGTCGGCCTCATCGTGCTGACCATGCACTCCGGTGACGACCAGATCTTCGCCGCCATGGAGGCTGGCGCCTCCGGGTTCGTCGGCAAGGACGCCCCGTCCACCGAGGTGGTCAAGGCGGCCCGCCACGCCCACGTCTCACCGCGCTCGTTCATCTGCAGCGGTCTGGTCGGGGCGATGATGCGCCGCGGTGCCTCAGAGTCAACACGGTTGACTGATCGTGAGCACGAGGTCCTGGTGCTCCTAGCCGAGGGGCTCGGCGCCGCTCAGATCGGCGCGCAGCTCTACATGAGCGAGTCCACGGCCAAGTCTCACATTGCCCGGATCTACCAGAAGCTTGGCGCGGCCAACCGCGCCCAAGCCCTGGTCACCGCGATGCGAATCGGTCTGCTGTCGAGCGTCCAGCCGGGGCCCAGCAACCCCTGATCCGCCTCATCGGGCGATGACGGATCGCCAGTTCGACGCCGACAGCCCCTGACCTTGGTTGTCCAACGCCACCACGCGCCAGGTGTAGCGGATCCCCCGTGCCAGGCCGCCAGGGTTGACCCAGGCGGTTTGCTGCGTCGTCGCGCTGAACACCGACGCCGACCCCTTGCGTCGAATCTCCCAGCGGAAGGACGCTGCCCCAGGAGGGGCGCTCCACCGGAACAACGCTGCCTTTGACCCCACCGAGGAGCCTGGTGCGAGCAACTTCGGCTGTGGTGGGGAGACGGTGAACCGTCGCCACGCGCTCCAACCGCCCTTGTGCTCGCTGTAGTCGGACCGCCGCACCCGCCACACGTACGCCGTCGCAGACGCAGGCAGTGTGTCAAGGGACAGTAGGAACTGCCCAGTGGCGGACATAAGACCTGCCCGCTGACGGTCACGAGAACTGCCCGGTGGTGGCCATGGGATCTGCCCAAAGGGGGCGGCGGCCACCACCGACCAGGTCGGTCAGCTCAAGGGGCTCACCCC